>CAYYKD010000004.1:126236-127056 GCA_964471825.1 uncultured Spirochaetales bacterium
TGATACTCTCTGTCTGAGCAAACATCATTGCCTTCTGAAAAACCTCATTTTGTTTTAGTGCAACCGCATCTATAAGTTTATTATGGTACATCCAGCTAACCAATGGAGAATCCCCATGATATCGTAATCCCCCCGCATGAACAGCAGGTGGAATAAAACTATGTCCAAGTGTGTACATAAGAGTTGGAGGTATTAATTTTCCTGTATCACCAAAATCCCATGCATATTTTCCCTTAGTGAGTGTAGGACATGCTGCCGGCTCAACTGATATAAATTTTGTCTTACGCCCTTTTTCAAGGTTTTCTTTAAGGAAAGGAACAACCAATCCACCAAAATTACTTCCACCACCGTTACATGCGATAACTATATCCGGATATTCCCCGATAGATTCTAATGCAATCTTTGATTCTTCTCCAATAATAGTCTGATGAAGAATAACATGATTTAAAACAGAACCAAGCGTATAATGAGTATCATCATTCTGCATAGCAACCTCAACAGCCTCACTTATCGCAATACCAAGTGATCCCTTGTAGTTGTTTTTATCCTTTAAAAGCTCTCTTCCGATTGCAGTTTCTTCAGACGGGCTTGGCACAACATTTCCGCCATACATCTGCATCATTACTTTTCGGTATGGTTTCTGCTCAAATGAGGCTCTAACCATAAAAACCTTACATTCGATGTCAAAATGTTTACATGCAAAGCTCAAAGCTGATCCCCACTGCCCCGCACCCGTTTCAGTTGAAAGTTTTTTTATTCCCTCATTCTTATTATAATAAGCCTGTGGAATTGCGGTGTTGGCCTTGTGTGACCCTGAATA
>CAYYKD010000004.1:127066-129692 GCA_964471825.1 uncultured Spirochaetales bacterium
AAGCCTGTGGAATTGCAGTATTAGGTTTATGACTACCTGACGGACTTGCACCTTCATATTTATAAAAAATCTTTGCCGGTGTTTTTAAGAATTCCTCTAGAAATCTTGCTCTAATAAGCGGTGTCGGCCTGTAGATTGAATATATATTCATTACCTCATCAGGTATCTTAACAAATTCATCCTTAGTGTTGATCTCCTGATCAATAAGCTGTTTAGCAAATAACGGATAAAGCCCCTCAGGTGGAATAGGTTGATTGTTTGATGGATCAACAAGCGGTAACGAAGCCTTAGGAAGATTATAGAGAATATTTACCCATTTATTTGGCATCTTATTTAATGGTAAATTAATAATTCTATCTTTCATATTTACTCTCCAATTTAAAAAATGTATGTAAAATGTATAAAATTATTATTCTCATGTGTCAAGCAGATTATTTAAAAATGTAACCATTGACCATCAAATTATTCAAAAATTTATTTAAGAATAATTTGAAAAAAAGCCTGCAACTCAAAAAGAGCTTACAGGCTTTTCGTTACTTAAAACTATTTCTTAAATATCTTTTGTATAAACTATCATTCTGCAGAGGCTGCTGTATCAACAAGATTTATAGCCGGTGATAATACTCTGGCTGCTAACTCAGCATCAAGCATAAATAGACCACTCTTATCATCCCCTATTAGTTTAAGTTTCTCAAGTAGGTTAGAAGCATTAGACTCTTCTTCAACCTGTTCATCAATAAACCACCTAAAAAAGCTTTGGGAGGCATGATCACTTGCAGCAATAGCTACATTCATCAAATTGTTGATCAAAGAAGTTACATGAATTTCATGAGTCAATGTCTTTTCATAAACGTCAACAACTCCATCAAATTCAACAGGAACCTGATCAACAGCCTTTAAAATAACTCTACCACCGCGTTCAGTCACGTAATTAAAAAATTTAATCGAATGGGCAGCTTCTTCCTGATATTGAATTTTCATCCAATGGGCAAAACCCGAAAGTCCGATATTTTCGAAATAGGCAGCCATCGAAAGATACATGTACGCTGAATAGGTTTCAGCATTAATCTGCTCATTAAGTGCATCCAGAACTTCTTTCTTTATCATAGCTATACGATTTTCAAATTTCAATAAAGGTATAAAATAAATTTCATCATCAAACCGATACAAAAAAAAAGGATAAGTAAACAAACTAACAAAACCGCAAACAATTCATAATCAATCCTTAAAATCAAGGTTAAATTTTTGTTTAAGCTCGTATAATTCGGGATTTTTTTGCATCATCATTTGCAACTTTTCAGAATCAGAATAAAAAACCCGTTCCGTTTCAGTCTTCTCTATTCGGGTGATCAGCTCGATTTTCGAATTTCGCAACTCGCGGCGCAACCACGAAATCAATTCGAGCCTAACCAGTCGAATTTCTTCTTCCTGAACTGAGTTTTCAATTTTTAACAACACCTTATTCCCTTCAATTAATTCAGGAATATTCACTAAGGTTGAACGTAGATTCGGACGATCAGTGAGCTGATCAAGAAATTCGGCCCATTTGCTTGCAAATTGCTCGTAAGTAAACGGTTCGGAATAATCTCCATACTCACTATAGCTAGGTTTTTGTGATTCTACCTCAACCGGTTTCTCTGCAACATTTCCGGCCAGAGCATCTTTAATTGAAGGAGTAAATCCACTTCCTACTTTGCGGATCATCTTGATCGGAGAAGCCTTTTCTAAAGCTTCAAGTTTAGCTAAAGCCGGAGAAACTTCACTATTTTCAGTAGAGATAACTTTAGCTGCCGATTGAGACGGTGACTGATCAGATAAGTTAAACATCGGAAGAAGCGCGTCATCTTCCGATCCGTCATCTATTTTTTTTTTAAGGTAAACTGTGCGATTTTGATAACTGCCAACTCAACCAGCAATCGTTTATTCTGACTGGCTTTGTACTGAAGATCACATTCATTGGCAATTTGTAAAGCTCCAATCAGAAAATCGCTGTCACAACGTGTAGCCTGAATTTTATATTTCTCTTTGATTTCTCCGCCAACTTCGAGCAACTGAACAGTAACCGGATCCTTACAAACCATTACATCCCTGAAGTGAGAACTCAATCCGGTGATAAAATGGTGTCCATCGAAACCATGATCCAGAATCTCGTTAAATAGCAACAAACTATTTGAAATATCATTGTTCAGAAATAAATCGACTAAACGGAAATAATAATCGTAATCGAGAACATTAAGATTCGAAATGACATCTTTATAGGTAATGTTCTTGCCCGAAAAGCTGATAATCTGATCAAGTATTGATAACGCATCGCGCATAGCACCATCGGCCTTCTGAGCGATAACATTTAAGGCTTCGTTTTCGACCGAAACACTTTCGCTTCTGGCTACATACGAAAGGTGATCCGAAATATCACTGATTTTAATCCGGTTAAAATCGAATATCTGACAACGCGACAAAATCGTTGGAATAATTTTGTGTTTTTCGGTTGTTGCCAGAATAAAAATAGCATGACGTGGTGGTTCTTCGAGCGTCTTCAGGAATGCATTAAAAGCGGCCTGCGACAACATGTGAACCTCATCGATGATGTAAATACTATAATGTCCAATCTGTGGCGGAATCCGAA
>CAYYKD010000005.1:0-36106 GCA_964471825.1 uncultured Spirochaetales bacterium
TTTCTTCGTTGCAGTAGTTTTTAAGTTCATTATCAAGATAATCAGCTCTATTTACAATAATTACCGGCTCTCTGTCAAGTTCACGGCACATATTAACAGCAAGTTTGAGGTCATTTACTCCAAACGGTGTCGGATCTGTTACAAGTACACATAGGTCAGAGTTTTTGACGGTCTCAACAACCGGACATGATGTTCCCGGAGGTGAGTCAAGTATCGTTATCCCATTACCTGATCTTTCTTTGACTTTTCTAATTACACGAGGTGTCATACCTCCTTCACCTGTTTCAAGCAATCCATAATGAAAATCAATATTTCCCGATTTACCGCTTTTTAAGGTGCCAATTTTACGGTCTTGCTTAATAATTGCATCTGCAGGACAAACGAGTGAACAAACACCGCAGACATGACACAAGCTTCTGAAGTACATTATTTTTTCTTTAACCGATACTAATGCATTATATTTACAATTATTATAACACTTGCCGCATTTAATACACTTTGCCGGATCAACACCGGCAGGCGATTTAATTAAAATCTCCTCCGAACTGGTAATCTCCGGATTTAAAAACAGATGTCCGTTAGGCTCCTCTACATCACAGTCGAGATATGTAACTGATTTTCCCTGTTTTGATAATAAATAGGCCAAATTAGTCGATACAAATGTTTTTCCCGTACCGCCTTTACCACTAGATATAACAATATTACAAGCCATTATTAACTCCGATTTTAATTTGTTTAGAAGTGTCCTTTATTTACTTTGTCCAAAGTGTGATTCAACAGTAGCCTGATTTACCGGCTGAAATTCCCCTTTTTTGTACTTTTCCACTGCATCCTTTACAATTCCTGATACACCGCTTATGACTTTGATTCCGGCTTCACTTAAAACCTGAAAGGCATTGGGGCCGACATTACCTGTTATAAGAGCATCTACATTTTTTTCTGCGATTAGTTGTCCTGCTTTGATCCCTGCAGCACCCTTAGAGTCGCTGTCTATATTTTCAAGAGATTCACAATTAAGTGTTTCTGTGTCAATTATTAAAAAATTAGCACACCGACCAAATCGCGGGTCTATTTCCGAGTCAAGCGTTTTTCCGTAGGAAGTTACACATATTTTCATTATTCTTCTCCATGTTTATGATCTTCATGATCGCATTCTGATTTATCCAATCCATACCCTTTTCCTGCACCGGGTTTGCAAGAAGACCCTTTGTTTGTAAGGTCACCTGATATAAAACTTGAAATAACACTGTCAATTTCTCCGGAAATACCCAATATCTGATTAATATTATAACCATTAAAAAGATTTTGAGCACTTCCACCCATTCCACCGGCAATAATACAGCCTACTCCTTTTTCATAGAAATACTTTGGTAGAAAACCCGGATGATGTCCCGGATTCGGAATAACCTCTTTATTTAAACATTTTCCATCTACAATGTCGGCAATTGTAAAAACAGGGCACCTACCGAAATGTTCCGATACCCGATTATCATCTGTTGATATTACTATTTTCAACTTCTTTCTCCTTTATTTTATCTCTTCTTTGCCGGCCAATATTATTTTAATTTCTTCCGGCAACATTATCATTTTCTTCGTCTCACTGTCTACAACAACAAATTCAATTGTAGAGTTAACAGAAAGTTTAGTCTGTTTAAATATCTTGTATTTAAATGAAAATTTGTAGTCGTTCATTTTATCAGTGTATTGTTTGATTACTATTTCATCATACATCATTAAAGGGCACTTATAATCTATCTCAATCTTTTTTAGTAGAATAGAATAATTTACCCTGTCAAGAAAAATATTGTTTGCTTCAAAAAATAAATTTCTTGCTCGTTCAAAATAATATAAAACTTTAGGGTGATGAATGATCCCATAATAGTCAACATCTTCAAAATGAACCCGCTTTTTTAATTCGAACATAACTTTCCTTTGCTCTAAAAAAATAAAGAAGTATCGAACCACTATACATAAGTAATTATTGAATATTCTAATAAATCCGAGGCTTTTGCAAAATTAATCCGATACTTCTTAAATTTTCAATTATTCATCATTAATAATCGGTGAATTATTTTGAGTTTGAGTCTGATTTATCCCCGGTTGATTGTTAACACCTACAGAAAATCTTCCTCTGTTCGCACCTCTTCCCATACCTCTTCCGCAACCTAAACCTACACCGCCTCGTCCTCTGCCTAAGGCTTGTTGATTATTAGTATTGCATGGCCCAAAACCCCCACCTGTCATTGATCCTTCTCCGTTAGGTCCAGATCTGTCTAATCCTGGCATAAAAATACCTCCTTATTAAATATAATTTATAAACCGGTTTATTTTTCATTCTCAACGATAATTATTATCATTTAGAAAGAAAAATAAAAATCCCTTTTTACAAAAGCCTCGGGATTTTTCTATTTATCCGCAATTACCACATAAACCTTCAAATTTTATAAAATGCCCTGATATTTTAAAGCCATATTTATCTCCAAGTTTTTCTTCTATTTTACAAATGGTTTCACTTTCTCCAGCGACAAAATCTGAATAATCTACTATTTTACCGCATGATGTACATACAAGATGGTGATGGTGTTTCTTATGTGTAAAATTATCCGCAAGTTCATATCTTGATTTGCCATCGCCAAAATCAAGCTTTGAAACAACATCCAACCTTGTTAATACATCAAGCGTTCTATAAACTGTGGTTAGTCCCGTATCGGGAGATTCAGCCTTTACCTTTGAATATATATCTTCGGGGCTTAAGTGTTCATTTGTTGATCCAAGAATTTCAAGTATAATCTCTCTACCTGCTGTACATTTTAAACCGAATCCTCTGAGTCTATGACCCCACCTTCCGCATGACCTTTTCATTTCGTTGAACCCCCATTACTAAATGAAAGTAATTCTCATTTAGTAATTTAATTAAAATTTTTAGTTATGTCAAGTATTATTTTTAAAAAAAATTTTTAAAAAAAATTACCTGTCAAATAATTTTAAACTGTTAATATACACTAATACCGATGTTAAATGTTCAGGTATGATGTCACTTTTAAATGTTAATCTGACGCTTATAGTCTCAAACTTATTTTTCTTAACAATCATGTGAACTTGAACGCCCATGATTGCTATATCGAAAAGATAAAGCTTGTTATCCCACCCGCCATTTAGTCTGTCTAGTAGAATGTTCAATGTGTATTTCAATCCTGTTCTGTCTAACTTGGATATGAATGATTCATAATCAATCATGGTCGCTCTAACAAATGCAGGTTCCCTTTGCATAATAGACAATCTGAGTTTTAAAAAAACTAAAAGTTGCAAACTAAATACGACAAAAACTATCACATAGTGCACAACAGGGATTAGTGCAAAAGAACCATTAATTTTATACCTGTAATATAGATAAATAGGTACCGTTAATAATATGAGAACAACAAAGCCAATATATAATAAAATAATATCCTCTTTGTTCTTATCTGTCATGTCAGTTATTCTAACCGGTTTACTCATGATACGCCTCAAATTATAAGTTGTCATCTGACAAATCCGATGCAAGTGAATCATCAAATTTTATCTTAACCGAATTAAACATTTTCTCTAGAGTTTTTGACAGGTTATTTAACTTATAACACCGAAAAGTCGCTATCTTAACCGGCTTTGCAACAGTTCGAAGGTTAATATACAAAGCAATATAAAACTCTCTTGAACCGCTGTAATACTCTTGCCCCGAAAATCGCAACACCTCTTTTTGTATGTAGGCAGTCTCTAAATCAGAGATCAGAAATTTTTTACCGTTTCTATAGAAATATGTTTCATCGAAGCGAAGCACTGTGTCATTTATAAAAAAAATATTCCTAATAAATAGTAAGAGAAAAAATAAAGATAGCAAAAAAACCAACATGATAAGTAGATTATCAAAGACCTTCAAACTTACAACGCCATAATCTTCTGAAAATAACTTGGTGATCAGATCAATTATACCTCTGATTACAAACTTCAAATTAAACAAAATTATTAATACCGAAAACCCGCCATAGAAATTAATAAGAAATCTACGAATCCGCCCCTTAAGTTTAACCGCCGCACGCATCAGGTGCAGCTCTCCGGTTGTACTATCATAAAACCATTCATCAGGATCTTTCTGTACAGCTTTCATAATTACCCCCTATTGTTCAATATACTCATACGCTCCCATCTCATAGCCTCCGCTAACACCTCGCAAGTTACCTGCAAAATCCTCAAATACTGATTGTAAAATGACACCCGTATTTATTGACTCTGTAGCATCAGAACGCAACTCAAAAGAACGCTCTAACGCACTAACATTATCAGAGTCCACAAATGGATTATTTGAAGTTAGGAGGTTTGATGATGCAACTATTTCTGAAGTCGTGCTATCTATACTTACCTGTACAGAAATCCCATCGGGGAAAACCACAAGGTTATTGCGTACCGTGACTGATGAGGCAGCCTCGCGAATTGCTACACCGATCCACTGTTCACCATCAGGATTTCCATTTTTATAAATAGTGTTATTGTAGATCCACAGATCACGCGGAGCAGGAGCGGTTGCAATAGCGCGTACTTCAATCCCTGTAAAATAGTTTCCAAAATTTGCCCCATCGATTATATTATTTCTGACGGTTACCTGACGGGCATAAAAAAGAAACGCAATATTTAAGGGGTTAGATGCCGCACTTCGGTTACCAAAGTCACCCGAATAACGATTTCGTTCAAAAATGATATTTGAGAGCCGTTCATCTTTGCCGTCATCCTGAGGCCCGATCGAAACAGGCCATGGTCCGCAACTGCCGAAAATATTATCTGAAACTATAGTGTACTCTGTCCGTTTCACAAGCCTATCCCAGTTGGTTGAATAGACCTGAGCTTCATCAGGGCCATGCAGTTTCAAAGCATGCCGACCTGTACTTGTATCGAGACTTGAACCGGCCATTATATTATTGCTAATTACACCCTTATAGGCCTGCCAAACCCGTAAAACATGAGAGTCATGAGCATCCAAAAAGCTACAACCCAAAACAACTAGCCGTTCGCTACCAATATAACTAACATTAGAGGCCGAATCAGAAAATTCACAGTCAACAAGAGCCATCAGATCTATTTGAGTTGCACCATCCGGATCATTCCAATGACTCCAGCCCATCGCAACACCAAACCCCTCAGCTCGTACTCTCAAAAAAAGAAACCGCCTAAACTCTGTTACTCCGCCGACAAATCCAAATTTACGCGTTGAATCCAGGAGGGTCAAATCCATCACCCTCCAGTCTTCTTTGTAGTTCAAGGGTAAAAAAGCAGTAGTTTCTGTTCCGGATACAACAGTAATTACCGGATTATCGGAGTTCGTGCCGTAAGCACCGATAGTAACAGGCCCATTGTTTTCCGGCCAGTTTTCGATACTACCGGTACTCCATGAGGCTCCCCGTTTAAATAATATACGGCGATTTGCTATAGCAAGTGGAGCTATCTCAGAAATTGTATCAGTTGAAATATGTTGGGCACCACTTGGAGCACCTGAAAAATCATTATCACCGTGCGGATTAACACAGATCGTATTTTCATCTGCATACATGATATCCGGGTCTGTTACGACGATAGAAACTGAAGCAGTACCCATTCCTCCAAGACCATCTAGAACTGTTACGGTAACTGTATATGTGCCTGGTGTTTCAAACACATGAGCTGATACGGCTCCCTTTGCGGTGTTCTTTGACTTACCTGTAGTTCTCCATGTCCCGCTAGTAGTGTCTCCAAAATTCCATGTAAAGTCTCGTTCATGAAATTCGGCACTATTTGTTTCTACCTCAAAATGTACCATCAATGGTGCAACTCCTGAAGTCCTGCTGGGTGTCAGGCTTACCTGATCAATTGGACGAAATCGGGCAGGGTTCGTAGCCTCTTTTATATTACAAGCAATACTTAATAAGCTCAAGGATAGAACTAGAAATAATAGAGATAGAGACAAATAAGACAAATAAGACAAATAAGACAAAAGAAAAGTCGGTGCTTTTTTCATTAATACTTTCCTAGTCAATAAATTGTTGATGCTAAAAAAGGCTAAACTAGAGCAGGCATCTGTTTATAGCCTGTAATACGGGTCTCAACTCCAATATTTAGTGGACTTTTACCCCATCTTTTATAGGCATAGTAACCATAACCTGATATCATAGCCGCATTGTCCGTTGCATATTTGAGATCGGGAAAAAATACGCTGTAACCATGTCCCATCTCATGGAATCTTTCCCGCATATATCTATTTGCCGAGACGCCCCCTGCAACAACGACTCTAAAGATGTTATGATTCTGACAGGCAAGTTTTACTTTTTTAATGAGTATATCAAAACATTTTTTCTGAAAACTTGCTGCGATATCGTTAACAGTATAGGTCTCAACTTTAAGAGATTTCTCTGTGTGATTGATAACCGCAGTTTTAATACCTGAATAGCTTACATCGTAGATCCTGTCTGATTTATAGAGATTGGAGGTTGGAAAGTCAAATGCCTTTGGATTACCTGTTAATGCCGCCTTCTCGACTGCAGGACCGCCCGGATATCCAAGGTCGAAATGTTTTGCAATCTTATCAAAGGCCTCACCTGCGGCATCATCAATAGTTGTACCAAGAATTTCATAGTCTGTATAGTTATTTGCCTTTACAATTAGTGTATGACCACCTGACACAAGAAGTGCTATATATGGAAATGGTATATTTTCTGAGAGATGCGGTGAAAATAGATGTGCCTCGATGTGATTGACACCTATAAATGGTCTGTCAATTGACCAAGCCAGGGTCTTGCCTGCACCCACACTTACCAGAAGTCCCCCCATCAGTCCGGGGCGATTTGAGAATGCAACAAGGTCTATCATATCTAACTTTACAGAGGCTGTGTCAAGCGCTTCCCGAATGATAGGAATTATTTTTTCAAGGTGAATTCTCGATGCTAACTCCGGCACGACCCCTTTCCACGGTCTGTGATCATCTATCTGAGAAGAAATAATACTAGACAAAACAGCCTGTCCGTCTTTTACGACTGCACAGGCTGTCTCATCGCAGGTGGATTCTATCCCCAATACAATCATAGATCTAGAAATCCAGTGTCTTAACAGCACGAGGAAATGGTATTACATCCCTTATATTCTGCATACCTGTTACAAACTGTATAAGTCTTTCAAATCCGAGCCCAAAACCTGAATGATAAACAGAGCCGTACTTTCTCAGCTCCAGATACCACCAATAATCTTCCGGTCTCATCCCGAGTGAATTAATTCTACCGACAAGTGTATCGTGATCAGCCTCTCTCTCACTTCCACCGATAATCTCACCAAGTTTTGGAACAAGTATATCCATAGCACGAACAGTCTTACCGTCATCATTCAACTTCATATAGAATGCCTTGATATCCTTAGGGTAACCGGTAACAATTATAGGTTTCTTAAAGATATGTTCGGTCAAGAACTTTTCATGCTCAGACTGAAGATCTATCCCCCACTCAACAGGAAACTCAAATTTCTGGCCTGATTTTAAAAGATGGTCAACAGCCTCAGTGTAGGTAATTCGACCAAAGTCAGATTTAACTATAGTCTGAAGATTCTCAATTATCCCCTTGTCAATTCTTGAGTTAAAAAAATCCATGTCATCAGCACAATTCTCCAGGACATAGTTTAGAATGTACTTAATGAATTTCTCAGCAATCTCCATATTTCCATATATATCACAGAATGCCATCTCAGGCTCAATCATCCAGAACTCGGAGAGATGCCTTGTCGTATTTGAATTCTCTGCTCTGAAGGTTGGTCCAAATGTGTATATGTTCTTCATAGCAGTAGCGTAGATCTCACCGTTTAATTGGCCGCTTACAGTTAGAGATGCGGGCTTACCAAAAAAATCCTTTGAAAAATCAACCTCACCCTTTTCCTTAGGAATATTTTTTAGGTCCATGGTTGTTACCTGAAACATCTGTCCTGCACCCTCACAGTCAGAGCCTGTAATTATCGGCGTATGAACATAGAGAAAATCTCTCTCCTGAAAAAACTTATGGATAGCAAAACTCATCGCAGACCTCACTC
This sequence comes from uncultured Spirochaetales bacterium, assembly GCA_964471825.1. Lineage (GTDB taxonomy): Bacteria > Spirochaetota > GWE2-31-10 > GWE2-31-10 > CAYYKD01 > CAYYKD01. Next base: position 8,071 of record CAYYKD010000005.1, read on the forward strand.
TTGCGACAGCACCAAAAGTATTGGTCCTTGGTCTAAGGTGTGCAATCTCACGAAGAAACTCAAAACTATGCTGTTTCTTCTGCATCGGATAGGTCTCAGGATCAGCAACTCCGTGAATAACTATACTATCAGCAATCAACTCTACAGTTTGCCCTTTACCCTCAGATGCCTTTAGTTTACCGGCTATTTCAACACTTGTTCCGTTATTCAAGGAACCTATGAGAGTTTTATAGCCCTTCATTTCCTCAGTAACAACTACCTGTAAGTTTTTTATTGTTGATCCGTCATTGATCTCAAGAAATGAGAGCCCCTTAGAGTCCCTTCTTGTCCTAATCCACCCCTCAATTGTTAAGGTTTGATCCTCGCCCTTCATCATCAATATATGTTTAATTCTCAATGCCTCTGCCATAATCTAAACCGCCTATTCTCAAATTTATATAAATATCTTGAAATATCTGAAACTTATCTCTTAATTCAGCATCTTTACAAATAAATTATTGGGGTCTTTCTCAAATTTCATAGTCTTAAAGGTTCTCTTAAATGAATTCTTAAGTCTATCCTGTTTAATAGCTATCCCCTGTATCTTTTCCTCATGTGATATAAAATCCATCAAATTAATCTCAGGAGTATACCTTCTAAATTGTTTCTTTATAAAGATCTCATCTATATAGAGATAGATTCTAGAAAATGACATCTTCCATTGATATAATACTATAGAATACCCTACTATCTTATCTTTATATAATATTATTGCAATATATCCGGATTGCGGTGAGCTAAGAAAAAAACCTATGGTTGTAGTAACCATCTCTACTGAGTACTCCGCTTCCATCTTCATCTCTTTATACTGCTCTGCAATTAATTCCTCAAGGGGTTTCCTATCTTCAGGCTCATATCTTCTAACCTTTATCACCGGTATCCTCCTCTTTATTTGCTCTCGCAATTGCAACAACCATATCCGGTTTGCTTATCCTTACAAGTCGTATACCACTTGCATTTTTGCCCTGCTCGGATATCTGTTTTGAGGCTATTCTAATAATCTGGCCCTTGTTCGTTGTTACAATTATGTCATCATCATCTTCAACCTGCTTAACAGCCGCAACAAAACCCTTTGCCTCGTTATATTTATAGAATCTCTGCCCCCCTGTACCACGGCCATGCGGAGTAAACTTATCAAACTCGATCCGTTTACCATATCCGTACTCGGTTATTACAAGAAGTCTACAGTTTTCATCTACAATTGTAAGACCGCAGAGAGAATCTCCTTCTGCAAGTTTAATACCCCGTACACCTCTTGAGGTTCTTCCCATACATCTTACGGCAGTTTCATTATATCTAAGGGATTTTCCCATCCTTGTTGCAACAACTATATCATTTGAACCGGTTGTAACCTTTACATCTATTACTTCATCATTTTCATCTAATGAGATCGCTCTCTTGCCCCGTTGATTAAGGTAATTAAACTCCCTAACACTAACCCTCTTTACAACGCCTCTCTTCGTTGCAAAGAAGAAACTCTGACTCTCATTCTTAAAATCAGGCAATGAAACAATAGCACTGATCTCTTCCTCAGGTTGTACAGATATAAGCATCTTAATTGATTGGCCTCGTGCAGTTCTCGAGAGTTCAGGAATCTCATGCACTTTAAGTCTATATGCTATCCCCTTATTTGAGAAGAATAACAGATAATCATGTGTAGATGCGATAAACATATGCTCAATAAAATCATCATCTCTTAGACCGCTTGAAGTTATACCAACTCCGCCCTTTGATTGAATCTTAAATTCTTTCTGACTTGTTCTCTTTATAAACCCTTTATGTGTAACAGTTACAACCATATTCTCTCTGTGAATAAGATCCTCTGTCTCTATAAGCTCAATCTCTCTATATACAATCTCTGTTCTTCTGGCATCTATAAATTGAGCTGTATCAGCAATCAACTCCTCCCTAACAACTCTCAATACATTTGCATCACTTGAGATAATCTCTTTTAACTTTGCAATTAGTCTCTGAAGCTCCTCATATTCCTCTTTGATCTTAGTTGTCTCAAGACTTGTAAGTTTTTGAAGCCTCATATCAAGGATAGCCTGACACTGAATATCTGAGAGTGCAAATCTTTCCATAAGTTTTGCCTTAGCATCTTTGGTATCAGATGACCCCTTTATGATTTTGATAACCTCATCAATATTATCAAGTGCAATCATCAGACCAAGAAGAATATGTGATCTCTCCTCTGCCTTCCTTAGTTCAAACCGGGTTCTTCTGTAGATAACTTCCATTCTAAAGTCAACATATACCTTAATTGTGTATTTTAGGTCCATTACTTTAGGAATACCGTTGTCTAATGCAAGATTTATTATACCGTAGTTAATCTGCAGATTTGTATGGCTGTAGAGTTGATTTAAAACAACATTCGGTACAAAGCCTTTTTTTAGTTCGATAACTATCCGCATCCCTTGCCTGTCAGACTCATCACGAATATCAGAGATTCCGGTTATCTTATCCGCTTTAACAAGCTCGGCAATCCTCTCAATAAGCTCAGCCTTTTTAATCTGATATGGAATCTCATCAACAACGATAAATTCCCTGCCTGTCTTAGCATTTTCCTCTATTCTAACTTTAGATCTGATAACAATAGAACCACGGCCGGTCTTTAGAGCCTTCTTAATACCCGCTGTTCCATATATGATACCGCCGGTAGGAAAATCCGGGCCTGTTACAAACTTCATTAGTTCGTCAATAGTTATATCAGGGTTATCGATGTAGGCAGTAATTGCATTAATAACTTCACCAAGATTGTATGGAGGAATATTTGTCGCCATACCAACTGCTATACCTGACGCTCCGTTTATAAGTAAAAATGGAATACTGGCCGGCAAAACCTTTGGCTCAACCATTGAATCATCATAGTTTGGTCCAAAATCAACCGTCTCTTTCTCGATATCCTTCAAAAGGAGCTCAGCGATCTTAGACATCCTTGACTCTGTGTACCTCATCGCAGCAGGCGGATCGCCGTCAATAGAACCAAAGTTTCCATGCCCGTCAACTATTACATAACGCATAGAGAAGTTCTGTGCGAGTCTAACAAGTGAATCGTAGATTGCCATATCACCATGCGGGTGGAATTTACCCAGTACATCTCCGACAATTCTACCACACTTTTTGTATGGTTTGTTGTGATTAAGCCCCATTTCGTTCATTGAGTGAAGAATTCTTCTGTGTACAGGCTTTAAACCATCTCTAACATCAGGAATGGCTCTACTAATGATAACGCTCATGGCGTAAGTCATATACGAATTTTTAAGTTCGTCCTCTATAACTACTGGATATATATTGCCCATCTAAGGTCCTCAGTTTTTAATTTTTTGGCTTATTGCTACGGGATAAAAGTGTAATCTAAACCGATTAAACAATATTAGATAATATAATAAATATTCAAAATTAACAAGACTAAATACTAAATATTTAGATATATAACATATTTTAAAGGTAAAAAAAATGCTCAAAATCAGCTTAAAAGCACTTTCCAATAGACATAAAACCTCAGGCTTTAAAAAAATTCATATGGCTTAAACTTATTCTTATAGTTCATATGTGCGTTTTCTTCGATATAGTACCCGAGGTAGTAATAAGACAGATTTAACTCTGAGGCAAGCTCAATCTCCTTCATAACGCTATAGTTCCCTAGACCGCGGGAGGCAGCTGACTCACTATAGATGAAATAGATCGAACTAAGTCCATTTATTGATCTATCAATAAAACCAACTCCTATGAGCTTGCCGTTTTCATAGTACTCAGTCTGCCATCCCGGGTTATTAATACAGAAAAAATTCTGTCTAAATAGATCAGGGGCATCCGGAGTTTTATTGAATTTAAAAGTTGAATGTTCACAGTATAGATCATAGATCTCATCGCGATATTCAAGCTCCTTAAATCTAACAACCAGATCACTGTTAACTCTGCAACATCTTCTTTGACTTTTAGTGGGACTAAAATCCTTAACTATAACTCTTATTGGCAAACAACTACGGCATTCAGGGCAAATGTTTTTAAAAAACAGGTTACCAAATCTTCTAAATCCATTAGAAAGTAAAGTATCAAGAAAATCCGGACTTATATTATAGCCATAAAAATATCCCACCTCTGCTGTCCTATTTTCAAGATAGAGACATCTGCTTTTATCAACTATCAAATTTGTAACCATATTTTCATCCTGATTTTTCATCTGATATCTCCAATAATTTTTTAATGGGATTTAAAAAATATATACAAAATATACAGGAAAATGTAAATAATTGCAATGTATTCATTTATACCAATCGACAACTGATATGTTAGTCCAATGATATTTAGATCAAAAGAAAATAAACTAAACGAATATATAACTCTAAATATCTCTATTTATTAATATGATATGCAAATATTATATCTTAAATAACCATTGACTAGTTATAATAGTCAATAATGGTTTAATTACAACTAATTTTGCAAAAACTAAAATTATTTAAATATTTGTTGAAATTTTAAAAAAAATGTATATAATTGCACGATTAAAATAATAGGTGAGATCGAATGAATAGAACAATCCTAGTAACCGGTGCAGCTAAGAGAATAGGCAAACAGATTGCTCTTCTGCTTGGAAGACACTCCTTTAATGTTATTGTACATTATAACACATCGGAGAGCGAGGCCTATAAAACTAAGACAGAGATAAAACAGAGTAATTCAAAGAGCTGGGTTATTCAGGCCGATCTCTCCCTTGAGAGCGACACAAAGAGACTTGTAGAGGATGCATTTGAAATTGATCCGGATCTTTTTGGAATTGTCAATGCCGCCTCAATCATAGAGCGCAGTGATCTTCTTAGTACAGAACCAAGACTCCTTGATGATATGTTTGCAATAAATTTTAAGGCACCATTTATGATTACCCGTGAATTTGCCAAGAAAGCAGATCGTGGTGTTATTATTAATATTCTAGATGCAAATATCTATAAAAATGACATGGTCAATTATACACCATATATATTATCAAAAAAATCACTTGCAGAGTTTACAACCCTTGCAGCTAAACAACTTGGTCCCTATATCCGTGTAAATGGCGTTGCTCCGGGGCTTATTCTAACTAAGACCAAGGAGGATGTAGAAATATTTGACAGGCTCACCAAAAAACTCCCGCTTAAACAATCGGGCTCAGCACTTGACATAGCTAACACAGTTAAATTTCTAATCGATAATTCATACATAACAGGTGAAATTATCAATGTTGATGGCGGGCTTCACATCTAAATGGTTATTCAACATATCTGTAATTCAAAACCTGTAATTCAGAACCTATAGAGTAATAACCCATAGAGGCTCTTGCAAAAATCCCTTAAGTTTTTTGCTCGATCTTTATTTATACAATTTACGCGATCTATAATATCTTTATAATTGACTAGCAAAAAAACGATTAATACTATAGACTATAAATGACACTTCGATCTAAATTATATTTTAATCTATTTTGAAAATGGAGGGCTTGTGAATATTCTCCTTGCCGGTAAAAATGAAATGTGTGAGATAATGGATAGGGTGATCATTATTAACGGTCATATGCCCACTATTCTGCAAAATTTAACAGCCGATAGTAAAACCACATTTGATCTTTGTGTGTTTTTTGAATTTTCAGTCTGGGTTGATACAGAGCTGGAGATAGCAAAAATTAAACAACTATCTCCAAATGTGAATATTATGGCGGTCTCAAAAAAACCATCTATTGAAAACATGGCAGAATACTTTAAATTGGGAATTGGTAATATTTTCTACTCATTAGATCCGGATTTAATTATGCAGGAGATACTTGACTACCTTCAGAAACTGAAGTCCGTAAATAAGACCGTAGCAATAGATGACAGCTATGAATACAGGGTTAACTTTTTTATCAACAAACAGGTTTTGTTTATTGATATACACGGGAGGTTTGTTAAAGAAAACTTGAAGTATTTTAAATTAAAGATAGCTGATTTGACAGGTCGAAGTATCAAGTACCTGAAAGGGGTTGTCTACATATTTCAAAACATCTCACAACAAACTATATATTTTGAGAACCTATGGTATCTTTTTGGCTTCTGGAATGACCTTGATATTCAATATAACAAGGTGCATTATCTTACAACCTCTGAGTATATGACAACACAGACAGGAAAATATTTTGGAAAAATGGGTTTAAAGAAAAGCTCTGATCTGTTTGAGATAGTTTCATCTCTTTTTCCTGAGGTTACAGCTATGAATGATGAAGAAAAGTTTGAATTTGTTTCATCGTTTTTAGAAAGCAAACCCGTAATAACAAACGGTTTTGATGATGAATCGGTGAAAAAAGAGGAGGATTTGGTAGAATCAAAAAAAGCTGTTGAGTCAAAAAAAGTTGTTAAAGAAAAGAAAAAAAAGGCTTAAAGAGGCAAGATTTCCTCTAATTTTAGATAATAAAAAAGTTCAGATAATAAAAAAACCCCAACTTAAGTACTAAGAAATGTACTATTAAGAGGGGTTTTTTTTATCGTGCAAGAGTCTATAAATTAAAATTAGAACAGAAATAGCGGATGTGAATCCGGATTTTTGCCAAAGTAGGTTGCATCATCTATCTTATCCAGTTTTGGACCTCTAAGAAGTGCATACATCGTTCTTTCAACACCTATTCCACCACCCATAGTATCAGGAAATACAGCCCCGCCTTTCTTATCCTTCATGCCGCAGAAGTATAGGAATGGCCCGTATCCGCCAAGTTCGTTAATATTCTCAATATTGCCGTCCTTAATGATCGGTCTCGATGGCAGAACCTTATTATCAATAATCCTCTCTACAATCGGTTCAAACAACCATTCTCTTATCGCACCGGACATTATCTCCTTCGCAGGTGTGTGTTTACCGGTCTTCGCATCTATACTCTTTGCAAGCATATCATAGTTAAATACACTCGATGAGGTAATCGCATCCTTTACCACCTTAGACCCATCACGATTAAGATATGGATAAACAAGGTCATAGTTTTCTCTAAGAAGTCCGTCTATCCAGAACACCTGTGCCGGTGTATCCTCCCCTGCTTTTTCCTCATAACCTCTAGCACCTGATTTTGCTACAAGATCATCCTTTAAAAAAGTTGGGAATGGACTTTTCGGCACTTCAATTACTATACCAAGGTTTTTCATGTCGTCCTTGTTTCTTCTATTTATCTCTTCAAATGCATGAATCATCATTCGCTCAAAGAAATTCTTTATTTTATCCATATCTTCTTTAAGTATTTTTAAGACTCTGTCTTTTTTGTCATAGTATTCGTCAAGTGAAACACCTCTATTTCTCCTTAACTCTATATCGATCTGTGAGAAGTCAGCCAGATATCTTCCCCTCTGCATCTTAGTAGGACTCTCCATCTCAAGTCTTATATTTGGAGAATCTACAAAAATCCCCTTTACTTTCGGATTAGAACAGGCAAGAAATTTTGCATATATCATACTGTGTGTTGTAAGATATGTATGGCCTTTATATTTTATGGTAGGTGTATGCTCAATGTCGTGGGCCAGCGGGTCAGTGATAATACTTAACATAACCTTCTCAAGGTTTAAAAGCCCCTCGTTGTATAGAAAATTCAGGCATGAGTTAACAAAGGTTGTCTTAATAGCAACCATATTGTATAGTTCGTCAGAGAGCCATTTATTTGCATAATTTTCCCTGATAAAATCGTCAAGTGAAATCCCTGATTGGTTTATCATTGACTGAAACCTGTACAAACTTTCACCAATTAATTTCATATTGTCTTCCATAATATATATCCTCCTGAATTTATTTACTAAGAATTAGTCAAAATCTAAATATGACCTCAACTTTTATCATAAATAAGGCTATAAGTCAAAATATTTTTTTGAGATTTTACCAAGACGGGGAGACTGTAACAGATTTAATTTCACCGGCAATTCATTTATAATTTGAACTCAAATAATCCTTTTTAATAATCCTTTTTATATTGATAAAAATACTTTTTTTGTGTATAGTTTATTACTTTCGTTAAGGGGTTTACTATGATAAAAGAGATTAATGGACAATACAATCTTAAGGATAAGAAGTTTGCTATAGTTGTTTCAAGGTTTAATTCTTTTCTGACAGAGCGGCTTGTAGAGGGTGCAATTGATGGTCTGGTCAGACACGGTATAGATGAAAAAAACATTAGAGTAGTGAGAATTCCGGGTGCATTTGAGATACCCATGGTCTGCAAGAAGATTGCTGTATCAAGGAAACCGGATGCAATAATTGCCCTGGGTGCTGTTATAAGGGGTGAGACGCCTCATTTTGATTTTGTTGCCTCAGAGGTCTCAAAGGGACTTGCAAGTGTCAGTATGGAGACAGGCGTTCCTGCGATATTTGGTGTACTTACAACTGATACGATAGAACAGGCAGAGGTGCGGGTAGGAGCTAAGGGCGGCAACAAGGGTTTTGAGGCCGCAATGACTGCCTTAGAACTCATAGATGTCCTTGAAAAGATAGATACGGAATATTAGATTAAGATGAATAAAATTGGTTCAACGGTAAAGAGATTCTAATTCAGGGGCTTGGAACAAATGGTGGTGGCGTAGGGACTGCACTTTTCTTCCTAAAAAACGGCTTCAGAGTTAAGATAACCGACCTTAAGAGTCCCGATGAACTCAGATCATCTATTGATCAGCTAACTATCTATGGAGACAGGGTAACCTATGTCCTTGGTGAACACAGGATGGCAGATTTCATTGAAGCTGATTTCATAGTAAAGGGACCCGGAGTCCCTCCAGGCAATCCGTATATCGTTAGAGCCATTGAGGGCGGTGCTTCAGTCATAAGTGATATTGAGATATTTTTAAAAATGACGGACTGCAGGATCGTTGCCGTGACCGGAAGTAAGGGAAAATCATCGACAGTATCTCTTATGTACTCTATATTTCGAGAGCATAGTCAGAACACATTCCTCGGTGGAAATATCACAATATCGCCCCTATCTTTCTATGATAAGGTCAATGAGGATTCTACAGTCATATTAGAGCTTTCTAGCTGGCAGCTTAGAGACCTAAGGAACAAGGGTTTTTCATTTGACATCGCAGTTATAACCAATCTAATGAATGATCATCAGAACTACTACTCAGACATGAATCAATATCTTGATGACAAGAAGATCATAACAGATAACCAGGGTCCCGAACAATTTCTGATTATACCGGCAGACGATCTCTATCTTAATAGAGATAAGATAGAGACAGATGCTACTATTCATTATTTTTCTTCCGATAGATGCCGTAATTCTAGTACATTCTATCTTGAAAATGGAGCTGGTTTTTCAATGTTAGATGGACAGTGTGAAAAATTGTTTAACAGGGATGACCTTAGTGTGCCAGGCGAACATATCTTTACAGCAGCGCTTATCTCTGCCGCCGCCGCCCGCCTCAGTGGAATAGACACTGATACCATCAAAAGAGGATTACAGAAGTTCTCAGGTGTTCCCTTCAGGCTGGAAAAGATAAAGACACATAGAGGTGTTACATATATAAACGACACAACAGCAACCATACCTGAGGCGGCTGCAAGTGCACTCAGATCATTTAACTCACCAATTATATGGATCGGCGGCGGCAACGATAAGAACCTAAAGTTTGAATGTATAACAGAGGCTGCAAGGATTCCTAAGAAGGTGTATCTTCTTAGCGGCAACGGCACAGATAAGATGATAAAACACATTGACAGGAAGATTGATAAGATATCAGATTCTCTTGAGGAGCTGTTGAGACTTGCAATAGAGAATTCAAATGTCGGCGATATAATTTTACTCTCCCCCGGCTGTACCAGTTTTGGATTATTTCAAAATGAGTTTCACAGAGGACGGACTTTTAACGAACTTGTAGAAAAAATGACCAACTTTTAACAAGATTTTTTAATAAATATCTTGCATTAATTGATTGTTAATATTAATATACTATACACTACTCAAATAGTAGTATTTGGAGGATTTTATGAGTGGAATGGGTTGGAATTATTCGGATAAAGTTAAACAGCACTTTATGAAACCACTAAATGTACTTGATGTTTCAGAAGAGGAATACAATGCAGATGGTATTGGATTTGTAGGATCTCCTGCATGCGGGGACATGATGAAGGTCTTTATAAAAGTTAAAGATAATAGAATAATAGACATGAAGTGGCAAACTTTTGGATGTGCGAGTGCTATCGGCTCTACCTCCATGATGAGTGAGATGATAACACGAGATGGCGGTATGACTCTCGATAAAGCACTTAAGATTACACCGGATGATATTATTAATGAACTGGGCGGTCTTCCATCCAATAAGATACACTGTTCAGTCCTTGGCGATAAGGCACTGCGAGATGCAATTAAGGATTATTTCAAGAGAACTAATCAGACTGATCGAATCCCATCGGAGAGCGAATCTGAAATAATATGCACCTGTCTTAATGTAACTATTGAAGATATTAAGATGGAAGTTCTCGAAGGTGTAAAAGACTTCAAGGGCTTACAGGAACGGACTAAGGTTGGCACAGGCTGTGGAAAGTGTATAGAGAGAGTTAAGATTGTTATGAATGAGTTTGTCGAGAAGTACTATAAGGATGATATATACAAAGGAGATGTTAAATGATCTATTTCGACAATAATGCAACTACTCCGCTTCATCCAGAGGTAAAAAAAGTTATAACAGAGTCTCTTGATCTCTTTGGTAATCCAAGTTCTGCTCATCAGACCGGACGAGAGGTTAGATACCTTATAGAAAAGGCAAGAGATGAGATAGCAGAATATCTTAATTGTTTTCCTGACGAACTAATCTTTACGGCAAGCGGTTCTGAGGCAAACAACACGATTATTAAAAGTATAGCAGGTTGTTGCGGATCAGGATGTTCATGTGGCCCATCATCAGTTCATGTTATTACAAGCTGTATTGAACACCCGTCAGTTTTGAACACACTAAAATGTATGGAAAGTCACAGTGTTGAGGTAACCTATCTTCCTGTGGATGAGTTTGGGATGGTAGGTCCTGAGTCTGTAAGAAAGGCAATTAAACCAAATACCAAACTAATAACTATAATGTTTGCTAACAATGAGATCGGAACGATTCAACCAATAGAGGAGATCGGCCTTATAGCTAAGGAAAGAGGCATAACATTTCATACGGATGCTGTACAGGCTATCGGCAAGGTTAAGATCAATCTAAATGAGATGAATATTGACTCAATGTCTATGTCCGGCCACAAGATCTATGCTCCTAAGGGGATAGGCGTACTCTACCAGAAAAGATCAAAGAAGTTTATCTGCCCTCTAATAAGCGGTGGTCATCAAGAAAATTCTCTAAGAGCAGGAACAGAGAATACTCTTGGCATTCTTGCCATAGGTGAGGCGGTAAGACAATTAAAGCTAGAAGCTGATGACGAGGTTAAAAGACTTAAGACACTAAGAGACAGGTTACAGACAGGTCTTTTTAAGCAAATACCCGGCATAAAACTAAATGGCCATCCCGAAAAAAGACTTCCCGGTACTCTAAATATTTCATTTAAAAATATTGAGGGCGAGAGCATACTTCTAAGACTGGATATGTTTGGAATGTCTGTTTCAACCGGAAGTGCCTGTTCATCCGGCTCACTTGATCCAAGTCATGTTATAATGGCACTCGGGGTTGAACCTGAGATTGCTCACAGTTCAGTAAGATTCTCTCTTGGCAGACAGAACACAGAGAGCGAGGTAGACTCAGCAATAGAATTGGTAAGAGAAACAGTTGAGAGTCTTAGAAAAATCAGTCCAATAAAGGGTATATAGAAATGAGGCAACTAGTAAGGTTTCTTTGTTTATTTTCAATTGTAATTTTGTCCTGCAAGAGTATCAAAACAGATAACTTTGTAGCCAATGATTTTTTTGCGATTGGTAATGATTATCTTACAATTGATAATTATCCCAGAGCTATAGAGTTCTATTTAAAATCACTGGATTACAATTTTAATGATAAGGTACTTATTAATTTGATAATAGCATATCAAAAAAATAAGGAGTATTTAAAGGCTGAGGAAATCATTATAAAAAACTATGATAAGGCAAAAAAAGATGTTGCTCTAGCAAGGAGATATTTAAAACTGCTTGGTAATAACTATTTCTATATGAATAATCTTAGCATGGCAGTTAAAACCTATACACTTTTTGTTGAGAGCTACAAGGATGATGCAGAGGCATATTTCAATCTAGGTGTATGCCACTATTTATCAGGAAACAGGGAGAGCGGATTAAAGGCGTTTATACAATCAACCGAAGTTGATCCTAAATTTCTTCCAAGCCTTAGAAATGTTGCTGATTATTACTACTTAGAAGGTAAAAAAGAGGAGGCACTAAAATACTACAATTCTCTAAAAAGTGTAGACACTCAAAATCCTGAGGTTTTTTACAGGTTATCACTATTAACTTTTGCTCAAAATGAATATGAAGTTGCACTAGAAAATATTAACAAGGCCATCTCTCTAAACAGTAAAGAGAATGATTACTTTATTACTGCAGCACGGATACTGATAAAGGGGTATTCTGATAGCAAGAAGGCCCTGGAGATGCTCACTAAGGCATTTGAAAATGGTTACAAGGAATTTATCACACTATCAACCCTATCTGAGTTTAATATCTTTGCAGAACAGAAAGAGTTTAAAGCACTTGTTGAAAAATACAAAAAGCCTTAGTAAGGTGTATTAAAAAGATAAGTAAGATTAGTAAAATCCTATTAAGGCCTTATGATTAGAGTGGGAATTCATACTCCCAATATTTCATATACAATATCTCTGTAAATTAATCTTTCTCTTTTATCGCAATATTTATCTCAAGTGTACCAAACCGACACGCCAGACTAACAGAGATTGTTTTCATCTTAATAAAACTTATAGAGAAGTTCTTTCCCATAATTATTGTTGGCGGAGTTATATGCAGAATTTTTTCTTTGCCGGAGAGTTCAATAGTTGTTCTTCCTGTGATAATATTTGCAATCTCAGCAACAGCAGACTCTATAAAATCAGGTGTAATCTTCGTTGTTGGACTAGGTGCTACGGCTTGAGCAATTCTTGAAGCAGTATGTTCTTTTAGGCTATACACAACTTGTCCCTGAATAAAACCTGTTAGACCTACAATAATTGAAAAGTCATTTGAGGGGGTCGGGTCATCTTTAAGCGTTAAACTTGTTCTCTCTAATTTTAATTGAGCTAGTTGCTCAAACACATCTATTGCATTAGAAATAAACGGATTAATCCATTCTGCTTTCATCACATACCACCTTTTTTACCCATAATTAATAACATATTTAAACTAAAAGTCAATAAAATTAGAATTAATATTAATCTCAGAGGGCATTCTCCATGAACCTCTGGGAGAGAGATCCACCGAACCCACCTTTGGTCCACCGGGGACACAGTCCCGCTTCCATTGATTCTGTGTAAATCGTTTAATAAATATTTCAAAAACTCGTCTAATTTCTTGCTCATCAAAGTATCCAGAGAATGCAATCTTTGCAAGATAGAGAATTTTCTCAGCTGAGAAACCAAACCGGACAAAGTAGTACAGAAAAAAATCATGAAGTTCATAGGAGCCGATAATTTTCTCTGTTTCCTGAGCTATCTTTCCATCTTTAGGAGGCAGAAGTTCAGGTGAAACAGGTTGATTTAATATCTCAGTCAATAGTGCACGAACATCTTGAGAGTACTCATTTTTTGCAATCTGTTCAATGAGAAATCTGATAAGTGTTTTTGGTATAGAGCAATTGACATTATAGGAGCTTATATGATCGCCATTATATGTACACCAGCCTAGAGCGGATTCAGAGAGATCACCTGTTCCAATAAGCAGTGCATTGTGTTGATTTGCAATTGAGAATAGGATCAGAGTCCTCATTCTTGCCTGTACATTTTCATAGACTGTTGAATGATTGTTCTCATCATGCTTGATAGTCTTAAAAACCTCACTTGATAGTTTGCTAATCGGCATCTCATGTATAGTTGCCCCAACAAGGGAGGCAAGTTTTATTGCGTTATTTCTAGTTTTATCAGTTGTACCAAAACCGGGTAATGTTACCGCAATTACATTTTCAGGCGGTATATTATTTTCCCTATAGGCTCTTAGGGTTATTAATAGGGCAAGAGTTGAATCAAGTCCACCAGACACACCTACAACACTTTTTGGAAAACCGGAGGATTTAAGTCTTCCATAGAGTCCGCCTGTCTGTATATTTAATATCTCTTCGCATCGTTCATCAATTTCTGCCGGATCATTTGGAACAAATGGGAGCCTGGAGATTTTTCTCTGCAATTCAATATTTGGGTAGTTTAGTTGAAATCCAACCCGTTCATAACTATTTTCACTTGAAAAAGTATTCATTCGCATTCGTTCAGAATTAATCTTTTCTACATCAATCTGACCGTAGACAATAGAGTGTGTCTTAGAAAATCGAACACCTTCACTGATAATTGATCCATTTTCAGCAATAATTGTATGTCCATCAAAGACAACATCCTTTGTAGACTCAGAAATTCCTGATGAGACAAATACATAGCCTGACACCGTTCGTGCAGATTGGCTTGACACCAAAACCCGTCTATATTCAGACTTACCGGCTGAGGCATTGCTTGCTGATAGATTACAGATAATATTTGCACCATTCAACGATAGACTTGATGATGGTGGAGATGGCGTCCATAGATCTTCACATATTTCAACTCCAAAAGCAGCAAATGGTGTTTTTGTATCCTGAAAAATAACACGGTTTCCAAAGAGAATTTCCTGACCAAACAGTGTTACTTTTTGGTTCTCACCTGTATATCCGGTAAACCATCTAGCCTCATAGAACTCACGATAGTTTGGTAGATATGTTTTTGGGACAATGGCAAGTGGCCTCCCATCCGAGATTACAAGGGCACAATTATAGAGGTTGTTACCAAGTCTATATGGGATTCCAATTATTACAATTCGCCCTATACTGCTTTTAATAATTTTTTGACAGGCCTCTAAGGAGCTATCAAGTAGTGCTGTATTTTGAAAAAAATCCTGAGCAGTATAACCGGTTATTGATAGTTCCGGAAATACAACCAGACTTGTTGTGGGCTTGAGTTCTTGTATGATACTTGAATATATCTCACTATTACCCATCGGATCACAGAGATTAAATATTGGAGAGACAGCAGCGACCTCGATAAATCCATATTTTAACATAATAGTCCCTCTACAAACTCAACTAAAAATTCCTTTGACAGGTTAACAGGATTACCATTCATACTTCCCCCCATTGATAGTCTTACTATTTCAGAGGCCTCTGATTTATCTATGTCAAATTGAGTAAAATCCGTCGGGATTCTAAAATACTCATTTATTTCAGTAAATCTTTCATTGAGATATTTCTCCTCAATGTTTAATATCTCTGATAACGGGGCGTACAGTTCAGGTTTAGACATACTATTTATTTTTATTATATGTGGAAGTAATATTGCACAGATCAATCCATGCGGTAGATTAGAAATAGAGCCTATTCCGGAAGCAAGCCCATGTATAGCACCAAGTCCTCCATTAGTCAGGCCTATTCCTGATATTGCGGCACAACTAAGGAGTGTGCCTGAAGCATCAAGATCATCTTTGTCAGAGAATAATTTATAGAGTGCATTAATACACTGTGATATATATGGGCTGACGAGATTTTTAATAATCTGATCTGACTTTACTGATGTAAAAACCTCAATAAGCTGGCTAAATGCATCCATTCCTGATCTGATTACAACATCAATCGGAACAGTTCTCATTAGCTGCGGATCAAGAACAACCAGATCAGCAATTAGCCTGTCATCTCTAAATGATCTCTTATATTTTTTTTTCCTGTCTGTAATGACACAGTTCTTAGTACACTCTGCACCACTTCCGGCAACGGTCGGCACCGCTACAAAATAAAGCGGTTTATTATTCACCCTCAGTCCCTGTCCGACAGATTCCAGGTACCCTTCAACACCACGCTCATTGGTAAGTAACGCTGCAGCTGCCTTCCCTGCATCTATTACACTTCCACCACCGATAGAAACCAAAGCTTCCGGATTATAATCATTCATTGACGAAACTAGATTGTCAATATCCAATGCTGATGGTTCAGGTGGTATCCCTCTAAATATTTTATAAATTATTCCGTTGTTTTTAAGTCCATTTATCATACCTTTAAAATGTGTCGTAAGTTCTACACGACCACTTCCGGTTACTATAGCAATTTTATCAAACTGCTTCAGTTTATCGGGAATAATCTCAATAGAACCTTCGCCATATACAATATCGGTAGGTAAAATTAGATTTTTTATCATTTATTAGTAAGTTACAATAACTGCAATTAACTCGAGGTCTGTATCAGAGTTATTGATAATCGAATGTTTTGAACCATGGGGCGTTATAACAACCTCACCGGCCTCAACAGATTCCTCTTTACCATTATCAATAACAGTTGCCTTACCATTCAGAATAATATAATACTCTGTTTCGTTGATGTGTTCATGTTCTCCAATACTAGATCCGGGGGATAGAACAATTTTACATATAAGTCTGGAGTTCTTCATGTTCTCTTTTTGATCATAGTGTAGAATGTTAGCCTCGCCTGTGCCGCCCCTCATATTTTTGATTACTTCTTTTTTCATTAAATTCTGTTTTACAATCATTTAGCTCCCCTGTAATTCTGCAGATTCACCGTGCATAGAGCCGTTGTGCCTTATAAATTCTTTAATCCATTGATAAATCACAGAGGTTAGCTTTGATGCATAATCCTCCCTAATCATCTTATGGTCATTTATATTGTAGCAAACTCCGATCTCGTTCTTTTCCTCAAATTTTCTCATAACAATTGCTGTGTTAATTTTGAGAATCTGCTGATTCATAAATATCTTTAATTGTATAATATTTTTTAAAGTAATACAACTAATTTGTTCTGAATCCACCAGAACAACGCCAAGACCGTTCAGACTTAAATCCTTAACGAAACCATGAATAACCTTATCAGGGCAGGTTGAACTTATAATTTCCACCTTATATCTTTTATGAAGGAGATTAAGACGAATAAATGATCTGTGAGGAGTATTATTTTTCTCAAATAGGTATGTAGTCAACTTAAGTGCTGCATTAATAGCAGTTTTTCTATCGTGAAAGTTCTTTTCTATAAATAGTATTTTTTTGTTATTAAAAACTCTTGCAATATTTGTATCTATTATACTTGTGTGAATAATAGTTTTCTCCGGAACAAAGGTTGTTACAAATTGTGCAATATTATTGCATATCGAAATATAGTCTGATTGTTTTATGTGATTTCTTATGAATATACTGTCAAGATTATAAAAAAAGACCGAATACTCCGACTTTTTATCTCTTATTGCAGGAATGCTGTTCAATTCACTGGTATGATCCAGCACAAGAACATCTCTTTTAAGTAGTTCAACTTTGTCTACATCACCTATACAGGCAGGTGCCTGAAGCCAGTAAATTGTTTTTGGACTTGCAATCATCTCGCCACCGGAAAATTCCATAAACACCCTCCACATTTTATAAGTTCCGGTACTTTTTTATTTTTTTTATTGGACAGGTTTTTTTATCTTAACAAAATTATACTATAAATATATTGATAAATCAACAAAAAATTTATATTTTTTATAATTTTTGAAGTTTTTATATATTAAAGCACAATAGGACTATTGCAAACAAATTATGCTATATCAAACATGGAATTAAAAAAATAGCCCTACAGATAAGCAGGGCCATATCAATTTGAATTAGTTAGAAGTCCGCTATCTCAATCTTCTTAACTGTATAGTTGAATTTCTTACCATTTAGTTCAAAGTCAACAATATCGCCCTCTTTTTTATCAAGCAGGTTCATGCCTAGTGGAGATTGATATGAAATGATGTTTTTTTCAGTATTCGATTCCCATGGACCTAATATTGTATAGACGGTACTCTTAGTACCTTTTTTATCCTGTAGTGTAATCTTAGTTCCAAATGAAACAAAATCCCCCGAGATTTCTTCTTTTCTAATAATCTGAGCTCGTCCAAGGTCTGACAGAAGACGGTTTAATCTGTTCTGTAGATATGTCTGCTTCTCTTTTGCAGCTTTATATTCAGCATTCTCTCGAAGATCGCCCTTTTCCATGGCCCAACCAATCTCCTTAGAATTCTCAGGTATTTCCACATCATTTATATGGTTTAACTCATCCTGAATTTTTGCGTAGTTATTTTCTGAGACAAGAAGTTTATCAAGTATCGATGATTTTCTATATGATTTGTCAGCATGGAGGATCTTCTCACCAGCCTCAATTTCCGGATACTTTTCAGCTATCATATTTTTAATCGACATGATAAATTCAGGTTCAAGATAATCTAGTTCATTAATAATAGCATAGAGTCGTACAGAAAAATCCTCTGAGGCAGCATTAATATAGCCTGCCAGAAAGTTCTTCTTAAACAGGTACTCCTTAATCTGCTTGTTAACTCGCTTATTCTTAGTTACCTCTTTCTTGATTTCTACATCTTTTGCAGACAACTCTATAAGATGAATTAATGAGAAAACTATACCATCCTTATCAAAAAGTGTTCTATCAAGCCCCTTATAGTCATCGGTAAACACAACAGAAGATGCTACCCAGTAAAATGAATCCCTATATTCTTTATATGAGTTAATAAGATCTTTAATTATCTTAAAACCTATACTATCTGCTACAGGCACTCCACTCTTGAGATCCTGCTGATAGATCTCCTCAAATAGAAATTTACTTGGACTAACATAGAATATTGAAGTATATACAGTCTGCCAGTTTTGGATATTCTTTTTAATATTTAGGAGAAACTCCTTTTTATAATCACTGATTGAGATATTCTCATATACAGATAAGGGATCCTCAATCTGATCATAGAAATCCTTAAAACTATATGTTTGATTTACCTTAACAAAGGATATATTTTTTACTATATCATTTATAAGCAGGTAACTTATTATTGTCTGATGACTTACATTATTAAGAGTTGTCAGGTAGGTCATAAAATAATTTACCATATTGTCAAATAATTCCGGTTCAGGATCATTATTTTTAAAATAATCATAGGTAATGTTTAGTCTTTGAGTGAAATCCTTAGCATTCTTAAATAGACCGTCGATTTTTTCATCAAATTCGAGAGGCTTGTCACGCATAATAAATATATCAGTATCATCCCCTTTTGTTCCGAATATCGGATTGGTCTTAAGCTCTTTTCTTGCCTGTGTCCACCAACTATTCCATTGAGTATCTGTTAATACATCCGGCACCAACTCTGATTTTATTCTTTTCATAGTTGCGACATTATCAAATCCTGATATCAATGTCTTTAATGCCCATGGAATATCCTCCCTGATTTTTTTCTTAAGGAGGTCAAGATTTTTCAGCTTTAAAACCCATATGTGGTTTTTTGAGATCGCCTGTAATGAACTAATAGCCATATCAAGCGTCATCTGATGAGACTGTTTATTTACAAAATCAATAACAAAATTATCACTATTTATCGATTTAATTCTACCCATCCCCCATGTTCTATGGTAAACAAAGTTATTCTTATCAAATGATATGTGCTTCTCGAAACTTGCAATTGAGTCCTGAATATTTCTCCATGCACATTCAATATCACTCTTTCGTATATAATCCTCAAGGCAAGAATGATCTGCATATTTTTTTTTGAACGCATCAACTATTTCTTTTCGTGCATATTCGGAGCTGGAATCTTTTTCCAGTATTGTTTTAAGGATCTTTATACAGACATCTACCTCACCTTTTTTCTTGTATTCTTCATAGAATATAACAAAAAGCTCAACAACGCGTTCTGTACTAAATTTTTCTTTTTTCTCAATAGGATCTTTCTTTGACAGTTTTTTTTCAAGATTAAAAAAATACTCATAGCCGATCGTGTCATACTTAAGCAGCTTGGTCCATATCTCCTCAACAAGCGAAAAACTTCCATTATGAATATATCTGTTAATTGCCTTCTTTAGATAGTTAATTGCTTCATCTGTCTCGCCCTTATCTTCTCTAATCTGAGCTAGTTTATAGACAAGATCTGCTTCTTCATAATCGATCTTAATAAGTTTTTCCCATAATTCAGGAAGTTCATCTTTTCTGTTTGTATTTTGGTAAGTCTGAATAAGCATTCTTAAAATATATTTATCGTTGATAGTTTCCAGATAAAATTTACATAGATGTTCAACAATATTCCACTTTAGATTGTCAGAGAATATCTTTATCAATGAATAGGTGTTATTATCAGCGGTGCCATCATCTGATTGAAGAACAGAGGATATGTAGAGTGCAACGATCGAATTCTTATTATGTTTCAGGTATTCATCTACTGTGTTACGAAGATCAAGGTACATACCTGACAACTTGAATTCTTCAATAAGTTGATTTAACTCTTCAAAATGTTTAGCAGTATAATTGTTTATTGTAGCCCGAGTCCATTTCTCCTCATTTAACTGAGTTTCCAACTTTTCTAATAATTTTTCGTTCATTCTAACCCCTGTTTTTTATAAATAAATCATATATTTTTTCTGAAACATTCTTTATTGATTGCTCAATTTCCATAACCTTGTATTTGTCGTTATTTCTATATATTAAATAATCATAGAGTCTAAAATAACAATTCAAAAGCCTGGGTACAGCTACACCTCTTTTGTCAGGCGGCTGATTTAGGAAGAGTCTTTCAAGTGAGAATATCTCCTTTTCAAGTTTGCCTATCTCAATTGATATCAGATCCCTGTAGATATTTAACAAATTAAACACTCTCCCATAGACAGGTATGAATCCGTTTATCAATGAAGCCGGTTCGCCAAATTCTTTAATCTTTGATACAATCGCTGATATAATCCCGGAATCTATATCATTAACTACAATTGAATATGGGTCGATAAAAAAAGCCTCTCTAAACAGAAGCTTAGACTTTTTCTCCTCATCTGTTAATGCATAACAGTCAGCAAGCTGAGCCATTGCATTCGAATTCGTATTATCAGCCTGGAGGCATTTTTCAAAACTCTTTATTGCGGTCTCAAAGTCACCTATCTTCTTATAGGATATGGCAAGCATATAGAGACCGGCAGGGTCATTAATACTATTTTCGGTTATATACTTATTAAGATATCTTAATGCCGAGCTAAAAACGAAATATGAACCGCCAGCTTTAATTTTGGGGTGGATCCCCTTATTGTGTTTAGCAAAACTAAGGTAATTTGACCACTCATCTATCAGTGATTTGCCTTTCTCAAAATCGCCTTTAAGCAACAATATCCTCTGAGACCTTGAAATCCAGTGTTTACAAAATCTCACGCCGGATTCAGCAATCTCATTTGAATAATCAGACTTTAAAATACCGGAGAACAATTCAAGCGACTTTTCAAAGTCTCCACATCGGAGAGCCTCAACAGACTGTACTAAAGGCGACTGAACTTCCGTCTCAAATTTTTCATCAAAGACACCATTTTCCATAGTTCATTGTCCGGTTTTTTACTTCACCGGTATTGTAAATACCGCATATAATTTAGATTTTGACTTAACACAAGTTTTATTATAGTATTTTGAATGAATCTTGTCAAGATTAAAGAAAAAGTTTTAAGCATTTCTGTGGCCTACATTATCTCACCGGCGATCTTTTTGACAAGCTCCGGAATGACGGCAATCAATTCTTTCGGGTTTGAAAAATGTTGGGCAAATACAACCTCATTTTTAAATAGATAAAAGTACTCTCTAAGTTGACTGTCAATGTTAAAATAGACAACTCGAGTCTTACTCTTTCTGCACTCCCTTAATGCTAATAGCGTATCATCCATTGCCTCTTTTCCCTGATAATTTATAGAGTCCGGTTGTCCGTCTGTTATAAGAAAAAAGTATTTCAAATCCTCATTTGATCTTTTTAAAATGTCGTTAATGTATCTGATAAAATCACCATCTCTATTTGCATTATCAGCTACAAACGATGTAACCGCCTCCAATGGAACAGCCTTATAGATATTAGTTGATGTCATTGAATTAAACCCGTAGATTTCAATATTATCTGTAAGCATCCTTAATGCCTTTGCAAATATAAGTGCAAAATGTTTCTCAACATCAAGAATTGTAGCACAATCAACATGCCCTATAGGATAGGAAGTAGAGCCACTGACATCCAGGCCGATAATTACCCTAAGAGATTTAAAATCCTCTATCTGATTCTCCAAAAAATCCGGCTCATTGTATGTCCCCTTATCTGAGAGGATCTCCACCAGTCGATCCAGATCAAGATCCCCCTCAAATGTAGAGTTTTCTACTAAATTATAGTCCGTATTGATCATCATCGAGCTTAATAGTGAATATATATTCTGAATAATAGATTGATAATTTCTATTCTCCTTTAAAAATGAATGATTTACACTTGATATTTCATACTCTCTACAATGCGTTAGGATCGATCTTGAATTTGTCGCAGCCGAATACGACCTGATCGTCTTGATATTTGACCGTTTCTTTCTCACTTCATTTTCAACTTTCTTCGATGTTCCCGACGAGATCTTACCGATTATCTTTTTTAGACTCTCCATAAGCGAAAACTCTTTCTGTCTATCCGCACCGACCTCATCAACCTTTGTATGAATCGCTGTATCAAATGTACCGTCCGCCTCATAATCTATAACGGATTCAAGCAAACCTGATTTGTCTCTACACTCCTCTGTTGATAAATCCGGATCTCCCTTAAAAATCCCTTCAAGTATCTGAAAACCGCTATCCCGATAAAATTGTTTAGGATTTGAATTACATTGTTCATATAATGACCTCAATGCTTCCTGCGAAAGTACAGCCTTTGTGGCGGTCTCTATCTCCGGTCTCTGATT
This sequence comes from uncultured Spirochaetales bacterium, assembly GCA_964471825.1. Lineage (GTDB taxonomy): Bacteria > Spirochaetota > GWE2-31-10 > GWE2-31-10 > CAYYKD01 > CAYYKD01. The sequence goes on from CAYYKD010000005.1 coordinate 30,974, forward strand.
GATAAGTGCAACCGCCTCCTCAATAAGTTCGATCGGCCATAATTTTATCAAATGATACAACTCCTCGGCTATCATAAAAGATTCAAACGGATTAATTATCCTCATATTTTTAACTCGTTCGATAAAATAATCTCGGGCATTCTTTAATGAAGAAAATCTTCCTGAGTTGATATTTGAAACAAGTATCCTCTCAATTACCTCCCTCTTCTGAGGGTTTAATTTTTCTATTATATCCTGATACCCTGCGGCAACATCAATGATATTTATTATAAATGAATCAATAAAACCAAACTCTATTTTGTATGATAAAAATATATTACTTGACCTGAAAAGTTCGCCTATCTGACTATGAACCCTTGCCTTTATCAGATACTGCTCAATCCTATAGTCCTCAATAGCATTGTGAATATTCTTAATAAGCATGGGGTACTCATACTTGACATAATACTCAGTAAATGAATACTTAAAAGAACCTGAGATTATATGTCCGGCCTCATGAAAGCCAAATGCTATGTACATAGAGAGATTTCTATTATCCTCTCTATTCTCAGGATCATCCTGAAAGTTAGATATAAACCGGGGTAAATAGATTGAGATTCCATTTGTATATGCCCTGTTGCCTCTTGGATCGGGATAGGTATTAATTGTCCCAATAACAGGATATAGAGCCTCTGCAATCTCAAATTGTGCATTCTCATAGTAATATCTACACCAATAATCGTAGTTGAATGCCTCCTGCAACAGTTCCTCTGTAAATGAAGGGCTCTTAGTAATCTCAATAATTTTATTGTGATACCTAACTATAAATTTAGCATCTAACTCTAACAATCCAGATATAGCTCGGTCATCCCCATCAATCCCTTCTGAAATATTGGACAACTCCCTTATACGATGAGCCTCATCGGGATATTTCGCAAACACAGGCTCCCACGCCTTTGCTCTTGATATGTTGTAGATTTTAATAAAGTAGGCTTCTTTATCATTAATTCTTGTCCTCACACCAATATCTTGATCTATTATTTTGCAAAATGCCTGATGAAAGTTGTCGCAAAACTTCTTCAATACTATTCCCTGATTTGACTCAAATTTCTTCTGGAAAAGAAAGATGTATTCATAGAATAGAATCTTTACGAAAACACCTCGTATTATCTCTGATTTTGTTCTACTCTGAAGCCATTTTGCAAACTCTGTCCTTCTCCTCAAAAAACCCCGGTCAACTTTCTGTTCAATAAATAACTTTAAAATCAGAGGTAAAAGCGACTTTGGAAAATCCGACACATCAACATCATTTAATAAAATTAGTATATGATCTATCAGAAACTTTAATATATCTACATCATATTTATAGTAATCATAGAAAGATATAAACCCCTGAGAAGAAAAAAACTCCAGATACTTCCTTGTTTTTATCGGATTCTCTGAATTAAGCATCGCTTCCCATAGATAAAAAGCAGGATGTCCTGATTCATACTTAAAGGTTGAGGCAAAAACTTCAAGATTATAGCTCTGACCGGGTATTACCTCAATTATAAAACCGACATATCTGAGAATAAATCTTTTTAATTCTTTATGATTCTTAATTACCGGAAATACAGCCTGCCTTGACCAGAATAGCATTTTAAATAGATCCGCTATAGCATCTCTATTTACTTCCATAAAGACAGTACTCAATACTGAAAAAAATTGATTAAGATGTTCGGCAACATAGTTTGACTCGCTCTCAAACTTCTTAATAATATATTTAAACTTCTCTGTAACAATATTTGTACAGATCAAGTCTACCAACTCAAATTCCCTAAACTGTAATATTATCATCTTAACAAATTCTAAGAGCTTAATATAACTGACAGGATACTCATCCTTGTACCTGTCTCTGATATTTATAAAACACGAGACCTCGGAGAGTCTATAGACCACACCAATAATTGAAACACTCTGCTCGGTTATATCTATTATTAGACTCTCATAGTAATCAAACAATTCATAATCAGTAGGCGGAAGAAAGTATAGTTTTAAACTCCCCAGATATTCCTCTGATCCAAGTACTTTTAGAATATTACAGACCGGTTCAATATTTGCATTTCTAATAATCTTATTGCCGATCTTATTAAGTGTATTCTCAAATCTCTTTGAAGAGTAGTGCTTTGCGTCCTTAAAATATTTCTGACAGTCACTATTCTTTAACATCTCTTCAAGTTTTCTAACATCACCTTTATCCGAGAAAATACCGCTTAATACATTAAGCATTAATTTATAGTTATTAATTCCCGTCTCTGTGAACAATGTTCTTAAAAGTTTGCGACTATCTGCATTTAACTCTTTCTTTAGTTCAATCAAAGCAGACTCTCTTTGATAAATGAAGTATTAAAGGTCTTACTGTCCGCATATAAACCAAGGGCCTTTGCAATTGAAACAGTCATATCAAAGTTAGTCATATCTTTTAGCTTCGCATTCCTATGACTGCCGTAACACATCTGATTGATAATTATTGATGTGGCATAGCTCTGTGCAAGATAAGTATTAAATCCCCGCCCCAATAAAAAGTGATAGTGTTTCAATGCTGCTGATATGATACGGGTTGAGGATCTATGAATCTGAAGAAGTTCCGAATCCTCTGTTGAATTTAATTTGTCAAGACCTATCTTCTTTAATAAAGAAGAACGGCCCGATTCCGAAAGTTCATTAATCAACTCTGCGAACTTAGCAAACATTCGTGAGAGTTCGACCTCGCTGTATGATTTATTCGAAAGTTCATCAAGAGCCTTCCTACTCTCCTTATCCCTTGCGTTTAAGTTCTTAATCTTGTGGGCCTTATAGACAAACTCAGGTTTCACATCTGTCTGATTTCCTGTAAAGAAATCACACCATTTACCTGCATCACTATCAAAGATAAAGAAACTCAGATCCCTTGATATACCTCTATTTTCGAGCTCTATCTTATAATCCTTAAAATCAAACCTAACATCAGGTTTTGATTTTTTCATAGATATATATGCCTTAAGATCACCGGGCCACTCTCTATAATTAAAATGAACAAATCTATCTGCAACTGAATCCTCAAGGTCTCTTACAGAGACATCTCTTGATGGGTTATAGGAAATAATTGCAAAGAATCCATCCCTTGCATAGATGATCTCGCCATCATTTCTATCAATATACCTCCGCTCATCAAAACTTGAGTTCATTCTTTTCTGAACATCTTCTTTAAGGAGGTTATATTCATCTCCATAGAAAACTCCCGCAGTCGTCATAGCAAGTGCCAATGGCCCATTCGCGTGCTGAGTTACCGACACGCCGTTTTTTTCGGTTAATACGGGGTACGAGATGATATGCGACTCACTTGTCCTTGAAGAGCAGGTTTTTGTAAATAACCTCAGATTAAATATCTCAGTGATCTCTATTACACTCTGTGTCTTTCCAACACCCGGCTGACCGTCCAGAGCAACATTTAATTTTAACGCATAACACATAGCCAATGACTGTAACTCATCGATCCCTTCCTTGGTTACCTGTGTTGCAATATAACTCCGCTCCCTTGCAGCTCTCCTGATATTATATTTTTCATTAAAAACACTCTCTATACTCTTAACAATTTGCCTTACTGAGAATGAAGGAATAATTAGTCCTGCAAAATCCTCTATCTTTACCCCGCTAATTCCTGACTTTGCCGCAACCTGATTGATCAGTCTGATATTTGTCTCGGACACATCCTCTCTAACTCCTGCTGCGGCGATCATATAAAACAGCATCTCCATATTTTTGTCATTACTAAGGTCTAATGAAGCGACAGAGACATTTTTACTTAAACTATGATTTCTATTAAAGTCGTCTGCTGATATATTAAACTCTGATTTTATCTTCTGCAAGAAGCTCTTCTCATTATTAGTAACCGAGCTGCCATCTAAAAAAATATTAAAAATACATGTTAACAAGTGCTGTTCTATACTCATTGCCACCCCTTAGAAACCGTTTGCTTGTAGAGGCTCTTGCTAAATTCAAAATTTATTTTTTGAAGAGACTCTGGATTCAACATATATAGATTAGATGTAATTAGGAATTGATCTGTAAAACACAATTATACCCTATGAAAACGACTAATTAATAACCCTGAAGTATCAATCTAAGGTCTAAACTGATTGGTATAATCATTCCAATCATACTCCTGCGAAAAAATAGGCGTTTCATTTCCGTAGTATGAATTTTCAAGTAACACATTATCTATGAACGAGGGTTTTGCCTTAGCAAGCCTCTTAGTTAAATAGTTACCATCAATTATCTTGCCATCTGAGTTAACCATACACTTTTCGTCATTACCGAGGAAAGCTGTATCAAGCATCTTACCCTTTACAGTAGACTTACCAAGGAAATTATTTACAAACACTCCATCAGGTCGTTTTGAGTATATCTCACCACCGGAATTTTCGAAAATCACACTCCCCTCATCAAAGCTCACAAAAATCTTATTGCTGAAATTGTCCACCTTCTTCGCATAGGCAACTATATAGCCTCTGACAAATCTAGTCTCTATTATTGCTTCCCTCTGTCTGGCTCTAACTACATCTAATGAAAATGTTGTATTCTGATTAATAGTTATGTATGAAGAGTTGCCGATCTCAAGCGTCAGTTGAGATCTAAAACCTGTGGTAACCTCAAACCCGGGCGATAGAATTGTGCCGTCAAGAGCTTTTTGCCAACCGGCTTCAGGAGTTTTTATATCCACTATCCCCTTAACCTCAATTACCTTTATTGAAATCTCCTGACCATAAACAGCAGCAGAAAATATTAAATAGAACAGAAATAACAATACACCATAATTATTCTTCATATAGACCCCACCGTTAGCCTCCTACACAGTATTTTTATAACCTGCTAAAGAGATCAAATCTAACAAAACACCAAACATTACTGAGACGACTGCCTCTACAATATAAATAGTATCGTACAGGTTAATTATATATCTTTAATATTATTTTCCCTAATTATTTGATAAAATTTTTCATATACTCATAGGTTACTACTGAAAATGAATTGGCGACATTAAGTGAATTCTTTTTACCAAGTAGCGGAATTATTACAATATCATCACACAAGGACATCGCCTCCTCTGACATACCGTATTCCTCGTTACCCATT
>CAYYKD010000005.1:36116-41315 GCA_964471825.1 uncultured Spirochaetales bacterium
ATACAGACCCTTTGAGGCCATCTGAATTCTCTTATATCAAGGGCATTCTTAGCGGTCTCAATCCCGACAACACTATAACCCCTGGTCCGTACAAATTCTACTGCTCCGGCTATATCTTTATAGTATCGCCACTCTGTTGAGTCTTGAGTCTGCATGGCACTGTTTGACACCTTTGATGAGTCCGGTGTCGGGGTGATCCCTGTTAGAATAAGCTCAGAAACACCGAAACAATCTGCTGTTCTAAACATGCTGCCTACATTAAAAGGTGATCTAATATCCTCTAGAATAGCACTAATCGGCAGTTTGATCGCTGATCTCTCATTATCAAAATGCCTTACCGAATAAAACTTCTCAGGTACATCCGTATCTATAAGTTTACTAAGATCATGAAATATATGGTTTAATTGTTTTACCTGTGATCTCGAAATATCCCGGTTAAGAATTTCGCATGCATGTTTTGAAATATCTGAATCAGAAAATTGTCTAAAAAAGTCCCTGTAGACTGCAACAATTGAGAGATCCCAAGAGGTGCCATTCTTCAAGCCGATCTCAAGCTCTCTAATCTCGGCGGCTACCTTGTAGATCCGTTGTTTCTCGCTTAGTCTTAGGAATCTTGAACGGGATATCATGTTTTACTACTTGACAAGGTTGTAATAGGCACCCTGCTCTACAAATCCCAGAAACCCATCCATCATAGGGTTAAAATCCTTGTAGTTATCCCCATAATGTGACAGATACATCTTTGACTTAAACTCATCGGGTAACTTAGAAAGTTCCCCATAACTTGCATGTACCCCGCCCGGAAAAAGCTGGCAATCATGAAAAATATACTCCACAGGCCACCTTTCACAGAAAGTATCTAACAGATCACGATCAAATTTAGTATCAGATGTAAATAGAACTTTTTCATCAATAAGAACACCATAGGAAAGAAATGAATCCTCCCAGGTTGCCGAGTTATCAGGTATGTGTGCAGTCCTAAAAATCTTTAAATTAATCGGCCCTACAGTCACTTCCCATACATATCTTGGCTTTTCGAAGAGTTTCACCGGTTCAATGTAGTTAAACATATCATAAAAAGTAAGAATTCTATCCCCATGCCTCTCATTATATGCCGAGCCACCCTTTAGTGAATTCTCCCAGAGGATATCCCTATATTCAAACGGAATAATGATCCCAGGTTTTCTCTTCTTTACATATCTACCCATAAGCATCGCCTCTTCAAGTCCGCCTATATGATCAGCATGAGAGTGGGTTATTAAAAAGGTCTCGATATTCATTACAGGGCAACCATACTCCCATAATGCTATCGGACAAAGTGAACCGCAGTCAACCAGGACATGCGAGTCCCCTTTAATTATTAGTAAATTCGTCTGATAGTGCATCTTTGAGAATGCACTCCCTGTACCAACAAAAAATAAACTCAAGTTACCGGAGTTAGTTAGTGAAAGTTTTTCTTCTTTTTTAATCTTTACTTTTTCAAGCTTCATTTTTAGTCCATATCAGGATAATATATTTTATTGGTTCCATCCAAAAATACTCAACTACTTAACATAACTTCGGCAAAAACCCTCATATCATTTAGCGTGTTTGCAATAGAACTAAATTCATTTGGCGAGTGCATGGTGCTCTCTATTGTTGACCATAGTGCAGCTCTATACCCGAGCATTCTCAAAGGGGATGCAACAGTACCGCCTCCAACACCTATAAGCCTTGGAGTAATCCCTGTAACCTTTCTCACTGCGTCACTTAGAAGAGTAACTACCTCAGAGTCACCCTCTGTCTTAGTAGCGGCAGCCATCTGCTCAATACTTAACTCAATCTTAACACTATACTGCTTTTCAATGTTTTTTGCAATAATTTTTATATCATTATATACACTATCTATTAAATAACAAGGTAAAATCCTGCAATCAAAACCCAGCGTTTCCTCTCCGGGGATTGTGTTCATATTTTGGACGCTCCCGATCCTTCTTGTCGGTTCAAAACTCGAATAGGGATAGTCAAACTTTTCATCTGCTTCAGGATATTTCTCACGAAGTCTATCTATCTCTACCGTAAGATAGGCAGCCGCACGAGAGGCATTGATACCAAGATCAGGTCTCGAACCATGACTCTGAGCTCCATGAATTTTAAATGAGACCCAAAGAATCCCTTTCTCTGCGATCTCAATTGTATCACCGCTTGGATCACCATGATCAGGAACTATAAATAGATCATTTTTATCAAAAAGCCCTGTATTCTTTACCAGCCATTTAATCCCATAATCACTTCCTGTCTCCTCATCAGCTACAAATAGCAACTTGATTGTTCGTTCAGGGATGACCCCTGACTTCATTACAGCCCTCGCGGATAATAGTGATGCCACAAGACTCTGCCTATTATCCTCTGTACCTCTGCCATAGATCCTATCACCGACTACTACAGCTTCAAATGGATCTGTTTTCCACAATGACAGCTCACCTGCAGGAACAATGTCGGTATGTGACATAAACCAGATGGCTCTATCAGATTTACCTTTAATTGTAACAACTAACGATGGCCGTACCCCAGAGCTAACCCTTTTGTCAGGTGAAAGAAATTCTTGAACACACTCAAAACCCGATTCGATACAGAAGTCCTTAATAAACTTGTGAACCTCTATCTCGCCTTCACCACCAGAGAGCGGGGATAGGGCAGGCCTCTTTGTCAACTCTTTCTGCAGATATATTATATCCTCTCTTGAATTCTCAATAATTTTGTTTATATCATCTTCTTTGCTCAAATTTTTTCCTTATAGAGGCAATTATTTAGGTCACTTTATTCAAGAACAGCTCTTATCCGTCTAACTCCTGCTGAACTGGCTTCCTCTTTGACTATCCTGAATTTACCTAATATTCCTGTATTTTCGACATGGGGTCCACCGCAAACCTCTTTCGAGAAATCCCCCATTGTATAGACCTTAACCTGTTCATCATACTTATCACCAAATAGAGCTATTGCACCGCAACTCTTTGCATTTTCTAATGTCATCAGTTCCATTGTTACCGGCATCTTCTTATCAATCTGATCATTTACAAGTTTCTCAACTGCCCTAACCTGCTCCTCTGTCATCTTCTCATTATGCGTAAAATCAAATCTAAGACGCTCTGCAGTGATATTCGAGCCCTTCTGGTTAACATGATCGCCAAGGACACTCTTTAATGCCCTATGAAGAAGGTGTGTAGCAGTATGAAGTTTTGTTGTCGCCTCAGAGTTGTCGGCAAGTCCGCCCTTGAAATTCTTGGCCTGTGCGTCTTTTGAAGCCTGTTTGTGCTTATCGTAGGCCTCTTCAAATCCCGCAAGATCAACCTTAAAACCTCTCTCAGCTGCAATCTCACAAGTAAACTCTATAGGGAATCCGTAGGTATCGTATAATTTGAAGGCAAGTCGACCAGATAATTCTGTCTGATTGTTTTCCATAAGCCTATTAAGAAGCTTCTCGAGTTCATTGAGTCCTGAATTTATCGTTGCCTCAAACTTCCTCTCTTCATTATCCAATTCCTCAATTATCCTGCCCGTATTCTTAACAAGCTCAGGGTAGACCGAGGCCATCCTGTTGATTATCTTCTTTGCAATAACCGATAGGAATATCCCGTTTATCTCAAGCTGCTTTCCATATCTTACAGCCCGTCTTATAAGGCGTCTCAACACATAGCCTGACCCGACATTTGAAGGAGAGATCCCCCTCTCATCGCCAATGATAAAGACGGCAGTTCTGACATGATCTGCTACAATTCTAAATGCCCTGGTAACCGCGTCATCTGTGGTGTATGATTTGCCTGAAAGCTCCTCAATCTCTTTTAATATATAATCAAAGGCCTCTGTCTCATAGACATTCTTCTTGCCTGAAAGCATTGCTATAGTTCTCTCTATCCCCATCCCTGTATCAACATTGGTCTGTTTTAATGGTACAAACTCCCCCGACTCAGTCTTGTTATACTGCATAAATACATCGTTCCATATCTCAATATACTTACCGCATCTGCATCCGGGACTGCATTGATCTGAACACTTTTTTGTTCCAATATCAATAAACATCTCTGTATCCGGTCCGCAAGGTCCTGTCAGACCTGCAGGCCCCCACCAGTTATCCTCTTTTGGTTTAAAGAATACCCTTTCTGCCGGTATCCCGAGACTCCGCCAGTAACCGGCAGACTCTTCATCCCTTGGAGCATCACTATCGCCCTCAAACACAGTAACATTTATCAGATCCCTGTTGAATCCTAATATGGATGTAAGGAATTCAAAACTCCATTCTATAGCTTCCTTTTTGAAATAATCCCCAAGTGACCAGTTGCCAAGCATCTCAAAAAAAGTCAGATGTGTAGAATCCCCGACAGCATCGATATCACCCGTTCTTACACATTTCTGCCAATCCACAAGTCTCCTCCCCTTAGGGTGGGTCTCCCCTAGAAGATATGGAACAAGCGGGTGCATCCCTGCCGTTGTAAACAAAACTGTAGGATCATTCTCCGGTATAAGTGAGGCAGATTGGATGTGAGCATGCCCCTTTGAGACAAAAAATTCAATATAGCTATTTCTTAGTTCATTTATAGTCAAGATTTTCTCCGAAAACAAGATTATTAACAATATACGATTATCAATGAGTTTTGTCAAAAAGAAATTTCAAAAAAAGTTGACAACACATTTGTAATAAAATATTATATACTTACAAATATTTTAGGAGGACAGTGTATGAAAGGAAAACATCTATTGTTATTATTGGCGTTGTTAATTCCAGCCTCACTATTTTCTCAGGGAGTAAATTACTATTATGGCAGGGCTGTATCAAAGGATTATGATTGGAGCGAGTTGAAAAAAGCCGATCTGACAGTCTATTACTATGCCAGAGCCCTAGCAAAGGATTATGATTGGAGTGAACTAAAAACAGCGAGCAAACCTCTCTATTACCTTGCAAGAGCGATTAAGAAGGACTATGATTGGTCTGATTTAAAAAAGGAAAATACTACTCTATATTACTACGCCAGGGCCTTAGTAAAAGATTATGATTGGAATGAGCTGAAAAGTGCGAATAAGACCCTATATCTTTTTACCCGAGCAATTAAAAAAGACTATGACTGGTCTGATTTAAAAAAGGAAAACATCAATCTATACTACATTGGAAGATCTATTGCTAAGGACTACGATTGGTCTGATTTAAAAAAAGTAGACAGTATT
>CAYYKD010000005.1:41325-73874 GCA_964471825.1 uncultured Spirochaetales bacterium
CGCTTTGAGCTTGTTTTTTGGTGACATACCATCAAAAGTAGACAGTATTTTTTTTCTATATGAGTATATTAAACAAAAAAACTGATCTCCTAGAATTCTTCTTGGGATTATTTATATATGAATAGAGGGTTTATACTTATTCTAATTTTTTCGATATTTGGAATGATAATGGTAGCGGTGACAATAGCTGAAATCCATGACCGCTACATCTTAAAAACAAGAGGCATCTACCACACTGCTGTTGTAAAAAAAATTCTATCTTCAGAAAACACTGATTTAAAAAAAAGCGGAGCAGTTCAGAGGACTGTATATCAGCTCTGTGAATATCAATATGGAAAAATAATTTACATTAAAAAAAACAGAGTTGTAAATGAGCCCACAATTCAAACAGGCAATACTGTCTCGGTGTTATTAGACCCTCAAAAGCCCTCGCGATCTAAGTTTCTAAATATACAACAACTAAAAATTGTAGATGTCTGGTTAGTAATAATGTTCATTATTGGATTATTTTTTTCCATACTTTTGCCGTGGTATATTATTGCTGCAATACTTGAAAAAAAATAACCAAGGAATACCTCTAACTGCCTGCCTTGGAATTATGGCGAAGTAGTTTTTTACTGAAAAAAGGCGTTGAACTCCTCATATAGCCTGAGATATATGAGGAGTTCAACAATGAAGTATATGTAAAAAAAACAAGCAACAATGCTGAATGAGGTCTTTAGAAATGCCATACAGAGCCTTAAAAGACAACAAATTGTGGAGTTAAGATACACAATATTTGACAGCAAATAAGATATTCGTAAGGGATATTTAATAAAATATTAAAATTATATAAATTTTTTCTTGATTTTTATTGGTAATTGTTTTATTAAGATTAGGTTATAATTTATATTGAGGAGAATTAAATGGCAGAAATTTTAATCGTTTCATCTAAGGTTAAGAGTTTTATTAAAGAAAAAGGCGACCTTAACACATCATCTTCAGTAATTGAAGTACTTTCTAAGAAAGTTGAGGAGCTATGTGAGGCTGCTATCGAAAAAGCAAAGAAAGATAAGAGAAAAACCTTAATGGATAGAGATTTCTAGTATTTATATCCAGAGTTCAAGAGGGTTGATGTTCAATTTAGACATTAACCCTTTTTTTTACTTCTTCACCTCACCAAAATATGCAAATTCCATCGAGAAACTCCCCTTTCCATGGGTAATATTTCTAAGATCAGTAAGATAACCAAATGAATTCCTTAGCGGTGCCTTTGCTGTTATGCAATCCTCATTGCCTCTCTGCTCAATGTCTACAACCTCTGCAGATCTTGACTGTAGATCACCGATCACTGTCCCTGTGTTCGTTGTAGGAACGGTTACTGAGAGGGTCATATATGGTTCAAGCATTACCATGGGAGTCTTCTTAAGCAGATAGAACATCCCTGCACTTACTGCGGATTCAACATACTGGTCCTTGTGTTTCTTGTCATCATAGTTCTTAAAATCTATCACAATATCAGCATCTATCACGACTGATGCACTTAACGGCCCCGCCAGAAGTGAACTTCTAACAGCCTTCTCAATTTTTTCTGCCAACTGCCTATTTTCATGAATATGTTTGACAACTATATCGTGCTTGCCTGTCTGCTCCTTCGGAGCTATCGATAACTCAAGTAAAAGATCATCTCCTGATGCCGGCTCTCCCGGTTTGGAATGAGTATAGACTAAACCCTCTGCAGCTGTCGGCCTCTCTCTATAGGCGACTGAAGGTTTACCTGTCTTAAGCTTTACCTTGTATTCACGACTCATTCTCTCTAGAAGAACCTCAAGATGGAGTTCGCCCATCCCTGATATCAGAGTATCACCGGTCTCTCGATTCTCATATATCCTGATAGTCGGATCCTCATACTCGAGATGCTCCTTTATACGAAGAAACCGCTCGGAGTCAGCAGGAGTGTCAGGTTCTACCTTAATATGAATTACCGGCTCGGGAAACACAACCGGCTCAAGAGCAAATCTATGGTTAAAACCACACAACGAATCTCCGGTTACGCTATTTTTCAGACCTGAAAGGATCACAATATCCCCTCTCTGTGCAGACTCCATCCGTTCATAGCTGTTACCGAATAACTTTAGTATATCATGAATCCGTTCCCTCTCACCTGTCCTTGTGTTTACATACTGCGTTGAGGGTGTACAGGTTCCTGAATATATCCTTGTATATGCAAGTCTACCCCTCTCATTATCGTGCTGTATCTTAAACACATAGAAAAGTGGCTCCTGCAGTTCATCTATCCGTAGCATATAATGGGATTCATCCTCTATAGAGTAGGCAGGTATCTCATACAGATCAGCCGGTGAGGGCAGATACTTTACCACACCGTCAAGAAGCTCCTCTATACCAATATTCTTCAATGATGAACCACAGAATAGAGGTAGAATCTTCCGCTCTATCGTAAGCCTTCTAAGAGATGCAACAAGAATACTATTATCAATATCTCCCTTTAGATAGGCCTCTGCAACAAGATCATCATAGCTTGAAAGAGTATCGATAAGATGAGTTCTGTGCTGCTCTATATAATCAAGTGTCACCATATCCGGCAATTCACTACCCGATATCAATGCATGATCATTATAGAGATAGACAACCTCATCCAATACAGAGGCAAGCCCATACAATCTATCATCTCTATATACCGGAAAATTCAACACAGCAGGTTTAATATCAAGCTTCTCCTCGATCTCAAGAACAACCTCCTGATAATCCGCAGATGCTCTGTCAAGTTTATTAATATAACCGATTACAGGCACCCTAAATCGTTGTGCCTGCCTCCAAACCGTCTCTGTCTGAGTCTGAACGCCTGAGACACCGCAAAACACCACAACTGCACCATCAAGCACCCTTAGTGACCGCTGTACCTCGGCTGTGAAGTCTACATGACCTGGTGTATCAATTAGATGAAACAGGCACTCCTTCCACCTCCCTGTAACTCCGGCAGATACGATTGAGATCCCCCTCTCCCGCTCCTCGACCATCCAGTCAGTTGTTGTAGTCCCCTCATCAACCTCACCCGTGTAGTAGTTTGTTCCGGTTGCAAATAGCACCCTCTCGGTAGTGGTTGTCTTACCCGCATCTATATGGGCAACTATGCCAAAATTTCGTATATTTTCCTGACTCTCCATTCTCTAACCTCCAGCAAACTTAACACTATAACCTCTAGCTCTAAGGATATCAGAGACCCTTACCTTAAAATCCCCCTGAATCTCTATCCGATCATCCTTAACTGTACCCCCTGTACCGCAGATCTTCTTTAATTCACTACATAGATCATCTAAAAGTGTAGCCCTGTCAAAGCCAAAGATAACTGTAACTGTCTTACCGCCCCGTTTATTCTTTTCGAGACGAATCTTTACCGGTTCATTTTTAAGACTATCTGAATTTAAATTGTTCGATAGTTTCGAAGTGTCTGTTAAGGTGTCTGACTGCGAGTCATAGCTAAAGGAATAAATGACCTGATTTTTATCTCTACCTTTATTGGGGGCACACTTTCCGGCTGAATTCTTGTCTGTATTATTTATTCTGTTTTTATTATCAGTATTATTCTTCATATTCTATACCCCTCTTACCTGCTTATATATTTATAACATTTTATAATTAATTAGAGTATAAATAAAACAGAAAAAAAATATTATTTGGTTTGACATTACTAACAATAAAAATTAAAATACTATAGAGTTATGAGAGGCAATCGATCTACTATCCAATCAAATTAGGAAGGTGAACTTGTGAACAGAAATACTGATACAACAAATATTGCTATTGATGATATCCCTTTTCCGATTGCCATCTTTACGGTCTCTGATAGTGAATATCTATTCAAATCAGCAAATTCAGCTTTCTATTCGCTCTTCTATAAATTAATTGAAGCAAATAGATTGACCTCATTAGATAAATTTTTGAAAGAAATAGAACCTGACACCTCAAAACACACTAATCTTTATACAAATGATGGCCTTGAGGTTAGCATAGACAATGAGGGCGGGCTGTCTTACTATAATGCAACAAGTTTTAGAACCTCTAATCTGCCGGCAGACGAACTACTCTCGGTAGTACTAACCGACATAACTCAGTATAAAAAATCTCAGATATCTCTTAAGAAGAGTGAGGAGAGATTTAAAATACTCTCATTTCTAACCTCAGACTCAGCCTCAAGCCTCTCATTCAACCCTGACGGCTCTTTTCATAGAGACTGGTCAAACATGAAACTCCTTAGACAATTCGGCTATGATCCTGAAGATGTTGATACCTTCGAAAAATGGTCAAATATTATCCACCCTGAGGACAAGGCACTCTATAAATCTAAACTGGATGAACTGCTTAAAGGAAATAAATCATCAATAGAGATTAGATTGATAGCAAAAAATGGTGATGTAAAGTGGGTGGAAAATAATATCTATCCGAAATTTGATACAGATAGCAATAAGGTTACCGGTCTTATTAGTGCAGTTAGGGATATTACAGGTAAGATGATAGCCGGTAGACAGATAGATGAAGAGAGAAAGACTCTCTCTACCGTAATAAACAAGATAGGTGACGCTGTTATCACTCTAAGCCCTGATGGAAAAATTATTCTATTTAATCAGAAGGCAACTGAGTTGACCGGATTTTCAGACCTTGAAGCAATCGGATCTGATTTTAAAAACATTGTCCTCTTTAAGTCATCAGAATTTAATTCTATTAAGAACATTACGCTCTCTATCAAGAACGGCCGACTGGGCGGAAACCATGAACCAAAGGTAATAATTAATAAGTATGGTGAGGATAGAATCATTAGAGAGGTCTTTTCGATAATCAAGGATGTTGACGGCAAAATAAAAATGATCGTTGTTATTCTAAATGACCTGACAGAACATGAACTTATAAGGAAGGAGCTTGTTAGACTAGACAAGGTTGAATCAATAAATATTCTTGCGGCAGGGATAGCTCATGATTTTAACAACATCCTAACTGCTATTATGGGAAACATAACACTTGCAAAGATCCTCTCTGATCAGGAAAACCTTAAGCTTCAAAAAGCACTCCTTGAAACTGAGAAGGCATCATTTCGTGCAAAGAAGTTAACAGGACAATTGATGAACTTCTCAAAAATAAATACGCCTGAAAAGAGGATAATTAATTTGTCTGAGGTTGTTAAGGACTCCTCGTACTTTGCAGTTCAAGGCTCTAATGTCTCTCTTAACTTTTGTATTGCACCTGATATTAAAAATGTTGAAGCAGATGAGGGGCAGATCACCCAGGTTATAAGCAATATAGTATTAAATAGTGTTCAGGCTATGCCTGAGGGTGGCACAGTAAACATCGTCGCTGAAAATATCTATATAAGGGATAGTAAAACAACTCCGCTCTCAAATGGAAGCTATATTAAAATATCAATAAAGGATTCCGGTCAGGGCATACCCCAGAACCTTATCGGTAAGATTTTTGATCCCTTCTTCACAACAAAGGATTCCGGCAACGGCTTAGGGCTTTCAATGGCATATAACATTATCAAGAACCACAGAGGATACATCTCTGTGCATTCAACACCGGGACAGGGGACAATATTTAGTATATACCTCCCAACAATTAACCGTGCAGCTGATTCAACTTCAACTGAAAACATCTCGCAGAATAAATTCGAACAATCAGAGGGGTCAATTCTTGTTATGGACGATGAGGAGATGATAAGACTTCTTGCAAACCAGATCCTGTCACTGGTAGGCTATAAAGTCTATCTGGCTGCAAACGGCAGTGAGGCGATTGAACTCTATGAATCTATCAAACCAGATCTTGTAATCCTCGATCTGACTATACCGGCGGGGATGGGCGGCAGAGAAACAGCACTCAGGATCCTTGAAATTGACAGTGATGCGAGAATTGTGATCTCAAGCGGTTATTCTGATGACCCGATACTTAAAGACTATAGAGAATACGGTATACTTGATTTCCTACCAAAACCATATAATGCCGAAGAGATGATAACTCATGTAAATAGAATATTCAAGATAATAAAAAACAAATAGATTACTATAAATTACTTTCAATTTTCTCTCTATATTTCTTTATTAATATTAACGGTATGCACAGAACAATCCAATATATAGAAATTTAAATGCGTTTGCCCCGGTGAATTTCTAATCTAAACTTGACTATTTTTTTCTTTTCTGATATCTATAGATATGCTTATAGTTTATTTTTAATTTACCAGAGCATATAACTTTTTTACTTTGGAGTCTTTTATGTCAGATATTTCATTGCTTCAGAAAGAGAGATACAATTATCAACCGAGATTATCAAGTGTCATCATTGGAGATATAAGTGATATTAAGGTTGAGTTTGGAGATTCTACCGAATCAATCGACTATAGGAAGGAGTTAAAAGAGTTATTCAGCGAATCCTATGGAAAGCCTATTGCAAAGTTCGTATCCGGTAAAAATGAAGGCAGCTCAGAAAAGGTTAATGTGGGTGTAGTTCTATCCGGTGGACAGGCTCCCGGTGGTCATAATGTAATAGCAGGAATATTTGATGCCTTAAAAAAGGCTAATAAGGACTCAAAGTTATTTGGTTTCCTACGCGGGCCATCCGGTATTCTCGAAGACAAACTGATAGAAATAACTAAAGAATTTATTGATGAATATCGAAATACCGGCGGATTTGATATGATTGGTTCAGGAAGAACAAAGATTGAAAATGAAGCACAGTTTGAGATTTGCATTGAGGTCTGTAAGAAGAGAGGTATTAATGCCATAGTAATTATCGGTGGAGATGATTCAAATACTAATGCAGCATTACTTGCCGAATATTTTATACAAAAAAATACAGGCATAAAGGTAATCGGTGTACCAAAGACTATAGATGGCGATCTAAAAAATAAACACATAGAGGTCTCATTTGGGTTTGATACTGCAACTAAACTCTATTCAGAACTCATTGGAAATATCTGCAGGGATGCACGATCTGCAAGAAAATATTGGCACTTTATCAAGCTGATGGGTAGGTCTGCGTCTCACATAGCACTTGAGTGTGCACTCCAGACTCAACCAAATATTGCATTGATCTCAGAGGAGATCGCTCAACAACAGAAGTCAATTAATAGTATTATTGATGATATTGTCAACATAGTGATAGCAAGAGCCGAAAATAAAAAAGACTTCGGTGTTGTGTTGGTACCGGAGGGACTGATAGAGTATATCCCTGAAATTAATATTCTAATTCAAGAGCTAAATAATGTTCTGGCAAATCATAAAACCTATTTTGACACGCTCAAGACATTCGAGGATCAGTCTGAGTGGATTAATAAGAAACTTAGCAAGGATGCATCATACACATTCTCTTCATTACCAAACAGTATTCAACGACAGCTACTTATGGATAGGGACCCTCATGGAAATGTTCAGGTTTCACGAATAGAAACAGAAAAACTTTTGATTGAATTAGTAGAAGCAAAATTGGATGAGTTAAAGGTAGAGGGTAAATATAAGGGTAAATTCTCCCCTCTGCATCATTTCTTTGGATATGAGGGACGATGTGCATTTCCTTCTAATTTTGATACAGACTATTGTTACACTCTCGGCTATACGGCTTTTCTTTTGATTGCAAACGGTCTAACGGGATACATGGCATCTGTAAAGAACCTCTTTCAAGACTCTGAGAAGTGGGTTGCAGGAGGTGTACCGCTTGTAATGATGATGACGATGGAAGCTCGTCATGGCAAATTAAAACCGGTAATTAAGAAAGCTCTTGTTGACTTGAATGATAAACCATTTAAGGCGTTAGTTAAAGGCAGGGTAAAGTGGTCTGTTGAGACCTGTTTTCTTTATCCCGGACCAATACAGTACTTCGGCCCCTGCAAACTTGCTGATCAGACAACCAAGACCTTGATGCTGGAACATACTGTCTAACACTATTCTAACATTGTTCTAACATTATTAATGAACAAATTTAGAAGGTTTAAAAAATACATATTCAAAAAAGCAACCCACTTTTGAAAACAATCCTACTGAAGACAATCCTGCATAGTAATCTCGTTTTTGCTATGCAGGAAAATCTTATCTAAGATATTTATTAAATATTTCCTGATACGCTTTTTCTTGTTTAAACATCATTAATGTTTTTGAAAATTCACCTGCAAATTTTTCCAAACCGGGTTTTTTTGCAAAAGCAATAAATACGCTCGATGAATTTAACGGTGTAGGGAGGAATGATATCTGTTCAGTTGCATTCTGAGATTTTGCTATAAAGAATCCGACACTCTTGTCTACCGGCCAGAGGTCTATCCTCCCTCCAAGCAAAATTCTGAGAACAGTACTATTATCAGGGGATCTGGCAATCTGAATTCCGCTATACTGCAGTAATCCTCCGGATACATCATATCCATCACTTAGACCAATTTTTAGTCCATTTAGATCTTCAAATGATTCATACCTGTATTTAGATATATTACTTTTTAAACAGAATAGAACAGACTCACTTATTGTTAGTGATTCATTAGGATAGTAGAGATACTGCTCTCTTTCAAAATTTTTATTTAGTGAAAAAATCCCATCGGCAGATAAACCAAATTTGCTGTCAACACCATAACCGATAGCTCCAAAGATTCGTAGCAACCTCTCCTCGTCATTTTTAACATCCGGGCTGATTAGTTTGTAACTTGCCGATTTTGTATCATTTTTGTAATACTTTAATAAAAACACCTTATCATTTGGATCATTAATTTTCTTCAAGACCTGATTATTAAACTGACTATTTGAAATATTGGTCGGAAGTCCACTAAAATCAGGTAATCCAACCATTGCCTTTGCCATCTTCCATGAGTTTATAGAAAACTCAACCTCTACTCCAAGTCTCTTAAGGACCTCTGATATTATCTCAACATTAGTCCCGATGATCCTGCCGGTTTTTTTTCCACCGGAATCAAACTCAGAGAACTCATAGGGCGGCCATTCATCACATACTAACAGCAACTTGCCCGGATTACTATATAACAGAGAGATCGATAAAAAAAATAACGCGATTGATATTCTATTTCTCATATATTACTCCAAAACATATAAATCTAAATAGCAATTTATACTAATTATTCAATTATTTCAAGTCTTTATGAATACTTTTTAGGTTGGTGTGGTAAATTTCAGTTTATAGGCCCTATCGATTAAATTCACTCATTGAATTATACCTGATGTTAAGAACTCTTCTGACCCCGAAATTATACGGAGTATAACGAATAGGGCTTGAGAGAATAGTCAGCAACCTGGCGGCCTGATCCCGTGTAAGATAGGCAGAACTTTTTCTATAATAGTGGTATGAAGCAGTCTCTATGCCAAAGATCCCCTTCCCCCATTCGACATTATTTAAATAGAGTTCAAGAATCCGATCCTTTGTTAAAATTGCTTCAAGCTCTAGTGATATTAAAATCTCAAAGTATTTTCTTACAATAAATTTATCCGGTATAAGAAAAACTGTTCGGGCAAGTTGCTGTGTTATTGTACTCCCGCCGTGACCTTTTCTGCCAT
This sequence comes from uncultured Spirochaetales bacterium, assembly GCA_964471825.1. Taxonomy (GTDB): domain Bacteria; phylum Spirochaetota; class GWE2-31-10; order GWE2-31-10; family CAYYKD01; genus CAYYKD01. The sequence goes on from CAYYKD010000005.1 coordinate 50,859, forward strand.
TTAGTTTATTTAACTTTGCAGCATGTTTCATCGCCTCAATATCGATTCCATTGTGAGTGTTAAAATTACAATCCTCTAATTTTATTAACATATATTTCACATACCATGGAAGTTTCTTCAGTTTTATATGTTTTTTCGGTTTCAATTCAAAACCGTTGATCACCTTACGATAAATCATAAAACTATGAAACGGTGGATCTATAGATGTAAGCAACACTCCAATTATAAAAACCCACAAAAATAGGAGAAGATGCAAACCTATTATACTGATAAATAAATACTTGATAGATTTAATAATAATTTTTTTCATATTCTATATGCAACATTCTCCGGGGATTCTATAATATAGGGCCTAAATAAAAGCAGTAATTAAAAAAACCGGACTATATTTTTGTTTTTTAAACTGCTATAGAACCGGTTTTTTTACTTTAGAGGCTCTTTAATAAATAATGTTTATGTCGTGTGAAACAATTATTCACAATAAATTATTTATTATTTATTAGTCCATAGGCATCTTCTGCCATCTGTTTTTCCTCATCAGTAGGGACAACCATAATTGTAACAGGTGAGAAATTTCTTGATATAATACCAAGTCGATTTTTTCCTAGAAGTTTATTCTTCTCTGCGTCAATATGAATACCGATAAACTCTAGATCCTTACAGATTCGCTCTCTCATGGCAACACCAAACTGTCCCGTTCCACCTGTAAATATCATGATGTCAACCTTTTCAAGGATTGCCATATATGCACCAATGTATTTCTTTACTCTATAGGCATAAGCATCTAGTGCAAGCGTTGCTTTTTTATCGCCCTCAGACTCTGCTTTCTCGATGTCTCTCTGGTCAACCTTTCCAAACAAACCAAATACACCTGATTTCTTGTTAAGCATACTCATGATCTCATCAATAGCCATTCCCTTGCCGGCAAGATATTGAATTATTGCAGGATCTATATCCCCTGATCTTGTGCCCATCATAAGACCTTCAAGTGGAGTAAAACCCATTGAAGTATCTATAGATTTTCCTTGTTGAATTGCCGTTACAGAACAGCCGTTTCCAAGGTGACATGAAATGATGTTTGTGTTTTCCTTAGATCTCTTGCAATACTCAAGAGCCTTATTTGCAACAAAGTTATGGCTTGTCCCATGGAAACCATATCTTCTAATTTTATACTTGTTGTAGAGGTCCATCGGTAAACCATAGAGATATGCATAGTCAGGAATTGTCTGATGAAATGCAGTATCAAATGTTGCAGTATGAACAGCCTTAGGCAAGAACTCCATTGCGGCTTTGATCCCCTCAAGATTTACAGGGTTATGTAGTGGGGCAAGATCAGATAGCTCATCAATATGCTTAATAACCTTATTGTTAATCTCAACAGATGATGAGTAGTATTTCTCCACCATGTACAACTCTGTGTCCACATGCCTGAATATCATCAGCTGACTTTAACACACCCTCTTTCGGATCAATTATTGTTTCAAATGCAGCCTTAAATGCCTCTTTGTGATTTTTTGCTTTGATCTTTTTTTCAAATTTTTGACTCTTCTCAGGAATCTCATACATAAGGTCACTCTCAGGTTCTCCAACCCTCTCGATAACCCCTTTTATTACCGGAACACCTTCCGGCATTAGAAACAGCTGATACTTCAAAGATGAAGAACCACAGTTAATAACTAAAATCTTCGATGAATTCATAGTTTTATCCTTTTTTCATTTTAATTTTAGGAATATTCATAGCACCGTTTTTTAACGGTTTACTGATCGTTGAATGCCCTATTTTGATAGATTACTATAACAAATATTAAGAAAAAAAACAAGATGCTCTTTGTATAAACTTTGCATGTATAAACTTTCCATTTAATTATATCCCTATTTAGTTGACATTTACAATTAGTGAGACTATTGTAAGAATCAGTTTTTTTAGTCCCGTGGAATACTCTCTGTTATTTTCTGAATCATCGCCTCTACCGGCTCATGATAGATAGGGCTATTAAGATACTTTGATAAAAAATCCAGGACTGTTTTCCTATAGGCTTCAGAAAAAGAGGAGGCTTTAATAAAATCCGCCTCTGCTTTCAAAAACTCTTTTTGGATAAGATAGAGAAAACCTCTATAATAATACGCCTTTTCCATTCCAGGATCAGACTTAATCGCCTTTGTCATAGAGACGATTGCATCACCCGGTCTTCTCTCATTGTAGTGAATTACTCCCTGATAGTAAAGGTGAAATGTATTGGCAGGTTCTAATGTCAATCCACGGTCAATATATCCGGTCGCTTCCTTGTACGACTTTCTACTCATCGCATCACTAACAAGTTTAGCAAGACTATTAGAATGATAGGGATTGTGTTTTAAGCTCTCTCTATATTTATCATTAGCGAGTGCAAACTGTTTCTTCTTTTCCATTTGTTCCCCTATCTGATATAACTCTTCAGCCTTTTTCCTTCCTAGAATAGGAATTTCATCAGCTAACTTGACGGCACTTGCGAAGTCTTCTAGTGTTTGTGAGCTTGGATATCGTTTAATAAAGGAGAGTCTATCAAAGCCATAATTGGTAAGTGTTTCATCAAAGTGCCACCAATAATAATCATACTGTCCCTCACCATTCCAGCCGGGGAAATTTTTGCGTACATCGGGTAAGAAACCATGCCCGGGTCTAATTCCTGCCAAATTTTCAAGTGAATGAAAGAACTCATGGAGTAGCACACCTCCATTTCTATACTCAAATGGAATCAAAAGTCGCCCCCTCATCGGAGCTTTTTTAAAATAGGGGATCAATGGTAGATAATCAGATCCGCCAATCGGTCTCGGATCTGCACCTCGCGATTTGTAGTAAAATAAGTAGGTATCAGTCTCATCCAGTGATGATAATATCACCGTACCCAGACCATCAACTGAATTTAACTCCGGATAACGGGAGTGATAGGTTTTACCATCATAATCCAGCGAAGTAAACTCATTCATCTGAAGTATTGGAGGGTTATGTCTAACAATGTTATATTGGATTGACAACTTGCCATGGGATAGAACCTCAAGATAGACCCTAAAAATACCCAGGTATACCTGAGTTTCCGATATTTCCTCCTCTGAGAGGGTTAGATCAACAGTTTTCTTGCCTAATGTCTTATCCGGGACATTTGCAAGAGTATTCATCAGATATACTACCATGATTTTGTGTGTCAGTTCAGGTCTAATCTCACCAAGCTTCTCTCTTAACTCAATAATCCTAAGAATCGGTATCTGATAATAGTTAAAATCAAAATATGGTTTGTATCGTGGATTCTTGTCAAGGAATTCAATCAATCGACTGTAACAGGCTCTAGCCTCAACAAAATCATTGCCTATCAATGCCTCACTACCAACCCTATAATCCCTCTGTGCATCTTTTATTTCCATGCCATAGAGAGTTGATAAAAGAAATAAACAAGCAAAGATTAAAAATGATTTATAAAACATTATCTAACCTCTGTCTTAATATTAAACGACGATACATATATGCTATCCTCGACATTTTAACTTAATTTTGAAATAAATTTTTAAATAAATATAGTACAGATTCGTATTCTCTGAATGATCAAACGATATTATTATTTGTCAACTATACTATGGTAAGATTAAAACTGTAATTGACTGAAAGTAATCCACCTGTTACGAGTATTTACATTCCACTATGGTAAGATTAAAACTTATAGTTCTAGGATTGCCGAAATTACTTTTTATTATTTACATTCCACTATGGTAAGATTAAAACAGAATATTATGTTGAGGCATTGCAAAGAGTTTTACAATTTACATTCCACTATGGTAAGATTAAAACTGCAAATTGGTTTTTCGGCCGGTTATCTATCATTTGAATTTACATTCCACTATGGTAAGATTAAAACAGGAAACAAGTTTACAAGCTGAAACAATTACATACGCATTTACATTCCACTATGGTAAGATTAAAACTAAATAAACAAGGTGTTGTAAATATTATTGAGTTTATATTTACATTCCACTATGGTAAGATTAAAACTTGTAATTGACCGAAAGTAATCCACCTGTTACAAGTATTTACATTCCACTATGGTAAGATTAAAACGGATAATATTATATTCGTACAAATAGGGCTTGATATATTTACATTCCACTATGGTAAGATTAAAACAAGGTGAAAACGGTATTGATGGCGAGTCATTAAGCATATTTACATTCCACTATGGTAAGTTTAAAACAGAACGGTTTACAGATGATGAGCTAAAAATTATAATATTTACATTCCACTATGGTAAGATTAAAACTACATTGCAATTAGTATCAATGCTAATATATGTTGATTTACATTCCACTATGGTAAGATTAAAACAAAAAGCAACGAAGCGTAAAGCATATTGCGAAATATATTTACATTCCACTATGGTAAGATTAAAACGAGTAGTCTGTTTCAACCTCTATACTCGCATACAAATTTACATTCCACTATGGTAAGATTAAAACGGTTAAAGGCGGTCTCACAAGCTCATTTATGAGACTATTTACATTCCACTATGGTAAGATTAAAACCAGTATGTAGTTTGTACTGCAATAGTCATTATAATATATTTACATTCCACTATGGTAAGATTAAAACCAAAGTTTAAAAACATTTAAAATACACTAAAAAAACTATTTACATTCCACTATGGTAAGATTAAAACATTATTATTCTGATTGTATTCAGAAAAATATACCTCGATTTACATTCCACTATGGTAAGATTAAAACCTGACCTTCAAAATAATTTCTATTGCCTTCTTTGTATTTACATTCCACTATGGTAAGATTAAAACTGAAGCAGACGAAATGCGAACTATTCAAATTGTTACATTTACATTCCACTATGGTAAGATTAAAACTAAATCCGCTTGCAACTCTTCCGAGTGTTGCCTCAATTTACATTCCACTATGGTAAGATTAAAACAAGTATCAGATGAAGTATCAGATGAAGCAATAAAGAATTTACATTCCACTATGGTAAGATTAAAACCTGATCAGAGTGGAACTTTTGCTATAGAATATAACGATTTACATTCCACTATGGTAAGATTAAAACGAAGATATTTGTTAATGATTGCATTTGAGATAATTGAATTTACATTCCACTATGGTAAGATTAAAACTAGATTATATGTATACAGGAAAAACACAGCAAGTAATTTACATTCCACTATGGTAAGATTAAAACCATATTGACGCCTGAACAATTTTTAGGATTTTTAATATTTACATTCCACTATGGTAAGATTAAAACAATAGTAACAAGATGTAATACTTATCCACGAATACAACATTTACATTCCACTATGGTAAGATTAAAACCAAGATCAGAAATAGAGAGAATCTGTACTGAGTAATTTACATTCCACTATGGTAAGATTAAAACAAGAATATCAAAGATTTTATTATTACAAAAGACAATATTTACATTCCACTATGGTAAGATTAAAACTACCAATTACAACGCCATTATTTGCTTATATGAAAGATTTACATTCCACTATGGTAAGATTAAAACTGACATGATAGAACAATCTGCAGCTGAAGTGTTAGCATTTACATTCCACTATGGTAAGATTAAAACTGAGCAAACGAAAGCAATAGACACACAAGCGTCTGCAATTTACATTCCACTATGGTAAGATTAAAACAACACGAAAATCATTTTTTAAAATGGCTGATCAAGTATTTACATTCCACTATGGTAAGATTAAAACCAAGTGTCAAGCCCTGCAGGTGCATTTTTAACAAGCGATTTACATTCCACTATGGTAAGATTAAAACGCAGATACTTTTACCGGAAACGCTTTCATTCATAGTTTATTTACATTCCACTATGGTAAGATTAAAACATTTGATTAAGTCAAATAAAAAAACTCTAATAATACATTTACATTCCACTATGGTAAGATTAAAACCTTGTGATTTCTTGTCTGAAAAGATAATAACAACATAATTTACATTCCACTATGGTAAGATTAAAACCAAACATGAATATGGACATAGTTTACAATCTGTATTGTTATTTACATTCCACTATGGTAAGATTAAAACAAATAAAAAAGCTAATGTTTGAATTAATGTTATCTCATTTACATTCCACTATGGTAAGATTAAAACTTAAACAATATGGAAAAGAACAAGTTGATGCATAATTTACATTCCACTATGGTAAGATTAAAACTCAAAGTAGTCTGTTAATAAGCTGTGAATATCTTTTTATTTACATTCCACTATGGTAAGATTAAAACTGACGGTCAAATGGTAACAAATCTATTGATATTTCAATTTACATTCCACTATGGTAAGATTAAAACCCGTTAATTTCTTCATTTTTCACTATAACAGATGCTTTTTTCATTATATTTATTTTTTTCAACTTCGTAATTCACCTCCTTTGGTATCAATTTATCTGTCGAACCACACTGATTTCTACACTATCGTAGATCGACAGATCTATAAAATATTAGTCGTTCGATCTTCTTGTTTGCCCAACACTTCCTTATTCATCCATTTATTGCTTTGATTCTCAAATAAAATTACAGAATCTTTATTTTTTCTAATATAATTGTTGAGCTCACATTTTAATTCAATTAATTGATTATTTGTTAACTCCCCCTCAAAGACAGAGTTTTGTATATGATGTAAATATTTTTTACAAGTTTTAAATATGTTCCTTAGAATTTTCGCTCCGTTCTCTTCTTTGTCTAGCATTATATCATATACCAAAATTATATACAACTTTTTACCACCATATTTTAAAACCCTCGTATTCTTTTTCATTTGAAATATGCTTAACTAATTTGTAGAGCTCCAGCCGTATTAATTTTCTATATGATACATCTTTTTTTAATGTACGATGTTTTATTGTTTTTCTTAGTCTATCATCATATTCTTTTATAATTATCGTTCTTGCTTTATCATTTATATGCATAAAATTCAATTCTTTCGTAAAGTCGTTCTTTGATATCATATTTTTATTCAATAATGAAAAAATCAGTCTGTCTGCCAATAATGGCTTAAAAAGTTCAGCAATATCTAAACTTAATGAAAACCGTCTTTCACCAGGTTGGTGTAAATAACTAACCAATGGGCTTAATTGAGTGTGATATATTTCAGAAAGAACGGTTGTGTAGACTAGCATATTACAAAACGATATCAAACTATTAATCATATTATCGGGTGGATTTTTAACTCGTTTCTGAAAGTCAATATCTTGATTTATAATTATATTAAACGCTTGATAATATTTTTTTCTAATATTACCTTCGACCCCCATCAGCTCTTCTATAGAGTTAGTTGAACTAAGTTTACTTTGAAACTTACTAATATTTTCCATATATTCTTGTAAATCCTTACCTCTTTCATTATAGTATCTGATATTTCTATAAATATTACTAGCCGATGATATCAAAATCGCTTTTGCAATTTTCAATCTTTTTTCACTATCAACATAGTGTTTTACCTGCTCAACAAATAAATATCCTGAGTTGTGTTGTTCTTTTGGATAAAAACTCCCTGTATAAAAACCATAATAGTTAAAGAAATGAATACTTATCTGATTTTTTGATAAGAAGTTAATTAGTTTTGTATTTAAGTCTAATTCTCCAAAAACATAAATTGAGTCAACATCATTTATTGGAATATATCGATTTTCCTGACCTTTGATTTTAAAAATCAAACTATTATCATTTTTTTTCAGTATGCCACTTTTTGATAAATAATAATTTCTTTTCATTGTTTTAACCGCCTCATTTAAAAATTACTTAATTTCATATAAAACACAATTCATAATATGAACACTTTTTACATATTCTTTTATTATTTAATTTTGGAGTTTCAATATTAGTAACTGTATTTTCAATATCTTTAATAACCTCTTCAATTTTTATTTCATCACTACTTGTAAGTTCAATTTTTTTTCGCTTTTTCAATAATGGGTAATCAACTAAACCGGTTACTCCCTCAATTCCTTTTTCTTTCAAGTAACACAAATAATACTTAAGCTGCCATTCTCCTGCTTCTTCGATTGATCTTGATTTCTTTATCTCATGTATTACTTTTCCTCCATCAATAAAGTCTATATTAATTATTCCATCAATAAGTATTTGCTTCTTTTCTCTTTTGTAACTTGATTTATCAATCAGCTTGCCAATTGCAACATCTTCACTATTATGCTCCATCGTGATATCATGATAAAAGTACCAGAGTTTCCTTTTGCATACAAAATAATAATAAAACATTACACCGGTAACTCTTACATTATTAGTTCTCATTTTGTTCCTTACATAAAGTTGTCATAGGTATTTTCAGCTGTTTCATTGTATTCTTTTTTTTCTCTTTCAAAACCTTTTTCAAAGCTATAACTGCATTTATTTATAATTATTTTCTCATATCCAATGTTTATTGAGGTTGTTGATTCATTTAAGTCATATATTCCGACAGATACAGTATAATCATATATTCTTTCTTTTGCTTTTATCTTATCTAGATATAATTTATCTTTTGTATCTAAGTTTTCTTTTTTTGATTTAGTTTCATCATAGATAAACTCCATTTTTAAAATTTCCAAAGACACCTCAATACTCTTCTTGTTATTTTCATCCTCATATACACTTTCAGGGATCACAGCGTATGAAGAGATATTTCTAAATACTTTTTGAACTTCTTTGAGCTCTTTCTCACCAATATATAACTCTTGAATGTAATTTTTTACAGTTTTATATCGTTCGTTAAAGTATGATTGTTTAATTTTATCTGTGGTAAGATATTTATCAATCAATTCAACCTTTTTATTTTCGGATAATATCCCATTAAATCCGAAAATCGCTTCTTTCGACAACATATAGAGAGTTCTATCTATAAAACCTCTTGTTCCGTTCTTATTTGTTAAAATATTATCATTTATATCAGTGAATACAAAGGCATTTGGTTTATCAAGCATTTCATCTTTTTGAGCTTTTCTATTAACACGCCCAAGTCTTTGAAACAAACCATTTATATCATTTAACTCTGTAAAAAGGTAGTCAAAGTCAATGTCGAGAGATGCTTCAACAATAGAGGTCGCAACCCATATTGCATTTCCTTTTACCTCAGTTTTTCCAAACTCAAGTATTTTGTCCTCTTTCACTTTTCTATCTCTTTTTATATATTTAGAATGTATTAATTCTATATTAGGTATATTAGAGTTACTTTTTAACTTATCAAACAACTCTTGTGATTTCTTTACAGTATTACAAACAATTAAAACTTTCCCGCCATATTTATCAAAATGGTTTGCAATAAATTCTGATTCTATTTCACCTTCGATTGTTTTTAAAAAGTGCCGATCTTTACCTTCTGTAAACTTTGCAAACTTTGTATTATCAATATTTTCTGTTATATAGTCCCTAACAAAAGGTGGAAGTGTGGCCGTCAAAATAGCAAACCGACCTCCGCATTCTGTAATCTTTTCTAATCCATATACAAGATAAGCTAATAAATCCGGCGAATATGCTTGTATTTCATCTATTACTATCTTGGAATAACTCAATGTAGCAAGTTTAAGTTCAAATCCATTATATTTATATACAAAGTTAAAAAGTTGATCTAATGTAGAAATTGTCAAAGGCATACTCAAATTTTTACCCCTAGAGATGTATTCCAATATCTTATCATCTTCTGATACTTCCTCTTTTATATAATAAGATAAGGTGTCAGAGTGTAATAATGATAATTTTTCTTCGATGTCCCCTTTCAATATATTATATCTTACTCTATCATATATAGCATTTATGGCAGTCCGGAGAGGCAATATAAAGAATCCTTTATTATCACCGATCCACAACAATCCGGCTTCTGTTTTACCCATTCCTGTATTTGCAACAACTATAATATTTTCATTAGTATTGGTCGAACAAAAATTTTGCAGTTCATTCCATTGATAATTTAAATTGGACATTGATTTGATTAAGAAGTCATTTTTATATTCAACAACAAAATTACCACTTGCAGAGTAGTCACACTTATGTAAAAAGCCCTTCAATAATTGAGCTTCTGATTCACTCTTCAAATTTCGCAGAGCATCAATTAGTCTTGGTTTTATTCTTTTTCCACAAAATTTCTTCCTAAAGTCATTAATTAATTCTTCTTTATCATCAACTTCGTTAAAGTTGTTAGTATAGTGATGATGATTTAATATCGAGTAACATACTTTTAAATAGTCGTCATCTCGTTCAAAGTCATTTTTATCAACAAAACAAAGTGATAAAACATTATGGGCAACCTCATTTTTTATATCATAGATTAATCTGCTTTTTGATTTTACCCTTTTCTGAAATTCGTCATTTACTTTTCCATAATCATGATACTCGCATGCAATTCTCAAAAGTTTATAGATATGCTCTGTTACATAGTCTAATTCTTTTAATAAATCTAAAGAAGTTAGTAAATCATCAGTGTGTTCTCTTATGGTTTTATCAGGTTTGGCTAAATATTCCTTTAAATCAATCACTTAACATCTCCTTATAAAATTTCTAAATACCTGCTTTGGATTTATAGTGAAATGACTTTTTACGAAGACAAGACATTGGGTTAGCAATATAGCCGGGCTATATGAGGAATTCAACAACGAAGTATTGGTAAAAAAGAACAAGTCATAACACAGAATTTCTGATGCCCTCAAAGAGGTTCTTAGAAATGCCCTTTAATTAAAATTAACAATATACTCATTATCTACATACACATTTTTTGAATCGTCATCTATTCTATAATTTGATGCATAAACTACTTTTACTTTTGTAAAGTCTCTCCAGCCCTTTTCATTCGAATATACTTTGTTAATATAATACTTTGTCCCACTTGCAGGTATTCCATATTTTTCTTTTCCAAAAAATAGATTTTTATTTTTTACATCATCAAAGTTCAAATATGCAGAATACTGACTTATCATATCTTTTTCAACACTCTCTGATAATTCTATTTCTTCACACTCTAAGACATCAACAAAATCTTCACTTCTTCCAATTGCTTTTAAGTTATAGATATTATCTTTAATACATTGAAGTGTTTCATCATCTGATCGGACATGAATAATTAGTTTTAAATCATGCAAAACTTCATAATATCTTAAGGAAGTTGTCAAAGATTGATAATTTGAAATTGGAGTATCATAGTTTTTATTTTCAAACTCCTTCAATTTTTCTAAGATAAACTTTTCTTTTGCTTTTATTTCCTTCTCTCTCCTATCAATATTTTCAAACTCTACACTTCCTTTATCAGAGGTTTTCTTTTTTGCAGACAAGCTCTTTTTCCTCTGTGATAATAACTCTTTTAAAGGCTCTAATCTTAGCTTTTTAAAGTCACTAATTCTATCATTTAACTCTTTTAACTCTCTATATTCTTTTATTAATTCCTTATTGTACACTTGAATTGTTATATCTTTCCTAAAACTGCTCCCCTGGCTGTTCACTGCTTTCGCAACTTTTTCAAAAGATGTGGATTGAAATTTTCCATTTTTTAATTTGACTAAAACCCCTCTATCATCCATTACAGAGTCTAGAAAACAATAGTCAGTATATGCTTGTTTTATGAGGGACTTAAACTCACCCTGAATCGATAAATCCATCTGATGCAAATCTTCAAAACTACAAGCATTGTGTAATGCCCCAATAACAGTAGAAAAAGGAGGTAGAGGATAGGTCATTTTATTAATTATACTCTCCTCTTTCCTGTAATGTGCCTTACTTTGTGTTAACACAATTCTTAATGCTTTCATTTTATTGTCCATAATATGTTTTTACTTCTTTTTTAAGGTTATCAAAAAATTTTGCGACACTTTCTGGCTTTAACTTCTCAATAATTTCTTGCTCATTCTTAAAATTATCACCTTCTAATAAAGCAACCTTATATCCCTTATCAATCTTTTCAACTAAGTCCTTGGTTATCGACAACCTTCCATCTTTAGCCTTAACAACATTTTCAAATACATGTGTTTTTTTTTCGCTCATCCCACCTACTATAAATATTGGTTCAGCATTATCAAGATTTCCTTTTACTACTAAATGCAAATGTTCAATTGTTTTTAAAATTTCATTAACTCGGTCTGCTTTTTCTGAATTATCTGCTTCTTTATCAAAGTTTTCATCTTTCCCTACCATCTCTAAGTCAAAAGTAATCGAATAGACTCTTAGACTTTTATCATACTCATAGTTATATGGCATTAGACCAGTCTCTTTAGCATCATTCTGAACATTTTTCCCATTTGCTTTTGCGTATGTTTTTGCTAAATGCAGATTATTATGAAATCTGGTCTCATTAACAAATGGCTCACAAGCGATTGCATCAGTCAAATAAAAAGAACTGTTTCTGATAAAAGTCATTTTTTCTGTTCCAATTTTTACACTGGTATTCATATATCCACCCTCTAATGCTCTACAATTGGATACATTTAACTCAGGACTCACCTCTTTTTGAGTAGCACCGTCAACAGTAACTTTTAGGTCATCATACATCCCACTTTGCACCATAATTGCATTTTTTAAACTTTCTCTACTTCTCGATGAGTAAGTATTTCCATTTCTAAAAACTTTTTGTATCGATGATACATTGCCCAAACCTTCTCCATAATTTGCTGTCATATAAGCCAATACCGTCAATGTTAAAGCCTTTTTGTTTTCCATGATTATTCTCCCTTTTTTTCAATCTGTTTCTTTTCACCAAGCATATTTATAAAAGTATATGCAAGGTTTTTATTTTTCTCAAAATCTTCAAATAATTCTATTAAAAAACTCATCTGTACCTGAGTAAACGCAGATAAATGAAGTAAAATTTCCTGCACCCTATCATAATCTTTTAAAGTGATTGCGCTTATCAATCGTTGTTCATAAGCTCTAAGTTTATTTGACTTATTACCGGATAAAATTTTCTTCACTTCCATTGCAGATCCATAAGCTCTTTTTTGTAATTCTGTCATTTTTTGATCCTCCTTATATATCAATTGATTTATTTTTATCAAATGTGATATTAAATAATTTTTATCGCCCAACTTTAATAGACCATCAATTAAAAAATCAAGTTTAATATTGTTTATGATACTATCAACTACAATTTTTTCTGTTTTTAACCAATTTTCATTGCCATTTCCTGGATTTGCGTCTGCAAACATAGTGTTAATTTTACATGGACTTGTTATTGCCTTTAATGTATTTTCTTCTACTTTTTCAAATATACTAATTGCATCTTTTTTTAGAAAAATAGTTTCATAAAAATCACTATCCCTGTCTTTTCTAATAACCTCTACATCATAATCGATATATGCCGATGAGTTTTTTACTTTAAAAAAAAGTTTGCTTCTTATATTATCATCAATATTACTCAGATCATTTTTATTAGAATGAATTAATTGTTGAACCGTAAAGTTATTATTAATAAAAAAAGCTTCTCTTGTCTTTGAAAAAGCAAACGGTATAAAATCAAAGTATTTGCTATCAACATTAACAGTTGTATTTTTGTCTCTTGCAAATGCCAGTGATTTGCTTTTTTTTCCCATATCTACACTATAGCCTCTCAATCTACAAGAGTTACCACTTTCAGATAACATGTTATTCTCATTGCAAAAGTTATAATATAACGCTCTTCCGCCTTTAAAAGTTTGCTTTATAAGCTCTGTTCTATTTTTTTCTATTATTTCTTTAATAGCATTAGAATTATTGCTGTCATATTTGACATCTTTAAAAGTTCTATTCATAACAGAATTGCTTGATGTGTTCTTTGATAATTTATCGTTCACTAATTTAATCTGATCTTCTGATGGATTATTGACTTCAATTAAATCTTCAACAATTACATGGTGCATATTTTCTGCGAAATGCTTCTCTGCAAACAGTAAATATTTTTCATCATCAATATCTGATTTACTAAACTCTAAATATTCATCATGTATATTATAATTCAACTCATAGTGTTTCAAATATTTTTCGAGACCAACAACTGTTGCACTCCATCTCCAGTCTGACGGAACAACTCTTACTTTTTCATTTTCAATTTCTTCTATCACACTTCCTCCTACATCAATTCAAGCATTCCGAAACCCGATGACCTTTTTGAACCTATGCCGGCTTTAGCTAAATAATCTAGCAAGACTCTTGTGCCTTTCATATATATAGTTCCTATTGTCACTTGAAATTTTATTCCGTAATTCTCAACAACAGTCTTTTTAACAAAAGGCTCTTTTGCTACTATTTCCAATTCATCTATATCTTTACTAATATCGAACTCAAATTTATCTTTAACCTGAAACTTCATGTTATTTTTTAATATATCGAGCCAGTTTTCATCATTATAGATATAGTAGTTATCTTTATTCTGTTTTACATCACTTCTTTCTTTTACAACAATTGGAGACAAGATTTTGAATTCTCCTTCACTCCCTCTAATTTCATTTTCATTTTTAATTTCTACTTTTTTAAGAGTGATTTCATTATCATTACCAAACATAAAACTTTTATTAACAGATCCAATAAACGCGTTTGTAAAATATATCCCGTCTTTCATGTTAAAAACAGAAAAGTTTAACACCATCTCCTTATCTTCAATTACAATTATTCTTTTGTTAAACTTACCTCTAAAATATACTGAAAAAGTGTAGTCTTTGGTTGATATATTATTTGAATAATATTTTTCAATTGCATTGTCACCCAAATCTTCTAATGCTTTTTTAAAAAATGATAAAAACTTTCTTCGGTAATCAATTGTTATTTCTTCAGTTTTCAAAGTAAAAAACAGCTTAAGTCTCACTTTCACCCCCTAGTTCCATTGTGTGTTAAGATAAATATCTTTCAACAAACTATCCACTTAACTTATACATATATCACATTATGTAATATTTTACTTAGCGAGGCTCTTTCAAAACTCGCTCTTTATTTTCTATCTCTTTGTCGTTCTTCGCCTAAAGTCCTCATTTACGCAAAGTAAACTCCGGGCTTTAGACTCATCACTCCTTGATCTAGTAAAAAATATCGAGTTTTGAAAGAGCCTCTAGTCTAAATGTTTATTTATTTTTTACCCACCATACATATTATTTAACATATTTTTCCTTTTTTTAGTTATTTATAAATGTTGCATCGCACCTAGTTTATTCTTTTTTCCCAATATTTCAATAGGTCTTTAGACCTATTTCTCTAGGTATTTAGACCTAGTTTTATTATTTTTTTCATCTATTTATCATATAGATTGTTTTTCATGTGTGGATCAGATAATTTGAGCTTCTTGTAAAAATATTTATTTTTTAACAAGAGCCTTGTTATACAATATAAATATATTTTAAATGCACAAAAAACACTTGCTTTAATCATTTAAAACCAGTAATAATCGTTACCGGTTTTTTCACATTTTCGATATAATTAATTCCTTATAGATTTTGTTAAGATTAATGCCGGTAAAGACCATTTATTCAATGGAGAAACATCTATGCGAACAAATATAAAAAACTTCATAGCGATAGACTTTGAAACGGCAAATCATCAAAGGACAAGTGCCTGCCAGATCGGCATTGTAGTTGTTAGAGACTCAATTATTATTGAAGAGTTTGTTTCATATATTCAACCTGTACCGTTTTATTTTAGAGATGATTTTATAGATATTCATGGTATAACACCAGAAACAGTAAAAAATGCTCCATTTTTTTCAATGGTGTGGAATAATATAAAGGAAATAATTACGAACTCTGAAATTATCGTTGCGCATAATGCCCCTTTTGATATGGGAGTTCTTAAGGAATGTTTATCTTACTACGGAATTAACTCAAAATTGCCTCCATCATTTTGTACCGTTAAACTTGCAAGAAAAAAACTACCCGAACTTGAAAATCACCGTTTAAGTACTGTTTGCAGGCATCTAGGTATCAGCTTAAACCACCATGAAGCCCTAAGTGATGCAAAGGGATGTGCAGAGATATTGCTGAGACTTGATGGTGTTCTTTTCAAGGACGACTAACTCACTCTGTATTTCATTAACCAATGATTTTTTCAGTAAGTCTTAAGTAATGTGATTCAAAAAAATTTATACTTGACACTTTTTTAAAGCCGGATAACTTTCAAGAGAGTATAGATATCTTGAGGGATTATACCATGCCTTACATTATTATTCTCTATTACCCTTTCTAAGAAATCCTTTTAGTCTAAATATAATACTATCAATTAACATCCTTGATCTTCTTTCCAACCCGGACTCAATCAAACTTATATTATCTATATTTACAATCTTATATAGTCCTTTCCTTTTTGTTTTATCAGTATCAACCTCTTCAGCTGTTTTTTTTAAGATACTGGCGTTCTTTGTAAATTGTAATTAATACAGGCGTTATAAACAGAGTTATAAGCTCAATTTGTGCTTTTGATGTCGGATTTACTTTAGAAAAATCTGTGTTAAATAAGTGCTAATCAAAACAGCGTCATCACTTGCCACACCCAAGAGTGCTATAAATCCAACCCAGACAGCTACGCTGAGATTGTAGGACTGCATATTAAAGAGCTCACGAATATTAGTCCCAAACACACTAAAAGTCATGAACCAGTCCTGACCATATAGATACAAAAATTTAAATCCGCCCATCCATGCAACAAAAATACTTGAAAACACAAACGCGGTTACATCGACCTGCCTGAACTGTAAATACAAAATCAGAAATATTATTACCAGTGCAAGCGGTATGATAACCATTAGGGTTTTCTCACTTCTTACCTGATTTTCGTATTGACCTGCAAATTTGTATGAAACACAAATTTCCACGCCATTCCTTTAAATTTGTTTGAATACTCTAAACAATAAATCAGTTGTTGAAATTCGATTGATACACGCCTCAACAGCTTCGACATCAGATAAGTTTTCCTTCCATTGAAGAAAAGTTATCGCTGATGGAAATGCAGGTGATATACTGTTTCTCCCTTTCTTGGAATAGCAATCTTTGAAGTCTTTGTCTGAAAATAACAGGTGTATTTCTTTACTAAAAATCATCATTGGGTCATTCGGCTATAAATATTTTTTTAGGACAATATCTGAGCTAAATAGCGACTTTGAGTTCCTTTTCTTGAGACTCATGCAAACTTCCTTTATTTTTTAGCAGATAATAGCATATTTCTTCAAACTAGTAAATTCATTTTTCAGTGATATCAAATTGCCTAGTAATTTAATTAGTTTAACCATCATAATAGTAATATATCTCAATACTACGAAAAAATCAATATACATTAATTTTGAATTTTTCTATGTATCTCTCAAACAACTGGTCGATTTTTTTATTACTCATCAACGATTAGCCTCTCCAACTCTTCTGTATCGATCAGATCATTTTTTCTTTGCGGATTTATCATTTGTTTTTGTTGTATATCTTTGAAAAATATTTTATCATTGTTATATAATGAAGAATACAGGATTTGACTCTTTAATTAGATCATTATTAAGACTGTTAATATTTAACAAGCCGTTAGCCTATCTCTCGGTTGTCTTTTTTGTTGTATCATCTATTCAATACTATTTTCCAAGCACCTTTTCGATTTGTTTATTTTTAAATTTATTTAAGGTTCCATGTTTTACATGCGGAGTTACACGAAGTATTGGGTTACTTACACATCTTAGACTTGCCGAAGCGCTATCGTATTACCCGCCGATTATTTTACTATTTACCATTTTCTGCATAATAATTACAACAAAGTTATTAACGACTAGATCATCAAAAAAGATATATAGCTTTCTACTAATAAATATTACAGCAGTCAGAAAGACCCTTGTCGCATTAACTATCATCTTTTTCCTATGGTGGATAGTAAGAATAGTTGATCAAATTTTTTTAAACAATCTTATGTTTATCTCTGTTGTTCCTGATAATACCCTAATAGACAACCTACTCAAAAAATAATATTAAACATGAGACTGCAGAAGTCACATTCCAATTCCAAAGATTCTACCAATCTGATAGACTGCAAAACAGATCACCCATGCAGATAATATAGAATAGGATACTTGAAATCCAAGCCATTTCCACCCTAGTTCCCCTTTTATAGTTGCCTGAGCAGCAAAGCATGGCGTCACTATGAGAGTAAATAACATAAGTACAAAGGCAACGAGTGGATTAAATACCACATCATTTACCAATGCCTCTCTAAGTGACTCACTTTCCTCACTCTCCTCCTGTCCCACTTTATAGAGAACACCAAGAGTTGACACAACAATTTCCTTTGCAGCAAAACCTGTTACTGCAGATATCCCGATCTTCCAGTCAAACCCGAGTGGCCTTACCACTGGTTCAATTATTTTCCCAATCCGCCCGGCGATACTATGTGTAAGTGCCTCTTCGCTCTTCATCGTTTCAATGTAGGCATCAACTTTTTCCTGCCTTAGCTCATCAAGTGTTATTGTCATGGATTCTTTCTCATGCTCGCCTTGAAGTTCAACCTGATCAATCGTTTTCTCATACTGTAACGCCATATTTCTATACTTCTCCTCATTCTCCGCCGGAATAGGGAAGGTTACAATTGCCCATATAAGTATCGATGCCGCAAGAAGCACTGAGCCGGCCTTCTTAAGGTATTGATAGGTTTTGTCCCAGACATGGAAAAATATCCCCTTAATGGTTGGCATTCTATATGGAGGAAGTTCCATAACAAATGGAGTCGCATCACCCTTTAGCACTGTTGATCGTAAGATTCGTGCTGAGATTAGTGCAATAGCTATCCCTATAATGTACATTGACATAACAACATTTGCAGCATTATCCTTAAAGAAGGCCGCAGTCAGCAGTATATAGACAGGCAGTTTTGCTCCACAACTCATAAATGGAGTCACAAGAACCGTTACTATCCTATCCCGCGGACTCTTTAATGCTCGAGAGGCCATTATTGCCGGTACTGAACAACCAAAACCTACCATAAGCGGCAAAAAAGATTGACCGTGCAACCCAAAGATATGGAGGAATTTGTCCATTATAAATGCGGCCCTTGCCATATAGCCCGTATCTTCAAGTATCGAGATACATAGAAAGAGGATCACAATGAGCGGCACAAACGATAGAACTCCCCCGACCCCGCCGATAATTCCATCTACAACCAATGATCTCAGCAGTCCCTCAGGCATAACATTTGTCAGACTGCTTGACAGTACCCCAAAAAGAGACTCAAGCCATGCCATCGGATATTCACCGAGTTTAAATGTCAACTGAAATATAGACCATAGAATCAACAGAAAAACAGGAAGCCCTATCACACGGTTAAGTAGAATCATATCAACCAGTTCAGATTTCTGTATCCGATCAGCTCTCTTTCTAACAACAGACTCCTTCACAGCCCCATGCACAAACGCATATCTCTGTTCAGAGACAACTATTTCACAATCATTTCCAAAGTGCGTCTCAATGTTTGCGATTGACTTCTCTACAGCCTCCAATACAGAACCTTTCTTATTATGTTCATCAAGTTTCTTAAGAGCATTCCTATCTTTTTCAAGGAGTTTTATACTAATCCATCTTGATGGGTAGGATTTTGCAAAGGCCCCGTCTTCATCAATTATGGAGGTTATCCTATCTATCTCCGTCTCAAGCTCCTGTCCGTATGAAATCTTACAGGCACCTGTATCGCCGTTGTCTATCAGATCAATAGCCATATCCATCAGTTCATCTAGCCCCTTACCCTTAGTGCCTACCGTTTTAATTAACGGTATTCCCAAAAGCCTGCTAAGAAGGTTACAGTTTATCTCGATCCCCATTGACTCAGCCTGATCTGATATATTTAGTGCACCTATTACAGGGATTCCCAGTTCTTTAAACTGCAGCAGCAGATAGAGGTTTCTCTCAATATTTGTACTGTCAATCACATCAACAACTATATCAGGTTTATCATTTATTATAAAATCCCTCGCGATAACCTCATCTATAGAATATGCAGTTAAACTATAGACACCCGGCAAATCAAATATTACCAGTTCACGATCTCTATATTTCCTCACGCCCTCTTTTTTATCTACAGTTACACCTGCATAGTTGCCGACCTTCTGCCTTGCACCTGTCAGTGCATTAAATATTGTTGTCTTCCCACAATTTGGATTACCTGAAAGACCAATCTTTATAGTTCTATTCTGCATTGTAAACTCCTCTAGTCAATTCTTTCTACCTCTATTCCATCGGTCTCAGACCGTCTCAGTGACACATTATAGTTTAGGATGTTAACCTGTATCGGGTCACCAAGAAGTGCTGACCTGATAACAGTCCCCTCAACTCCCCTTGTAAATCCCATCTCTGATAACCTCTTGCCAACTTCCCTTGTTAGGGTGACCTTCAAGACTCTAAACCGCTCCGAGTTATTAATTTCAGATAACTTCATTTTTATCCCCCACATTCAATCTTTACATTCAATCTTTACATTCAATCTTCGATACACTTAAAAAACTATAAAGTTGTACTAAATTGTAACACTTACTTTCACTTCTCATTGCCTTTGCATTTTGAACATATCCCATATAGTCTAAGACTATGATCATGAAGTTCAAATGAATTTTCACTGCAGATTGATCGCTGTATCTCCTCAAGTTTTGGGCTGTAGAACTCAGATATAGTTCCACAGACCGTACAGATCAAATGATCGTGATGCTTTCTGCCTATTCTCTTTTCATATCTCTTACTACCATCACCAATATCGATCTCATCAGCAATACCTGCATCACAGAAAAGCTTCATTGCTCTATAAACAGTTGCTACACCTATATTACTTCTTTCCGATTTAACTTTTTCAAACAACCCCTGAGCCGTTATATGATTATCAACTGCTACAAAAATATCAAGTACAAACTCTCTCTGTGTACTCTGTTTGATATTATTATTACTTAGATACTTGAAATAGGCCTCTTTATGCTTATCCATCCCCAACCCTCATCTGATAATAATTATCAGTATCACTAAATAGGAGGTTTGTCAATTCAAATTTTTAAACAAATCAAATTTTCAAAAAAAAATTACAAATATTTATTGCAATATTATAAAATGTGTAGTATGTTGTATTCAGCAATAGTGTGCAACGCACATCATTGGTAAAGGAGGACAAATGGATGATTTCTACGCAAATATCCTTCAGGAATTACGCCGCGGCACATTGGTACTAAGCGTTCTAATGACAACCGGTGAACCTGTTTACGGTTATTCACTTGTCTCTATACTTCAGGATAAAGGTGTTATAATCGAACATAACACGCTTTATCCACTATTAAGACGACTTGAGAAACAGGGATTACTCAGTAGTCAATGGGATACAGCTGAGTCTAGGCCACGAAAGTATTACCAGATTACAGATGAGGGCAAAAAGACAGCCTCAATGATAGTCAATGAATGGAAAACCCTGAACAATGTTATTACAAATTTAATTAATGAGGAGGAGATTTATGAAGTTAGTTGATCAGTACATCCATGTTATAGGGGAGAAACTTCCACTAAAAACAAGAAAAGACATTAAGGAGGAGCTTAGAACTTTACTGCTTGATGAGATTGAAAGTAATTATGGCACATCGCCTACCAATGAACAAATATTTGAGACTATCAAATCCTACGGGAACCCAACTGAGGTTGCGGCCAGATACAACGGAGATAAACCTGTTATAGCACCGGGCCTTAAAGAACTATATTTTATGCTTCTAAAGATAATTCTTGGAGCTATATCAATAGCTTTTACTACCATATTTTTTGTTGAGCTGTTTACTAATGTAGCTGCTTCAGTTCCTAATGCAGTTCCTTTAAAGGAACTATTTCTACGAATCTTAAAAATACCGCTTCAAGTATTTTCAGCATATACAGGGGCGATTGGTATGGTTTCACTGGTTTTTGTTGCGATCTCCTATTTTAATAACAACATTAAAGTTGATACAGACTGGAACCCCGGTGATCTGCAGGATGTAGAAATAGACGAAAAAAAACCATCTATAGTAGAAAATATTTTCTCTGTTCTATTCGGAGTAATTTTCATTGTTCTTGTGCTTTTTTTCCCCGAAATAATCTCAAGATGTGAAGACCTGTTTTTTAGTGTCTCAATAAATCTGAGTCATAGAATCAATATTGAGGCATTTAAAACTTACGGCATTCTATTTAGTTTTATCGTTGCACTTGATATTTTGGCTATTCTGGTAGATAAATTGACGATAAAGAAAACCTCACTTGGGTTATTCTATAAGATGCTGGTTTCTACTCTTTCGATTATAATTGTTACATTTATGCTTCTTGATAGTGATCTATACACTAATTATACTGGAATAATTGGATTTAAGACTATCTTTCTTATATCACTCTTTGGAAGTATTGTAGAATTATTATCAAATGTAGTAAAAACAATTAAATATTACCTTAACAAGACCTCTTTAAAAGCCTCTTTATCATGTGATAAATAATAATTAAAATAGAGCCTCCTGCAATAATAAAAGATCAAAAGTAGTTGAAGGGATTTTTACGGGGAGGCTCAATATACAAATAAGTGATTTTAGTAATTATTAACACATCAATTTATGCGGCTTTTTTATAATTCTCCAAAAATTATTTTTATACAAAAGTCGCTTGATATTCTTTAAAAATTCTTCAAATTTCTTGATATTCTTATGTAATTTATTTATATTATTAGTTAAGTAAGGAGACTGCAAATGGTAATATTAGAGTTTTTAACAATCGGAATAATAATACTCCTAAGCATAGCCTATTTAATATACATCTTTATAAAGAAGGCAAAAAACAAAGGTAGATGTGAGGGGTGCTCTAAAGCCGGTAATTGCACGGAACAAACAATTACAGAAACAAAAATAGAAAAAAATGCTCAATAGTTATTATTTTTTATTTTTATTAAATAATATTTAACACTTTTTATTTATATTGCTATATTGTATTAAATTATAAAAATTGGTGCTTGAAAAAATATTTTTAATCCCATGAGCCTCCCTATAGTATAAATTTAAATTAAGAGGTAACATATGAATATTTGCAACATACTTTTAGCAGAG
>CAYYKD010000005.1:73884-84969 GCA_964471825.1 uncultured Spirochaetales bacterium
GTCAACCAGAGAATGACAGAGAAGATGTTAAAATTAATGGGACACTCTGTTATTGTTGCATCAAATGGTCAGGAAGCAGTTAATATTACCCTAGAACAAAAATTTGATCTTATTCTGATGGATATGCAGATGCCGATCCTTGACGGAATTGCAGCATCGATACAGATACGACAAAATTTTACCAATCCAAATAGGGATACAAATATATACGCTTTAACAGCAAATGCCTTTGATGAAGATAGAGAGCTATGCCTATCTTCCGGAATGGATGGTTTTATAACAAAGCCTGTAACAAGAGCACTCTTGAGTAATATTATAGAGTCTGTTCATTCGGGTGATTCTAACACTCATAAAACTGACAATCAACAAACATTATCACTAATTAATTATGATATGCTTAACGATGTCTCAGAGGAGGACAGGGCAGTCATTATCGAAGAAGTTTTAAACGATGTTCCGGATAGACTAAACTTGTTAAAGAAATATATAGATAACCTTGAGTTTGACAAGATTTCAGAGTACTGCCACAAATTACGGGGAGTATTTCTAATGTTTGAGGCAAAGGAGATAATTTTATATTTTGATAGAATGCGTCTTCTCTACAAAGACAAAATTAAAGAAGGTTATCATCCACTTTTTGAGCAATTATCAGCAAAAACAGATATTTTTCTAAACGAACTAAAGGATTATCTTTACAAACTAAAAATTTTGAAGTAAAATTAAATATGATTAATCAAATTCCTAGAGAGATAGATATATTAGATAAAAATGATGGGGGTTGTCTTCATATAGATGAACAAAACTGCATCCCATTTATGATTAACACCAATCCACTACCGGTTATTATTCTTAATAAAGACAGACAAATCGTAACTGCAAACAAACCATTCTATAATTATTTTAACATCCAACATGACAACAGCATTACAGGTAAATTATTTGGAGAAACAACCGGTTGCCATAACTTCTTTAAGAATGGCTGCGGTAGAAGTGACGGTTGTCAATTCTGCAAAGCCCTTGATATCATAAATAGAGCTATCAATGAAAATCGCAGTGTTACAGATGAGTGCAGACTGGTATTAGATGATTCTAATACAAAGGGTTCCTATGAATTCAGGTTTACTGCATATCCTTTTACTATGGATGGATGTTTTTTTATTATAGTATATCTGTTTGATATCAGTGATACAAAAAGAAGACGGATACTTGAACGGGTGTTTCTACACGATCTTCTGAATACTGCCGGAGCATTAAGCGGTTTCATTGAACTATATGATATGATTCCCGATCCTAATGATAAGAGAGAAATTTTTAAAGATATATCCAACCTTTCGGCAACTCTGATTGATGAGATCTATAGTCATAAAGATATCCTCAGTGCTGAGAATAGTGAACTACAAATCCGTACATCAGATATAAAAATTGAAGGATTAATCAAACAGATCCTTTTCGAAATAAGCACAAGAGATTTTGCTAAAGGAAAATCTATATTAATTGATCCGGATAGTCAAATAGACATATCATTTAACTCAGATCGTGTGATAATTAAACGAATTCTTCATGCCATGATAAAAAACGGCATGGAGGCATCAGTTAAGGGAGAGACTGTATATATAGGCACAAAAAAAGAAACGATAATAACAAATATGCAAATTACCGGACAACAAAATGAACAGCATAAAGAACAACAGAGTGAACAACTGGTTTTCTATGTCAAAAACTCCCAATTCATTCCGCATCAGATAGCCCTGCAGATTTTTCAGAGAGGATTTTCAACAAAAGGAACCCATAGAGGTGTCGGTACCTTTTCAATGCGGTTATTTGCCGAGAATTTTCTTCATGGCACTGTTGATTTTGTAACAGATGAAATTGACGGCACAACATTCTTTCTCAGTATCCCCTACATAGAGGGTTTAAATGCAAAATAAAATTATCCGTTACCTCATCATAACCCTTATCATTTCATCATGCAACAACAACAATCCTGATTGGGTAGTAAGAAGATATCTTGATGCAGTCAAAAATAATGACAACCAAAAAGCATATAACTGTATGGCACCGGATGACCGGAGAGCATATAGTCAGGAAGAATACTCAAACAGTGAAACCATCACCCCATTAACAAAACAGATTAGCCTCTCGATGCAATATAAAATAATTAGTCTCACTAAAACGGCACCGGATAGAGCAATTGTTAAGGTTAACATTTCAATGATCGACCCCAACCTGCTATTCTCAATATATGGTGATCAGATTGAAAATATGGCCGAAAATGAGCTTAGAAAATTCTTTAAAGCAAACAAGATTGGCCTAAGGAAGACGATCAAACAGAGAGATGTCGAGTACAGACTTGTATATGTATCCGGCACATGGTACATATTCGCTAACATGGCAAAGAAGAAGTATGCCTCAGATCTTTATAATTCGGCACTTACACTATATGATAAGGGATTACTCGATGAGGCCTTAGATACTTTTCGAGATGTAAGGGGCTTTAATCATAACATCGAGAAGACATATCAATATGAGGAATCAATACTAAAAAAACAAATATATATTAATGAATACCTGAAAACTAAAATTACCCACAATATTGAGGACACAAATTTATTTATTAATTACAATATCACCAATATCGGAACCTATATGATAAAGGGTTTTACAACCAGAATTAAATTTATAGATAGTTCTATGTCACTTAGAGATAAAGTTGAATCCGTTGAAAATAGATTGATTGGATTTGAGGAAACCCTACGGGGAAATATTATTTCTGATCTTTACCACGATGATTTTAAAGAGCTGGTTTCAATAACGATTTCTGATATTAAGTACTAAATATTTTATGGAGACAATTAAGATGGAAAAAAGTAAAAAAATCGCAATATTAAAAAACACCAGGATTTTTGGTAAACTTAAAGATAGCGACTACAATATGATCGCTGAGGTTGCAAATCTGGTTGACTACAGTAAGGGAGAGATCGTCTTTAACGAGGAAGACGCAGCGGACGCATTTTACATAATTGTTGATGGAACAGTCAGTATTATAAAAAAATCTAAAAGCGGTGAGGTCTCAATACTTGCAGTAAAACAATCGGGGGCTGTGTTTGGCGAGATGGCTGTAATCGATGAATTACCAAGGAGTGCAGGCATTAGAGCAGAGACAGATCTATCCCTGCTCAAGATTTTAAAAGAGGAGTTCACCTCTCTCATCAATACAAACTCTAACATTGCCGTTGAGTTATCTCGCGGTATATGTTCAACCGTCAGAGATTCAAACAACTCATACATCAACAACCTTGAACGAAGAAACAGACAACTGGAAATAGCATACAGAAAACTTAAAGAGATGCAGGGCGAGCTGATAGCAAAAGAGAAACTTTCACTTGTCGGCCGGTTTGCCTCATTAATTGTTCATGATATTAAAAACCCCATGACAAATATAAGAGCCTATGCAGAACTGATAAAAATGACCGTAAAAGATAACCCGAAGGTTCATAAATCAACAACTGTTATTATGAATGAAGTAGACCGTCTGGTAAAGATGACTACAGAACTACTAGAGTTTTCAAGAGGTGAGATGCACCTCAAGATGACACCTATCAACTTAACCAGTCTCCTTTTAAACATTATTGATTCAATAAGAGCAGACCTTCTACAGAGAGGCGTGTCTATTGTCTTTGATGAAAAAACTGACTCTGTTATTATGGGTGACCCTGATAAACTTACAAGAATGTTTCTTAACCTTATCAACAACTCAATTGAGGCAATTTCTTCAAGCGGTAAGATAACGCTAAAGATATCAGAGGAGAATGAAAAAGTTAAATTTGTAATTCAGGACAACGGTTGCGGAATGGAACCTTCAATACTGGAAAAAATATTTGAACCTTTTTTTAGCCATAATAAAAAAAAGGGGACAGGGCTTGGAATGGCAATTGTAAAGAGTATTATTGAATCTCATAAAGGGGTTATATCATCTGCAAGTAAACCAGGCCTTGGAACAAGATTTGAGGTTGTGTTTCCCGCTCTATAAAAGCCGGTTATAAGTTAACATGTGCCAAAACAATATTCTGATGTTTTCAATTCAAGGATAACTATAAGGATAAATATACTATAAAGGATAACTATGAACGATAAATCAAATGAGATTACTGTCTACGGGCTTCAATCAGTAAATGCACTATGTGAGAGTAGTCCCGATAAAATCAAACGGCTTTTCTACAATGCATCTGTTTCAAAAAAATTCGGCAAAATAACCGCATATCTGGCAAGCAAGCAAAAAATCTATAGACAGGTTACTGATGGTGAGCTTGAAAAAATTACAGGAACAAATAGACATTCCGGCGTTGCTGCGGTTATAGATCCACCTTTAATTCACATCATAGATGACACCTCCTTACAAAAAATCTCCCGGGATAACTCGCCGTTGATTATTCTCGATAGAGTCGGAAATCCAAATAACCTTGGGGCCATTGTAAGAACAGCTGCATTCTTCGGACTCAAAAATATTGTTCTGACAGGCAATGACTCTACAGCTATGATTTCTTCAGCTTCATATAGAACAGCTCAGGGAGGAATGGAATTCGTTAAACTTTATCGTGCAGCTGATCCTGCCGGACTTATCAATATGTGCAAACAGTATTTTACCGTCATAGGTACGACTCTAAATTCTCAAACACCTCTTGATGCTTTGTCATCAAAAATCCCGCCGGGAAAACCGGTTGCATTTATCTTTGGCAATGAAGAGGATGGTTTAGATATAGCGACCGAAAAATTATGCGATCTACTTACTATAATTAATGGGTCAGGCAAAATGGATTCTCTAAATGTCTCTAATGCAGCATCAATTGTAATGTATGAACTGAAAAAATGGAGGTCTGTATGATTGAGATAGTACACGAGAAGGAACAAAAATTTCTTCTGGGACTGGCAAGAAAGGTGATGGAGCAAAGAAAAATTATCGAATTAACCACAAGTGACCTTGTTGATTATGATCCTATTCTAACCAAGAAACTAGGCGGTTTTGTAACAATTCATAAAGATGGAAATCTTCGCGGCTGCATAGGATATATTCTTCCTATCAGATCATTACATGAGACAGTCTCTGTAAATGCGTATAACTGTGCGTTTTCAGACCCCAGATTTCAACCGGTCAGACCGGAAGAGCTGAGCGAAATTGAGATTGAAATTAGCGTACTCTCAATTCCAAGAAAGATTACATTTGATTCTTATGCTGAGATCCTCATGAAATTAAAACCTATGATACATGGAGTTACAATCAAAAAGGGATACCAGGGAGCTACATTTTTGCCGCAGGTTTGGGAGCAGCTTCCATCAAAGGAAGAGTTTTTAACTCATCTCTGCAATAAGGCAGGAATGCACTCAGATGAATGGAAAAACATTGATGGATTGGAGATTGAAATATATGAAGCTCAGGTTTTCAAATAGAGATTCTTAAAATTTCGCCTGAGTCCGTTGCAAAACAGATGATTGATACCTATAACATCATTTTCCAAGTGTATTCTTTATGCCGGCTACAACATTATCATGAATTAGTAAAGAGATGGTATTTATCATATCAGGTTGTTCTCCTGCATCTTTCATGGTCATTACCATCTGCTGAACAATATGGATCCGGTTTTCACTCGGCTGTTCAATAAGACCGGATAATAATAAATGCAAAGGATCTTCCGGATCTCTAAGTATTTCTATCAGTGAAATCAAAAGATCCTGGTCATTCTTCTTTTTACTGTTTTTCTTATTTTTAAAAAACATCTCTCATATCCTTTAGGGCTACACTTAAATTTTATTTATGACTCATTCTGACAAAAAAGGCCCAAAAGCTCTTCCAATTACTTAATTATATTAACAACTTGAATAAATTAAAAGACTCACATAATATTTTGTGTTAAATATCTACTAATAATAACCTTAATTATTAAAAAGTAAAAGTATAAATTCATAAATTTTCCTTATAAAGCACAATATTCGAAACTTAGGCGTAAAAATAATAAACTACAAACTATGACAAAAAATTATTATTATAGTCTTGCTATTTACAAGATAAATTGATAATTTATATATATTATATTTATCGATTTTTAAATTTCGGGAGAATCAACATGAGTGATGGACAAACAAAAAAATCAAGACTATTATTAAATATTTTTTTGATAAACCTATTAGTACCTCTTGCAGTATTTCTGCACAACTCTGTATTATTAAACCTATACAACCCCTATATCACAGCAGGTTTTAATGATAGACTTATTATGGGATTACTTAAGAATATCTTTCTGTTTGTATTCATAGCAATTGATATTCCGGCATCCCTATTTATAGCATTTTTGTTAAAACCTGTAGAGAGAGCTATTGACAACCCGCTTCTCATTGAGACTGCAAAAAAAAGGATTATAACGATTCCGATTGTTGTTCTGGTTGTTCATCTTTCAGGATTCCTATCAGGAACAATTATCAGTTATTCAATTCCGGGCGGTGTCGCACTAAACGATTTCATTTTTGTTTTTCTAGTGTCACTTTTCAGCGGGCTTTATTCATTTGCATTTTCATACGGCTTAATGGATTATGAAATATACAAGGCAAAACGATCATTTAACATTGTAACACTAGGTGAAAATGATAAAGAGCTGCCTATTTTTTTAAAAGTACTGCTAACTGTTTTCTCAGCTGCTTCTCTGACCTATGCAGTTTCTCAATATATCGGTTGGTATTTTTACAAAAAAGGGGTGCTGGCCGATACCGGAAATTTCTTTATAAATACACTCGTAAATATAACGATAATCGTTTTAATTTCTTTAGTACACATAAGCCTTGTAGTAACAACAATCACAAACATCATTAAGGATGTTAGAATGTCAGTAAATAGCATAATTACAGGTAAGGGCAACCTAAAAAACAGGTTAGTGATCTCAAGCTATGATGAGCTTGGTCTACTTGTCTCTGATTTTAATAAACTTCTTGATTTCCTAACCGGTATGATCAGAAAGATAAAACAGATATCAGATAAGATAGAAAACTCCAACAGCGTACTCATTAATTCTATTGATTCAAGTAAGGGGATTTTTAAGGAATTTATCACCTCAATTAATAAGATAATTAGTGATGTCGAGCAAAATTCAAGCTATTGTTCCGAACTTAAGAATGCAACTCAAAGCATATCAACAGCCGTTGACTCAATAAATATTGCTGTTACAAACCAGAATCTTGCTATTCACACATCTTCAAGCTCAACTGAACAGATGCTTACGGGTATAAAAAATGTATCAAATACCATTGGCATAACAAATCGGGAGGTTCACGGGCTATATGATAGTATTAATATGAATAAGAAATCACTAAACCACATTATAACATATATTTCCGGTATAGGAAATTCAAGTCAGGAAGTACTTGGGTTAATTCATATAATCAACGATATATACGAGCGAATCAAACTACTGGCAATTAACGCTTCAATTGAGGCTGCAAGAGCGGGCAGCCATGGAGTCGGATTTGAAGTTGTAGCAACTGAGGTTAGAAAACTATCCGATGCAAGCTCATCCAGTGTAAAAAATATAGAAACACAGGTAAATGGAATGAATGCAGAAATCACTAGCGGAATCTCCATTGTAGCTCAAACTGTTAAGGAATTAGAGTCTGTATTTAGCGTCGTTGAAAATACGATTAATGCAATTGAGAAGATATCCTATACTATGAATGAGCAGAATTCAGGTACACAGATTATCATAAGAGCAATCTCAGATCTTGTTAATTCCAGCAGTGAGTTAAATAGCATCTCTATGAACAGCAAAGTTTACTGCGATCAACTTAACAAGATTGTATACAACCTTGTCGATGGATCAACTGCGATCAAACAGCATGCAAATAATCAGAAAAATGAGAACCTCAAACTTGTTGAAATGAACCAGAATCTGATAAATGCATCAAAATCCCTCAAGGACGGATTTGAATCACTTAAAGAACTTCTAGGATCATTTGAAATATAGAACTCTAATAGAACCTGGTGTTGGTCTTGTAAATCATTGCAGTATTTTTGCAAGAGTTTTTAATGAAAATAGATAGAGCTAATATAAAAATCAATTGAAATAATAATTATGATTTATTGAAGATATTTTGTATAAATTTTAACTATTTAATCTTATTGAAAACTTTTTCATCGGTTCGTATATATAGCGGATAGTTAATCATAGGCCTGTGTTCGTACAGGGAGCCAACATGAAAAGCCTTCCCATTTACTCCAAGCTTACCTATTACTGCACCATAGTTATGACCGACAAATGGTCTGTTGCCTGTCGGATCAAGATCTGTAGAGCTTACACCAGATGGGGTAAAATATATATAGTAATTTGAATTTGCCTGTTTTATACCCATATTTCCTATAAAAGACTTTATTAGAAATTTATCTTCAAAAAAACGCTCTATTTGACCAATATTTGAATCTATTGTATCACTAAGAAATGAAAATGTCTGTTTATTTTTTGAATCATAGCTCCAAGTCAGATATCCTACAAATATCCTTGAATCATCAGCCAACTCAACATCACCTATATCAAATTTCAGAATAGTGTTGACCGTTATCTTATTAAACACAAGAAAACTCTCTTTAAGAAGGTTTCTCTGCCCATTGAATTCAAAGAATAGCGGCATTAAATTTGTGTGTTTATTCGAGACATTGTCACTCTGAATATTAGTTAACACTATCTCGGTCTCTTTTTCGACCAGTCTCTTAGACTTTAGAGCTGATACAATAATAGTAAAATCCTCCAACGGATTAAGCTGAAGTCCCGTATCATACCAATCCCGTCCAAAATCTGATACCTTTGCCTCGCCCTCTACAGTCGCTCCGCTATTATAGATCACCTTATAGAATAGCTTACCGGCAAATTCCTCTTCGCCTTTTTGAAGCTTTAATGCAGGCGGAAGATTCAACCCAAGTCTAAATGTCGGTATACTAGGCTCCCCTACTTTTATTACAGAGGTATATTCTTTGTAATCATCTTCATCATAGGCTCTTATAATAACCTTATAATACCCCGGTATGAAAATAGTCAAAATTGCATTTACAGGATTCTTTAACACATCCAGATAATAACCTTTATTATCGTCTGTTAGTCCTCTCAATAAATTATCTGCGGTGTTATCTGAGATGCCATCAACATCAAGTGTTAATTTCTCTATCTCCCAGTCATATGAAATGAATCGGGCGGAGTTTTTATCACCAATATCAGCTGACAGGTATATATCAATCTGATCAGGCTTTTCCTTCGGGACTGCACCGGATGCATCCGAAAAATTTATACCATTAATCACTATCGGATCAAGTTTAGCATTCTCCTCTGAGGAGCACGAAATAATTATAAAAATTAAAAAAAGATAAATAAGTGTTTTCATAAAATATTCTTAAGTACAATTATATCATCAACTTTCAAAAAAGTCAAAATATATTTTTTAAATATAAAGAAGAAGCCTTTAAATATCAAGAAGCAAAAAGGCTCTTACAAAAATAAATTTTAGTTCCTGTAAAAATCAACCTCGAATCTATGTAATAACTTCATTATATTTGCGGATATCTACCCTACTATTTTTCTATCGGAAGAGTCAGGGCAAATTTCTGTTTATACTCATCTGTTGTGTCATAGTGCAGCGTAGCCTCTTCAGGTGGAAGAGGGTTTGCCTCAAAGAAATCTTTCCATAGCTTTAAATAAGCAGTTTCCATTTGATCAGCCGTCATATTCTTTGGTTTAAATACTGCATGGGCACTATTATAGAGATCATAGTTTCTATGAAGAAGCCTGTCCTCTGCAACCACCTGATCATAGAATACAGTTCCGGGGTATGGGGTTATAAGATAGAATTCGGCCAGACTTATCTGATGTCTTGCAAGATAATCAAATGTCCTTGGAAACACAGAGAGATCATCTCTATCTGAACCAAGCATAACAGAGATAAAAATCTTTATCCCCGCATCCTTTACCTTATTTATGATCTCATCTGCTCTTCTTGTCCGCCCCTGTGAAATCGCCTTAACAGAAACCGGATCAAAACCGGTTACCATGTAAATCTGGCTAACTCCGGCATCTTTTGCTCTTTTTAGAGCAACCGGATCATCATTAAGGATCATAGATGATGACAGGATTATATCCTTATTCATGCCCTTCATTGCATCAAAAAATCTTTCCGCATCCTTCTGAAATGAGGGAGAGGTTAGAAGCAGGGTGTCATCGGTAATAAATATCTGTTTAGTATTACAATTCTGAACTTCCTCAAGTATGCTGTCAAGCGGTCTTGGTCTCACAACCCTTCCATGTGCAGTTGGACACGAACAGGTTACGCATCTATAGTCACACCCTCTAAACACTTGAAGGTAAAAAATATCCCACTCATATCCCTTTTTATTGGCATATATAGATCTATCCGGTTGAATGTACTTATTTATATCATAGAACTCTGTCTGTCTATAGAATTGTTTTAATTTATTATTCTTTGCATCTTCAAGTACCTGGTAAAGTGACGACTCAACCTCACCAATAACAACCGAGGTGAAGTGTAGTGCTGTCTCTTCAGGAATACATGAAGGATGAATACCACCGGCAACAACTTTTATCCCTCGCTTCTTAAACTCATCACCTATATTATAGGCCGCATTTGCCTGTGGAGTAAAACAATTCACAAGTACCAAATCAAAATGGGAGTCAAACGGCACATCTTCTATATTTTGATCAATAAATGTTACAGTATGTTCATTTCTATCTAACATTGCTGAGATAATAGGAATACCAAGTGAAGGTGGTGCTTTGAAATTTGCTGTAATAGGATGATTAAGTATATCAAAGAGTTTTTTATTCGTTTCTAGGTATTTTTTAAATCTCGGATAGATAAGAAGAATATTCATTACATGAACCCCTGTTTTGCTTGTTTACTTTATATTATTAATTTCATCAATTGATTATCAGTCCAAAATAGATAAAAATAATTTTGAAGTTTATAAACTCTTTTATTAAAAATGTCAATCTTTATTTATTTTTATTAGATTTTCATTAAAAATTCAAATATTTGGTGTTAATTAAA
>CAYYKD010000005.1:84979-116730 GCA_964471825.1 uncultured Spirochaetales bacterium
GAATTCAGAGTTTAATCAGATATGAAAAAAGTTTAAAGTCAAAATATTGATTGTTAAAGAAATCTTTAAAATATACAAGAATAAACACAGTTACCAAATAAAGTACAACAGATATTATAATCCCGGGGTCTGTTGCTACCAATTCCTCTGGATTACCGCCCTTTTCCCTGCTATAGATAAGCATTAAATATCGAAACAACCCAAAAAGAACAAAGGGAAGTGTTAGAAGGAGGTTTTCACTGTGAATTTTATCAATTACCGCCGGATCCATCGCCCATATAGCATAACTAATTATCGTTATTGCCATCGAGATGCAGATCATAATATCAAGAAATTCCTTATTGTAGTCCTTAAGACGCTCTCTATGATGATGAAAGTTGACGCCAAGCACTAATATTTCATGCCTTCTCTTAGAGAAACCAAATATGAGGCTTATTGAAAATGTAGTCAAAAGCATCCAGTTACTAAGGGGAACATCAATAGCGATAGACCCGATCAATACTCTTAGACAAAACCCGATAGCTATTACAAAGACATCAAGAATTATAACCTTCTTAAGAAAAAAAGAATATAGAATATTCATCACAAGGTAGGATAGTACAATTATAGTTGCATTGAATTTCAGAAAAAAAGACAAAAACAAACCTATCACAAAAAAAACAAAACCTATTGAGAAACCTATCTTTTTATTTATTCGTCCTGATGCTATTGGTCTGAGAGATTTAACAGGGTGTTTTGCATCATTACCGGCGTCTATTAAATCATTAATAATATAGACAAACACAGAGATGCAGATGAAACTAAAAAATGCAACGATCTCATTGATGATCTTCTCAACCTGAAGAAGCTGCAGAGAGAATACAAGTGGGGCAAAAATAAAGATATTTTTTATCCAATGTTTAATTTTTACAAGCTCAAGAAATGTTTTCAATTGTTACTTACCATCCATAAATATAATTAATCAAATAATACAGAATATCTTAATTGATAGACACCTTAAATTGATAGATCCCTAAAATTGACAGACACCTTAAATTGACAAATACCTAAAAACTAGAACTTAAACTAGAATTTAAAAAAAGAACTTAAATAAACTTAAGATCCCCTGTTTCCATGGTACCCTGTGAGAAACTCCACTGGTCTGTTTAAACTTTGATAGGTTGTCAATATACCATCTATAGTTTCTAATAAGTGCATCTTTATTGGAGTAGACAGGCTTCCAGTTAAGTGTTCTAAGGGCTTTATCGATTGACACAAATGAGTCCTTAGAAGCAGTCTCATAGACCCATTTATAGAGAGGGGACAGCTTAAAGAACTCTAAAATCCTAAGTACAATTATAACAGGTGCAGCAGGAAATGTTGATATCTTTTTATTAAATCCGGCATAGTCAAGTACAGCCTGATAATCTTCCTTCATTGTCGTAAAGTCCATAGCACCTATATTGAATGTATCATTTAC
The DNA here is from genome assembly GCA_964471825.1 of uncultured Spirochaetales bacterium. Classification (GTDB taxonomy): domain Bacteria; phylum Spirochaetota; class GWE2-31-10; order GWE2-31-10; family CAYYKD01; genus CAYYKD01. The sequence goes on from CAYYKD010000005.1 coordinate 86,439, forward strand.
ACTCTCACTATCATTAGTGATACAACAATGAATTGCCGCACAGAGATCTTCTACATCGAGAAACTGGTACCTGTTTTTTCCGTTACCTATCATTGGAAAACCTTTGCCATCCTTAGCCCAGTCATAGAATAGAGCAAAAACACCAAGTCTTTCCGGTCCGATAAATGATTTTGGTCGTAATATTGGAATACAGATCCCCTTCGCTCTAAATTGTACGCACAACTCCTCTGCCTTGATCTTTGCAACTCCATATGGACCAACTCCGTCAAGCTTATCATCCTCCATAAGCGGATGATGATCCGGGATTCCATAGACAGCGGTAGATGATATATGTACAAATCTTTTAACACCATTTTCATAGGCAGCATCAAGGAGGTTCTGAGTTCCATCAATATCCGTTGTTAGGATATCCTCCTTCTTGTAGAGAGGCAGGGCAGCCGCTGTATGAATTACTATATCAACACCCTTCATGGATTTCTTTACAACTTCAATGTCTCTTATGTCAGCCCTTATTGTCTGTATTTTTATTTTTTCAGGATAGTCAAATGTTGAAATATCAAAGGAAATAATATTACTGTAACCTTTATTTAATAAATACCTGATTAGATTTATTCCTAAAAAACCAGCTCCACCTGTAATGAGTATTCTATCCTGCATCTGACTTCCCAATAATTACAAAAATTTTAAAAGAATATATGATAAAGATATCATTATGTCAATATAAGTTGCTCTTCTAGTAGAAATTACCCGCCCAAAAAGATAATTCACATCTTTAGAGGTCCTTACCGCACATACTTATAATTTTCAGAAATTACCAACAACAGTTGAGGCCCTTTCAAAACTCGATATTTTTTACTAGATCAAGGAGTGATGAGTCTAAAGCCCGGAGTTTACTTTGCGTAAATGAGGACTTTAGGCGAAGAACGACAAAGAGATAGAAAATAAAGAGCGAGTTTTGAAAGAGCCTCAGTTAATTAAACATTATTTTAAGCAATCCGGATTATTCTAGTTCATAACCGCTGCAGAGTTAGTTTATCTGCAAATATTCAGCAAATATTCAGCAAATATTCAGCTAATATTTTATAGTAGTATTAGGTAATTAATATCATATAAAATTACATTGATAATTATATAGTTGATTTAATGAGCAAGTCTAAGAGGGACACCCTATGCCTGTCTAATTCTTTTTTAATTAACCCACCAGCTGATGTCTAACTTTTTTTATTGTCAAAACTCTAACCTACACCTTATATTCATATTTTTTAAAAAAAGGTTTTATTTTTTTTCTTTATTATCGTATAAGTAAGATGTATAATTATTATGTATTTGTTTTAGGAGATATTTATGGATAAAAAAAAGCTACTTAAAAAGATGATAACGCCTATTATTTCCCTAGCCGTTTTTGTTATATTTATTTTAATCTCAGATGTGCTGTTATCAAATATATATAAAATAAGTTACTACAAGGTATCCAGTATTGACGAGCTTAGAAACCTAAAAAATAAACCGGGTAAAAATCTATTTGATGAACTTGAATCTAAATCACTGGATACATTTATGATGATTAGAACATCATTTAGTAAATCCAGATCAGGTGAAAGCTATACCAAGAGAACTCTCTCACCTCTTGTCAGCGAAGATATATGTATTGTTGCTATTGATGAAAATTCTCTTTTTAAAATTGGCAGATGGCCATTCAAAAGATTTGTCCATGGCGAATTAGCAGATTATTTTACACGACAGAAACATAGGGAGAATACACTCTTTTATGATATTTTCTTTGTTGAACCCGATCTATACAACCCTGAATATGATGCTTCATTCATAGATTCTATGAAAAACAATGGGCGAGTTGTTGTAGACTTCATTGCAAGAGACACAATCTATAAGGACAGGGAAGAGGAAACTGATCTAAAAAACCGCGTTAGATTTATGGAAGAGAAATTCGGTACACTTAAAAATGTATCAGGAAATTTTAACAGAGTAAAAGAGTTTACCGCTCTGACACTCCCTTTAAAACCCTATCAGGATTCTATTGTTAATATGGGTTATGCAAATACTGTCGAGGATTCTGATAAAATTGTAAGACGCTACCCGCTTGTTTCAAGATACAGAGAGTGGAATGAAAAATTATTTAAAGATATACAGGTTAATTCATACCATGATATATTTGGCGTAAGAGTTTTCTCCATAGATAGTTATGGTGACAATCACTACATCTTGAAACCTGACACTATCATTCTAATGGATCAATCAGCGACTCCTGTAAACAAAAGAACACCTTTAACAAAAGAACATCTGGACTTAATGAAAAACCAGATAGATAAATATAGTGCAGAATTTATGCTTGATATTATGAAATTGCGAGGTCGAATAGACGCATTAAATCTAAAAGCAATTCAAGAGATGAATAAACATCTTACATCGTCTGCCCTATCAGATGATGACAAGATTCAATTTAAAGAAGCTATTGAATCTATTAGTTCTAAAAAGAATTTTGATATGTACGGTTTTATTAATGATATTATTATTGCAATAGAACCATTTGCTAAGTCTGATGAGATATGGAACAAGGAACTAAAATTCTATAAAAAACTCCTTGGAAGTGTTATAAGAATAGATAACAGAGCCGTTGAAATTAAGGTAAATAATACAACGAATAAGTACAACCTCTATTCTATGGCTTATCATGACATTAAACCTGAATTTGAAGTAATTGTTACAGAAAACCACTATTTTATCAAGTCTATTCCTCTAGCTTTAATGACGAGATATTTTCATATTGACAACGATAATGTTGAGGTCATCCTAGGAAAGTCTATTAAATTGCATAAGCCGTTGGTAATCAATCCAAAAACCAATAAACTAGAGAAACCGATTATAAAAGGAAAACCTGCTGACAGCATTATTATACCTCTTGATAACTTCAGTAACATGCTGATAAATTTTGCAGGTGCTAAATCAACATCAAATAGAGATAAGCGAACTACATTTGATGTATATAGTTACTCTGAATTTTTAGATCCGGACAAGCAAATACTTGTTAAAAATAAAATGATGCTTGTAGGTGCTTTTTCTCATGGAATGGCAGATGATCAATATCAATCTCCTATGAAATCAATGTTTGGAATAGAAATCATTGCAAATGCCCTTAACACTACAGTTAAGAACGATTTCATTGTCATACTTCCAAAATGGTTGTACTATATCATTCTGTTTATTATGACCCTACTAGTTGGTTATATTGCATCTACAAAAAATATTCTGCGAGGCAGCATCTATACGGTGGCATTTCTAGCACTCTATTTTATTCTTAGCTCTGCAATTTTCTCATTATTCAATATTGCACTTGAGGTTCCAAGAGTTATATCAATTTCCATGCTTTCCTTAGCGGCAGTTTTTGTTTATCGAATTTTAACAGAGGAAAAACAGAAGAAACAGATAAAAGGGATATTCTCAAAATATGTAAACTCAAGTGTTGTTGAACAGTTGATATTAAATCCACCAAAACTAGGCGGTGAAGACAAAGAATTGACAGTACAGTTTTCAGATATTAGGGGTTTCACAACGCTTTCAGAAAGGCTGACACCACAACAACTCGTTGAAGTATTAAATACATATCTGACAGCTATGACTGATATAATTATGGAGAATGACGGAACGCTTGACAAGTATATTGGAGATGCAATTATGTGCTTCTGGGGTGCCCCTGTTGACAATCAGAACAATCCTACCGTTGCTTGCAGAGCTGCGCTATATCAGATGGATAAACTCAAAGAGATCAATCAATCACTTTCTCCTGAAACACAATTGGATATCGGAATTGGTCTAAATACAGGAATTATGACCGTTGGAAATATGGGGTCTGAGGGACGAATGAACTACACCGTAATGGGCGATAGTGTTAATCTGGCATCAAGACTGGAAGGTATCAATAAGTTCTATGGAACGAATATTATCATAAGTGAGTTTACATATGAAAAAATAAAGAGTGATTTTTTTTGTAGAGAGCTTGATGAGATAAAAGTAAAAGGCAAACTAAAACCTGTTAAGATATACGAACTTTTAGGAGAGATAAAGGAACTTAGAGAGCATGGAATACTTTAAAATAATACAGTATGTATTTATCATACTACTTTTTACAACATTTTTCAACTGCGGTATTGAGGATACTATATATTATCAGGAACCGCGGCTTATACAAATCGAAGGAACTGAGTCAAATGTTGAGGTTTTTTTCTATGGGTATAATCAGGAAAAAGATGATGATAAATTTCTATTTGTCGGATATGATATTTATTATTATTTTAATGACCCAAAGACAGCTAAAAAAGCACAGGTAAAAAATCCTCTCTATACAATCAATCGGACAGGTGAAACTCCTCTTATTAGCTTTACAGATCCGGCAAGACTTCCATCTGCACTAAGTAATGATATGTATAGATCTGTATCATTTCCGGTTACCATCCCTATGATTGAAAATATCTTGATTGAAAACAATAATAAAAATGTTAAATTTACCTTTCACAAGCTAAGCCAAACTCTATCTACCAATCCGTTTATAGATGGTAACACGATTGTTATGGAGCAATTATTTCCAAATTATAATGACTATAATAACCTGACATGGGGTACCCTTGATCTGAATTTTATAGGTTTCTATGATGCCGATTACTACAACTACTACCAGATAGCTGATGATAAAGAATCCCCATCTCCGGAGCTCTATAAATTTTACGATATTAACATCTACATTGTAGCTAAGGGGTTTAACTCTAATGTTGATAGAACCCTTAATCTAACACAATCAATCCCATCCTCTACCTCTAGGATAAAATTAAGAGTAGATATGTCAACACTTACTAAATAAAACAAGAGGCTGTCCATTAAGTCGAGAAATTTTTATTTGTACCGGTTAATTGCCGGCGTAAAACGAGTAAAAATCGTTTATAAACCGACTTAGTGGACAGCCCCCTTTTTATATTTATTTATATTTTTCCTATTAATAACTATCCTAACGATACATTTCCCTTTTCGTCAACATTAAGTATAGTTTTACACTCAGAACATCTAAATCTTCCCGGTTTTGAAGCTTTAAGTGTTTTTTTACATATAGGACACTTAAAAATCTTCGGGAATTCACTTCCCTGCTGAACTTGGGGCTCAGCATTAAACATTTTTTTCCCATCCTCTAATGAAGCCGCTATATTAAAAAACTTAGAAAACCCAAGCAATTGAAACACTTCAAATACTTTTGGTTGCAGGTATGAAAGAACCATATTACCTTGCTTTTGTTTTAAAGTTTTAAGGAATGCAGTAAATGCACCAATGCCGGTCGATGAAACATAGTTTAATTCACTGCAATTAAACAGCAACTTAGTTTCGCCTGCCTCTATTAATTTATTTATCTCTCTCTGAAAATCTGCAGAGTTGTAAGTATCTAAAAATCCCTTTAAATTTAAAGTCATAACTGAAGAAGCACCATCTTTTTCTATATAAATTCTTAATGAATCCTTTATAACTATATTGTCCTGAGCCATCTTGCATCCTCTTTAATATCATAAATAATAAACTTATAATTAATTTTTAATGATTAATATATACCATATATTAAATAATTTTGCAAAAAAAACAAGTCTTTTTTTAATTTTTTTTATATTGCACATCAAAAAACCTTTAGTTTTAATGTTTTTAGAAGTCTCATATATTTATTCAAGCTATTCTAAGAATATTTCGAAAAAATGAAACACAATGAACCTCCTTGATTCCGATCATTTTGAGGATTCCTGAACAATAATTTAGAGTTGAACCGGATGTATAGATATCATCAATAAGCAAAACTCGATCTATCTTACTAATATCTACCTGCCCAATATAAAATTTATTTTTGACATCGTCAAATCTTTCTCTTTTTTTACTATATTTTTGCTTTTTAAATGACTCAGAGATTCTTTTTTCTAAAAAATTATTAACCTTGAACCCCTTTTTTTTCAATAGTGCACCGAATCCCGTCATTCCGGCAGCCCCTTTTTTTATTCGATCTGTAATAGCATCAGGAATAACACAAATATTCATATCATATTTTAAAATTTGTTTTTGGATTAATGCATCAATTATAATATTATTCATTTTTGAATATTGTTCTTTTTTTAATTTATATATAATCTTTTTATTCATCTCTCTATAGTAACCAAGTGTTCTAAATGAATCAAAGTAAATCTTTCCTAACTTGTAACAAGACGGGCATTTTCCTTCAATCAAGGGATGTGCACAAATAGAACAATTTTCGTCATTCTCAAAATGCAATAAAGAATTATAGCAATCCGGGCAGATATATAAATTTAAGGAACTACCATCTATATCTCTATCGCAGATATTACATTTAGGTTTTAATATACTTATCACATAATCTTTTATTATTTTCATACTTAATATAACGAAAAAATTAACGAATTATTTATAAATTTCTCAAAATTTCCGATAAATATAGTATAAATTGAATTTTGAATTTAATTATTATTGACAATTTTGTTTAATATGCTAAAATTCGATTTTCGGGAGGGGAAATAAAATGGATATAATATCAAATAAGGTAGCACACGATATACCTGTTTCATTAAAAAAGTTAAAAGAGAATGAAAAAATAACTTCTCTTGGTGTTAGCGACAAAAGAATGTCAGAAAAATTGTTTAATGATTTCGCTGATATAAAAAATATAAATAAAGATTTTAACTCAAGACTTCTTTCAAATAACACAAAATTATCAATTTACGAAGAAGAGATGAGTAAAAATCAGTATATGACTGAAAGAGCCAATCTTCTTGAAAACTCATTAAAACAGGGTAAATTGAGTGAATTTAATGAAATTGTAGGATCATCAATTTTTAAGGATGAAAACCCATTATCTGTTTTTTTTACAAAACAGGATGAGCCATTGTCACAATTATCACACCTGAGAAGTGCGATTTCTTTAACTGATGAAAAACTTAAAAGAGATTTCAAGGCAATTGAGATTTCATCTCAAAATTTTCTTAGCCTGAATACTTATTCAACTGAGATTAATATGACAGGTATTCAAAATCCTGGTATATTCAAACCAGATTCAATTAATAATAGAAGAGTTATGGATCTAATCTCTTAGATTTACTACTATCATTTAATATTTTCTCTACAATCTCTCTCTGAGAGTTTTTAATGTATGATGGTGATATTACAGAGATTTTATTGCCATCCGGATCATATCCGGAGTAATACATCGCAGTTGACAGAGTAGACGGTACAGGTGTAAAATCTTGATATTGTCTGGTTGATATATGCTTAGATTTTAAAAACTTTGCCATTTTTTCAGCCGACTTATCACTACTGCCGGGATGCGATAGAATAATATATGGAAGGACATAAAATCTTAACCCGCTCTCCTTCTTAACTCTATCAAACATATCCAGAAACTCAATAAAAACCTTTAAACCTGGTTTTTTCATGAGAGCTAAAATTTCATTCTCTGTATGTTCTGGTGCAACCTTAAAATGACCTGAGGTTGCATTAACAATTATCCACTCTGTTTCTTCTTTCTTTAATAACGCAATGTCATAGCGAATACCGGAACTAACAAAAATATGCTTAACTCCGCTTGTATTTTTAATTTTTTTTAATAGTGCAACATAGGTATTTTCATTGAGGATTAAATTCTCACATATATCAGGATATAGACAATGAGGGTCTTTGCACCAGCCTATCTTACAGCTTGTTCCATACATATTAGCAGTTGGACCACCTGCATCACTAATAGTTCCCTTAAAGAATGATTTATATGTTAGCTGTTCGGCCTCTTTTATTACTGAACTATGGGATCTCGACATAACAGCAGGTCCCTGATGAGCAGCTATAGCACAGAAACTACACCTTCCATAACAACCGCGATGAGTTGTAATTGAAGTATTTATCATAGACCATGCCGGAACTCTTTGACAATACTCAGGATAGTCCTTTTTGAATGGCAGATTATAAATCTCATCAAGTTGTTGCTCATCGAGTATAGGCTGAGGACAAAATGATATTACTGCGACACTGCCTTGATATTGCAATAGACTAGAACTATTATGTGGAATCATATTTGACTCAATCATACTGGTTGCAAGGTATAAATTCTGTTTTTGATTTAATATTTCATCATATGATGGTAGTTCAATTGTTTTTTCTGATCCTAAACCTTCTCTATATCTTACCATCGTACCATGAACACCGTTAATTGATTGCCCCTCACGAAGCCTCAACGCAATTTCCAATATTGCCTTCTCACCCATACCATATACAAGTATATCAGCCTTAGAATCAATTAAAACTGACTTTCTTATTTTATTCTGCACATAATCAAAATGTGAAAATCTCCTTAAAGATGCCTCTAATCCACCCAGGACTACCGGTACATCTTTAAACCTTTGTTTAATAAAGCCTGTGTAGGTAATCAATGCTCTATCCGGCCTAATCTTTTTTCCATTAATAAAATTTACAACGCCATTAATCGAATATGCGTTATCTCTTCGTAGATTTCTATTCCCTGTATAATTACCTGCGACACTATCAAGATTACCTGAAGTTATACCAATAAACAATACCGGAACAGGGAGAGTCTGAAGATAATCCGGATTATAATATTCAGGCTGACTCGCTATACAAACAGAGTATCCATTTGCAACTAAGACTCTTGCAATGACTGCTACTCCAAAGGATGGATGATCTATGTATGCGTCACCTGTTATCAATAAAATATCTACCTTTGATCTTATTGAATTATCAGGTAAAAATACTAAACCCGGTGATTCATATTTAACTATTTTATCCACTAATTATTATCCAAATTAACATCAGATATCTGTATTTTCTTTAGTTGAATGCTCTCATCAAATAATTTTAATAATTTTACCAGGGATGGATGTCCGGGATGTTTATCTAGACCTGATCTTAGGATTTTATATGCAGCTTGATGATCTAATCGGTGAAGTTGTATTAGTGTATCGATAATTGATTCGTTGACATCTTCTTCTATTTCTTCCAGTTTCTTTTTTAACATATATCGCTTGAACACCTTAAATAGAATAAAATTATAGACAATTAAATACCCTGTGAATGCAGGAATAATAAGAAGCGGTTGATAGACTAAAAAAAATGGTACTAATAATATTATAGCAACTGCTGTTGCAAGCAAAAAATCAATTACAAATAGAATCTTCCTTTTCCCCGATACTACATCTGATTTGAAAATCAAAAATGCATTGATTATTATCGGGATCAATATGAATGCGATTATTATCACAGCAAAATAACTCATAAATTTTTCCACCTATTTTTCAATCGTTACACTATTTGGTAATATAGATAATGAATTTTATTTATTCAACAATATAGGGAACTGCTTGTTGTAACTCAATCTTATCACCTACTTGGATTTTATGTCTATCAAAAAAACCTCTGTTTACTTCGAGGGCCATCAAAGCTGGCTTCGATGATGAAATAGTTGTTAGATCGAGAGGTTTCATTTGTTTAATATCAACTATCTCTCTATTCGAGTTAATAAACGCAATATCAAGCGGTATAATTGTATTATGCATATAAAAATGTAGTGGCATTTCCCCTGGAAATACAAACAACATTCCTCCATCTTTTTCAAGTTCTTTTCTATACATCAGACCGGCTTTTCGTTGTTCTGATGTAGCTGATAATTCAAAGTTAAATCGTTTATTATTAATTACAACTCCAATTTTATTTCCTCTACCAGAACATGAACTTACCAATACAAGGAGTGCAAATACATAATATTTTATACTCTTAATCATAATTACCTCTTCAAAGATTATTCAATACAAATTAGAGAGCTAAGTTATAAAGCTCAGCGATCTCTTTTGTCGTTTTATTTACCTTAATCATATCTTTCTCATTATCACCACAGAACACCTTTAATGAGACAGTGTCTGTTTCTGCATCCGAATATAGAGCTGTAAGTTGTGCCGCAAACTCAATAACTTCATAGCCGGAACCGGATTCTACTAATGTAACAGGGCTACCTATATCCGGGACCTCCATAAAAATCTCATCATCTTCTCTATATTTAAGAATCATCTCATTATCAATATTGTTTCTACCAACAATTATTTTTTTTCCCTTATATCGGAAATGCCGTCCATATCGTAAAAGTGTTATTTTATTCTTATCGCTAGAATCATAATTATTAAAATAGTCTATCATCTTTCTTTCATAATGAATCTCTGTCAATAAACAACCGCCTGCAGGTGGACTAAAATAGGTTATCCCGTATAGTTCCTTTAATTGATTTTGTATTTTTCTAGTTCTGCCATTGATATCAAGTAATAGTGAGCGATCAACTAGTCCGTTAATTTCAGGAATTGTTTCAGGAAGTAATTTTGCAGAAAGTGGTCTCAAGAGATATCCTTCAAGACCGGACTCCTTTTCAATTATTCTCAATTTATCTCTCATTTGAGACATCGGTCTCTGACCAAGAACCTCACCGGTTACTATGAAATCTGCATGATAAACAGACATTAAGTTTTTCGCCATTCTTAACATATAGATCTTACAATCGATACAAGGATTTATATGTTTTCCATGACCATGAAGAGGTTTTCGAACCATCTCATAGTAATCATTTTCAACTTCAACATTGTTTATAATAAAATTATTCTGAATAGATATTTTTTTGTAGAATTCATCATAGGAGTTAGTTGTCCAGAATGGAGATGTAAAATTTAGACCTATTACTTCTATGCCCTGATTCATAAGTACTTTAGCAGCAAGAATTGAATCCAAACCACCTGAGATTAACGCAATAGCTCGAACTTTTCTACTCACCTCTTCCATAATCTTGTCGCTCCTTAATTGAAGATGGCGGTAGCTCATCAAATAAATCTGTGTTAACTACTTCAATTACTAATACTGTTCTATCATCATCGGCGTCAGAGAACTCTGTATGCCTATTCACTTCATACATAATCTTATCAACTAATTCTTTTGAATTCATTTCGTAGTTTCTGTGCAATATGTTTTTAAAACCACTTTGATCTATCATCTCTGATTTTCTGTTTCTAGCCTCTGTTATACCATCCGTATAGAATACTATTTTATCGCTTTTAGAGAACTCAATTTCTTCTCCAACAAACTCAACATCTTTAAATACCCCAAGACAAGGTGAATTTGTTTTCATAGCTTTTATCTTTCTATCCTTGGTTAATATATATATTTCATTATGAGAGGCATTTGTATACTCAATGGTCTTCTTTTGTATATCAATAACGCAGTAAAACGCCGTTAAATAATAACCCGACTCACCTATCGCTGTGTGAAGTTCATTATTTACGGCAGAGACAACTTCATTTACCTTTGTATAGATTGTCGACTTAGACACAAATGCCATTCGAGCCATTGATGCAATCAGTGCAGAGGGAACCCCATGACCACACACATCAGCTATTACAACCGCTATTCTGGTCTCTGATAGCTTAATTACATCGTAATAATCTCCTCCCAGGTCCTCCATTGGAACATATATTCCATATATATCAAAATATCTTGTCCCGGGAAATACTTTTGGAATTATTGCCTCTTGAATCCTTTTTGCCATAACCAGATCGTTCTTCATCTTATCATTGGCTCTTTTTAAATCATTTGTTCTTTCGGCAACTATTTCTTCCATATTAAGACTATATTGTTGCAATGCTTGGGCCATTTCGTTAAAACTTCGTCCCAACTCACCAACCTCATCGCTAGATCCTATCTTTGCTCTAACAGTAAAATCTTTATTTGAGAATCTTTTAACAACTTTATCTAAATCGATTATTGGATTAAGAATAATAAATTTTAAACTAAAAAAAAGTACGAGAAGGATCATGCCAAATACAGTCATTGTTTGTATAAGAAATTTTGAAAAAAGATCTCTAAGGTGTTTTTTAAAATAAAAATCAGTAAAAAAAACTTCGACTTCTCCCAGATAGACTTTATCACCTTTGATTCCGAATCTATTCTCCTCTACTCTATCTATTCCTCTTGCTGTAGTTATAAATGATTGTTTTCTAAAAACCGAGACTTCCGATTCCTGATCAATCGTCAAAATATCCCATGTCATATTTTTGGCTTTCCCGAGATAGAGTGTACCATTATCTTTTCGAACAATCACGCACATAACATTTTGATTTTTCATTTCGAGAAGAACAACAGTCTCAGCTCTTGCCCTATCATAGTTCCATAATGGATCGCTTAAACTATTAGAGATTCTATCAATCATCTGTTCAGAATCACTCAATAAATTTTTGTATCTATTGCTTTTTTCAGAGACAAATGAAACTGAATCAACTATAAGCATAATCGCTATTACAGATATTACTAATAAGGCAGCCACTTTAATTGAAATATTTAGTTTAAATCTGCTATTAATTTTCATTAAGAACCTCTGAATATCTTTATATAAAAAATATCCTATTTTGACAATTGATTAATCAATTATTATTCATTTATTGACTTAATTTTAGAAAAAAAATCGTCAACTTTATTTTTATCCTTTTTACAGATCGATTGCTCTAATCCTGAACTTAGATCTATGAAGTCCGGTCTATAGTTAGTCATAATCTCTATTATATTATCTGGATTAATACCGCCTGCAAGACAAACTGGTTTTGAAGTCCTTAGAATGATTGAAATTATATCTTTATCAATTCTCTTACCCGTCCCGCCCTGAGCTTCTTTATCAAATGCATCAAACAAAACTATTGGGCATCTGTATGAATGAATAACAGACTCCGCATACTTTACTCGTATTGCTTTATACCATGGGATTCCAATCTCATACGCCTGTTCATTAGAAATATCACCATGATATTGTATAACATCAATCAGACCTTCATTATAATCATATACTGCATTCTGAATATCTAATTCATCAACTACTACTGCAACTTTCAAAACATGTGAATTGACATCTCGTATTACACTCTTAATGCTAGTTGTAGACATTTTTCTGGGGCTATCGGCAATAACAAACCCGATTGCATCAGCACCTTTTTCAATAACTAATTGTGCATCATCTGCATTTGTAATACCACATACCTTAATAAATGGTTTTTTTTGATTATAAATATTATTAAAAATTTTAAGAAAGAAATTTGATTGATTATCAAGTCCCTTCTTAAAGCCTTCGATTATTTCACAGATTGAATTTTTTACCGAACTGCTTTTAACAATGCTGGTTCCAATAAGAAGTCCGTTAAAACCGGAGACTCCGCAAAAATAACTATCATACTTATCTCTAATACCTGATTCATATATTACTTTAATTTTTTCGTCAATTAAATGTTTAAGTGCATGAGGATAATTTCTGTCAATCTCAAATGTATCCAGGTTTCTTGAATTAATTCCTATTATACTAGGATTCAAACAAAGCACCCTATCCAGCTCTTCTCTATTATGGACTTCGATTATTACTGACAATCCTAATTCCACGGCATATTGATTCATTTCAAGCAAAGATCTATCATCGAGAATAGCAGCAATTAATAATACAATATCAGCACCAACCAGGTATGATACTAAAATTTCATCTTTGCTTTGTAGAAAGTCCTTTCTTAGAAAGCATTTATCTGGAAATTGTTCCTTTAAAGAAGATAAATCATTCAAATTTCCAAAAAAGAAGTTTTCTTCGGTTAATACACTAACTACACTAGCACCTGAATTAAAATACTCTTCTACCCACTCTGAGGTGTTCTCTATTTGCTTTATCAAGCCCTCAGATGGCGACCCCCTCTTAATCTCACATATTACTAATCCACCGGAAAAATCAGGTTGTACTAATGCATGTTTTCTGACTTCAGGTATAACACAACCAAATGATATACCAACTTTCGATATTGTTTCTAATCTTCGAGATGTAATTTCATGTAATACAGCATTCATTTATCACTCTTCTATAATTCAAAATAAAATATTAAACCTTTATAGTCTAAAAATATTTTATCTAAAAAAAAACCAGCATATATAGCTGATTTTTTTCTTAAATTATTATAATTAATACTATATAAAAAAACTAGTTAGTTTATTCAGCTGTTTCATCAGCTGTTTTTTCAATAACCTTAGTTTCACCACCATCAGTCTTTTTTTTCGATTTTTTTACTTCAGATGTTGACTCTTCCTTAGCTTTTGATTCTACATTTTCTGTAGTCTTCTTGGCTTTTTTCTTTGTTTTCTTAACAGGTTTTAATTCTTCAACAAACTCGATTATTGCTTCTTCTGCTGCATCACCAAGCCTTCTACCAAGTTTATAGATTCTAGTATAACCACCTTTACGGTCAATATATCTAGGCGCAATTTCATTAAAAAGTTTCATTAGCATATCTTTATCAGAAATATATCTAGAAATAATTCTGATATTATGTAAGTTATTTATTTTTGCTTTAGTAATTAATTTTTCAACTATTCTTCTTAACTCTTTAGCCTTAGCCAATGTAGTTGTAATTCGTTCTTTACTGATTAAAGATTCAGACATATTTCTAAACATAGCTTTTCTGTGTGAAGAAGTCTTATTTAATTTGTTAAAACCATTTAAATGTTTCATTTATTTACCCTCTATTATTTTCGTTTATCAAGTATTTTATTAACAATATCGCCCATTCCAAAAGACAACTTGTGTTTTGTTAGCTTTTCTTTAATTTCAAGCAATGACTTTTTTCCAAAATGTCTAATTTTAGAAATATCATCTTCAGTTTTATTCACTAACTCCCAAATATACCTGATATTGCTTGCTCTAAGACAATTAGATGCCCTAACAGACAGTTCAAGCTCATCAACAGGTGTTTCTAGAATAGTTTTTAATTCGTCTTCTTCTTTATCAAGCTCTGTTTCTTCTTCTTCAATTTCTTCTTCAAAATTTATGAATACTGAAAAATAATCTTTTAGCAGCTTAGCAGCACCCGCTATCGCATCTTCAGGTCTTATTGTCCCCTTAGTCCATACATCAATAATTACTTTTTCATAGTCTGAACGCTTATCTACTCTTACAGTAGAAACACTATATGTTACTTTTTCAACAGGACTATAAATAGCATCTATAGGTATCGAATCAACTGTTTCAATATACTCAAATTGTTTCTCTGCTTCGTAATATCCCCTACCAAGATCAATTTGTAGTTCTATCTCTAAATCGCCCTTTTCTGTTAAGGTTAATAACTTAAGATCTTTATTGAAGACTTTTATCGTATCATCTATCTCAAGATCACCTGCAGTCACAACACAATCACCTTTTCTTTCGATTCTAATTGTTTTTTGTTCCAATTCATCTGTTAAAGCAATTTTAACATTTTTTAAATTATTTATAACATCAAATGTTTCTTCTGAAACTTCAGGAATAGGTTCAAATGCAGATGATAACACTCGATATGTTCCATCTTTATCTTTAGTTTGTATTCTTATTGCAGATATAGCATAACCAGGTATTGATGTTAATAATGCCCTTCTAAAGGTATTACCAACAGTATAACCAAAACCTCTTTCAAATGGATATACAGTAAATCTACCGTGATTGTCTTGTATATTATCTTTTTCAAATGAAATATTTTTAGGTTTTTTAAAGCCTTTTAATAGTATTCTTTGATTCACATTGGCTCCTATTAGTATTAAAATTCAACTTTATTTAGAATATAACTCAACTACTAACTGTTCATTAATGTTAGTTAAGTCGATAATATCCTCTCTTTTTGGTATTTGTATCAATTCTCCAAAACAATTGTCAGGATCTACTTTCAACCATTGATTTGTACCATCAGTTGTATATTTCTTTAAGGATTCCAATATTATTTTTAACTTTTTACTTTTCTCTCTTAATGATATTTTATCGCCTTCTTTTAAATTATATGAAGGTATATCAACTTTTTTACCATTTACAAGTACATGTCCATGTAAAATAATTTGTCTGGATTGTGTTCTTGATGATGCAAATCGCATTCTATATAAAACATTATCTAATCGTGTTTCTAGAATAACTATTAAATTGTCACCTGTTTTTCCTTTTTTTCTTACAGCAATTTCAAAATATCTTCTAAATTGCTTCTCTAATACACCATACAAGTTTTTAAGCTTTTGTTTTTCTCTTAACTGTACAGCATAGTCACTAACTTTCTTAAGTCTTACCCCAGGTTGTTTCCCAGGTAGACCCTTTCTCAACATATTATCTTTCTTATCTAAAGGACACTTAAGAGTTGAACATCTAGTTCCCTTCAACATCAACTTCGTCAATTTTCCTCTGCATATTTTACATTTTGGACCTAAATCTCTTGCCATTTGAAATTCTCCTGATTTACTCTATTAAACTCGTCTTCTTTTTTTTGATCTGCAACCATTATGAGGTACGGGTGTTACATCTTTAATTAGCGTTACTCTCAGACCTGCATTATCAAGTGATCTGATAGCTGCTTCTCGACCAACACCTGGTCCTTTTACAAATACTTCAACATCTTTTAAACCATAATTCTCTATGGCTGGTTTTACGGCAGCTTCAGCTACTAATTGTGCTGCAAATGGAGTTGACTTTTTCGCTCCCCTAAACCCTTGAAGTGTTCCAGAAGATGCCCATGATAAGACATTTCCTTTTACATCTGTTACTGTTATAATTGTATTATTAAATGATGCTTGTATAAAAACTTTTCCCGAACCAACTATCTTTTTCTCTTTCTTTTTAGTTTTTGTCTTTGTCTTTGTACTCACTTATATCTCCTGTCTATTGACTATACTATTGACTATACTATTTTGTTGCCTTTTTCTTATTTGCAACTGTTCGTTTTTTACCTTTTCTCGTTCTTGAATTAGTTTTGGTTCTCTGTCCTCTTACAGGTAAACCTTTTCTATGTCTTAGACCTCTATAACAACCTATGTCCATCAATCTTTTAATGTTCATCTGTACAAGAGTTCGAAGTCTTCCTTCTACCTCATAGTTGTTTTCGATTATCTTTCTAATCTCATTAATTTCTGCTTCTGTAAGTTCATTAATTCTTGTACCAAGTTTTATTTTAGCTTTGTTACAAATATCAATAGCTGTACTTCTTCCAATTCCATATATATAAGTTAATGCAATTTCAACAACTTTATTAGGTAAATCTATACCAAGTATCCGTGCCATTTAAATTCTCCTTATTTTTGTTTTTGTTTATGTCGTGGGTTCTCACAAATTATTCTTATTTCACCTTTTCTTCTTATAACCCTACATTTATCACATATAGGTTTTACACTAACTCTTACTTTCATATTATTTTCTCCTGTTAAAAATTACGCGATCTAATTTTTCCTTTTTTTACTAAGCCGTCATGATGATGCATTTTCAAATGACTTTCTATTTGACTCATTGTATCTAAGTCTACACCAACTAATATTATAAGTGAAGTACCACCAAGTAAAAATGCAAACTCATGAGAGAAATCAGGTACAAACTTTATTATTAAAGTTGGAATTATCGCAATAAAAGCTAAAAATATAGAACCAGGCAATACAATTCTATTTAATACTCTCATTAAATATTCTTCAACTTTATTAGGTGGTATACCGGGTATCGCACCGCCATTCTCTCTAATGTTTTTAGCTATTTCAACAGGATTAAGTGTAACTTGTGTATAAAAGTATGCAAAAAACACAATTAAAATAGAATAAAAGAACAAATATGGCAACTTATCATGTGCAAACCAATTTGAAAATGTATTAACCCATGATACATTCTTAAATATATTTCCTAAAGATTGCGGAGCCATCATTAAGGAATTTGCAAATATTATAGGAATAACACCGGATGGATTAATTTTAAAAGGTAAATATGTTGGTGGTGATCCATACATTTTTCTACCAATTATTCGTTTAGCATAATGTACAGGAATCTTTCGTTGTCCTTGTTGCTCATATATGACTAAAGCTATAATCACTACTAATAATATTAAAATCATTAAAACAATAGGTATATCTAATTGATTACCCCTAACTTTTTTAACCAAGTCAATTATCGCATATGGGACTCTAGCAACTATTCCGGCAAAAATTATAAGTGAAATACCATTTCCAATACCTTTCTCAGTAATTCTTTCACCCAACCACATGATTACCAACGAACCGCAAGTGGTTATAATGATTGTAGTTAAAGAAAACAACCAAAAGGGATTTAATTCAATAATAGAACTTTGACCTCTTAATCTGCTTGCAAAATCTATAGTCATAAAACTTTGAACCAAGCATACTAGTACAGTTCCAACTCTAACATACTGATTAAACTTCTTTCGTCCGCCCTCTTCTTCTGCCATCCTCTTTAATGAAGGTACTATTATCATCAACAGCTGCATTATAATTGAAGCTGTAATATATGGCATTATCCCTAATGCAAATATTGATAGATTATTAAATGCACCTCCAGCAAAAAAATTCAAATAAGAAAACAAGGTGTCTGTTTGCCCTTGACTCTGATTTAAATAGTTAATCAAAGCACTATAATTGATTCCTGGAACTGGGATTTGAACACCAATTCTATATACGATCAAAATCATGAGAGTATATAAGATTCGATTTCTAAGTTCTTTAATTTTAAACATTGTTACTAGAGTATTACTCATTTGTATTCCTACTTATTTATTATTGCTTTTCCACCGGCTGCTTCGATTTTCGAAACTGCTGATGCTGAGAATTTGTCAGCATGGATCTCAAGTTTTTTTTCAATATCACCCTTAGCTAATATTTTAACTTTTTCTTTGCTACTCATCTTAAAACCATTACTTAATAATAGTTCTCGTGTTACCACATCACCATCATTAAAATTATTCAGTGAGTAAAGATTAACCTCAAAATATTTTTCAGCATACTTTTCATTGCTGAATCCTCTTTTAGGCAACCTTCTATAAAGAGGTGTTTGTCCACCTTCAAAACCTATTCTGACACCACCACTTTTCCGAGCCTTTTGACCATTGTGTCCTCTTGTAGATGTTTTTCCCATCCCACTACCAGGACCTCGTCCAACTCTTTTTTTACCTTTAACTGCCCCATATGGCGGCCTTAAATCTAAATTGCTCATATTAACCTCTATCTATATTAGTTCTACTAAATGTTTTACTTTAAATATCATTCCACGAATTACAGGATTATCATCTTGTTCAACAACTTGATATAACCTTCTAATCCCTAACGCTCTTATTGTACCTATTATATCTGCCTTACTTTTGGCAGTAGATTTCATCAATTTAATTTTCAATTTTTTACTCATAAACAATCCTTAAAGATTAAAATAATTCTGTCATTTTCTTTCCACGAGATTTAGCAACATCTTTTATATTCATAAGCTCCATCAATCCATTCAAAGTTGCTTTCGCTACATTTAATTGATTTTTAGATCCTATTACTTTAGTTAAAACATCAGTTACACCACATACTTCCATCATCATTCTTACGGCACCACCGGCTATTACTCCCGTACCGGAACTTGCCGGACGCATAACAACTTTTGATGTTTTAAAAACACCTATAATTTCATGTGGTATTGTTTTATTTTTATTTAAATGAATTTTAACAATATTTTTCTTAGCATTCTGTGACGCTTTGGATATTGCATCTGATACTTCATTTGCTTTTCCAAATCCTATTCCCACATTACAATTTTTGTCACCCACCGCAACAAGTGCTGAGAAACTAAATCTTCTACCACCCTTTACAACTTTTGCAACTCTACTTAACTTAACAATTTTTTCTTCAAAAGCTGATTCTGATTTATCAAAATCATCGATGATTTTTATTTTATTATCACTCATTTTTTACCTCTTAAAATTTTATACCAACACTTCTTATTGAATCTGCCAATTCTTTAATTTTTCCCATATAAGAATAGCCATTTCTATCAAACACAGCAGTTTCAACATTGAGTTTTTTTAATTTTTCACCAAATGCCAAACCTACTTTTTTTGCCGTATCTTTATTCAACTTAGCATTTTCATATTTTAAACTAGATTCAGATGTAAGAGTAATTGAATTTTCATCATCTATTGCCTGAATATATATATATTTATTACTTCTATAAACCGTTAGTCTTGGTTTTTGAGCAGTCCCATTTATATATTTTCTTATAGATTTTTTTCTTCTATCTCTTCTTTTATTTTTAATATCTATTATATTCATTTAAAACCCCTATTATTTTTTAGCTGATTTCCCTGCTTTCCGTCTTATTGTTTCTTCCAAATATTTAACACCTTTTCCTTTATAAGGCTCAGGTGGTCTCATTCTTCTTATGTTTGCTGCAACTTGACCTACAAGTTGTTTATCTATACCCTCAATTAGTAAATTTATATTATTATCTACGGTAATTTTTATACCGGTTGGTATTGGAAAATGTTTAGGCATAGAATAACCCAAATTCAAAACTAACTTATTTCCCTCAACTGAGCTTTTATAACCAGTACCAATTATTTGTAATTTTCTAAGGAAACCGGTAGTTACACCCGTCACCATATTATTAATCATGACTTTATACAAACCATGAAGTGATTTTGTTTCTTTTAAATCATTCATTCTCGTTAAAGTAATAAGATTATCTTTGTAATCTACTTTAATTGATTCAGAGTACTCCAATGTTTGCTTACCTTTTGGACCCTCTACATTAATTGTATTATTTTCTATTGAAACCTTTACACCCGCAGGCATTTTAATTGGCATTTTTCCAATTCTAGACATACAGACCACCCTTTAAAATCTTTAAGTATTTACAATATTTTTTAATTTTTGTCAACTCTATTTACCACAATGAACAAAGAAGCTCACCGCCAACTTTCTTTTCAACTGCTTTTTTTGTAGTTGTAACTCCATGTGAAGTTGATATTACGACTACACCTATATTATTATATAGGGTACCAAGATCTTTATATCCTTTATAAATTCTTCTACCAGGCTTACTTATTCTTTTAATTCCATTAATTACAGATGAGCCATCTTCATTGTACTTTAAAAAAACTCTAATATATATCTTGCCATCTTCAGTTATTTTTTTAAAATTTTTAACAAACCCTTCGTTTTTAAAAATCTTAATAATTTCAAGCTTTTCCCTAGAAAGTAAAATATTTACTTTTTCTTTTTTTGACATCATTGCATTTCTTACTTTTGTTAACATATCACTAATTGGATCATGACAAGCCATCTAATATCTCCTTTATTCTACCAAGATGATTTTAAAACACCCGGTATCTGTCCTTCGTTAGCTAATTTTCTAAAACATATTCTACACATATCAAATTTCTTTAAATATCCTCTAGGTCTTCCACAGATGGCACACCTTTTTTTAATTCTTACTTTAAACTTTGGTGTCTTATTATACTTTTCTATTGAAGCTTTACGAGCCATTTACCTCTCCTTATCTTTTAGCAAAAGGCATGTTAAAATGTGTCAACAAAGCCTTTGCATCATTATCGTTTTTTGCTGAGGTGTTTATTGTAATATTTAAACCTCTAATTTGATCCAACTTATCAAAATCTATCTCTGGAAATATAAGAATTTCTTGAATTCCCATAGAAAAGTTACCTCTACCATCAAATCCGGACGCTTTTACACCTTTAAAATCCTTAACACGAGGTAGCGATATGTTTACTAATCTGTCAAGGAATTCATACATCATAGCACCTCTTAAGGTTACTTTACAACCAATATCCATACCTTCTCGAATCTTAAAACCTGCAATAGACTTTTTAGCTTTTGTTTTAACTGCCTTTTGGCCAGCTATTGTTGTTAGCTGATCTACAGCCGATTCTAACTTTTTTTTATCTAAAACAGCTTCACTAACACCCATGTTCAATGTTATTTTTTCAATTTTTGGCACTGTCATATTATTTGTAAGTTTAAGCTCTTCTTTTAATTTTGGAAATATTTCTTGTTTATACTTAACTTTCAACCTAGGTTCCATATTCAATTCTCCTAATTATACTAATCTATTGTTGAGTTACACTTTTTACAAAACCTTGTTTTTTCAGCTGTTTTCTCATCAATTCTAAACCCTACCCTTGTGCTTTTCTTACACTTTGGACATATGAGCATAACATTTGATATATCAACAAATGCTTCGATATCTTTTATTCCACCGGCTTGGTTTTGATTTGATCTTTTCATTGCTTTTTTGACTAAATTTAAACCATCAAGCATTACTCTGCCCTTATCTCTATTTATATCGATTACCTTTGAGCTTTTGCCTTTTTCCTTTCCTGCTATAACCTCAACAGTGTCGTCTTTTTTAATTTTTTTAAAATTCATAAATTTCTCCTATACTACTTCTGGAGCAAGTGAAATAATTTTCATATAATCATTATCTCTCAACTCTCTAGCTACCGGACCAAAGACTCTAGTACCTTTTGGATTTTTGTTTGCATCTACAATAACTATAGCATTATCATCAAACTTAACATATGAACCATCAATTCTTCGGTATTCTCTATTTACCCTTACAATAACGCCTTTAAGAATAGATCCTTTTTTGACTGAACTATTCGGTAAAGACTCTCTAACCGAAACAACTACCTGATCCCCAATAGATGCATATCTTCGTTTACTTCCACCAATAACCTTTATACATTTTACAAGCTTTGCACCACTATTATCTGCAACCTTTAAAATACTTTCTTGTTGAATCATAAATAACCCCTACTATTTTGCTCTGTTTAAAATTTCTACAACCCTACAAAACTTTTGCTTACTTAACGGTCTTGTATTTACAATCTTTACTTGGTCGCCTTCTTTACACTCATTATTTTCATCATGAGCTTTATATTTTTTTGTTTTTTTAATATATTTTTTATAAAGAGGATGCAGTATGTTATATTCAATCTTTACTACAACAGTTTTGTCCATTTTATCACTTACAACTGTACCTATTAAATACTTAACATCATTTTCAGTTTTCAATTTAATTCTCCGTTATTTAATTTTATCTTTAATTGATTCTAGGTCTTTTAAATGTATTATAGTTTTAATCCTAGCAACATCTTTTTTAAGATACCTTAATTTTACCGGATTTTCTAAATGACTTGCAGCCTTCTTCATTCTCATTGAAAAAAGTTCTTTTTGTATTTTTTCCAAATCCTGCATCAACTCTTTTTTTGACTTTTCACTTAATTCTTTTGCTTTCATAATAACCCCTACCTTACAATGTCTCTCTTTTCACCATTTTCGTACTGATCGGAAGTTTTTGACCAGCTAACCAGAATGCTTTCTTAGCAAGCTTTTCATCACAACCTGATATTTCGAACATAATTCTACCTGGTTTTACGAGAGCAACATAATACTCTAAGTTTCCTTTTCCATTCCCCATTCTTGTTTCTGCTGGTTTTTTTGTATAAGGAATATCCGGAAAAAGATTTATCCAAACCTTACCAACCCTTTTTAATGTTCTTGTTATAGTTCTTCTGGCAGCTTCTATTTGTCTATTTGTAATCAACTTTGCGTCAAGCGCCATCATTCCAAACTCACCAAATGTAACTCTATTACCTCGTTGAGCAACACCATCAAATCTCCATCTCTGAGCCTTTCTATACTTAGTTCTTTTAGGCATTAACATAAACAGCTCCTATTTATTCGTTATCATCGCTTGAATTCTTATCAGATCCCTGCTTTCTTGATTTCTTAATTAATTGTCCAGCGTCATCCTTAACATCTCTTTTTAGCACTTCATTATGGAAAACCCAAACCTTAACACCTGTTGCACCATAAGTAGTGTGTGCTGTGGACACGCCATAATCAATGTCAGCTCTTAGAGTATGCAAAGGCACTCTTCCTTCTTTATACCACTCTGTTCTAGCCATATCTGCACCATTTAATCGTCCAGATACCTGAATTCTAATACCACCAACACCAAACTTCTTTGCATCAGCCATTGATTTTTTCATAGCTCTTCTAAAAGGAAACCTTCCCTTGATTTGCTTAGCAACATTGTCAGCTATTATTTGAGCATCGATTTCCGGTTTTTTTATTTCCTTAATCTTTACTTCAATTTTTGACTTTGAAATTTTTGCAATTTCCTTTGTTAAAAGCTGTATGTTTTTTCCCTCTGGTCCGATTATAACACCTGGTCTAACAGAATTTATAATCACGACAACTCTTTCCGGTTTTCTTAATATCTCTACCTTTGAAATTTCCGCACTAACTTTCTTATCCTTTTTATTTGACTCACCGCCAAAGTTAAAAGCATTAATAAGTTTTCGTATTTTTAAATCTTCATGCAACGCTTTTGCATATGTTTTTTTATCTAAAAACCAAACAGAGTTCCAATCTTTTATTATACCTAACCTCAAGCCTATCGGATTTATTTTCTGACCCATAATTAATTATTTCCTCCGTTATCTGAAACTTCTACAACGATATGACATGTTCTCTTAAGAATCTTCGCCGCTCGCCCTTTTGATATCGGGTGATATCTTTTCATAGTTGAACCACCATCAACCAATATTTTTGATATCTTTAATGAAGTTTCATCACCTGACTTATTTAAACTTAAAAAATTCGATCTTGCAGAGTGTATTGCTTTTTTAAGTATTTTAGCACCCCTATTCGGCATTACTGATAAATAAATCTCAGCTTCTACAACCGGCTTTCCCCTTAATTCATTTGCAATCCTTCTCACCTTAAACGGTGAGATTCTTTGATATTTGCTTATTGCCCTTGCTATCATAATTAACCCCTACCTTTTTTTTCTGACCCGCCATGACCCTTAAAAGTTCTTGTAGGAGAAAATTCCCCAAGCTTATGGCCAACTAAGTTTTCCGTTACAAACACAGGAATAAATTTCTTTCCATTATAAACATTTATTGTTAACCCAACCATCTCAGGGAATATAGTTGACCTTCTTGTCCATGTCTTAATTGGCTTTTTGTTACTGGTTTCTTTCGCCTCTATAACTTTCTTAAATAAATGCTTATCAATAAAAGGTCCTTTCTTTACACTTCTGGACATATATATCTCCTTACTTCTTTCTTCTTCGAATAATCATTTTGCCTGAAGGCTTTTTAGGATTTCTCGTCTTGTAACCCTTTGTTGGTTTACCCCATGGTGTACAAGGATGTCTACCACCTGATGTTTTTCCCTCACCACCACCTAGCGGGTGATCAACAGGGTTCATTACTACACCTCGAACCTTTGGTCTTTTACCAAGCCATCGACTTCTTCCGGCCTTACCAATCACAACAATATTATGATCTATATTACCAACCTGACCTATAGTAGCACGACAATTTTCATTAATTAAACGAATCTCACCTGAAGGCATTTTAATAGATACTTTAGTACCCTCAGAACCGGCAATCTGAGCAAATGTACCTGCAGACCTTGCTATCTGTGCACCTCTACCGGGCTCCATTTCAATATTATGAATGATAGTTCCTACAGGAATATTCTTAAGTTTCAAAACATTTCCTGTTTTAATATCAGCCTTATCTGACGTCACTAAAACATCATTAATCTTTAACTTTTCCGGTGCAATAATATAACGCTTATCTCCATCTTTGTAAAAAAGGAGAGCTATATTGGCACTTCTATTTGGATCATACTCTATAGAAACTACCCTAGCTTCAACATCCAGTTTGTTTCTTTTAAAATCAACAATTCTATATCTAGCTTTATGCCCGCCACCCTTTCTTCGTACTGAAATAGTACCGGAAGCCATACGACCACTACCACCCCTCTTACCCTTTGTTAAAGCCTTGAGCGGTTTATCTGTAGTTATCTCTTCAAATGTTAACGATGTTTTGAAACGCATCGTAGATGTTGTAGGATTATACCTCTTTATTGCCATATATTATCTCCAATTTAAATATTAACTATGCACCTTCAAATATACCTATTTTATCACCAGCTTTTATTTTAATATAAGCTTTTTTATATGAAGCTGTTAATCCAGCTTTATATCTGACTCTTTTTAACTTTCCATCAACATTGATCATATTTACACTAACCACTGATACATTAAAAAGTTTTTGTATCGCTTCTTTTACTTGTATTTTATTAGCATTTTTATCAACGACGAACACATAAACATTGTTTTTATCTCGCAAACCCGTGGACTTTTCCGTTACAACAGGTCTAACAATTATATCTTCTAACAACATACTAACACCTCATTATTATTTAGCTAGGAAAACATTTAACTTTTGAGCAGCATCTTCTGACACCACCAAAACATCTGTATAATATAAAGCATGACAATTCATCCTATTGTAACTTAAACACTTTACATTTGGCAAATTTCTTCCAGCTCTTTTTACGAATTCTGCATTTTGAACATCGTCTAAAACAACAACGAATTTCTTATTCTCAGCGAAATTCTTTAGGATACCAACAAGGTCTTTTGTCTTTCCTGAATCTACAGTTAATCCTTGAACTACACGAAGACCACCCTGAGACAACTTCATTGACAGCAAAGACCTATAAGCTAATTGCTTAACTTTTTTGGGCAATCTGATAGAATGATCTCTAGGAGTAGGGCCAAACGCTATACCACCGCCAACCCAAACCGGGCTACTTCTCTCTCCTGCCCTTGCTCTACCTGTACCTTTTTGCTTAAATGGTTTAGCACCGGTATAAGCAACCTCAGACTTAGTCTTTACATCATGAGTCCCTTGTCTCCGGTTAGCCAACTCAGCCTTAATCGACTCATATATAACACTTTTATTAGGAATAAGACCAAAAACAGCCTCATTTAACTCTATCTTACCAATCGATTTACCCGAAACATCATATTTATCTATATTCATAAAACACCTCTTCTAAGACCTTTTAACGGCTTTATTTATTAAAATTCTACTTCTTTTAGGCCCAGGCACCGCACCTTTAAGGAAAACAACACCTTGCTCTACATCGATCTTCGCAACCTTTAGGCTTTGAACAGTAACTCTCTCATTACCCATTCTTCCCGCTCTCTTTACACCCTTAAAGCCTTTTGAAGGTTCAGTATTTTGACCTGTTGATCCATTTTGTCTATGAAATTTTGATCCATGTGATTTTCTACCACCACTAAAATTCCACCTTTTCATTACTCCCTGAAACCCTTTCCCCTTAGAGAAACCGGTAACATCAACAAACTCAACTGACTCTAGGACCTCGACACCATACTCATCACCAACTGAAATGCCATCAAGCTTATCTACTTTGAATTCTTTTAAGAACGATAAAGGTTTTACACCATTCTTAAACTGGTTAATATAAGGCTTTGCCAACCTTGATTCTTTTTGCTCATCCACACCCAAAATCAACGCATTGTAACCATCTCTTTCAAGTGTTTTAAAACCAACAATGACATTCCTATCAATTGAAATAGCAGTTACAGGTAAAACAACACCTTTTTCATCAAACAACTGAGTCATACCTATTTTTTTACCAATCAAGCCATTCATACTTAAATCCTTATTATTCTAAATCTTAATATTGTTTAATATCAACATCGACACCAGCAGCTAACTCTAATCTCATCATAGCTTCCATTGTTCCGTCAACTGGCCGTATATCAATAAGTCTTTTATGCGTTCTCATCTCAAACTGCTCTCTAGATTTGATATTAACATGAACAGACTTTAAAACCGTATATTTATTAATTTCAGTCGGTAAAGGAATAGGGCCTGAAATTTCTGCTCCAGACTTTCTTACAACTCCGACTATAGACTTCGCAGCCTGGTCTACCAAATCAACATCAAACCCTCGTAACCTTACTCGTATTTTTTGCTCAGCCATTTCAATCCCTCTTAATTTATCGCTCTTAATTATGTGCGGACGAATATATCATAACAACACAAATTAATCAAGCATTTTTTATAATATTTTAAACTCATGATGAGTTAATTACTCACAACCACGCAAACCTACAATAAACTCTAAACAAGATACAAAGCTAACTAAAAAAAGCTATATAATGTATGAATATTTTGAATTCATAGATTATGTAAATTCAAATATTTATTCTACTTTGCAATAAAACTAATACAAAAGATAAATAAATATCAATAATTAGAGGCTCTTCCAAAAATAAATTTTGAATTTTTGCGAAGAATATTTTTTTGAAAAACAAAGAAAAGTGTGTCAAAAAAACTCGAGAATAATTACACTATTTGAGTTTGCACCGGCTTATGTACCTCATGTCCACGCCGGTATACCAAACACCCTGTTTATATTTTACAGCATTTTGACGCGTGTTTAACAAATAAAAGATTAAGCAAAAAACTAAAGAGGTTTTTGCAAGAGCCTCATTAACTAAAAAAAATTAATCATATTTTAGAATCAAAGAAATTTTGTATCCATGAATCTAAATTCAATCAATCTAAATTTAAATTTCCATAAGGAAAAAAAATCACCGGATTTATTCTTCCGGTGATTTTTTTAAACCATCACAAAATACTATTCGATAATTTCCAATACTGTACCAGCACCAACAGTTCGTCCACCCTCTCTAATAGCAAATCTAAGATTTTTCTCCATTGCTATAGTAGTGATCAACTCACATGCCAATTCTACTTGATCACCAGGCATAACCATTTCAGTTCCCTCAGGCAATGTAACAAAACCTGTTACATCTGTTGTTCTAAAGAAAAACTGAGGTCTATAACCGGTAAAGAAGGCTGTGTGTCTTCCACCTTCTTCTTTTTTAAGAATATATGTTTGTGCCTTGAATTTCTTATGCGGAGTAATAGATCCGATCTTTGCAAGAACCTGTCCTCTAATGATCGCCTTCTTGTCAATACCTCTCAATAATAGACCAACATTATCCCCAGCTATACCCTTATCAAGCAACTTATTGAACATCTCAACACCGGTTACTGTAGTTTTTTGAGTAGGTCTAATACCAACTAACTCAACTTCATTACCAACATTTATAGTTCCTCTTTCGATTCTACCCGTTGCTACAGTACCTCTACCTGATATTGAGAACACATCCTCAACAGGCATTAAGAAATCAAGATTTTCTTGTCTCTCAGGCTCAGGGATGAATGTGTCGACCGCATCAAGTAATTCTTGAATACACTTTGTCTTAGTTACATCAGCCGGATTATCCATAGCTTCCTTAGCAGATCCCCTAATAACCGGAGTGATATCCCCAGGAAAACCATACTCACTTAAAAGCTCTCTAATATCCATTTCAACAATGTCAAGAAGCTCTGCATCATCAACCATATCACACTTGTTCATAAAAACAACAATATATGGAACCTCAACCTGTCTTGCCAAGAGTATATGCTCTCTTGTTTGCGGCATAGCACCGTCTGTTGCGGCTACTACTAATATCGCACCATCCATCTGAGCAGCACCTGTTATCATGTTCTTAACATAATCGGCGTGTCCCGGACAATCCACATGCGCATAATGTCTTTTTTCTGTTTCATACTCAACATGTCTGGTATTGATAGTAATACCTCTCGCCTTCTCTTCAGGTGCATTGTCAATATCTTCATATTTCAATGCCTTTGTACCCATCTTGCTCGCACTATACATAGTCAATGCAGCTGTCAAGGTTGTTTTACCATGATCAACGTGACCAATAGTTCCTACATTCACATGCGGCTTATTTCTGTTAAATGTTTCTTTTGCCATCTTCATCTCCTCCTAAAAATCACCATTTTTTAAATTTACTTAGCTGTAGAATACTTCTTTACAATTTCATCAGAAATATTTCTTGGCATCTCTTCATAATGATCAAATTGCATTGTGTAGTTAGCACGCCCTTGCGACATTGATCGTAGATCTGTAGAATAACCAAACATATTTGCTAATGGAATTTTTGCTTTAATAATTTTTGCCCCTAACTTGTCCTCCATTTTTTCAACTCGACCTCGTTTTGAGCTTATGTTACCCATTATATCACCCATATAATCATCAGGTGTTACAACTTCAACATCCATAACAGGTTCAAGCAAAATTGGAGTTGCTTTTTTCATTCCTTCCTTAAAAGCCTGAATTGCACATATCTTAAATGCCATTTCAGATGAATCGACATCGTGATATGAACCATCATAAAGAATCGCCTTGAAATCAACAACTGGATATCCAGCCAATACACCTGATTGCATAGCCTCTTCAAGCCCCTTTTGAACAGCAGGAATAAATTCTTTTGGAATCTTACCACCTACAACTTTATTTTCGAAAATAAACCCTGTTCCAGGCGGTACGGCTTCAAACTTAATCAGAACATGACCATATTGACCATGTCCGCCTGATTGTTTTGCATATTTGTGATTAATATCACAACTACCCTTTATTGTTTCTCTATACGCAA
>CAYYKD010000005.1:116740-129280 GCA_964471825.1 uncultured Spirochaetales bacterium
GCGCTGCGGGTGACTTGAAGTCACATTGTTTGCAAATAATTTTCCCCATCTCTTTCTCCTCTATTGTTTATACCCGACCCGAAAGTGCATGTTTTTCGGAATGATGCACATATCCGATATCCATTTATCTACGGCAAAATTACCAAAAGATAAATACACGTCCACGATCAGATCAAAATAGAATTTTTGTGATTAATATCACAACTACCCTTTATTGTTTCTCTATACGCAACCTGAGGTGCACCAACATTTGCTGCAACTTTAAATTCCCTAAATATTCTATCTACAATAATCTCTAGATGTAGCTCGCCCATTCCACTGATAATAGTTTGTCCAGTCTCAGCATCTACCCTAACTCTAAATGTTGGATCTTCTTCTGACAACTTATCTAAGGCATTAATTAACTTATCATTATCTCCCTTAGACTTTGGCTCTATAGCAACAGAAATAACCGGCTCAGGAAAAACCATAGACTCTAATATTACCGGAAATTTATCATCACATAGCGTATCTCCGGTTGTAGTATACTTCAAACCAACCGCAGCTGCAATATCACCGGCACAAACATCAGTAATTTCCTCTCTTTTGTTTGCATGCATCTGTAACAAACGACCAACCCTTTCTTTTTTATCTCTTGTAGCATTCATAACATAACTACCGGCTGATAATACCCCTGAATAAACTCTAAAAAAAGTAAGCTTTCCAACATAAGGATCTGTCATGATCTTAAACGCCAATGCTGAGAACGGTTGATCATCCCCGGAAACCCTTTCTATAGTCTCGCCATCTTCAGGCCTAATACCCTTAATATGCGGAACATCTAATGGAGATGGCATATAAGCCACAACTGCATCTAACAAGAACTGCACAGCTTTATTTTTGAATGACGAGCCGCATAACATAGGAAATAATTTAACATCACAAGCGGCCTTTCTCAAACCTCTTTTTATCTCTTCTATTGTTAGCTCTTCACCCTCAAGGTATTTTTCCATTAAATCTTCATTGAAATCACAAACACTCTCTACCATTTCAGCACGATATTTCTTTGCTTTCTCAAGAAGTTCAGCCGGAACATCAACTATTTCAAAGTTAACTAACTCTTGAACATCTGTATAAATCCTAGCCTTCATTTCAATTAAATCAACTACACCCTTAAAACCATCTTCAGATCCGATAGGTATAACAATTGGCACAGCATTCGCACCGAGTTTTGACCTGCACTGATCAACAACCGAGTAAAAATCACCACCCAATCTATCCATCTTATTTACAAATATCAACCTTGGAACATGATACTTATTAGCCTGTCTCCACACTGTCTCTGACTGAGGTTGAACCCCGCCAACAGCACAGAATACACCAACTGCACTATCAAGAACTCTCAATGATCGTTCAACTTCTACTGTAAAATCCACATGCCCAGGAGTATCAATTATATTAATCCTGGTATCATTCCAAGCACAAGTTGTAGCAGCTGAAGTGATTGTAATTCCCCGCTCTTTTTCCTGCTCCATCCAATCCATTGTAGCAGCACCATCATGAACCTCACCAATCTTATGAGAAACACCTGTGTAAAACAATATCCGCTCTGTTGTGGTTGTTTTACCCGCGTCTATGTGCGCCATTATTCCTATATTTCTTGTTTTTTCAAGTGAATATTTCCTAGCCATTTATTAATCCTTTTTTACCATCTAAAATGACTGAAAGCCTTGTTAGCTTCTGCCATCTTATGCGTATCTTCTTTTCTCTTAAAAGATGTTCCTGTACTATTATATGCATCTAACAACTCATTAGAAAGTTTTAAAGTCATTGTTTTTTCCGACCTTTTTCTTGAGAATGTTATTAACCATCTCATTGCAAGTGCATTTCTTCTATACTCAGGAACTTCAATAGGAACCTGATAAGTAGCACCACCAACTCTTCTTGATTTAACCTCTACTACAGGCTTAACATTATCAAGAGCTTTTTCAAAAACAACCCTAGGATCTTCGCCCGTTTTTTCAGCCAACCTATCAAGAACACCATACATTATAGATCTTGCTACTGACTTTTTACCATCATACATCATCGTATTTATAAACTTTGTAATTACCTTGCTTCCATACTTTTCATCCGGCAAAACATCTCGTCTTTGCGAACCTCTATCTCTAGACATACTTCACTCCTTATGCTTTAGGCTTCTTAGCACCATACTTCGATCTACTTCTTTTTCTATCGGCAACACCCAATGTGTCTAATGCACCACGAACAACGTGATATCTAACACCCGGTAAATCCTTTACTCTTCCACCCCTTATCAAAACAACAGAGTGTTCCTGTAGGTTATGCCCAACACCAGGTATATACGATGTAACTTCAAAACCAGAAGTTAATCTTACCCTACAAGCTTTTCTTAAAGCTGAATTTGGCTTCTTTGGCGTAAGAGTCATTACCCTTGTACAAACTCCTCTTCTCTGAGGACACGATTTTAAAGCAGGAGACTTAGTTTTAGATGTAACTTTTTTCCTACCCTTTCTTATCAATTGATTAATTGTCGGCATTTTATATTCTCCATTATATTATTTAAAAATCCATTAAAAAAAACTGTAAACCTCTTTATCAAAATAAACCGATTATGTCAAGAGTTTTTTTAAAACCATAACCATCAACCTATTTTATCAAAATCACTATCTGCAATAATTGCATTCTCACCTACAAGCTTCTCTTTCTCTTCCCTAATTTTTGTTAGTGAAGCTTCGATATCCTCCATTTTATCATCATAGACCTTGATATTCCTATAGTGCTTGATTCCGGTACCCGCCGGAATAAGATGACCAATTATAACATTTTCCTTTAGACCATTCAACCGGTCTGTCATCCCCTTAATAGCGGCATTGGTTAATACCTTTGTTGTTTCCTGGAAAGAAGACGCACTTAAGAATGAGTCTATTTGCAGCGATGCCTTTGTTATACCTAGTAGAACCGGTTTTGCGATAGCCGGTTGCCCACCCTCTGCAATTACCCGTTTATTCTCTTCAAGGAAATTTGATCTATCAACATGCTGTCCAAGTATAAAAAAAGTATCGCCAACATCAGATATTTCGACCTTTTTCATCATCTGTCGAATTATAACACCTATATGTTTGTCACTTATATTTACACCCTGTAGTCTATAAACTCCTTGAATCTCGTTCATTATAAATGTTTGAAGTCTATTCTCACCCAAAACTTGAAGAATGTCATGCGGATTAATTGGACCTTCAGATATTTTATCTCCAGCCTTAATCATATCGCCATCTCTAACAAGTAAATAGTACCCAGATGGCACTAAATGCTTGAATTCAGTTCCAAACTGATCTTCTACAACGATAACATCCTTACCTTTAACCTTACCTTTAAACCTTACAATTCCACTAACTTTAGAAAGTATTGAGAATTCCTTAGGTTTTCTTGCCTCAAACAACTCAGCAACTCTTGGAAGACCACCTGTAATATCGGCAACCTTTGATGTTTTAGTAATAATCTTTGCTATAGTGTCTCCGGCATTGATTAAATCTCCATCTTTTATGTTTAAATATGCACCACCAGGTAATAAATATTTAGCAACTACAACACCATTCTCATCTTCAACATCGATTCTTGGCTGTAAAGACTCAGGAAAGTTATCAGATACTCTTAACTTCTGTGTACTTGTAGTTTCATCGACCTCTTCTTTTATCGTTACACCTATCTTTAAATCACCAAACTTAACCTTACCCTTAACCTCAGTAATAATAGGCTGTACAAACGGGTCAAATTGAAGAACTATATCTTGTGCCTCTACCATTTCATAGTCTTTCTTTAAGAGTAGAGAACCCGGTGTAACTTCAACCTCTGTTGCCTGAGTCACAATATACAAATTATTATCAATAATTTTTGCAATTCCGACTTCACTACTCAAAATCTCTTTTCCTTGCGGATCAAAGAATAGAGGTTTAGTCACAACTACCTTCTCACCATCATTTATTATTAACTTACATCCCTTAATATCAAAATGGTGATTTACTCTACTTGCATACAAATAACCCTTACGAGCAAACAATCGATTGCCATCTTTCTCAATAATAGACCCCTTTGGCGGCTCTATCAAGACCTTGTAGTTAAATTTTAGGGTGTTTTCTTTTACAGAACCTGTTGCTGCTCCACCAATATGGAATGTTCTCATCGTTAACTGTGTTCCCGGTTGACCTATAGACTGAGCTGCAATAATACCTACTGCCTCACCAATCTCAACTGTTCTATTAGTTGCTAAGTTTCTACCATAACATTTAACGCAGACACCCCTCCTTGATTCACAAGTTAAAACAGTTCGTATTTTAACCTTCTCAATAATAAGAGTCTCAACCCTCTCTGCTAACTCCTCAGTTATTAACTCATTGGCACTTACAATAATGTCGCCAGTTATAGGATCTCGAATATCTTCAGCTGAATACCTACCAATAATTCTGTCGCTTAATGACTCAATAACATCATCACCATCTTTAATAGCGACCATATCAAGACCATTTATAGTTCCACAATCAACTTCATTTACGACTACATCCTGAGCTATATCAACCAGCCTTCTTGTCAGGTAACCGGCATCAGCAGTCTTTAACGCCGTATCTGCAAGACCCTTTCTAGCACCATTCGTAGATATATAGAATTCAATTACAGACAACCCTTCTTTAAAGTTAGACTTGATCGGTAACTCAATAATATCTCCACCCGGCTTAGTCATCAAACCCCGCATACCGGCAAGCTGTCTGATCTGTGTTGTTGACCCTCTTGCTCCTGAGTCCGCCATCATATAGACAGGATTAAAACCGCCCTTATCCTTCTTAAGTGTTTCTATCAATGAATTTGAAATATCATTAGTAGCTCTTTTCCAGATATCCTGAATTTTGTTATATCGTTCTTCTGCGGATATTATACCATCTCTGTACTCTTTATATATCTTATCTGCTTTGATCTGCGCCTTTTCAACAATCTCTTTTTTGTTGTCCGGCACAATAATATCTTCCATACCTATAGTTGCACCAAAAACCATCGCATATTTAAATCCGATGTCTTTTATTGCATCAAGCATTTTTACAGTTATAGCTGTACCTTTTTTCTTATAAATCTCCCCAATTATCTTACTTACCCGTTTATCATTTAATGGTTCATTTATAAAATCAACACCCTCAGGTAAAGAATCATTAAAAATTACCCTGCCAGGACTTGTTTCAACATATTTTCCATCCAGTTTGACCGTAACCTTAGCTTGAGGATGAACTGCACCGGTAAAATAAGCAAACATTACCTCATTCTTATCTTTGAAGAACTTGCCTTGCCCCTTCACCCCATCCTGAATTCTTGTTAGATAATTTATACCTAATATCATATCCTGAGATGGTCCTACAATCGGATTACCATTTGCAGGGTCTAGAAGGTTCTTTGATGATAACATTAATACCCAACATTCTGTTTGTGCCTCTACAGATAAAGGAACATGGACAGCCATCTGGTCTCCATCAAAATCCGCATTAAACGCCTTACATACTAAAGGATGCAACCTTATCGCCTTACCCTCTACAAGCTTTGGCTCAAACGCCTGAATACCTAGCCTATGAAGTGTTGGAGCTCTATTTAATAGCACAGGGTGTTCGGCTACAACTTCCTCAAGAACATGGAATACAATCGGTTCTTGTGCCTCAATAACCTGCTTTGCCTTCTTAATATTAAAAACATGCTCTCTTTCAACTAATTTCTGCATAACAAATGGCTTGAATAATTCTAAAGCCATATTTACAGGCAAACCACATTGATGCATTTTAAGATCCGGACCAACTACAATAACACTTCTTCCGGAATAATCTACCCGTTTTCCAAGTAGATTCTGTCTAAAACGCCCCTGTTTACCTTTAAGTAAATCGGATAGCGATTTTAATGGTCTCTGTGATGATCCCTTTACAACCTTTCGTTTTTTAGAATTATCAAAAAGTGCATCTACCGCTTCCTGGAGCATTCTCTTTTCATTTCGGATTATAATACCCGGAGCATTTAACTCCATCAATCTTTTTAATCTATTATTTCTATTGATAACCCTTCTGTAAAGATCATTTAAATCACTTGTTGCAAATCTACCGCCATCTAACTGAACCATAGGTCGAAGATCAGGTGGAATTACAGGAACAACATTCATCATCATCCATTCGGGATTATTTTTTGAAACACGAAAATCCTCAAGAATTTCAATTCGTTTTAATAGACGCTTATCCTTAGCCTTATCTTTTTCAAGCATCCTTGACCGTAAAAGGGTAACTTCTCTTTTTAAATCAAGATTTTCAAGCATCTGAGAAATTGCCTCAGCTCCCGTTCCCGCTTGAAAAGCAGTACCATATCGTTCTTTTAGGTCAAAATAATCTTCCTCTGCAAGAATTTGCTTTTCTTTTAAATCAGTATCACCCGGGTCAGTAACAAGATATTTTTCAAAGTACAATATAGATCTTAATGCCGTAACCGGGATGTCAAGTAATAGACCGATTCTAGAAGGTACAGAACGATAAAACCAGATATGGGCTACCGGGCTTGCCAACTCTATATGTCCCATCCGCTCTCTTCTAACCTTAAAGCTGGTAACTTCGACTCCACATCTGTCGCATATTACACCTTTATATCTCATTGACTTGAACTTACCGCAGTAACATTCCCATTCTTTAGTTGTACCAAAAATCCTCTCGCAAAAAAGACCTTCCTTCTCAGGCCTAAGTGTCCTATAGTTTATGGTTTCTGGCTTTTTTACCTCACCATATGACATTGATCTTATCACTTCGTCCGAGGCTATTTTAATTGAAATTGAATCAAAATCCGTTACATCCCTCATTAATAACTCCTTAAATAGGACAAATTAGAAATTCTTATCCTGCTTAGCAAACAAGTTTTCTTCTCTTTCAGTCAAAGGTATTTTTTTGCCACGAGCATCATAAATCTCGATATTCATCGCAACACCCCTTAACTCCTGTATAAGAACATTAAATGCCTCAGGTACATTTGGAGATGATGTCTTCTCACCCTTTACTATACTTTCATACATTTTAGTTCTACCATTCATATCATCAGATTTTACCGTCAATATTTCCTGAAGTGTATGTGCTGCACCATATGCCTCTAACGCCCAGACCTCCATCTCTCCAAGTCTCTGACCACCAAATTGTGCTTTACCACCCAAAGGTTGTTGAGTTACAAGTGAGTATGGACCGGTTGATCTTGCGTGCATCTTATCATCTACTAAATGCGCCAGCTTCAACATATATGTATATCCAACTGTTACAGGATTAATAAACCTATCTCCAGTTCTACCATCATACAAAAATGTTTTGGAATTATCAGGTAGACCGGCGTCTTTTAGCTTCTCAGAAATTTCATCTGTTAAGGCAGATTCGAATACACTAGTTGAAAACCGTTTGTCTAGTTTTTTTGCTGCCCAACCTAATTGTGCTTCCATTATCTGACCGATATTCATCCGCGATGGAACCCCAAGTGGATTCAATACAACATCAACCGGAGTACCATCCTCCATATAAGGCATATCTTCTTCCGGCAGAATCACCGAAACAACACCCTTGTTTCCGTGCCGCCCAGCCATTTTATCCCCAACTTTGATTTTTCTTTTGTTAGCAATAAATATTTTAATGATTTCTTCAACTCCGGGACTGAGATCCTCACCGCCATCCCTTTTTCTTCTTTGAATATCAATTACAGTACCTTCCATACCATGAGACAGCCTTAATGATGAATCTTTTACATCCTTAGCTTTTTCTCCAAATATTGAATTCAGCAATCTATATTCAGGTGAAGTGTCAGAATCAGACTTCGGTGTAACCTTACCAACAAGAATATCATCAGCCTTTACTTTTGCACCAATCCTAATTATACCTGTTTCATCGAGATTTCTTAAATATGTCTCTGACACATTAGGTATCTCCCTGGTAACTCTTTCCGGTCCCAGCTTAGTCTCTCGAACTTCAATTGAGAACTCTTTTATATGTATAGAGGTAAAAACATCCTGCTTAACCAATCTTTCAGAAAGAATAATAGCATCCTCAAAATTATAACCATTCCATGGCATATATGCTACAAATACATTTCTACCAAGAGCAAGCTCACCTTTATCAATTGCAGGCCCATCTGCTAACACCTGATTCTTCTTAATAATCTCACCTTTACTTACTATAGGTTTTTGATTAAAACAGGTATCCTGATTTGTCCGTCTGTATTTTAACAACCTGTAATGATCGATCTGGTTATCAGAATCTCTTCTTACAAAAATATCAGATGCCGTAACATATGAAACAACTCCATCATTCTTTGAAATTATACATACACCCGAGTCATACGCTGATATTTCTTCCATCCCAGTTCCGACAAGTGGTGCTTCCGGTATTAGTAATGGAACTGCCTGTCGTTGCATGTTTGATCCCATCAGTGCCCGGTTAGCATCGTCATGTTCTAGAAATGGTATAAGTGCAGTAGAAACTGATACTATCTGTCTCGGAGATACATCCATATACTGAATTTCATCTGCCTGCTTTGTTGTATAGTCACCTGATTTTCTAACGGAAATCTGAGTTTCTATAAAATTACCTTTCTCATCTAATGGAGAATTTGCCTGAGCAATAAAATATTTTTCCTCATCCATAGCTGATAGATACATTACATCATCAGTAACCTTACCATTTTTTACTTTTCTATACGGAGTTTCCAGGAAACCATAGTCGTTTATCTTTGTGAAATTACAAAGCGACATAATTAGACCAATGTTTGGTCCTTCCGGTGTTTCAATTGGGCACATTCTACCATAGTGAGTATAGTGAACATCCCGAACCTCAAAACCAGCCCTCTCTCTTGAAAGGCCGCCCGGTCCGAGTGCATTTAATCTTCTCTTATGAGTTAACTCAGCAAGAGGATTAACCTGATCCATAAACTGTGAAAGCTGAGATGTGCCGAAAAATTCTTTTATACATGCAGATATTGGCTTAACACTAATTAAATCAGAGGGTTTAAGCAAGACAAACTCTTTTCCCTGCATTCTTTCTTTTGCTATCCGCTCCATTCTTGTGAATGCAACTTTTAAAGAATTCGAAAGAAGTTCTCCTACCGACCTTACTCTTCTGTTACCAAGATGATCGATATCGTCTACCATCCCTTCCCGTGTAAAAACCTTAATCAGGTATTTTAAAACCTCAACAACATCTGTGTCATTAAGAGTTGGCGACTGATTTGCTTCATCCAGTTCAAATTTCTTATTTAGCTTATATCGACCGACAACACCAAGATCATATCGCTTTTCTGAATAGAACATTGATTTGATCTCTTTCTCAGCTGTCTCGATTGTTGCGGGTTCACCCGGTTTTAAAACGCTATATATTTTTGAAACAGCATCTGCATGAGTTGGTTCATCCTTAAAAGGTTCATCCTTAGTAACCACAACCTCTTCTTTTTCAAAACAACTAATAATAATTGGGTGGTGAATATACCCCTCTGCATCTAAATCTATTACAGAGACCTCAAAAAAACCTTCCTGAATTAGCTTATCAATATCTAATGGAGTTAGCTTAGTTCCAGCCTGAGCAATCTTTTCTTTAT
Organism: uncultured Spirochaetales bacterium; assembly: GCA_964471825.1. Classification (GTDB taxonomy): domain Bacteria; phylum Spirochaetota; class GWE2-31-10; order GWE2-31-10; family CAYYKD01; genus CAYYKD01. The sequence goes on from CAYYKD010000005.1 coordinate 126,368, forward strand.
GCCCATCTGCTCTCTCAACAAAAACATCCTTACTTAGTATTCTTCGTAATGCAGCATCCTGCTCAGCCTTTTCTTTTAATGAAATAACTTCATCTTTATAAAAGAGAGAGATTATTTTCTCTCTTGTTGAAAAACCGAGCATTCGTAAAAAAATAGTTGCAAGTATCTTTCTCTTTCTATCGATTCTTACATATAAAAGCTTCTTTTTTTCATCAATTTCAAACTCAAGCCACGCACCCCTATATGGAATTATCCTAGAGTTATAGACTTTTGCTTTATCATCATAACTATATATAACACCCGGTGATCTGTGTATCTGACTTACAACAACTCGCTCTGCACCATTTGTAATAAATGTGCCTCTGTCAGTTATCAACGGTATATCACCAAGAAATATGTCTTTTTGTCTTATTTCACCGGTTTCGTGATTCTTAAGATTGATTACAACTTTTAATGGTATGGAATATGTTTGACCTTTTTGCTTAGCCTCAAACTCATCATACTTTATTCCATTTTCATCAAGTATGTACTCTACAAATTCAAGAGACATTTTTTCATCAGTACTAATAATAGGAAATATATCACTAAATAAGTACTGCAGCCCCTCATTTCTAACCGGATCTTTTGGGTCTTTACTTAGCATTCTTTTTCGCTGTAAAAACCACTCGTAACTATTAACCTGTATTTCAATCAAATTCGGAAGTTCGGCAACATCTTTTTTTCTTATTTTACCTATCCAAACTCTGTTATTTTTTAGATTTCTTTCATATTGCACATGGCTCATTGTATTCTCCTCAGGAGTAGCCAACAAAAATTAATTAATTAACCAAAAGTTAACTTTTACTCACATCATAAATTTAAAAAACAGGATATCCGAATTAATTAAATTAACTCGGATACCCATCTTAGTCGATAAAAAAATTATAATAAATAATTATTTTAAATCTACTTTTCCGCCAGCAGCAACAATTTTAGCCTTCATTTCTTCAGCGTCTTTCTTAGAAACGCCTTCTTTCAAGACTTTGTTACCTGCGTCACAAAGATCTTTTGCCTCTTTAAGACCAAGACCTGTGATAGCTCTAACTTCTTTGATTACAGCAATTTTATTTGCACCGGCTTCAACAAGGATAACATTAAACTCATCCTTCTCTTCTACCGCTTCAGCAGCTGCAGGAGCAGCTCCGGCAACACCGGCAACAGCAACAGGTGCAGCACTAACTCCGAACCTTTCTTCCATTGCTTTAACTAGTTCTGAAATTTCTAGAACTGTCATTTTTTCAATTGCTGATAAAATCTCTTCTTTTGATGCCATATTTTCTCCTTTTTTATTTTAACATCAAAGCATGACACTAAGTATGAAGACTTTGATGTATATATTTAACAATAATATAAAAATCCAAACACTAGGACGCCTGTTCCTTTTGTTCTTTAACTGCATTGACAGCTCTAACCAATCTTCCGGCAACATCATTACAACATAAAACAAAATTCTGTAAAGGTGCATTCATTGTTGCCATAAGTTGTGCAATAAGCTCTTTTCTTCCCGGTAATTTTGAGAAAGCCTCAATTTCTTTGTCGTTATAAAATTTGCCGTCTATTATACCGGCCTTCACCTTAACAGGGAGTGTCTTAGTAAACTTAAACAAAACTTTTACAACCTCTGACACATCTTCACCTGAAAATGCTACAGCTGTAGGCCCTGCAAGAAATTGATCAACAACCGGAAGTCCCTGACCTTGAACCGCTATCTTAAAAAAATTGTTTTTAACTACCGAATATTTTGTATTCAATTTTCTCAACTCTTTTCTGATGCTTTCAAGCTGAGTAACAGTTAAACCCCTATAGTCTGTCAATATGCAGTTGTTTTTTTCCTTGGATATCTCAGATATATGATTAACTTTATCTATCTTATACTGTTGTGCCATTATCTTCCCCTTACTTTATAGTCTTTGAATTGACTTCTATTCCAGGCCCCATTGTAGATGATATATACATAGAATCAACATATTCACCCTTCAGATCAGCCGGCTTTCTTCTAAGAACCTCATCGAAAAGAACCTTAACATTCTCAACAATCTTATCCTTTTCCATCGAAACCTTACCAACACCAATATGTAGAACACCGGTTTTATCTGCCCTGAACTCAACACGACCCTTCTTAAGCTCAGCGATTGCACCTTTTACATCAGTAGTTACAGTACCGGTTTTTGGATTAGGCATTAAACCTCTTCGACCAAGAACAGGACCAAGCTTACCAACATCCTTCATCATATCAGGAGTTGCTACAACTACATCAAAATCCAGCCAACCATCTTTGATCTTCTGAATTAATTCATCATCTCCAACAAACGCCGCACCGGCATCAGTAGCTTCTTTCGCCTTCTCAGCCTTTGCAAGAACAAGAATTCTCTTTTCTTTACCAAAGCCATTAGGAAAAATCACCGTATCTCTTACTGTATGGCTTTTTTTTAACCTAAGATTTAAACTAACCTCTACAGTTTCATCAAACTTAGCAAATGCTACGCTCTTCATTAACTCAACGGCACCCGGAAGATCGTACATCTGTGTTGTATCAACCCTCTTGAGAGCCTCAATATATTTTTTTCCTCTAGTCCTCATTTATAAACCTCCCTTTTATTCACCAACCTCAACACCCATACTTCTAGCTGAACCGGCTACAATTTTCATTGCTGCATCGAGATCATTAGCATTTAAATCGGGCATCTTAATTTCCGCAATTTTCTTTAATTGCGCTTTGGAAAGTTTACCAACCTTCTCTTTGTGAGGAACCTTCGAACCGCTTGCAAGACCCAACTCTTTTTTTATAAGATACGAAGCCGGTGGAGTTTTGATAACAAACGCGAATGTTCGGTCAACATAAATCGTTATTATACATGGAAATACAACCCCCGC
>CAYYKD010000006.1:0-3741 GCA_964471825.1 uncultured Spirochaetales bacterium
CAAAAATTTTGGAAGCTGCCTACTTAATTATTACCCAAAAATTAAAATCGCACCCAAAATCTACTATAATTAAGTGTCAATAAAAGCTATTGACAATCAGTTCATAGAATATTTTTTGAAAGTATTTTTTTGGAAAAAGAGGGGCTTTTATTTAATGGGGAATTTCTGAAATACTTTCCTTGACTCTTAAATATCTATATGATAGAGTTTACGGCAAGGATTGTGCTTGGTTTATTAGTTCATATTTAAATGGAGTAATGTTATGGAAGGAAATGATAAAAAGAATAGTGTTATTGCAAGTATAAAACATAATATTTAGAGGCTCTTGCAAAAATCCTTTAAGTTTTTTGCTTGATCTTTTATTTGTTAAACATGCGTCAAATTGCGGCAAAAACTACTCAAATAAAGTGATTATTCTGCGTTTTTTTGCCGCAATTTTCCTTGTTTTCCAAAAAAATATACTTCGCAAAAATTCAAAATTTATTTTTGCAAGAGCCTCTTTATTATAATATTATTATCAATTATTCGATAATTGTAGGACCAATTGTTTTTTATGCATTAAATTATTTGCTGACAATGAAAACAAAGATCCATCTGACATTAATATTTATGACAATTGATTTGATTATTAATTTGATAATCTATTATGTAGCACATAGAATAGTTAATAAAATAATGATTGGGGCAGTAAATTCAAATATTGGATTTAATGTAAACCTCATTTATAAATATCCTAGAATTTCTTCTTTTTGTTTTGTAGCAATGTGGCTTCTAAATCTTGTAATTGTAATTCTGCCATTGAAATTATTATTAAATACCCCGGACAGTGATATATTGATTGCGTTATTTTTTATCCTATCCGGCTCTTGTTTGTCTGTCCCTTTGTCTTACTTTGTTTCAGAAAAGGTAACAGATAAATTTCTTTCTCTTATTAACAACTTTGCTGTAAATGAAGATGAGAATAGGCAAAATTTAAATCTATTAACTAAAGTATCATTAAGTGTTTTGATGGTAGTTTTTTCAATATTTTTTAACCTGGCAGGATGTTTGCTTTTATCGTATTATTATAATCTCGACTTGTCCAAAACAATTTTAAATATAAGTATCGCCGTAAGTCAGGGGTTTATAGGTGCTGCTACAGTCACACTCTATCTTTCAAAGTCAATCCAAAACCAGGTAAATAATATTAATAAAGTTTTAAGTAATCTTGTAAGTGATGAAGGCAATCTAAAAATTTTACTTCCGAAGCTAACCGGTGATGAAAACGGTAAAACTGTTCGCCTTATTAATTTATTTATCATAAAAATTAGTAATCTTATCAAACTATCTAAACAGCAATCAGAAAATTTAAAAGAAGTTGGACTAAGTTTATCTTCAAGCATGAATGAAACAGCGGCTGCGGTAAATGAGATCAGTGCAAATATCCAAAGCATAAAAAATCAAACAACAAACCAGTCAACAAGTGTTAAAGAAACAAGTGCAACAATGGAAAAAATATCTAGCGGTATTGAGAGATTGAATAATCTTATAGAGGATCAATCGACTAATGTAACAGAGTCTTCATCTTCAATTGAAGAGATGACGGCAAGCATAAATAATGTTACACAAACATTGATAAATAACTCTGAAAACATAAAAAAGCTATCAGAATCGTCTGATTCCGGTAGAATAGACTTGAATAGCGTGGTAAAAGACATTCAAGAAGTCGCAAAGGAGTCAGAGGGGCTACTTGAGGTTAGTAGGGTGATACAGGGAATAGCAAGTCAGACAAATCTTCTTGCAATGAATGCTGCTATTGAGGCCGCCCATGCCGGTGACTCGGGAAAAGGGTTTTCAGTTGTTGCTGATGAGGTCAGAAAACTCGCCGAATCATCAGGAGAGCAGGCAAAGACTGTAGCTGTTGTTTTAAATAAGATAAAGTTCTCAATTGAAGCAATAACTCACTCAATTGAAAATGTATTAGGTAAGTTTAGTGCTATTGAATCTGAGATTAAAGTTGTAACAGTTAAGGAGAATGCAATAAGAGATGCAATGCAGGAGCAGACCATAGGAAATAAGCAGATTTTAGAACTGATTGGAGTTCTAAATGATATTACTCAGAAAGTGAAAAACGGTTCACATGAAATGCTTATAGGAAGCAGACAGGTGATTCAAGAGAATGTAAAACTCAATTCTATAACCCAGGAAATCAGCAATGGAATGAATGAGATGTCAAGTGGTGCTGAGCAAATAACAATTGCAGTTAATAATGTTAATGAACTTAGTGAGAAGAATAAGAGTTCTATTGAAGCTCTTAAATCAGAAATTGACAAGTTCAAAACAGATTAGTTTTTAGAGCCTCTTTAAATTAGTATGGCTATTGTTAACTAGTTTTATTTTAGAAACAATAGCCACATTAGTTACTTTTACTTACTAAGTTTAATTAGCCTATCCTTTCCGATAATAACCTCGATGATACTACCTTTAGCAATTAACGAAATAACAATCAGATACGGTGCGAAGAATAAAATGCCGCCCACAAAAGATAATAGCGAAAAAACAACTCCCTTAAAAGAAAAATGATGACGCCAAAGAACCCAGAGTGCCGAAATCACAAGGTAACAAATAAAGTCAAAATTAAATTGACCTTGCCATCCTGTCCACACAGCATGCTTAAGTAGATTTGGCCCCTGGATATTAATTGCATTGATACTCAGGGCAATAATACCGACAGTCATAAAGATCAAAAGAATACGCAGTAACTTCATATCAAACTCCTTAAATGTATACATAAAGATTGAATGATTTCAATTTTTATGTTATTTTATGTAGTACGCACTACACATTTATAATGTAGCAATCATTACACAATTTGTCAAGGATTTATTATGAAAAATTTCGATAAAAAAAAAATTTATCTTAAAGAGAAGATTTCCCAGTTTTTATTGAGTAACGGTGTAAGAGATTCGTCGCTAAGGAATATTGCAGATGCCTGCGGAACCAGTGATCGAATGCTTCTTCACTATTTTAGCAATAAAGAAGAGATTATGAGTGAAACATTATTGTTAATCACAGAAAATTTCATTGATATATTAAAAGCTACAGGTGACAAGAAGTTTAGTTTAAAAGAGATGATAGATTTTGTAAAAAGTATTATAAATGAGAATACTGTTCGTCCATATATCAACTTGTTTTTAGAACTGATTTCATTAGCAGGTGCAAAAATTGATCCCTACTTTAGAACAGCCCAAAGAATGGGTAAAATTTTTTATAGTTGGATAGAAAACACCTTGCATTTTACTAATGAAGAAAATAAGGATGAAATTATTTCATACGCATTTATACTGATAGAAGGTATTGTTGTATTAAATGCACTAAATTTTAATGAGATGATCAATAAATCTGTTGACTATTTGAGCCGAGAAGTATAAATTATATTGCCCAGCCCAAGCTGATAACAGCAAGTTGCCGGGAAATGATCGCTGACGCTCCATTTCCCCAAATCCGCCGTTGGCGGACTTCGGCAACTTGCGGACATTTAGAAAAGTTTATTATAACGAGTTAGATTTTGGTATAATTTCGGTATTTTATAATTAATAACGGACTAAAACATGATATACGACATAGCAATTATTGGTGCAGGTGTTATAGGGTGCTGCATTGCCCGTAAATTATCACAGTACAACATTTCAGTTGTTTTAATTGAGAAGGAATGTGATGTTTCATTCGGTGTGTCAAAGGCAAATTCCGGGATTATTCACG
>CAYYKD010000006.1:3751-4187 GCA_964471825.1 uncultured Spirochaetales bacterium
ATCTCAAGTCAAGACTGGAGATAGCAGGAAATAGAGCATTTGATCAGCTGCAGAGGGAGCTGCATTTCCCGTTTAAGAGGTGCGGGATTATTGTTGCCGCATTTAATGAGGAAGATCTGCAGTACATTGAGGGTTTGTATTCTCAGGGGATTGAAAACGGCATAGATGACATTGAGCTGTGCAGTAGAGCCAGAATCCGTGAGCTGGAACCAAAACTTAACAGTGATGTTATCGGTGGGCTTCATGCACCGTCAGGCGGTATTATTGAACCGTATCGATTTGCCTTTGCTATGGTTGAGTCCGCAAAAATTAACGGAGTTAAACTGACGACTGATTTTAGGGTAACCGAATCGCATTTCAAAAATAGAGTTCATAGGATAATAAGCAGTAAGGGTGCAGAGATAGAATCAAGGTTTGTAGTGAATGCAGCGGGTCT
>CAYYKD010000006.1:4197-23961 GCA_964471825.1 uncultured Spirochaetales bacterium
GCTGATGGTCGGGCCAACAGCTGATGACACAGACGATAGAGAAGATCATGCTACGACCCTTGAAAATAGAGTCAGGATATTTCAGTCAGCCAGGCGTCTTGCCCCGGACATTTCAGAACGGGATATTATCACCTCCTTTGCAGGTCTCAGGCCGGCTCTTTCATCCGGGGACTTCTATATAGCAGTTTCAAAGGAGACCTCAAACTTCATACAGGTTGCCGGGATTCAGTCTCCCGGGCTTACTGCAAGCCCCGCAATAGCTGACCTTGTTGTAGAGCTTCTAAGTCAGGCCGGGTTGGAGTTAAAACCATCAAATACATATAAACCTCAATTAGACAAACCAACAATCATTAGAAATCTCACAATGGATGAGGCGGACTCAGCTGTAAAGAAGAATCCGCTCTATGGCAACATAGTGTGCAGATGCGAAATGATCTCAGAGGGTGAGATAGTTGATGCAATAAAAAGGGGCCATACTACGCTTGACGGAATCAAATTCTATACAAGATCAGGAATGGGGCGTTGTCAGGGGGGATTCTGCACAGGCCGGATTATCAATATAATAATGCGAGAGACAGGGCTGGAATACGATAAGATTAGTAAACGGGGTGGAGCTTCCGGTATCCTTAGGGGGAAGTTATGAAGGAGTATGAGTTTGATGCAGTCGTGATCGGGGGCGGTGCAGCGGGGTTGAGTGCTGCCTATGAGATAGTTAATAATGGTTATAGCGTAGCAATTGTAGAACGGGAAGATCATATGGGCGGTGTCTTGAACCAGTGTATCCATAACGGTTTTGGGCTTCACTATTTTAAAGAGGAACTAACAGGTCCTGAGTTTTCACACAAATTAATTGAGCGAATCAATAAGACACCGACAAAGGTTTTTACAAGGACAACTGTAACCGGTTTTGATGCAGAGGCTCCGGTTAAAACTGTTAATTGTTATTCGTCTATATATGGAGTATTTATCATAAAGACTCGCTCTATCGTGCTTGCTATGGGGTGCAGAGAGCGAAATCGTGGGAATATAGCAACACCGGGGACACGACCGGCAGGTGTCTTTACAGCAGGGCTTGTTCAGAAACTAATCAATGAGAATGGCTACATTCCAGGCAGTGCCGCTGTAATTATCGGTTCAGGGGACATCGGCCTTATTATGGCAAGACGCCTTTCATGGTGCGGAGTCAAAGTTAAGTGCGTTGTTGAGATTCAAAGTTATCCGGCAGGTCTGCCTAGAAATATAAGTCAGTGTCTGGAGGATTTTAACATTCCACTACGGTTATCCCATGTAGTTTCAAAGATCTATGGAACTGATCGGGTAGAATCAGTTGATATAACTCCGCTTGTGAATGGAACTGAGGATCATTCAATGACAGAGAATATTACCTGTGATACACTTCTTCTGTCGGTCGGCTTGATACCTGAAAATGAGTTATCCAAGAGGGCAGGGGTAGAGTTGAGCTATCAGCATAACGGTCCGGTCGTTCATTCAGATTATAGTACAAGTGTAGAGGGAGTCTTTGCGTGCGGTAATGTTCTTCATGTTCATGATCTTGTTGACTTTGTTGCCGAGGAGGCAAATAGGACAGGTGGTTTTGTGTCTGACTATCTATCAGGTAAAAAAAGAGATCAGCAGATACAGGTTGAGCATGGAGCAATGATTCGTTACATTGTTCCTGAAAATATCAGTAATACCATTGATAATCTTCTCTATATGCGACCAATGATGGTGAAGAATAATTGTCTTTTACGGGTTAGCTCGGATGGCAAAATCATATCAGAGAAAAAACTAAAGAATGTACAACCGGCAGAGATGATCTCAGTTAAGATATTAAAAAAAGACATTGATCATCTAAAAGGCAGTGATATAGTAAAGATTGAAATAATTAGTCTTACAAAGAACTTGATAAAATAAGGTGTGGAAAATATCAAAGAGGTATTCAACTAGAGTGAGGTATTCAAAATGTGTGGTTATACTTTTGTACCTGTGGGTGAGTAATTACGATAATTTCTAAAAAATAAAAAATAATGCTTTCATATTATTAAAATTTTGATATAATGTTTTTCGACTTTATAAGTTAATCTATTCTTTTTAAATATGAGGTGCCTATATGGCTATTAGAGTTTTATTAGCTGATGACTTGTCATTTATGCGGATGGTTCAAAAAGAGATTCTTGTTGACAAAGGCTATGATGTTGTCGGTGAGGCATCAGATGGACTTGAGGCAATTGAAAAATACAAATCATTGAGTCCCGATGTAATTATCTTAGATATAACAATGCCTAATATGAATGGTCTCGATGCTATGCATCAGATTTTTCAGATGGATAAATCAGCAAAGATTATTATATGTTCGGCTCTGGGACAACAGCAGTTAATTGTTGAAGCGATTAAAGCCGGTGTTAAGGATTTTATAGTGAAACCTTTTAAGCCTGAGAGGATGTTGTCTGCTATAGAAAAAGCTATTAAATAGTAATGGGTAATAGGGTCAAAGTATTTATTATTGATGATTCTCCTATGATCCGTCAGATATTAACTTCTATAATAGTGTCCTGCTCTGAACTTGAACTGGTAGGCGAGGCTGAGAATGGCCGAGTCGCACTAGAGAAACTAAAGACTGTCACACCCGATATAATCACCCTTGATATTCAGATGCCTGAGATGGATGGGCTTGAAACACTAGAAAGAATAATGGTCGTTAAACCGACACCTGTTATTATGATAAGTTCATTCACTAAGGATGGGGCTGATATTACATTTAGAGCCCTTGAGTTGGGAGCTGTAGATTATATTCAAAAGCCTGAGCTGTCCTCAATGCGAAAAAATATCAACCTTATAAGTGATCTTCTGATAACAAAGATAAAGATATTTTCTAATTTTGAGTTGCCCGGTAAAAAAAGATTTAAAGAAAAATCGTTTGATGATGAGATCCCCGTTATCGGTGGTCTTCCCTCATTCAACATCCCAAAAGTTTTGCCCTCAGATATTTCCTATATTTGCATAGGGGCATCTACGGGGGGGACAGTTGCATTGACACAGATAATTCCAAAACTAAAAGAGGGTCTTAAGGTACCCGTTCTTGTTGTGCAGCATATGCCTAAACATTATACAAAGAGCTTTGCTAATAGATTAAATCTGATCTCAAAATTGACTGTTATCGAGGCACAGGGGGGTGAGGTTATAACTCCCGGTTATGTCTATATCGCACAGGGCGGCCGACATATGAAGGTTAGATCCGGCAGGATAGTGCTTGATGATACAGAGGAAGTAAACTGTCATAAACCATCAGTAGATGTTCTGTTTTATTCAATGGGAGCGGAGTTTGGTTCAAAAAATATGGCAATTATTCTTACCGGCATGGGTTCAGACGGTGCCAGAGGTATAGAGTTTATAAAAAATGCAGGGGGCTACACCGTTGCACAGGATGAAGAGAGTAGTGTAATTTTTGGTATGCCCTCAGCTGCTATTAAGACCGGTAAGGTTGATCGGATAATCCCTCTTGATGAGGTGTCAGGATTTATTAATAATTTTTTTAAATAAGGGGATAAGTATGGAGCTAGATAAAATAGTATCGGACAGGGTCTCAGAATGGACAAATCCGCCCTATTCTAAGGAATGTATTGATGAAATAAATAGTCTAAAGAATGACGGAAACTATAAAGAATTAAATGAGAGATTTGCAGTAGACCTTGAGTTTGGAACCGGGGGGCTTAGGGGGCTTATCGGTTGGGGGACTAACAGGATGAATATCTACACTGTTATGAAAGCAACTCAGGGACTTTGTAATTATATAAAAAAAACCATATCTAAGAAGGAACTAAAAGCGGCTGTCAGTTATGACTGTCGTAACTTCTCAAGGGATTTTGCCGAGGCAACTGCCTCTGTATTTGCAGCAAACGGTATCCGGGCTTACATTTTTAAGGAGATGAGACCGACTCCGATGCTGAGTTTTGCTATCAGAAAACTTGGCTGTGATACAGGTGTTATCGTAACTGCCAGTCATAACCCGCGGGAATATAATGGATATAAGGCGTTTTGGCAGGATGGGGCACAGGTTGCCGAACCGCATGATGAGAGGATAATTGATGAGGTCAGAAAGATTGTTTCCATAAATGATGTTAAAATCGGCAGTTTTGAAGGCTATATTAAATCAGGTCTTATTTCATATATAGATGAATCAATAGATAATGATTTCTTTGCGGAGGTCAATCGTCTTGTAGTTAACAGGGGCGTTATAGAGAGATCAGATATCAAGGTTGTCTATACTCCTCTTCATGGGACCGGAGCTAAGGTGATGGAAAAAGCATTTAGATTCGTTGGTCTTCCTGCACCGGACTGTGTATCAGAGCAGATGGTTGAGGATGGTAATTTCTCAACAGTAGTCTACCCTAACCCCGAAGAGGCTGAAGCACTTACTCTTGCTGTCAATAAGGCAAAAAAGACCGGTGCAGACCTGGTTATCGCAACAGATCCGGATGCGGATAGAGTTGGCATTGCGGTTAGAGATAGAAACGGTGAAATGGTGTTACTGAATGGCAACCAGACAGGTGCATTGATGATCTACTATATTCTATCTGAGATGAAAAAAAACAAATCTATTCCAATAGACGGGGCCATAGTTAAGACAATAGTAACAAGTACACTACAGGATGAGATTGCTGATAGTTTTGGTGTGAAGGTGTTTAATGTATTAACCGGATTTAAATACATAGCTATGAAGGCAGCTCATTTCGAAAATGATAGAGACAATACCTTTCTATATGGAGGAGAGGAGAGCTATGGGTACTGTACCGGGGATTTTGTCCGGGACAAGGACGGTATTGGTGCCGCGGTTCTAATTACAGAGATGGCCTCCTATCTTAAACAGAACAATAAGAGTGTCCTTGACTATCTGGAAGAGATCTATATGAAATATGGGTACTACAAGGATTCCTTGAAATCGAGGACAATAAAGGGGCTTGAGGGCAAGGCAATTATCAGTAGTATAATGGAACATTTCAGGAAAAACAAACCGGATTCAATAGCCGGTGTCAAAGTAATAAAATTTATTGACTATAATAATGAAAAAATCCCGGATGCACCCGGAAGCAGATATGTATTGCCGCCATCTAATGTTCTTCAGTATTATTTTGAGGATGGTTCACGGATAACATTCAGACCTTCAGGAACTGAGCCAAAGATAAAGTTCTACTTTTCAACAAAGGGCAAAAATGTTGTCGAACTTGATTCTAAGGTAAAAGCCTACGAAGATGAATTAATGAAAATTGTAGATAAAATTATCGGGTAATTATTTTTAGGATAGGAATATGAAAAAAGCATTAATTATTTTGTTGACATCGCTTCTTCTGATGGGTGCCGTACAGGACTCTAAGGTGAACTTAGATGAGGTTAGAGGAAGACTTCTGGGGCGGTCTGACATGGAGCAGATTATTCTACTCGGTGTACTTATAGAAAAATATCCCACTTCAATAGAATTAATGCTTCTAAAATCCGGTCTGGAGTATAAAAACAAGGACTATAGGGGGGCAGAGAGAACCCTCTTTGCAGCATTAAAGATTAAAAATGATCATGAAGAGGTACTCAGGCTTGCCGGTTTAGTTGCATTTCAGCTCCAAAAATGGTCAGATGCAAAAACCTATTTTGACAGGGTGCTTGTGTTGAATAAAAATGACTCTATTGCAAAGTTGAACCTATCCTTAATGAGTGTTGGATATACCGATACAAAAATAGTTAAAACCGCTGAATATGAAAAGTATGATATTGAAGAGTTAGATAGATTATATGGAATAACAACAGAAACTAATGATAGTTTTCAATATCTATTGAACAAGAAATCTATCAATATAATAGATCAATATAACTATGAATACACAATCCATATAATTGTTAAACTCTTAAATAAACAAAGTGCCGAGTATTTTAGAAATTTTAGCCAGCCCTATAACTCACATTATTTCACCCCGGGTATTGTTGTTGCCGGATCTCATAGTCCGGATTTCAAGTATAAATCTGTTGATGAACGAAATATAACTATAACTGATTCACCCTCATCAGATGATAGCCTTGCATTTTCCAGCATAAAGAATATTAAGTTTCCTGTCCCTGATCTTAAGGTGGGCGGTTATTTTGAGTATAGGATCTCATTTAACCCAAATAATAGCAATCGTGTAAAGAAGTTTTTTGACAGGCATCTGTTTTCGTCCGCTGTCAACACGGGAAGATCAGAGTATATGATCACAATTCCTGAGAATCTTCCTCTAAAATATGAGATCTATGGTCAGGGTGTTGTGTCAAGTGAAAAATCTGAGGACGGGAGTAAAACTATTACTGCAGTTGCAGAAAATCCGGCTGTATATAGGTTAAAAGATGAACGGATCACTCTAAGTGAACTGTCTGCTTCAATTTATTGTACTCTATATGATAATTGGGATAATGCCTTAAGCGAATATTACTCTAAGATTGATTCTACCCTTAGTGATCTTGAGTATAAAAAGATAATCTCTGTTCTATCATTGCAACCTGATTTTACAGATAAAACTAAGCTGGAAGTAGTAGAGAATTTCTACACCTATATTCAAAAGAATATTCATTATATTTCAATCTCCCTTGCCGATGGTGCATTGATACCGAGATCCCCCGATACTGTCCTGAGAAATAAGTTTGGCGACTGCAAAGATCAATCTGTTTTATTAGCAGAGTTATTGACAAGGTCAGGAATAAAAGCCTATCCCATGCTTATATCTACCTTTGAAAATGGGAGTCTAAAAGAGGAAATTCCATCTATCGGATATTTCGATCATATGATCGTCTATATTCCTATACAGAGCGGGTTTGATAGAGAATTGTTTCTTGATACAACTACCGGGACAACAACGCTTGGAAATATTCCATCCTCTGTGCAGGGAATGACAGGGGTTGCCTACATAGATAGTGCTGCCAGGTTTATAAAAGTGCCTGAAGTAGGGTATAGTGAAAACTTTATAACAGAGATATTTGATATGGTTATAAATCCTGTCGGCGGCGGTGTTTTAAATTACATCTATGATCTTAAGGGCGTTTTTTCAGAGATTATCAGAAACTCTCATGGATCGATGTCAGAGGAACAGCTCTTTTTAAGCTACTATGATACTCAGAAGAAAACATTTCCTGAACTTAAAAAAGATGATCTAAAAGTAGAGGGATTGGGCAGAGTGTCAGGGCCGATTAAGATTCAGCTTACTACTGATGCAAAGGATGTAACAAGCCTATTCTATGATGGTAAGCAAAAAGTAACATTTTCCCTAAAAGATCTTAACAGTTTTTTTAATATCCCTCAGTTGAGAAACTATGATTATAACATGAGATATCTCCATGGATATAAAAAAATCCTGAGGTACAAATTCCCCGAAGGGTATGAGGTGATAGAGGGAAACATAAAGAATATAAAGAAAGAAAATAACTATATTTTTTTTGAGTTCAATTCTGAGCGGCTTAGTGATAATGAGATTAGAGTAACATTTGATTTTCATTTAAAAAAACGGTTGATAGAAAAAAATGATTTTGAAAATATTAATAGATTTTTTAGTGTAATAAATAATGAAATAAATTTTTATTTAACTTTTGAGAATACAAAGAATTTCAATTATGATGAATTTTATAGGGAACTGGTAAAGGTTTATCAGAATACAGATGTCTATGAGAATTGGATAAGAAGGCTTATTGAGGACGGTAATCTAGACAGGGTTATTGAGGTTTGTAATGAGGGGTCTGAGTTATTTAAGGATAATGATTATTTCTATCTGATAAAGGCATCTGTTTTAATTGAACAATTTAAGTATAAAGATGCAGAGGAGCTTCTGCTTGGGATGTTGGGATCAGAGACTTCAAATGTAAATATCTACATGTATCTTGTAGATATATATAAGAAGACTCAAGATGAAGAGAGTCTTGAGCGATTACTTCAAAGAGCTGTCGAGAAATTTCCATCAAATAAATCAATTATTTCTGAGTTGTCTATGAAGTATGTCA
This sequence comes from uncultured Spirochaetales bacterium, assembly GCA_964471825.1. GTDB lineage: Bacteria > Spirochaetota > GWE2-31-10 > GWE2-31-10 > CAYYKD01 > CAYYKD01. The sequence continues at coordinate 12,205 of CAYYKD010000006.1, forward strand.
GATCACAACAATACAAAAAGGGGATCGATTTTCTTGAAAAGGTTCTCAAGTCTATGCCTAATGATGCGGATATCAATCATGATATGGCCTATATGTATTCATTAGTGCCGGACTATGGTAAAGCAGAGGAGTTTTACAAAAAAGCTCTTGCTATATCACCTAAGAATGCAACCTTTTTAAATAATCTGGCATGGCTCTACTGTGAAAATGATACAAATATCGAGCAGGCAATTAAACTTGCTAAGATGGCCTGTGAAATTCAGCCTCTAAATGACGCCTTTCTTGATACACTTGCCGAGGCATACTTCAAAAATAAAGAGTACGATCTGGCAATAGAGATAATAAAAAGGGCAATGAAGATAAATCCCAATTATACCTATCTTCAACAACAGTTAAATCGAATAGAGCAGGCCAGGCAGAAGGGGTTGAAGGCGGAATAGCCTGACACAATCATTTACTTCATTAAAAAAGTGCTTTTTTTTTTAAGTTTATTATACAGAACCTCTATATCAATAAGTGATCTTAAGTTAGCTATTAAAACAGATAAATCTTAAGATAATACAATATTAATGTTGAATATTGTTCGCATTTACGCTAATATTATTATGATGAGAAAAATAGTATTATATGAGACTGATAATGGGGATGTTCCGGTTAAACATTTTCTTGATAATTTAAACGAAAAAACACTTCAGAAGATATCATGGGTTTTAAGACTTATTTCGGAAGTTGATATTATTCCTAAAAATTACTTTAAAAAGTTGGTTTCAACTGAAGATATTTGGGAATGCAGGGTGATTTTTGGTGGAAATATTTATAGAATTTAATGTTTTTTCCACAAAGAAAAATTAGTTGTGCTAACTAATGGATTCCAAAAGAAAACACAAAAAACACCTAAAAATGAGATCTTATTGGCTGAAAAATATAAGAATGATTATTTACGGAGGTTTAATAATGGATTTTGATAATTACATAAATGAACGGATGCAAAATGATTCAAAAAAAGTAGAAGACTTTTGGAGTGGCTACAAGGATTTTAAAATCGGTGTATTATTTAAGCAATAAAGATTAAATGCCGGTTTGACTCAAGATGATGTAGCACACAAAATTCACACAACAAAAAGCGTTATTAGTCGAATAGAGAACCACGCAGATAATATTACGATATCAACACTAGAAAAATTTGCCTCTGCCATCGGTAAAGAATTATATATAGGACTACGATAAAGGATGGAATGTTCTAACAATTTAAAATTCACTGGAGACCACTACTCCTTCCAATGTTTGACATACTCCCAAACTCCTTTAACAAGCTTGTACTCAAAACAAGTTGTCTCCCATTTGTAACCCGCTTTTTCAAGGATTTCTCTTATCTTTATCATCTCTTCGTCAGTCAGCATAGTGAAATGATTATTAATGAGCTTCTAGAGTTAAATATCACCTTTTTTATGCTGTAACAATACCAGGCTCTCTACATGTGAAGTTCTTGGAAACATATCAAAAAGTTCAATTCTAATCGGAATATAATCTTTAGACAAAAGGTTTAGGTCTCTTATCATTGTTTGGTATTTGCACGATGAATATAGGATAAAACCTGGTTTTATATCCAGTATTTTCCGGGTTACTTTATTGTTTAATCCTTCTCTCGGCGGGTTGACAATATAAAGGTCTGAATATTTAAACATTTCAGAAATATCCTCTGCCTTACCGCAGATAAAATCAATTTTATTCGACACTTCATTTTTTTCGGCATTCACCTTTGCGTTTTTTACAGCGCCTTTTCCTGATTCTATAGCGGTTATTTTTTCTATACTTGATGCTCCGGCAATGGCGATAGAGATCACCCCAACGCCTGAGTAAAGATCAGTGACTGTTTTTGGTTTACATTGAGATATTATTGATAAAATTGATCCAATCCATTGATCTGTAATAAGGTCGTTTACCTGAAAGAAACTATCTGATGATAACCTGAACGAGAGTGTCTTATTAGGGGTTTTAATTGATTTGTAGAAATGGCCTGCACTAAAACTATCTGCAGATCTTACTTTCAAATCGTTAATGACCCCTGAGGCTAATTTTTTATTGATGTATTTATCAGCCAGCAGGCAAGAATCGATCTGAACAAAACTGTTTGAGTTTTTAGAATAATAACCAAACTTACCTGTGCCGTCTTTTTTTAAGGTTATTGAATTTCTGTAGTTGTTACCGGACGGTGACTTGTGAAAAACAATTTTTAGTTTGCTGTCATAACCGGATAGTTGTCTTTTTAGTGTTTCCTTAAAAAGGTCAATTTTAACATTTATCTCATCAGGATAGTTTATATGCCTAAAATCACATCCGCCGCAGATTGGATAATATTTACAATCACTATCAATCCGAAGATTTGAAGCTTTTTTTATCTGTACTGCTGTGCAGAAGATGATTTTAGAATTTTCCTTATCAATTGTTGCATTTACTAATTCACCGGGGATTGCGTTCCGTACAAAACAGACCTTTTCTTTGTGATAACCGATAGAATACCCCTCATCACACCATTTTTCTACTTTAACTTCGATAATTGAGCTCATTTTACAACCTTTATTTAAAACCTATCTTGACAGTATTAACTAAATTCAATATAATAATTATATGAGATTTTTATATATATTACTACCTGTTTTTTTTCTTTTATTTTCATGCTTCAGGAATGAAGGGGATAGTTACACTGTTACATTGGATAAAATTGACAATCAGGTTTCAACAAAAGGTATAAGTGATAAACATGGGTTACCTATACAATATGAAAAACTGGAACTCACATTGGGCAAAGATTTTGTGCCTGTAGACTATAGAAGAAAAAATCTTGACAATGATTCTGATGAGGAATTTGTTATAGCCTACAAGTCAGCCGGAGAAACTAATCTTAAGGTTGTTTTTTTTGATTTTTTAAAAACTGGAACACTTCAAAAAATATTTGAGTTTATTTCACTGATAACTGATAATGATTCATATCAAATTACAACGAGCAATCTTTTTTATGAGGATGATATGAATGTAATTATTGAAGGAAAGTCAGGTGACGGCGATAATCTTCTATATATTATAAATTCATCTAATAATCAGATGGGTGTCGTGGGTGAGTTTAAAAGCAGGTATTCTAATATCATTGAGTTTGAAAACTTTCAGACAAAAGATTCTTCATATACATTGCTAAAAGAGGTGATAACCTTAAGCAGTTCATATACTGCAGCTAACTCATTTATCCAGGAAAAAAGTACATATAGATGGGACCCCTCAATAAAAGGTTTTTCTTTACATTCGACTTCAACTATCACTACCGGTGCAAATACACCTGTGGATAGATCGGTTTATGAAACTGCACAGAGTTTTATGAGTTTCGTAAGGGGTGTGTGGTATCCTGAGAAATATATGAGTATGATAAAATCTAAAGAATTGGATAAATACACATTTAAAAGTCACAATATTGAGTTTATCTCCTTTAGTCCTGATGCAGATCTGTTCTGTATTAAGAGTACAGATTACTATAATGAGTATCCTATATCAAAACTGACAAAGATATGGACTGAGCAGGCCGGATTAAGATTAACAATTGATTATAATGATGATTTTAATCCGTTCAGGAATCTAACAAATGTAGATGTATTTATTGTTTCACCAAATAAGATTCAGGTTAAAGGGCCGGGGCAGTTTGATATAGAGTTTTATGTAAGATTTGACAAGCATTTTATTGAATATGTCGATGAGGCCTCAAGTAATAATATTAAACAAATATTAAAGAAAAACCTCGAGACTATGGCCGGTAAATATACAAATCGTGCGGGACTCTTACTTCAGATCGACAGTGGCGGAAGTTTTGTAATAACTAAAGATAATATTACCTATTCAGGATTGATAGTTCCTGAGTATATTAATAATAGAATGGTAATCAATCTAACATTTACAGAGGATGCGGATCCGCTAAAACATAAGAAATTTATTGTCAATACTTCTGATCCGACTGTTTTGGGATTGGTTAAACTTCATTTTGACGGTTTGACATTTAAGCTGGATGAGAACTATTTTTTTGACTTCTTTAGAATCTGATGAGTTGATATCAGATATTTTAATAATAATCGAGTAGAGACTATGAAAATTCTGCAAAAATATGAAGGTAAAGACAGAGCCTGTTTTTATCCATACTTAATTGACGATGATCTGACTGTTTATAATTACCCAATTGAAATTCTTGATTTTCTTAAGGTTAACAGAGATTTTTTTAAATCAAAAGATGCCGTAAAGAAGGTTTTTTCAGATGGGATGGAACTTTTTTTAGTAAACATTGGCAAGAAAGATGCCGTTTCTTTTGAAGTTGTGCGTGAGTATGCGAATATTTGCTATAAAACAGCAAGTAGTGAGTTGATTAAAAATTTTAACTTGCGTATCTATCCCGGACTATGGCAACTCGATAAAGAGTGTGTTTACAGTTCAACTATGGAGTCACTCTTATTATCAGGTTATAGTTATAATGTGTTTAAGAAGGTTGATGGAATAAAGTTTACCATTGATGAGGTCTGTATAGTTTCTGATGTGAAGATTGATAGAGAGTCAGATCAGATTAACCGAGTTGAGATAGTTTCTAAAAGTGTTGTCAGAGCAAGGGACCTTATAAATGGCCCTGCAAATCTTGTTGATATTGAGTATTTTCAAAATGAGGTAAAAAAAGTAGTTGATGATAATGGCCTGGCATTTGAGGTGTTCAATCACGAAGATCTTGCGAAGATGAATATGAATCTTCTGTTAGCAGTCGGTCAGGCGGCTTTGCAGCCTCCAAGACTTTTAAAGATCACCTACACTCATAAAACACCTAAAAAAAAGATTATTCTTGCCGGTAAAGGGATCATTTTTGATACAGGCGGCTTGCATATAAAGACAGAGACATTTATGGATCATATGAAGTGTGATATGGGCGGAGCAGCGGTCGTCTTGTCTGTAATAGAGTCAGTTTCTAAGTTGGCATTGCCTGTAGAACTAATTGTATTAATCCCGTTGGCAGAGAACAGTGTTGATGCGGCTTCATATCATCCGGGTGATATTATAGTCGGACATAAAGGTAAGTCAGTTGAGATTCTATCTACAGATGCCGAGGGGCGTTTGATTCTTGCAGATACACTTTCCTATGCGGACACACTCGGAGCAGACATTGTGCTTGATGTTGCTACACTTACAGGTGCGGTTAGAATTGCACTTGGCACAAAGATAGCTGCAGGTTACTTTAGGAATGATGAGTTAAGAAATAATGTTATTGCCAGTTCAGATAGAACCGGTGAGGCTATCTGGCCAATGCCATTATATGAACCATACAAAAAGAACTTAAAGTCGCCTGTTGCAGATCTGGGTAATCTTGGCGTTCCTTTTAGAGAAGCCGGCTCTGTAACTGCCGCTTTATTTTTAGGAGAATTTGTCGATAATAATAACTGGGCACACCTTGATATTGCATCTGTATCTTTTGCAGATAATGAAAACTATTACATACCAAAGGGTGGCACAGGGGTTCCTGTAAGAACGCTTGTTGACTATATTGAACATATATAAGGATAACTAATGAAAGTTCCTATAAAGAAATATTCTGCCGGTGCATTTATCTATCTTGATGGTAAAATCAATCCCGGAGATTTTTTTATAGTCAAGTCCGGTCAGGTCAAAATAATTCGCACAAATAAGATCCTTGGTGACAGTGAAGACATAAAGGGGATCGGTTATATTTTCGGGATAATTCAATCAATAACGGGCATAACCGAGGAAGAAACAGTTCAGGCATTAAGTGATTGCGAGATATTTCAACTTAAGAAGGATGAAATATCTCTATTATATTCTAATCACCCCTCTGTGATCTTGAAAATAATCTCGGAGTACTCAGAGATATTGCGTAAGTTGGATAAAGATCTTGTTATGTACGATATATTTTTGACATCCGGTAACAGGTCTGAGAGGGTGTGTGAGATAGCAGAGAAGTATATAGCTATAGGACAACCTGATAAAGCATCAAGGTTACTTAATTCATTTATTCTAGAACCTGATGTTGATAGTCAATGCGTGAGTATGGCAAAAAGCATGCTCAATAAGGTGCCGGGAATCCCCTTTGAATTGTATAATGTTGATAATATTATACAACATAAGCGTATTAATAAGGGAACAATTATTTTTACTGAGTATGAACTTGGTAACAGTATGTTTATTATTAAAAAGGGAAAAGTAAAGATAACAAAGCTGAAAAATGATAAGGAAATACTTCTAGCTGTTATAGGTGAAGGTCAAATTTTCGGAGAGATGTCTATTTTTAATGACAAACCTAGAAATGCAACTGCCTATGCAGTTGAAAATACCGATCTTATGATAGTTGATGAGAAGGGATTGAGAAATCTTCCTCCGTCAATTTTTGTTAAGACGCTTGAGCTTCTAACAAAGAGAATATGGTTTGTACAGCAGCAATTGATGGCATATAAATTTCCATTTCCACCTGCGAGGCTTTATTATTTCTTATACGCAAAGCTTAAACAGTTAAATCCAAGGATTGAGCATGATTCAAACAGAGGTCATGTGTTTAGTATCTCTTTAGACGATCTATTTTTGATGACTGACTTTGATAAAGACAACCGAAGTGAGGCCGGTCCTTTCTTAAGTGATGATAATTTTGAGTTCACAACAGACTCTATCAAAGTTCGCAGCATAAAAAAACTTCTTGACAAGAAGAGTTATTACTTTGCAAGACTTGATTCACCAAATTAACTTATAGGGAGGCTGTCCACTAAGTCGGTTTATAAATGATTTTACTCGTCTCACGCCGGCAATTAAACAGAATTTCTAAAAGTAGAATTTCTAAAAGTAATAAATTTTTGTTGACAATTAAAAAAATATTTGATATAAGATATAACATAATTTGCGAGTGTAGTTCAATGGTAGAACTTCAGCCTTCCAAGCTGATAGCGTCGGTTCGATTCCGATCACTCGCTTTCAATAATGACGGCTTTTTTGTCGTCATTTTTTTTAATAGGTTTAGATTTGTACATGCTGAGACACTCTCAGACTGTGTGATAAATATGATTGTCTCAGGTTTAAGATGGTTTTTATCCACAGTTAGTAGTGCTATTCGGGGATAATATCAATGAATATTCAACAGTTAGTTAGAGACCTAAATATCGAAGAGCGGTTAAGAGCTTTATTGTATTACGAGAATGCAATAAAACACTCATTGGAATGGGGGATGAACTATATCTTGTTTTCACCATCCAAGAGGATTCGTCCGTTATTATTACTTGAAACAAACAGACTGTTTGGTGATATTGACGATGATGCCTACACCCTAGCTGCGTGTGTTGAGCTTATTCATACATATTCTCTCGTTCATGATGATCTCCCCTGTATGGATGATGACAGGCTTAGGAGAGGTCAGCCTACTTTACACACAATAATTAATGATGCCTATGCAGTTTTAACCGGCGACGCACTTCTTACAAGAGGGTTCGGTATACTATCAGCCTATTCTAAAAATGATAAAATTCCTCAGATACTCAGGCTTGTCTATGAAAAATCGGGTGAAATGGGTATGATAAAAGGTCAGAGGCTCGATCTTATGGGTGAGGGGTTTTCACTTGATATTGAGTCGATTAATGAGATCAATTATTTTAAGACATGCAATATGATACAGCTTTCAATGATGCTTGGGGCAATAAATGCCGGATATTCAGGCGACCTAAAGATTATCGAAGAACTTGGATCAATAATTGGTCATATTTTTCAAATACAGGATGATATTCTTGATATAACCGGAAACACACTTGAGATAGGAAAGGAAACCGGTAGTGATCAGAAAAAAAAGAAATCATCTATGCCGCTTGTTATGGGTCTGCAAAAAGCAGAGGATTACCTAAAAAATCTAGGTGATGCTGCTATTCTAATGATCAAGAGTATCCCTAATGGAGAAAAATTCTTTATACAACTCATAGAATATCTGGTTAACCGTACAAGATGAAACTCTCTCTAAAGAATGTATTGATTGAAAAATATGGTTTAGATGAGAAGACTGCTATCGGTACGATAATGTCCGGTTCAGTATCAGTTAATGGTCAAAAAGAAATCAGAGTAAATTCACCGGTCGATATTGATAAATGCAAGATTGAATTTATTGGGATGATTAAAAGAGAGGTGTCCAGGGGAGCTCTCAAACTTGAACGAGCATTTGATAGATTTAATATCTGTTTAAATTCGGGGATCTGTCTTGATGTCGGCAGTTCAACCGGCGGCTTTACTTCTACCTTATTAAAAAATGGTGCAAAGAGGGTCTATGCAGTGGATTGCGGCACTAACCAGCTTGATTATTCACTCCGGATTGATAGTAGAGTTGTTGTTATGGAAAATCAAAAAGCACAGCTGCTTACTGCGGAGGATATCCCTGAAGATATCGACCTTTGTACTGCAGATCTTAGTTTTACAAGTAGCGTATCTATTATAGAATATTTAAAAAAAAAATTGGCTATTCAAAGGTTTGTTGTTTTAATTAAACCACAGTTTGAGTATTCACGACTTGTAGATCTGCTTCAATTGTCAAAAAACTTTAATGGAATTGTTAAAAATGACGATGATAGAGTAAGAATTGTTGACTTCATCAAAAATGAATTTATAATCAAGGGGTTCAATATTAAAGATATTGTTGTTAGCCCGATTAAAGGCAGTAAGGGAAATGAAGAATACCTGTTTTATTTACAATAGAATTCAAGAGAGATCTTTATATATCATACTTATTTTGTATTTTGTTTTATTTTTTATTTCCTGTGAAGGGTATTATAATAATTTGAGTTCTCCGATAGATAGAAATCGTAAAACAGCTGCTTTATTGCTCCGAAAACCTGTCAATAATGATATTACAGATCTTATTCTATGGGCAAATAACCTCAAAATAGTCTCCGAGGAACAAAAAATTGAAGAATCACTTATCGACTATCTTGGCGTTTTATCCCTTAAAGAGGAAGAACCGTTTAAATCGTATTTAAATTTTCTTGTGTCTCAGATATATTGGGAAAAGGAAAATATTGAATCAAGTCTACTCTATTTATCAAAGATAGATAGATCTGCCTATAACCTTCAATATGACTATATGCCGATTGGTCTGATATCTTCACAGAGAGTAATAAAGTCAAATATTTCACCATATTCTCATATTGAGGCTGCATTTTTAACAATTTCGGTTGATTTTGCTGATTTTATTGATGTTCCTCTTTTTAAGAAGGAGTTTGCGGAATTCTATAGAAGTAATTATCGGATTGACAAAGCTGTAGTTCTTATGGAAGAGATAATTGCAATGTCCAATAAAAATCAGGCCATCAAAAATATTATAGATCTAAGAGCTATGAAAAATGACATATGGTTTTATCGATCGTCTAAGGATTGGATATATAAGGATCTTGAGGAGCTTGTTTCTAAAATTCAAAAAGCAGTTCAGGCTCGTAATGAGCTTCTTCTAAGCCGATATGTTTCAAAAACCAGTTTTGAAGGGCGGCTCTGGTCAAAAGAAAAAACAATGGTGTATTCATACAGAGATATCTATATATCAAATAAGTGGAATAGAAATATTGTGTTTTCAACTAAACTTGAGGATTTTTCAAGTGAAACTGAGGCATATTTAAAGACGACAAACTGGAATTTTTCTTATCTGCAAACATGGTATTTGTATTTTAAGAAAGTTGACTATCCGTATGATAATAGAATTAATGGGGGATGGGAATGGAAAGGAATTTACTTTGGGGAAAGGTCTTAATTTATGTAATGTTGACAAGCGGGTGTCTGAGTTCTACAGAGAATCTTAGACTTAGTGATTCGGATAACAGCAATCCGATAGATGGGAATCTATCCTATTTTGATATTGAGGAAATAGAAAAGATAGAGAAGATAGAGTTATCGCTCGATTCATTTGAGATAGCTGATAATGAAGCAGTATTTGATTCTGACAATCCGAATTCTTCAGATGTTCCATCTGCGGCAATAGTTGAAAATACTGAAAATTTGAAAGCAGAGGTTATGAGTTTAATTAGCTTCTGTAGAAAATCGAGTGTGAAACCCTTAGAAAAATCAAAGCCGTTTGTTATTGTGTCAAACTATCATGTCGATAAACAGATAGAACATTTTGCATCAAAACGGACTCATTTTATACAGACCTCACTAAAAAGAGCTGAACCATACATAGATGAGATTAAAAAAATTTTTTCTGACCTTAATTTACCCGAAGAATTAGCGTACTTACCGTTGATAGAATCCGGATTTAATAATATTGCTGTATCAAATAAAGGTGCTACCGGTATGTGGCAATTTATGCCCGGAACTGCAAAGTGGATGGGGATGAAGCTTGATACATGGGTTGATGAAAGAAAGGATCCGATTATCGCGGCAAAAAAGGCTGCTAAGTATCTAAAGTTCCTATATGAGAAGTTTGATTGTTGGTATCTATCACTGGCGGCCTATAATTATGGAGGGTTTAACCTTAGAAAAGCCATGAAGAGAGGTGGGACTACAGATTATTTTGAGCTTATCGAAAAGAGTGTGATGCCAAAGGAAACAAGTGACTATGTTCCAAAATTTATAGCAAGTATAATAATGATAAAAAATGCAGAGAAATTTAATATTGATTATAAAGAAGAGCAGGCTGATTATAGATATGTACACATTCCATTTATGGCATCTGTTCATCATGTTTCAAAGACGGCAAATATTGATATAAATACTTTTTCTAAATTAAACCCGGCACTTAGGACAAGGTTTGTCCCTGCTTCAAACTACAATTATGAAGTCAGGCTTCCGATTGAGAATGCAGAGATACTTGCAATGAACATGGAAACTCTTAAGCAACAGAGCAAGACTAATTATGTAATATACTATATTAAGGCAGGGGATAGTCTGTCACTTATAGCTGATAGATATGGTGTAACAATGCCAATGATAATGAGTATAAATGGCATAAATAATCCAAATAGAATATGGCAAGGACAAAGAATCTACATCCCTTCAACAGGATATTATGCTAATCAGGTTGTTGCTAAGCAGGTAAATAAACAGCCGGTAAATAATATAGGTTTTTATAGAGTAAGGAAGGGGGAAACGCTTTCTCATATTGCAATTAAGTTTGGAGTCTCTCAGGTACATTTAACAAAATTGAATAATATAAAAGATCCTTCATTTATCAAGGAAGGCGATTTGTTAAGGATAAAATAAAAAATGAGATTATCCCTTTTATTTATATCGCTTGTTTGTTTTTCAATATTTGGTTCTGATGATGATAAACACTCCATCGATTGGCTATCAGGTAGAATATATTCTCATTCAATAATGTTTGTTAAGAATGATCATAATTCGGCTTCAAACAGGCTCTATGAAATGGAGAAAGCCAGAGAGGCAACAAAGGTAAATTATTATAGGGTTTTGCGACTTCTAAATGTAGAGGAAGGGCTTTCGCTTCTCGAATTTTTTGAGCGGGATGGATTTAAAAATCGTGAGCTGTACTCACTGATCGATAACGCTAAATTGCATAAGATAGAGTATCCTGCATTGAATTCAATAAAAATAACTTATTATATAAATCTGTATGGTGATGAGTCAATTATGAGCATTTTGATGGGAAATCGGGAAAGTTATACCGAGCCATTAAAAAGCTATATGGGGTTCAACTATAGAACAGGGTATACGGGAATAATAATAGATGCACGCGGTGAGTTGAAGAGCTTTAGTAACTAT
>CAYYKD010000006.1:23971-42139 GCA_964471825.1 uncultured Spirochaetales bacterium
TATAGCGTTAAGGTTCAACCCTCTCTCTTTGTTGCAGTAAGGGATGTTGAGGGGCGACTGGTATTTAATCAATTTAATGTACTTCCCGAGGTGATTAAGCAATCGGGAATGGTTAGGTATGCTCAGGATATAAATGCCGACCATAGCGACAGGGTCGGAGAGAAACCGGTTCAGGTTGTTGCCTCAGGAGTTGGTGATAGAAGAGGTGCTGTCATACTAATTACAGAGAATGATGCAAGGCTTGTTTTATCATCTGATTCAACTAAAGAGGCTATCAAAAATGGAAAAGTTGTAATTGTAATTGATTAGATATAAGATTAGATATCAAAAAAGAGGCCATATTATAAGCCTCTTTTAGCTTTGAAACTTTTAGTAAAATAAGTTTAGAAAAGCAATAATTTACTAAGCCGAAATTGCATCGGCAGGGCATACACTTGCACATGCTCCGCAATCGGTACAAGTATTAGCGTCGATTTTGTATGGTGATCCTTCAGATATTGCATTAACTGGACATTCAGAAACACATGATCCGCACTCAATACAATCAGATGAAATTTTATGAGCCATTCGATCCTCCAAAAAAAAAATTAATCCTAATAGAATATTAGAATTAATATAATATACACTAATTTAAGGAATTTGAGAAGTTATATTTAGAATAAATTTAAGATAAATTAATAATTAATCATGTAATTGTATATTTCTTCCGGATTATCATTCACGATATATAGCTTTCTATCATTCTCAGAAGCGAATTTTTCAATAAAACATTTTTCAAAGAAGAGTATCAGGTCTTTATAGAAGTTGTTGTAGTTAAATAATGCTATGGGTTTGTCAAAGTATCCTAATTGTTTTAAGGTAATAACTTCGGATATCTCCTCAAGAGTGCCAAAGCCACCCGGCAGGGCGATAAATCCTTGAGAAAGTTCAAACATTATTGATTTTCTTTCACTCATTGTATAGGTCTCTATTAGTTCAGTGCATTCTTTGTATACAACGCCATCCTTATTGAGTTTTTTTGGTATAACACCTGTTACTTTTCCGTTATTTTCAATGTATCTTCTTGCAATTGCTCCCATAATTCCGGTTTTACCGGCTCCATAAACCAGGTTTATTCCGTTTTGACAAAAAGAATCAGCGACCTTCTCGGCTGCTTCAAAATAATGGTGCTCAATATTTTCACTTGATGAACAAAACATCGCTACATTGATTATCTTCATAAAACCTTCTCATAAGTTCTTAGTAAATTAGATTTAAATTTTCATAATATTTTTTATAAGTCACTACAAATAATATCAGTAATCATTTTTTCGTAATATTTACTTTGTAGTAATATTAACTTAGTAATATTAACACTACCTTATATGGTTTATATATTAATAATTAAAATAATTCAAATAAAATTATTTAATTAAATTATTTAATTAAATGATAAATTAGATGGGAAATAATAGACGAAATGATAAATAAGACAAGAAAAACAGGATAAGAAAAAAAGACAAAACAAACGAACATTCGAAATAAAAAAAATAAAAAAAATAAAAAAAATAAAAAAAACTTGAAACAATAGAATAAAATGATAGTATATAGTTTATGAGAAATATTATTAAAATGTCTTTAATTTTTGTTTATTTAAGTTTATTAATTTGTATTTATAGCGACGATAGTCATATTTTTCAGAGATTAACTGTTGACAATGGGCTTTCAAATGCGAATATTTATGATATTGTGCAGGATTTTAGAGGTTTTCTCTGGATTGGAACAAGGGGTGGACTTCACAGATATGACGGATATGAATTTAAGATATATAAGCATGATATGGAAGATGAGAACTCACTTCGAGATAATTATATTACATGTCTGCTTGAGGATAGTAATAAAACATTATGGATTGGAACTGAACAGGGCGGATTAAGCAGGTTTGATTTGTTAACGGAGAAGTTTACAAACTTTGCGGCAAAAGATGATGATAATACAACTGTGAATGATAATCAGATATGGGGACTTCTTGAAGCTCCGGATGGGACCATATGGATATCAACATTTTCCGGAGGTATAAATGTATTTGATCCAAAAACGCAAACTTTTACATATCTTAGGTATGATTCCGATGATGATTATTCAATAAGCGATGATAATGTTTGGCCTATGGTGATTGATAAGGATAATAACATTTGGGCGGGAACAGATCAATTCGGTTTAAATAAGTATGATTTCAAGGAAAAGAAGTTTTATAGATATGAGCATGACCCATATGATAGTTCATCTATAAGTAGTGATAGTGTCTGGGCATTATGTGTTGATAGTGATGGAGTTCTATGGGTTGGGACAAGCGATAACGGATTGAATATGTATGATTCCGAGAATGATCGATTCATAAGGTATCTAAATGTGTCCGGAGATCCTTTGTCACTTAGTAATAATAGAATAAGGTGTGTATTTGAGGATAAAGAGAAGAGGTTGTGGGTGGGGACTAATAATGGTCTTTCACTTTTTGATCGAAAATCTGGAACATTTACTAATTCGTATAGTGATCCTTTAGATAAAACGACTTTATCTCACAGCATGATAAAAAAAGTTTTTCAGGATTCCTCAGGTGTTTTGTGGTTTGGGACTCGCGAGGGGTTAAGTAAATTAGTTTCAAGGAAGTTTACGCCATATTATATAAACTATAAGGGTGTTGATTTAGGAATACTAAATAGTATAAAAACAATAGTGAAACTTGAAAATGGGGATGTATTTATAGCTACAAATGTAGGGCTATACAGGACTAGTGAAACTAATAATAATATTTATCATCAGATCCTGCCAACGAGAATTAATGGAATACTTAAGGATATGAATGATGTGCTATGGATAGTAACTGAGTCTGAGTTATTGCGTTATGATGTTGCACGCGGTAAAATTGAAAAGAGAGATGAAAAAGGGGATCTTACCAGACACTCTACATCTGAGATAGTGATGTACACAGATCACCTTAACAGATTGTGGTTCGGAACCGGAAGTAATGGGATTGCGTTGTATGATGAGAAGAATGATTCTATCAAATGGTATTCGGCTGATGAGGGGGCAATTGATTCATTAAGTAATAATGATATTGGATCTATGCTTGTTGATAGTTCAGGGAATTTTTGGATAGGTACTGAAGGTGGCGGATTAAATAGATTTGTAGAGTCTGAGGGGAAATTCATCAAATATCCTGAATTAAAAGACAAGTTTGTTTATTCTATGCGAGAGGATAGTAGTAAGAATATTTGGTTTGGTACTTTTAATGTGGGTTTAGTGATGTATGAGGTTAGTACCGGTAAATTTCATTACATAACAGAAAGTAACGGTCTTCCAAATAATCTTGTTAGAGGGGTTGAGATAGATAAGAATGATAATGTATGGATTTCAACCGAACGAGGTTTTGCAAAATATTCGATAAAAGATAAAAAGATGACTAATTTTGATGCAGATGATGGGATTCCATCTGTAATTTTTAGAAAGTCGTGTAGTTTTTCAGCTAATGATGGGGAGATGTTGTTTGGTACCAGTTTTGGATACATTTCATTCTACCCTTCAGAGATTCTAGATGATAATTTTGTTGCGCCGATATCAGTTTCCAGATTCTATATGGTTGGAAAGGAGTATAATGTAGCCAACTATATTTATAGCAATAGAGAGATTAAGATACCAAGTAATATTAATTACTTTTCTTTTGAGGTTAGCTCATTGAGTCTTAGATTTCCCGGTAAGAACCGATATGCATTTAAGCTTGACGGGATCGATAAAGAGTGGATCTATCTTGGCAATAACAGATATATACCGTTTTCTAATATGCACCCGGGCAGTTATAGATTGATGGTTAAAGGAACAAATAGTGATGGTCTTTGGAATGAAAAGGGGATGACGATAAGATTTAGGGTTGTTCCGCCATTTTACAGATCAATATTTGCCTATATATTGTATATATTATTAATAGTTACTGCCATTTCAATTCTCGTCAAGGCAAGGATTGATGTCAATAGAATAAAGATAGAAAAACTTCTGGAGCAGGAAAAGTTGAATCAGCAGATTGAGAAGGAGAAGATGCTCTCGTTAAGCAGACTTGTTGCAGGGATTGCTCATGAGATTAATACACCGGTCGGAATATGCATAACAGCATCAACACATCTTAATCAGGAATTAGAAAAAACGCTTATAGATTTTAATGAAGGTGTTCTTAAAAAAAGTACACTTGAGAAGTTTCTCGACTTGACAAAAGACAGCACCTCTCTGCTCTATAGTAATCTTTCTAAGGCGGATGATCTTGTTAGAAATTTTAAGAAACTCTCTATAGATCAGTCAACTGAGAATGTTAGGGTATTTAATGTAAGAGATTATCTTGAGGCTATATTATTTGCACTCTCGCCTCAGATTAATAGAACAACTCATAAAACTGTTATTAATTGTCCGACTGACATTATGATGAACAGTTTTCCGTCATCTATATCGCAGATATTCAATAATCTGGTTATAAATTCACTTACACATGGTTTTGCTGGTAAGGAGAATGGAACAATTCAAATAGATGTCAGTAAGATTGACGGTGTTGTTATCTTTGAATATAAAGATGATGGTGTTGGTGTGCCTCATGAAAATATCAATATGATATTCGATCCTTTTTTTACAACCAATAGAGCCGGAGGCGGCTCCGGTCTTGGACTTCATATTGTGTATAATCTTATTGTACAACAGTTAAAGGGTACAATTAAGTGTTCGAGTGAGGTCGGAGCCGGTACGGTCTTCACGATAGAGATACCGGAAGATGTTTCGATTTATCATAAGAGTACATAGTGTTATTATTTTTGCCCAGCCTCCATATATTGGGCAAATTTATTTAGAATATCTAATCACAATCCGATACTCTAATGTTAATTAAAGTTTATTATTTTGGCGGAGTGCAGATTTGAAAAGGTTAATTTTAATATTTATATTGTGTATGTCAATAACCATATCTATTATATCTCAGGATATAGACACTCCGCCATTTGTCTCGGCGATTAGAACATCTGTTATTGATAATAAAGTTATGCTTAGTTGGCGAAATCCTGTTAATTTTTCAAAAGAACTCGTGGTTCTTAGATCAACAATGGTAATAGATAGTGATCAAATAATGGCTGTTGCTACAGTTGTTGCTGTTCTTAAGAACTATGAGCAGCAATATATTGACAGCCCGGAAACCGGAACTTGGTATTATGCAGTTGTTGTATCGGAGAAGGACGGGAAATTGGAGAATAATCGGTTGTATATGCATAGGAATTATACAACTAAGGGGATTGATATCAGACGAGTGCCTCTAACCGGGCTATCAAGCATCAAAGCTGAGGTTATTAATAATACAGTGAATTTATCATGGACCTATGATTCAACCGAAATAGAGGAGATGGGATTAATTATAAAGAGGCACACAGTTCCAATATCATCTATAGAAGTAGCTGAGAGTTCTATCTCTATAGCTAGAATTACCACTACAACCAGAAATTTTATTGATGTGCCGGTTCCTAACATTCGGTACTACTATGCAGTACTGTTTGATAAAGATAGGATGAATAAATATATCCCATCAGTCTCCTATACTGAAAATCCTGTAAATGTGAATTCAAGAACAGAAGTGATAAATGACTTTTCATTTGATAATTTTATCCCTCTACCTTTGATAACACTTGATGTTAATCCACTGACAGGAGAGAAATTTGATGACCCACTTCTGCTGAAGAGACCGGGGATTAAGAATTTAACTAATCAAAGCAAATCGGCACTTAATAAACATAGACAGGTATTCGCAGATGTGTTCAATGAATTTATGCGGGAAAAATATTCGCATAACCGAATTCAGTTTAGTATGCTTGAGGATGAAGATCTATTTTTAAGTCTTAATCCAACAGATGAGTACATGAAGATTATTTCGATTATCAGGTCAAATTCAAGGCGTGAAGCAATTCCCATGCTGGAATCCTATATTGCTGAGCCATTGTCAGATCAAATGCTATCCAGACTTGGTTACTATCTTGGGGCACTTTACTATGAAGCCGGGGACTACTATAAAGCATATATATTTTTGATTATGGGATATAACAATTACAAAAAGGAATGTATAAGATTTTTTTCGTCAATTTATCATAATATTTATGAAAATGTTAAAAAATAAACTTTATCCTCACGAAAGATATTGACATTTTAAATAAAATAATATATTATCCCTAACCACTTATTATTGATTCGAGGAAGAATATGAACAGATACAAGTCATACAATGTTACACCGAAAGATGTAAAGAAACAATGGTACATTATTGATGCGACAGATAAACCATTAGGGAAAGTCGCTGCTAAGGCTGCATATATATTGAGAGGTAAGAACAAACCTATATATACACCATACTTGGACACAGGCGATAATGTAATTATTATCAACACAACAAAAGCTATAGTTACAGGTAATAAATTTACTGACAAACTGTACAGAAGACACTCCGGTTACCCGGGTGGACTTACAAGCACACCTTATGGAAAAATGATGGAAAGAAAACCTACATTTCCTATGGAGGCTGCTATCAAGGGGATGTTACCAAAAGGACCTCTTGGAAGAGAAATGTTTAGAAATGTAAGAGTATATAAAGATGATAAATACAGAGAGATCGGCGTAAATCCTACAGCCGCATCTATATAATCAGGAGTAAAAGCAGATGGCAAAGGCAACAGAAAATAATACTGAAAATACAGAGCAAACTGAAAAAGTGGTAAAAGCACCTAAGGCACCAAAAGTACCAAAGGCTGAAAAAACCGAAGAAGGGGTAGTTGAGAAATCGGCAGATAAGCCTAAAGCTAAACCTACCGAAAAAACAACAGAGAAGAAAGCAGAAAAACCTGCTGCACCAAAAAAAGCGGCTGCATCATCAGTATCAAAGGCGGCAGTTAAGCCTGCAGCTAAAACTTCTAAGCCGGTTATGATGAAACCTGATAATGCTATATGTGCAACCGGAAGAAGAAAGACATCTGTTGCAAGAGTTAGACTAGTTAAAGGAAAAGGTGCTATAATTGTAAATGGCAAGGCGGTAAATGAGTATTTTCCTGCCGGTGTATATGAAATGGTTGTCAGACAACCCTTGGAAGTAACAAACTTCAAAAATGATTATGATATAAAAGTAAATGTATATGGCGGGGGATTATCAGGTCAGGCAGGTGCAATAAGATTAGGAATAAGTAGAGCACTTGACATTATTGATCCTACAAATCACTCAGCATTAAAAGCTAACAAGTTTTTTACAAGAGATCCGAGAATGGTTGAAAGAAAGAAATTTGGTAGAAAAAAGGCAAGAAAGAGATTCCAATTCTCAAAAAGATAATATCCGGCAGAGTTTTATATCTGCATATTATAAAGTTAAGAGAGGCTGCCGGATGGCAGCCTTTTTGTATAATACAATAGTGGTGTAGCCCTTACAAAGAATATTTATTCCTTGTAAGGAAGTTCAAAGGTATATATGAATAAAAAGGAAGCAGCTCTAAACAGGGCGATAATTATTACAGAACATTCATTTCAGTTTGAAAAAATTCTCAAACTAAAACTTATGAAAGCTGGTTTTAAGAATGATGAGATAGGTTATGCAATCTCAAAGTTAAAAGAAGCAGGCCTTATAAATGATTTTAAATTTGCTCATTCCTATGGCGAAAGTCTTATAGGTAATAAGCAATGCGGACCATCTAAGGTTATTGCTGCTCTGGTTCAAAAAGGGCTGGATTTTTCTGTTGCAACTCAGATAACAGCAAATTTAATTGAAAATGCCGGAGGGGAAGCGGCTGTTTTAAAGTCATTTATTGATAAGTCACAAATTGATCTATCAGATATCAAGTCACAATCTGACAAAGAAAAACTAGTCCGTAAGCTATCTGCTAAGGGTTTTACTTCAAAGACTATTTTTGCTTCATTAAATATTTCATCTGAGGAGTAAGTTCTTTTCGCTGGAGGCACCATAAATATATTTGTTATCAGGAGGAGTCCTATGTTGCTAAAAGATCCCATTTTACTTTTCGGAATGCTTCTCTCAATTATATTTTTTGGTCCAGTTATAGCCAAGAGAATTAAGGTCTCAGAGCTTGTCTTATTTATTGTTGCCGGAGTTCTTATTGGTCCCTATTTATTTAAGCTTACATCTCCTGAAAATATAATAAAAGACTTTGGATATATCGGGTTGTTGTATATTCTCTTTATTGCAGGTCTTGAGATCGATATGCATAGAGTAAAAAAGAGTCCATCGGAACCTATGCTCTTTGGTATTCTAACATTTATAATTCCGCTTGTTGCCGGTTTCTTATTAGGCTTTTACTACTTAAGACTGGACATTGTTTCTAGTTTATTATTTGGAAGTCTCTTCTCTTCTCATACTATTATCCCCTATCCGATTATTACTAAACTTGGACTTGTTAAGCACAGGGCAGCAACAACCTCCATCGGAGGGACTATTATAACCGATATTCTTGCAATGCTTGTTTTAGCACTAACAGTATCGCTGCATAGTTCAAATGAAGGCGGCCTGGTTTGGATAAGGTTATTTGTCTCCCTGGCATTATTGGTTACAATATCATTTATCTTAGTACCTCTATTAGCTCGTTATGTTTTTAATAAACTTGCAGATGATGAAAATACAGAATTTATATTTGTATTGATGATTGTTTTTCTTCTAAGCTATCTTGCACAAGTAGCCGGTATGGAAAAAATTATAGGTGCATTTCTTGCCGGTATTGCACTTAATAATCTGATTCCTGAAAAAAGTATTCTTATGAATAAAATAAAATTTACAGGTAACTCAATCTTTATTCCTGCATTTCTTGTATCAGTCGGTATGATTATAAATATTAAAATATTTACAACATCTAAAACTGCAATTATTTTAGCAATTCTTATGACTGTTGTTGTATCTGTTACAAAGTTGATTGCTTCATTTATAAATGGTTTGATAAGGGGATACTCAAGCGTTGAAAATATGCTTGTTTTTGGTCTAACTGTAAATCAGGCGGCGGCAACATTAGCAGCGGGGCTTGTTGGTTATAATTATGGCATGCTTTCGGAAGAAATACTGGCAGGTATCATTTTTATGATCACTATTACCTGTTTTATGGGACCTGTCATCACAGGTATTTTTGGTAAAAAAATTGTATTATCAAGTGTAACTAAAACTGATAACAAGCTAAGATTCATTAATAAAATACTAATTCCTCTTAAGCCGGAAAATGATTATAAAAGGCTTATAGATTTTTCACTTCTTATGATTGAAAAAAACAATGTTGATTCACTGCATACACTCTTTGTTAAGACAGATATGAGTGAGAGCAATGAAAACTTTCTTGGTGAGAAGGTTCTTAAACTTGCATCAGAGTATGCAAGGGGGGCAGATATGATAGTGACTACCGAAACAAGATTTGATTTAAATGTTGTTTCCGGTGTTAATAGGACGACTAAGGATCTATCTGCGGACGCTTTATGTCTTGAGTGGGAGAATTCAAGTATTAGTCCGTTCTATATATTTGGATCGACACTTGATGATATTGTAAACAATTCTAACCGTTCAGTATTTATTAATAGATTTGTAAATCCGATTAATACCTCCGATAGATTCATAATAATAATACCGCCATATCTGATAAGGTTTGACTATCTTTATGATATAATTAATTGTCTGTACAAGATATCAATTCAGTTACAGACTGAAATGGTTTTTGTTTCACATGGAGATTTTACACAGGAGATCGAAGAGCATCTAAGTAGAAATAAAAACAAACTAAAACTTGATAAATGGAAGATTGTGAATATGCATTCATTTTCTTTAAATTGTATTGTTGAATCATTAAGAAATAATATATCTCAGACAGATCATATTTTTCTGTTATCTGAGAGAATCGGTCGTGCAGCATGGCAGCCTGTCTTAAATAAGCTGCCGTCAAGATTGTCTGTTGAATTTCCTCAGCACAACCTGACTGTAGTTTTTTCAGATACAACTTCCGGTTACTCGATTTTGGAGGGCCACTCAGTTACCGTAAATGAAAGTGCATTAAAGCCAATTAATGATATCGGAGTAGTTAAAGTAAGTGGAAGTGCTTTTGTAGATGAACTGGTGAAATATATTAGAAAGAAGTTCAAGTTTTCACTAAGCGAAAATGTTGGGAAATTATTACAGCGAGTACTTAAAACGGGACTTCAAGAATCAATTCTGTTGAATGTAGATACGCTATTTCTTCACTATCATGAAGATTTTATAACTGAGCCATTAATTGTTATATTTGTTAACTCAAAGGGGTTCAGCTATGATGATAAAAGCTACAAGGTAGTTATTACGCTTCTATCGCCGGTCGATTATCCATCAAATGCTCATATAAAAAATCTACAGAGAATAGTCAGATTGGTAAAGCAGCCTGAATTTATCGAAACGCTTTTAAGATCAACGGTAAATTTAAAAATTTTTGTTAATAGATTATTTAAGGAAGTTTAACTCTCTGATAATATTCCGACAATGTTTATATGATCTTTAAAAAACTATTATTCTTAGTTGTTACACTCTATTTATTCTCAATATTCTCTTTACCACAGTTATTTGGTCAGTCTATAAGTAAATCCTATATTCAGGTCTACGGCGAAGGCAAAATCGGACAACATTTTAACAAGGACCTTAATGAGGTCTGGTTTACGACAGAAGACGCAGTCCTTATGGCTCAGAGTGAAATTTTTGAATTTATAGCCGGAATGGTTTATGGTTATAGATTTGAATTAACAACAGAAAACCCTGTAACCGGCAGGAAAGGTTTTTTTGATATAACAAAGATTTCCGGCATCAGAAGAAATGATCCTAATTTAAAATTGAGTCAACTGGAAGAATCTCCCACTTCCTTAAAACTTCAGGCGACCTATAGGCTTCATGAGGCACAGAAAAACTATATAAATGGATTTATGGGATCAGAAGGTCAGTTGACAAAAGGAACCGGCCGTTGTGAGTATCAGCTTGATTGGGGGAAAAGGATAGATGCTTATAAAGAAGCTATTAATAGTGGAATTATAAATACAAGATGTAATGCTATAATTTTTACTTGAAGTCAAGACCTCTCTTTGTTACAGGAAAAGTCCTTATAGATGAAACACCGCTATTTTTTCTTCAGAGCGGATACTATACTGTTACAGTAAAATTTCATCTTAAAGTAGATTCCATCTCATATGAAGATGTGTATTAAAAAGAAAAACTTCTTGACATTTATTCAGAAATTTTATTATTCTACATTTATGAAAATATTCAATGAAAAAGTAAGAAAAATGGTTCATCGAATGTTCTTTGAACCGATGAAAAACATGTTTGATCGATCAAGACCTGCTATTAAAGAATTTACCAATGAAAAGAGAAATCTTAGATTTGTACTATTATTGGTTGTTTTTATAGTCGGGTATTTTACCTACTTTAATAGTTATTATAATCCGCCCTACATATTCTGGGATGAAAACTATCATATCGCATCGGCAGAAAAATACCTGCAAAATGTTGCATATATGGAACCCCATCCGCCTTTGGGTAAGTTATTAATTGCCCTCGGTGAGAAAATTCTTGGGGTAAATAACGGGCTAGACAAATCGGCATTTGTTGAGACTGATTATATTCAGAGTCTTCCTGAGAGGTATAGTTTTGCCGGCGTAAGGTTATTTCCATCACTTGCAGCATGGATAAGCTCAATCTTATTTTTTTTAGTTCTATGTAGGCTAACAGGAAATGAGCTTGTATCATTTTTGCTATCGTCATTTTACCTCTTTGATAATGCAATTATAGTCCATTCGCGATCAGCTATGCTTGATAGTATTCAGATATCTTTTATCCTCTCGGCACTATTCTTTGTGATACGGGCCTATGATAAGGGGGAAAGAGTTGGTGAACTTGACTATATAATTATTAGCCTCTTTGTCGGGTTGGCACTTATGGTTAAAGTTAACAGTGCAATAATTCTATTAATATATCCATTTCTCTATATCAGCTCAAATAGGGTGAAGATTTTTAGCCTGAAAATTGATATTAAATTGATTGTTGATTTTATCAGAAAAGTTTCTGTTACTGTTTGTGTGATTGCTGTTGTAGTTGGGGCAATATGGTACATCCATTGCGGACTCGGAAAGAAGACAGCAGGAAACAATTCATACAGTATAAATGATGAATACAGGGAAATAATGACCAGCGGGAAAACATATTCTTTAAGAGGTTTCTCTGTCATGGTTTCTAGAAATCTTGAATATATGTCTAACTATCACAAGGGAGTGCCTAAGCTTGATCTGTCAAAACCCGGTGAAAATGGAAGTTATCCGTTAACCTGGCCTATAGGGAACAAATCAATTAACTATCGGTGGCACAAGGATGGCAGAGTAGCCAGATATCTCTATCTGCAGGGCAATCCTATAATTTGGGGTGCTTCGATTCTATCGGTTTTTTCATCGGTATTTGTAATGATCTCTATTGCCGCATCTGAGATTAACAAGAGAAGAAAATATGTCAAGAGCAAAAACGGGAAAAGAAGTGAACCTATAAAGCCGGACTCTTCATTTAATAATACGAGTAATAATACGAGTAAGAATATGAGGCATTTTGAACTTATATTACTGTTTATGATACTCTATTTAAGCTATATGATAACAATGTTAAAAATTGATCGAGTAATGTACCTTTATCACTATTTTATCCCTCTAATTTTTAGTATGTTTATATTTAGCCTAAATTTTACATATATTTTTAGAAGAGAGATAGAAAGGAAAGAGAGGCTGTTTATTATATCGTGCTTTTTATTTGCTGCATTGATTGTTTCTGTGTTTATATTCTATTCACCTTTGACCTACTATATTTCTATCTCAGCGGATCAATTTTTAAAACGGATATGGTTTTCGTTTTGGGGTTTAAATTATGTATAGAAAAATAAACTTTACAAGAACACTCTGGTTCTTCATACTGGTATTACTTGGATTTACTTTTTTAATATTAAAGATGGTTGGAAATAGTCTAATCTACGATAAGAAGTTAAAAGTGCAGATTTTATCAAGTCGTGATGTAATAGAGGATCTCGATGTAAATAGAAATATTGTTGAACGAAAAACTATATTTGTTGATAGTTTGAATTTTTCGGCAGGTGATGAATTATATCATGAAAATGTCGGGCATCTTGGTTTTACAAATGATTTTTTCTTGGAAGTTGAATCAAATGCGGTCGTTAAACAGGCGGGAGTATACGAATTCTCGGTTCTTTCAGACGATGGGTTTCGATTTTACATAAATGATGAGGTTGTCTCAGAATTTACCGGTTTAAGAAGAGGTGAGGATGTTTTATTTAATGTTGATCTAAAAGAGGGGCGAATTCGAATTAAGATTGAATATTTTCAAGGTTATGGTCAATTGTGTTTGATTGTTAAATACAGGCCAGTCGATGATGAAAGGGATTATTTTGTCGGTATTGATACAAAGTATATTGAATTTAATAGATTCTAGAGAGGTACCAATATGGCTATTTTTAAATTTCTTGAGTTCAAGTTTCCTTGTCCGGAGTGTAAAACAGAGCGGACATTTAATGTATCGGAGTTGGCCGGTGGACACGCCTCATGTTCAAATTGTAAAAGGGAATTTACTAAAGAAGAGGTTATCGCATTTGTAAGAGAGGTTGGCTTGAAATCCAGGGGTGATGAAAACCTGGGGACAAGACCGGCTAATACTAAAATTGAAATTACTAAGACGGATGAACATTTCCGAGCTGATTTTCCTAATGGTAAGATTGGGTGTACAGGAGTATTTCTGCTTTTCTTTGTAACTATTTGGATTATTGGAGTATTTTCAGGTTTAGCGGGTATGTTAGGTGAAATAATAAAGGATCCGTCTCAGGCATGGAACATCCTCTTTTTTTTACCATTCCTTGCTTTTATTTCTATCTTTACCTATTTTGTTTTGGCATCCTTAAATACAAAGAATTCGATCTATTTTGATAACGGGCAACTTGTTATAAAGAAAACTGTTTATAAGAAAGAAAAACTGAGATCTATTTCAATAAATGATATAAAAAAGATTGAAACAGATTTCTACACTACAAAAAACAGCGGGAGATCATATTTTGTTAGAATATCAATCAAGAAGAGGGATAAATTTAATAATTTGACAGGAAAAGACGGTTCTATTCAGTTTAGTAACACTTTTACAAATCCGTTAACCGGTAATGAATGTTATTATTTAACAAAAGAATTGAATGAGCGGATAGCACTGATGGTTGTTTCTGGTGTTAAAACTCAACCTCTATGGGAAGCCAGGAATGACAGTAATACTCCTAAGGCATCAAGAGAATTTGACGGTAAAAAAGAGCCGGTTAAGATGTCAGATCAGGAATATGCCTATAATATTAAAGATTCGGATCCCCATGTTATAAATAAGCAGCCGTACTTTCATGAAGAGGGGGCACATGGGGTCAGGCTTAGTTGGATTGTAGCATCTGTGGTGATTTCGTTACCTTTTTTTATGGTGGCCAATTTTTTAATCTTCCCGTTTATTGCAGCTCTACCTGTGTTTTTTATTGTTGGGTTTGCAATTGCAAGATTGTCACCCGGAAGAACATTCATCGAGCCTGCTATTTCATCTATATTGGTATCACTTATGAGTCTTACTGCATCGATCTACATATTCAAGACCGGTCAGGATGGTTTCATATATAAGTTTGTTATGAGGGCAAGTGATATATGGTATACCTATTTCCCTATCCCGGTAGAGAATATTGCGGATTCGATATTAATTATGAGAAGCATAATCTATCTTCATATAACACTTGCACTAGCCGGTGCAATTGTAAGTTTGATTGGTGCATATCTGGGAGAAAAGATGCAGATGTCCTCAGAGGATAAATTTATACCCATGAGGTAGTTTTGTACCGGTTTCAAATAATCAATAATATTAATGTTTGTTTGGTAAAATTACTTTGATTATATTGAATTATTACGATAATTTAATCAGATGAATTATTTAACTCAACGATTTTTTTTAAAATTTCTTATTATATTCTCATTACTTATAATCAGCTCTCAGGTAGAGGTCTACTGTAAAAAAAATCCGAATATTAATAAAGCCAAACAACTTATGGTTAGAAAGCAGTATAAAGAAGCCCTTGATATACTATTAATTGAACTGGAAAAGGATATTAATAACGAAGAGGTAATGAGTCTTATTCAAAAAATAGAGACAGCCAAGAGTAAGGTAACAGACGATATGCTTGCAGGATTACAGAAAATTAAATCCGGAGATACTGTTAAGGCGGAGGAAATTCTATCTACACTTGGTGCTGCCGGAGAGTTTGATAAAAGTATCAAGGAAAAGATGGAACTGTTTGCACAGGAGAATCAGACACTAAGCAAGAGAAACCGTTTTAATGCACTTGTTGACGAAGCTGAAAATGCAGTTCTAATCCTTAAAATAACCGACGCTCTAAGTAAATATAAAGAGGCTTTGGATATATTTCGAATTAATCGAAGTGACGATCCGGTATTAAATGAAATAGTCAGAAAATTTGCCCAGCTTGAATCTAGAATAGCTTCATTTGGACTGGATGCAAAATGGGTGGTAGATAAGCAGAATGCAGATTTTTCGAGCATTGTTGAGGATGTTAAGGTATTAGAGAATAAATCAGCTCTATGGAAAAAACATGAGCTTGATCTGTTAGAATTATTTGATCTGATGGATAAGGTCTCATTGAATACCAAAAAAGGGTTGGAATATATTGCTCTCTATTCAATAATGAGTAAACATATAATATGTATTAGAGCAGGTATTAATAAAATAGGAAGAGAGGTTTTTAATAATACAATAATAGTGTTAGAAAGATACTTCTCAAATCTTAAAAATAGAAATCGCGGTGAAGAGTATGCAATTATAAAACTTATTGAATATCTATACAGAGCCTATGAAGATGGAGCGTACAAAACCGGTGAAAAATCAGCGGGATTACTTTATTCAAGGCTTGAGGAATTAAATTTTAAAGAGAAACAGGTCTCGTATTCTAAACTTGTCTACTATGATATGATCTTTCCAATATTTATTGCTGAGATAGAGCAGGCAAATGTAAATCGAAAGTATGTAGAATTTCAAGAATATAGAGTGGGGCTTGATCTTGACAAGGCTTTTGGTATCTTAAAAGACTATGATAAATTTACGGCGGAGTTATTTCAATTTGAACAGAGTGCCGCAAAGAAGGCCAGAGAGTTTGCCGGTCTGCAAACAGATGAAATAGTGAAGTCTGCATTTGCGAGGTATCGGGCATTAAATGAGGGAAGCCGGCAGATTGTTAATACATTTTATAAAGCAAACGAGGATTATAAAGATCAGAGAAATAAAATTGAGCAATTAACATTACAGGCCGAAAGACAATTTAGAGAGGCTGTCAATCAGTTTAACCAGCGGCAGTTTGATATTTCAAATGAGACATTCAATACAGCTAATGAAGTATATATAATGCTTGCAAAGGAAACAAAATCTACATTTATAAAGACTCAGATGGATAGAATTATTGATTATAAGCAACGGATTATCGATATAAAAAAGGAAAACGATATAGTATTAGCCGGAAATCTATATGATAGTGCACGATCGTATTTCTATAGAGAAAACTATGAGAAATCTAAAGAGGAAATTGACAAATCAGGCGAACTATATCTAAAACATGGTTTGATCAGTGATTCATTTACAGCGTTTTCTGAGAGAATTTTAACAGCCTTAAGAGTAAAGTCAGGAACAGATGTTAAAATTGATGATCCGCTTTACGACATGATATCAGAATTATATAAGCAAGCCTATATGCTTTTTGAAGAGAAGGATTATCAGAATGCACTTGATCTGGTTAGTAATATTTTGCTGGAAAAACCGTATAACAAAAATGCAAGAGTATTGGAAACACAGATATTAAAAATGATAGATATTAATAGTTTCAATGAAAGGTTTGAGGTCTATTTTAGAGATGCAAAGGAGAAGTTTGATTCCGGTAATTTTCAAGGGGCATTAACTGACTTTGAACAATTAACAATGTTTGAGACAAGACAGGCGGTCATTAATAAATATATTTCAGATTGTAAATCGAAATTGAGGATAAGCAGACCCGATACTAAAACAATTAATACAGGTGCTGCAATTAACCTTGTTGCTACAGCTGAACG
Source organism: uncultured Spirochaetales bacterium (assembly GCA_964471825.1). GTDB lineage: Bacteria > Spirochaetota > GWE2-31-10 > GWE2-31-10 > CAYYKD01 > CAYYKD01. The sequence goes on from CAYYKD010000006.1 coordinate 41,180, forward strand.
GCTCTTTATACAGGGTAAATTTCAGGAAGCATATACTTCGATTGAAAATGCTCTAAAGATTTGGGAAGATGTACCTAAGGGTAGTGTTCTTCGTACAAATATTATGATAAGACTTGGAACAAGAGAGGTTTTGCTTTCTTCCGGAAATCAGGTAAGTTTTAATGCTGCACAACAGGCCTATGCAGAGGGTAATTATAGTGAGGCAATTAGACTTTGTCGCATAATTCTTGCCAACCAACCGGATCAGAATGTTCAGAGACTCTTGAATAGAGCGATTCAAAGGCAGGGGCAATAATGAGAAGAGTAATTATAACCTTATTATTAATAATGAACTCTTGCCTGATTTTTACACAGGATATAAGTTTTTTTTGGAATCCGCCATTTAAGATAAATAGAGAGCCCTCAGGGATATTTCATGCAATTCAGAAAAATGATAGAGTATCTATTATCTATGTAAAAAATGACCTAACGGGGCTGGTCTTAACATCATCATCAAATGACGGTATAAATTTTGTTTATCATGACATCAATGTAAAGTATTTTTCAACAGCACCGCTTATTAAGGATTTCTTTGCAGAGTTTACAAAAGATGGGGCGATCCTCCTGGCACATCGGGAATCAAGAGATACTATTGGATTCACAATAATAAATATTGAGGAAAATAAACTCAATTACAATAGATTATTCTCAATAAAAGGGGACAGATTTGCCGGCGTGCCGGTATTTAAATCGGATAGTAATGGCGATATTAATCTACTATATTCTACAACAATAAATAATGAGTATAGAGTTAAGTTTGAAAAATACAATCGAAACGGAGATAAACTACTTGAACATTTGCCCGGCGGAAATCTTAGATCAATAGTCAATCCGTCTATTGAAGTAATAGATAATAAAATACATATAATGTATCAGGGTAAAGATCGATATGTTCAAGAGGGATTGTATTATAATATCTAT
>CAYYKD010000006.1:42149-61606 GCA_964471825.1 uncultured Spirochaetales bacterium
TTATCGCTTGACAACGGGGCAAATTGGAAACGGTCAACGCTAAGTGAGAGTACCGGAGAAAACAATCAACTACCATCATTTATAATTGACAAACAGACGATTCATCTGGTCTGGGAGAAGGACTTCGATTGGGTATACTCGGGAGTTTTCTATAGAACATATAACTTTGAGACCGGAGTAAAGACTCCCGAGGTGAGAATCTCGCAGGAAAGATCAAATAATCATGGTGCAAAGATCATTAGAATAGATGGTCTTATATATGTTTTTTGGTATGGAAATAGTGGTGGTGTGTTCAGAGGCTGGTATACGGAGATCTTTGATAACAAACCTGACAGGCTCTATCAATTGCCGAATACAGGGAGAGCCGGGGCATTAATTCCGGTTATTTTTAAAAAGTTACCAAATATCACACAGATAAATTTCGACAACACAAATAACATATATAACATATCTCAAGATAAATTTGTTGAGGCACCTGTAATAAATATGAGTGCTGATATTTATAACAGAAATAATATTAATATGAGATGGCGTGAAGTAAAAGATCATAATAGAGTATTGGGTTATAGAATTCTTATGAGTGGTAATAAGGATGAACTTGTGTCTGACCAAGCGACACTTTTATTACCTGATCAGACAGCAAGAGAGTATGTCAATATACCGGAGGGGGAGTGGTATTTTAAGATTAAGGCCTACGATATGGCAGGTAATTCAAGTAATGTTTCAGTATACAAGTTTAATGTGGATTTGACTCCGCCATTACCACCGGAAGCAGCATATTCCGAAAATGATGAAAGAGGTTTCTTAAAAGAAAACAATCTTAAAATTAGATTAAATGACAAGGATGAAAAATTATATAATCACAGGTTCGATTATAAAATTTTCCCTGTGTACAATATTGATATGATTACTAATCCTGACGCAAGTAACGATAGAGTTGTGGTTTTTGATAGACGATATGTCGATGCACAGATGAATCTAATGATTGCCAATTCGAAAAATCAGAATATAATGGGATCAATGAACTCGGTATTGAAAACTTCTCTAGAATTGAATGGATTGGAAAATGGGGCACTCTTGGTTGGGTATAGTGCAGAAGACAGGGCAGGTAATAGATCAGAGGTTATCTGGAATAAGTTTTATATGAATAAAGTTATGCCTGAAACGGTTATCAGAAGAGTATCTTCGGAGCTTAATAGTGCAGGCGAAAGTCTATTATTTATTAATGGTTCAGGTTTTAAACTCGGGGGGGTGGTTGAGGAGATCTATATTACACCTTCAAAATCTCCTGAAGATGTCAAGTATTTACTTGATGAGAGTTATTTTAGAGTAATAAATGATGGGCTTATTCAACAGATAAAACCATTCGAAATTGAAGATGGAAATTATTTTGTTGGTATAAATCATTCATATAGAGGTGTAAAATTTACAGAGTTTAGGATCAATTTCTCCGGTCGCTGGTATTTTAAAGACAAGCAGGGCGAATCGATGAAAATATCCGGTGTCAGGCTGGGAAAAAAATACTATAATATGAATTATCTCTTGATAATTGCAATAATAACGGCATGGATACTTTCGTTTTTTCTTATACTTCGGGCATTTGCACTGCAGATTTATGAACGGATAAGTATAAAGAAAATGATTAGAGAGTTTGAGAGATTTAAAAAGATACAGGATGAATCAGAGCATCCGATAAGGAGTGTTAAAGTGGTAAAAAAAGGGCTGGGTTTGACAATTAAATATACGCTTTTGATACTGACACTGGTAATATTTATCGTAACAGCTACAGCGTCAACATTAAGTTTTATTGCACTAAGAAATGGGACTATTAACCTTTCTAAGGAGATGAAGGAGCGGGCAGAACTTGCAATGTCATCATACTGGAGTGGTATAAGGAATAATTTTGAGCTTGAGGAAGAGCATTTTTTGAATGTTGATTTGACGAAAATGGCACCTCAAACAGTAACAGACATAGCATTCGCAATGTTTAAAAATGAGAGAAGTAATCAAGACTATATAGAATACGGTCAAACTGAGAAGCTTTTTTTAGATGCAATAACAAATCTTGATACAATCGATAAAGAGGGTAAGGATGAAATTATTAAAACACTTATTAAGTCAGATAAAATTGATGAGATAATAAAAGACCTTATTAAGTCCCCTGAGACATACAACAACGAGACTTATTTTTTTCCAAAATTTGAACCTTCCAATGTAGAAAAGAAATACCTCATATTTAGACCTGTAATTGTATATGAAGATCTTCAAAAGAAAGATAGAAAGATATACGCAGGTTATGTTGTATTTGGTTATTCGTTTGAGCGGATTATTCAGACAATAGATGATGAGAGGAAGTTTCTTATTAGAATTACGCTTATAGTTACACTAATTGCATTGATAATAAGTCTCTTTGGGGCAATATTCCTGGCAACAACAACTATTAGGCCTATAAAGTTGATATCAAAACATGTAAACCTGATAACTACAATGGAGGATTACGAAACACTTGAAGGAACTGCAGATGAGAAGATAATAATTAATTCTAAGGATGAAATCTCGATTCTTGCATCAGCTATAAATGAGATGACGCATAAACTTATTGAGAAGGCAAAGGCCGATAAACAGTTGCTTCTAGGTAAGGAGATTCAGAAGAAGTTTATCCCCCTTGAACCGCACAGTACCGATAAGATCGACATCTATGGATTTTATGAAGGTGCAAAGGGTGTATCCGGTGACTATTTTGACTACAAAAAGATAGATGATGACCACTACGCTTTTATAATGTGTGATGTTGCGGGCAAAGCTGTTCCGGCTGCTCTTATTATGGTTCAGATATCAACGATCTTTAACGCATTTGTCTCTAGTTTTAAGTCCGGCAAGGATAAGATAGAAACAGTTGGCGTTGTTACTCAGATTAATGATACAGTTGCAGAGAGGGGATTTGTCGGACGGTTTGCAGCAATACTTGTATTGATCTTGAATGTTAAAACAGGCAGACTCCTGTTAACAAACGCCGGGTGTACTCAACTATTGGTCTATCGAGCATCATTGGGAAAAACAGAGTGGATTAAACTTGATCCGGACTCGGGTGCTGCCGGTGTTTTTCCATCCTATATGCTGCCAAACCCTTATAAACAGGAAAAACATATGATGAATAAGGGCGATATAATGTTTCTATTCACCGATGGTATTGAAGAATCAAGAAATGGAAAAACCTATCTTAATGAAAACAATGAAGAGACACCGGAGGAGTTTGGATTGAAGCGGGTAGAGGAGGTTATTAATGCGACGGTGGATAAAACACCTAAATCGATTATTGATTCAATTATAAAGACAGAGAATAAATTTCGAGGAAATCTTGAGCAATACGATGATTTAACTCTTCTGGCTGTTCAGAGATTGTAATTGTTTGTAATCCTTCTTTATTTGTTCTGAAGTTAAAACACCCGATTGGGTAGATCTTAATGGATTTGAATTTATTAGAAATTTATAACTGGAAATGATTGATTAAAAAACAAATTTATACTATAAGATATTTTTGCAGGGGCTGATTAGAAAAATAATTATGGAGTCATTAATGAGTGAAAGAGATGAACCATTATTTGGTAAGGCGATAGGACATTTGATCCATGACATAAGAAACCCACTAAATGTAATTATCGGTTTTTCATCATTGATGCAGAGTGATGAGGACATGCCTGATGAAATTAAGGATTATATAGGGAAGATTTATTATTCCGGTATGATGATTGAAGAGATGTTAACCGATGTTGATGTAATGAACTCTGATAATGCTGATTTAGATAAGACTGAGATAGAGATCAGTTCACTTTTTAAAGAGATATTTGAAGTTAAAAAGATGATATTTCCTGATAATAAGATAGTATTCAATTTGATAAATACTGAAGATACCAGGATCACTGTCTCTGCTGAATTGTTAAAGAAGATTATGGATAACCTTTATAACTTTTCGAGGAAGGGGCTGAGAACTGTACAGGATAAAATTATCTATATACAGTATATAATTGAGAGTGACTACTTAAGGATAATTTATTCTGATACAAGCGATCCGGTTGAGATATCTGATGACTATTTTACCTATGATGATGTGGTAAAGGCAAGAAGAGGTCTTGGTTTGTTGTTTGTGAAAAAATACATAGATCTGACGGATAGTAAGATTACATATCTAAAGCATATTGATTGGAAGACCTACGCATCCAGAATTGGGTTAAATATTAAAACTGAACATGGCTTTGTGTTAAAAATTAAAATATAGAGTCACTATCTCATTCTTGGCTTGCACCGGTTGATGAGTAAATAAATCCTACACCTTTTATGGTCTTTATAAACAGTGGAGATTTGCAGTCAGCTTCTACGAGTGTACGCAATAGATGAAGGTGAACAGTAATTGTGTTATCGTTATATAGTTCCTCATTGCCCCAAACACGATTATAGATCTGTTCCTTTGAGAGTACAATATTCTCATTCTGTATAAAATATAGAAAAAGGCTGAACAACTTTTTTTTCATCTGTATCTGTATTTTATTTTTATATACCATGTATGATTGCAGATCAATTCTAAATGGACCCGAGATGATCTCTTGTTGTACAAGTTTTGCTTGTTTATATAATGAGTTATTCTGTGATATCAGCTTTTTTATTCTTATAAGTAACTCTTCATTGTAGAATGGTTTTGTAAGATAGTCATCGCACCCGGCTTCAAAAGTTTTTACTTTGCAGTCAATATTTTCAATCGTAGAGATAACTATAACAGGCGTATCAATATTTTGCCGCCGTAGTGAAAGTATTATTTCAGTACCATCCGCATCTCCAAGGTTTAGGTCAAGTACAATCAGATCAATAAATTCTTTTTTTAGTACACTAAATGCATCTTTAACATTAGTAGCACTATGAACAATAAAGTTGTTTTTCACCAGATATTTGCTGATCATCTGTAGTGTGTAGTTATTGTCTTCAACAACTAAGATGTTATGATTAATACTGTGCTTATTAATTATGAAACCCTCCGTTCAAATCGTTTTTTGTAAAGATCAGTTGAAAACAGGCACCTTTAGAATTGTCGGACTGAGTATTATTTGATAAGTTTGATTCATCAAGTAAGGTTATCTTCACCTTTAAGCATTCGGCTATCATTCTGACAAGATAGAGCCCTAGCCCTGTAGAACTTTCGCCACCTGTCGGTTTTGCAGATAGCTTTTGAAATTTGCCATAGAGTTGTTTTCTATCTTGTTCTGAGAAACCGGGGCCGCCGTCAGTTATCGTCCATCTTATTGTATTCTCATCTTCCGTAATATTGATTAGTACGATACTATTGTTAAATGAATACTTAACGGCATTCTCAATGAGGTTCTCAAGGGTTACTTTTATTAAAAAGTAGTTACTGTAAATCTTAGATTTGATATCAGAGATAACCTTAAAAGTTATGTTTTTAGCTGTGAACTGAATAATGCTATTGTTAATTATAAGCTCAGTTGTTTCCATGAGGTCGATTTCATCCTTATAGTCACCAGCAAATCCCTCATCCAGCTTGAGATAGGTCATAATGTTCTCATTGAGCGTTCTTATATTTCTTGAGGCATTATGGATCATAATTAGCGATTGATTATTTCTATCATTCTCAAGGAGTTCTTTGCATAGTTCAAGCTGCAGCATGATCGACGGGCTTGAATTGTGGCTGATCAGATGCAATAGGGATGTCCTTAGATCAACTAGTTTCTTGTTTTCTACCAGCTCATTATTTAATTCAGTATTTAGTTTTGCTAATTCTTTAATCTGCGATTGAATTGTTTTTGTGAGTATATTGAGATTTGTGTTTACAGATCTGAACTCATCCTCACTTTGTATAACATATTCAATTCTATACTCACCTTGAACTATCCTTCCGATGTAGTTATTGATCAATACTATCTTGCCTATGGTATTTTTTGAAAGGTAGTATCCTGCTACTATACTGCAGGCTAGACTAAACATAAATATTAAGAATATTATTGTAAACACAGGTGTGATCTCTTTGATAACATCCTCTGCATTGTATAGGCTCACAAGACACAACTTTAGTTTAGAAATCTCAGATATTTTATAATAGTAGTTTCTATTATCAATCTCAATCAGATTGTTGTTTGTTCCTATTATACTTTTCCAGTTATAGCTTTTATTTTCAATAATCAATTCACTTCCGCCTTGATTTAAGCTGACGGCAAATCCCTCATCAGATATAACCAGTAGCCTTGTGTTTTTATCAGAGGAGTAGTTCTGCATTAGTTTCAAGAAATCCATTGCAGTTGTGTCGATTGAGAGAACACCTGTATAGTTATTATTTGTATCTTTTATTCCTAAAGTTGCAGAGATAACAATATCACCTGTTATATACTCTGTATATGGTGAAGTCCATTTAATCGTATTGGACTCTTTTCCGGTGATAAACCATGGCCTTTTAAGAAGATTATAACCTTTTGGGGGTGTCCATTCCGGACTGACACATATTTGATTATGATTTGAGCCGTAGTAGATCCAGCATCGTTCAGGAAACAGGGTCTGACACAATTCCCAATCACTTAGCACTTCTTCTTTGTATTTTGGGTTATTGTATATATAGGGAAGTTTCGGATCCTTTGATAATGATATCAAGAGTGATTCGGTATCAGTTATGTGTTTGTTAATGACATTTATCCTAAGCGATTCAAGGATCTCGCCCTGTTCAAAGTGGATTCTTTTTTCTATCTGTGTTTTATATATCATTAGAAATGTGATACCCATGACTGATATCGGTAAGATAATTAAGGATATAAATAGTGAATAAAACTTTGTGCTTATTGACTTCACGATTATATTGTCTCCTAGAAAGTTTTACAATCCAAAATTTGAAGATATCATTAATTTTTGCAAGAGCCTCTACATTAAACTATTTAATAAGGTGCGTTAGTTTAAATATTCTATAACCATCTTAGCAAAGTCAATAGACCTTTCCATGTGTGGAATATGCCCTGTATTAGGTACGATCCATAGTTTCGACCTTCTTCTTTTCAAAACAAAACCAGCTATTGCATGAGCTATATTAAAATAGAAATCTCTATCACCATATATAAAAAACATTTCATTTTTCATCATCTTAATTGAGGGCATAATAGTATAATATCTGTACATAATATAGGAGTCCTTATAGGCTCTCATTATATCCCATAACTTTTGTGCATAACCAAGGCCATGCATTTCGTTTAGTTGATCTCTGAATTCAGTTTCAAGATCTTCAAAGGGTTTAAAAGTCCAGTCACATTTGTCCTCAGAGTATTCATCTGTATAGAGTCCCCCTGCTTCGATTATAAGTTTATGCACCATATCAGGGTATTGATGAGTAAACTGAACTGCAATTGCAGCACCCAGACAGTGTCCACATAGATGAAATGTTTGAATGCCTAGTGCCTCTGTAAATGATTTTAGTTCATCAACACCGGATTCTATAATGTCACCCGTAAAGTTATCAATATGCGTCGAACGCCCATAACCCCGTCTATCATAGGCTACTACTGTAAAGTGAGCGGATAACAGGTCATATACTTTGTCCCATGTCTTGATACCGAAAAACCCGTCGTGTAGTAGAATAAGGTGTGGGCCGTTACCCTTAATCTCATAATTAATCTCATAGTCATTCATGTTTATAATTGGCATAATTCTCTCTTTACATGCTCGCATTTTTTTGATACTATTGCAAGATATATGACTATAAATGAAATTTTTAAAAATGTTAACACCGAATATTCAATAATTATAGATAATTTTAATGAAGAGATAGATATTCTCACATTAAGTTCAAAAAAGACCTCTCGCAGTTCAATTTTCTTTGCTGTAAAAGGTTTCAAGACAGATGGTCATAGGTTTATTCGGGATGCATATAATCACGGATGTAGGACTTTTGTTGTTGAACATACCGACCATATTGATACTGACATCTACAATTGCTCAACTATTCTGATAGTCCGTAATATCAGGCTTGCATTTGCACTTGCTAATACAAGTCTCTTTGGTAATCCATCCAGGGATCTTAAGATGATTGGCATAACAGGTACTAAGGGCAAGTCAAGTGTCACAGACCTGACGAATAGACTTCTCTCTGAGAACCTTAATACTGCAATGTTATCAACAATTAAAAATGTTATAGCAGGTCGTGTCTATCAAACAGATAAGACAACTTTAGAATCCGATATTTTACAGGGATATCTCCTTGATGCTAAAGCAGCAGGGTCGACGCATGCCATTGTTGAGGTAAGCAGTCATGCAGTAACTCTTCACAGGATAGGTGGAATAGAGTGGGATTGTTGTGTGTTTACCTCATTCAGCAGGGACCACCTTGATCTCTATGGTTCAATGGAGAACTACTTTGATGCTAAGGTTGAGCTTTTTAGGAATCTAAACTGTTCCGGTAAGAAAAACAGATCAGCTTTTGTAAATATTGATGATCCAAAGGGGCATGAAGTTTGTAGAGAGCTTCATAGTGACATAAGATTAATCAGAGTAGGTAGGCCGGAGTCTTTTGATACACCTCCGACTCTTAATGATTTTGTGATTACTGATCCTCTCTCAAGTTATGAGGGGATTAAATTTACCCTAAAAAGGGGTAACTCTGCAATAGACATAACAACTCATATGAGAGGGGAGTTTAACATAAACAATATTGCTTTAGCTGTAGCAATTGCCCTTGAAAATGGGATAGAACCGGTTGTAGTTCAGAGAGTGATTTCCGAAGCCCGGGGTGTAGACGGTAGATTTCAGATCGTAATTTCTTCTCCCTATATTGCTATTGTTGATTATGCCCACTCTCCTGATTCACTTACTAAGATCCTGGAGGAGGCTCGAAAAATAGTGAGAGGAAGACTTATTGTAGTTTTTGGATGTACCGGGGATAGAGATAAGGAAAAACGCCCCATAATGGGGGGCATAGCTGCAAAATTAGCTGATTATACGCTTGTAACAAATGATGATACATATACGGAGGATCCGGCAATAATAGCGGCTGATGTTGTAAGAGGTTTGATAGAAAGTGGTAAAAGATCAGGAGTGGATTACAGTGTGATCCTCGATAGAAAGAAGGCGTTGAAAGAAGCCATCCTGGGGGCAAGAGAAGGGGATGTTATTGTTGCAGCCGGCATGGGGCATCAAACAAAGCAGATACTTAAAGATGGACCTGTTGAGTATAGTGATACGGAAACTATCTTAAGTATATCGCGAGAGATTAGTGACACAAAACAGTCATAAAAATTAAAAATTTATTTGTAAATAATGTTTAAAATTTAAAATAATCCGATAATATATTTAATAATTAATAGTATCATGCGTAATGCGGGATAAACAAAGTGAGATTATGGAAAAAACAGCCAAGATACTTTACATTGATGATGAAGAATACAATTTAACACTATTATCCAAAATTTTTAAAAACACCAAATACGATTTATTAATTGCAACTGATGGTCTTGAGGGGATTGATATTGCTCAAGTTAATAAGCTTGATTTGATAATACTTGATATTAATATGGCCGGTATGAATGGCTATGAGATTGCAACCAGGCTGAAGGCTATAGATTCACTTAGAGATGTTCCGCTAATCGCCCTCACAGCTAATTCTACTATGAAGTCAAGGGATATGGCACTTATTTCCGGTTGCGACGGGTTTATTAAGAAGCCGATTATTCCGGATAAGATAACTTTTGAGATTAACGAGTATATCAATGGTAAAAGAGAATCAATAGAGAGGGACAGGCAGATTGAGCTGATGAAGCAGTATAATCTAGAGCTTGTTGAACATCTCGAAAAAGAGATAAGAGATCTCCGTCATGCCAATACAGATCTTAGAGATCTTGATAAGTTGAAGTCAGATTTTATAACTATTGCAAGTCATGAATTAAGAACGCCTCTTGTTACTATAGTTGGATATATCGGTCTATTAATGTCAAAGAGAATATCACCTTTGACCCCTGAAGTTGAGAAGATGCTAAAAGTTGTGGAGAGAAACATCTCAAAACTTCAGAATAGAGTACAGGATATGTTGACAATTTCTTACATCGAGAAGAAAGTTCCATTCTTGAAACTTAGATCTGTAACACCAATTAATATTGCTGAGAATATCCTTGAAGACAATGCACTTGTTTTGGCTGAAAGGATGCTTGCCGCAAAACTACATATTAGGGGTGACATTCCTGAAATAGAGTGTGATCCGGAGAAAATTGAACAGGTAATAAGTAATGTGTTTAACAATGCAATCAAGTATACTGAAGATTTCGGTATGATAGAATTGTCAATATGTTACCCATCAACAAAGATAAATGATAGATATGAGCTTGATCCTGAAAAATATGTTGATATACTTATTGAGGATAACGGTATAGGGGTTCCGAGAGATAAACTTGAAAAGATATTTGGTAAGTTTATTGAGTTAACAAATGTTGATATGCACCATTCCTCAGATCATGAATTTATGGGGTGTGGTTCAGGTCTTGGGTTATCAATATCAAGAGGGATTATAGAGAGCCATTGTGGATTTATATGGGCTGATAATAGAGAGCCAAAAGGCACATCAATAGTTATAGTCTTGCCTAAGATTATTGAAAATAAACGGGCTTTTGTAAATATTGATTCGAAGGATTTTATTTCTTTTATTGAGGGTAGTTTTTAATCGGGCATGTTTCTAGTCCGGGCATATTAAATTAGTCCTAATTTTTTTAATACCAACAAATTTCATTGATTTGGCACAATCTTCATGCGAGGATTTTTGTAGTTCAACCAAAAAGGCAATCTATCAACAAGATCAGTTTAGAAATGTTCACTAATAATTGGTTTCCATGAGAAGTTTAAAAATTTCAGCACCGGTAATGTGTGGTATTAGATTTTTAATGATGCCCTTTAAATTCAGAGAGTCGTTTTTATCATTTATTAGTATTTTTATTATTTCATCGTATTCACCCGGGCGCGGATCAAAGATGTTTAGTTTGCCTGCAGCCTTAAGTAAACTGCTTATGAGGTTTTGATTAAGTGAGCGTTCTTTTAGTTTTTCATTTTTAAGTCTGTCAAATTCATTACTAATCAGTTCTATAAGCTCGTCAGTGGTGTATAGTTTAAATACCGGTATTTTTAGAAATATTGCCGCACATTCCATAAGCTGTAAAACAAGTGAGGACTCCCCTTTGCAGTCATGTGGGATTATATTGGAAACCTCTCTATAGTACTCATTGTTAGTATTAAAGGTAGATTGATTTGATATAAGCCTTGCAACTTTCTCTACAAATAATTCATTGTTAAAGCGTCTATTAAGTTTTTCGATTGTCTTTTTATTATAGGTATAATAATAATTGACACCTCTGATATTTCCAAATATTTTCATTGCATCGTAGTACCCCATAAATATCATCTTGTCAATTTTGTATTTGTCAAAATCAAGAATATTCCCAAGGTCATTTTTCATTTTTATATAGACTGTTTCTGTGTGTTCAATTTCGGGTTTTTTATTAATTCCGAGGCCATTTACATCAACGATTATTATTTTTTTAAATCCCCTTTCCTTAGCCATTGAGTAGGGGAGGTTGTTATGAATGCCACCGTCAAAGTATTTTTTTCCGTCTATTGTCGTTGGTTTAAAGCCGGGCAGGGTACAGCTGGCCAGAATATAGTCGGCAAGTTTACCGTTATCAATCTGATCAAGGGTTATCTCAAGTGGTCTAAGTGTGTCTATCTCAAATGCACAGAGACCATACATTCTGCCTGAACTTCTGATTTTTTTTTCATTGAGGTGAAACTCGATAAGTTTTTTCAAAGGTGTTGTGTTGACACCGCCATACTCTATCATTTTATTTTTTATGATTTGAAGGTAGGAAACGGTATTTTTATTTATATTAATCTTTCCGCTGCTTATGATCTCTTCAGGAAGGTCAACTATTTTGTCAATACTAAGATTTTGCCATACATCGATGATTTTTTCACACTCATTCTGAATTATCATTATTCCATTTAATGCACCTACAGAGGTGCCAAATACAGCATCAATCTTTATCCCAAGTTCTTTAAGTGCCTTCCAGACTCCGGCCTGATATGCACCTTTTGAGCCACCTCCGCCAAGAACAAGTGCGTATCCATGTTCAACTTTTCTGCAAATCATGTTATTTCCTTACTTAGCCTCTATAGCTTTATTTTAGGAGCCTCTTGCAAAAATCCCTTCAGCTTTTCATCGCTCCCTTTTTGATTTGAAGGGTAGCGATACTCTTGCTTGATCTTTTATTTGTTAAACGATCGTCAAACAGTGGCTTAAAAGGGTGCCTATAGTAATTCTAAGGGATGAATTTTCCTGTCATATACTTTTATTCCGATTGAGTTAAGGATTTTTTTTAGTTCATTGAAATCGATGTTGTCAACAGGCCCGATCATCAATCGTATCTGTACCTCACCTGTAGTAATGTACTCAACAATTGCAAAATGAAAATTCTTAGCAGTTCTTTCCTTGACATTAAAAAACAATCCGATAGCCTCAGAGTCATTTATTTTTTTGACGATTGTTGAAATGTTGGTGTTTAATTCAGGCTTAAATGAACCGATATTCATGAAGGTGTCTTTTTTTAACTCCGGTTTGCTAAATATTCCATCTATTTTTGTTATCATTCCATAGTAACCATTTAGATTGTTGATTTCATTAAATGTTATATACTTAAAGATTGTATGATCAACTTTTAGATCGGGCAATTCCTCGACTACTTCTTTTACTTCCTTAATCTCCGGCACATTTTTGAAGTACACAATGCCGAATGTATCCTGTTTTAAAAAATCATTTACTATATAATCAATGATTTTTTTTGGGTCAATATGGTTGTCCTCAAGCAACATAACCTCATTGTTTTTTCTATTTCCGTTTATAAAGAGTGCTTCGTATTTTAGATTATTTTCTTTGTCAAATTCTACCGGTTTTATCGTAAGAATATAGTAATTTGGATCGCCCTTTTTAATATCTAGTTCATTTGCAATCTTTTCCGGATTTGATATGATTTTTTCGTTATTTACAGTTGTTTTTGCCTCTTCATAGACCACCTTGTCTTTTACAGTCTTAGATATGTTATCTGTTATTAACCCGGTAAATATTGAGGAGTCCCATACAATTTCTTTGTTTGCATCAGTGATCAGTACGATACGATGAGTTTTGGTGCAGGATGCAAAAACGACTATTGTTAAAATCAAGACCAGAATTTTCTTATTATTCATAATATATAGCTCCATATTTGTATTCAAAATCTATAAATACATCGAATACTATCTTGCGGATTGCGTTGATTTGTGAAAATGCTTCTTTTCGTTTCATAGGCCCAACAACAATAGTGTAGTAATTTTTTCCTTTGACTTTTTTTTCAATAATCATTGGTAGTTTTGCAGGCGGTTTCTTATAGAGGCTTGTATAGTTTTCAATATATTTTTTTCTATAGTCAAGAACTGTTGTTATACTGTAGACACCCTTTTCAAATGCGTTAATTTGTATATTGTAGTGATCCTTCCTTTTTAGATTCTTGAATTTTTTTAAACTATCTAGCGGATCAACTTTTAATTCATTTGTTCGTTTTTGCTTTTCATCAGATTTTATTTCGGGTTTTTGTTCTGTTTTAGTATTTGTTTTAGTATTTGTTTTATCTTCTGATTTAGCTTGAGTCTTGTTTTCTTGTTTAATTTCATCTTTTTTTTCTTTTTGATCTGTTAATTGTTTTTCGATCTGTGTTAGAGCTTTGTCAAGTTTTGATTCGTTAGTATCAGGCTTTATAAGCACTGAATCAGAGGTCATATCGGAATTCAATGCGGTTAAATCTATATTTAGATCTATTGTAGTGTCTGTGGTTGAATCTGTGGTAGTATCTGTTGTTGAATCTTTATTTATGTGTGTTGTAGTACTCGTCATCGTATCTGCTGTGAAATCAGTTATTTTAAGATCTTTGTTTGCTTCGTTAGAATCAGTAATTTTAGTATCAGTTAATTCAATTAAATTTGCATTATCAGAATCGTTTGGTTTACTCTTATCGCTAAAGAATTCTATATAGGGGATACTTATATCATTTCTTTTTAAGAATTTTACATGTTCAAAGAACTTATTATCCTTTGAGTCTGAAAATTCAACAATTTTCTCTTCAATTATTCTAACAGGTTCATTAAATGCCGAGTCTCCTGCTTGAAAGTATTCAGCAGAGAAAAGATATTTACCATAGTTAAAATCTTGAGCATAGATCGGTGTTTCACCCATCTCGATAAATCCATCTTGATCGTAGATGGTTAGAGGTGCTATTTTTTTATATTTTACTATTGATCTTCTACCATTTGACAGGATTGCAAATGAGGTCTTTTTAAAATTCGGCAGAATTTCCAGTGAACCGTCCACTCTCTCTCGTGTAATTACAGGATATCTAGTTAAGAGCTCTTTTATGTGAAATTTAGCATCTATCATAGATGAGATATTTAAGCTCATCTCTTTAACCGGCTCCTCAATAAAGTTAAGGGAATAGTTCTTAGCCGCTAGTTTTATGTTTAATTGTTTACCGTCATTTTTTCTGATAGGTATTGTAAGTGGAGATTTATGCACAAAACTGTATTCATCAGAGCCGAGTCTATACTGCAGATCATATGAACCGATGTCAAAAATTATATCTATAAAGTATCCATCATCTTTAAAAATCAGATTTTGTGTATAGATATTGTCCCAGACCTCTGCAAAATGTATGAGAAATTCGTTTTTTTCATCCTCTTTTGTAACTAGTTTATGAAGTTTAAACCGCTCATCCTCACTTATGTCTACAATCTGATATGGTGCAAGACCGATTGATATCTCTTTGCCTAGCGGCACATCAACAAAGGTCTGCACTGCTGTTTCACCGGATAGACCTGTAGAATCTGAGTCAATTTTAATTAGTCTAATAACTTTTTTATAGTCCTTTTCAAAATCAAAGGTGTCATTCTTGTAATCTCTGATTTTTCCGGAAAATATTACCGGACGAATTCGCTCTGTTAGTATAAAATCCTGCCCGTCATAGTCTTTAATGAATATAATATTTGTGAGATTATCCTTTTTATAGGTGATCTCGTAATTATTTTGTCTGACACTCACAGGCACTCCGCGAAGAGGCTCATATTTTACAATGCAGTCATCCCCTTCAAATCTCATCTTAAATGAATATACAGGGATCTCAATTTTTTTATTGTCAATTATGTTGATTTTATAGAAAACCGTTTTGTAAGTGTAATCTACAAACCCTCTTTCATTTTTAAATCGCTTAACAACAAACGCATTGACTTCACCTTTATTGATCTTTGGCACAACAAAATTTGTGTTGTCTAGTGCCTCATTGGCACCCTTAGTCTCCGGAAAAATCTTCACTACAAGATCCTCCGGTCCGAATTTAAAATAAACAAGTGCAAATTCCTTGTCACGACCTGTCTGCATTGAGTTAGCTGAAATAGAACCTATAACTAATGAAAATAGAGTTAAAAATAGTGGTAAATATTTATGCATAGTATTATCCCTGTAAAAATATCGTTAAAAAAAGAGATAAACTTAACCGGTTTAACTAAAGAATGTATAAAAATTGGATATTTGGATTGATTGACTATACAAAGTTGGCGGATTATACAAATAAAAAAGCTGTCTAAACTAAGTTTAAACAGCTTATACACATCATCGAGTAGGGGAGTCGAACCCCTCTTGCAAGGATGAAAACCTTGAGTCCTAACCGATAGACGAACTCGACTTGTTTGACCTGCGAAGGGTTCGAACCTTCGACCCACGCCTTAAAAGGGCGTTGCTCTACCAGCTGAGCTAGCAGGTCAATTTGACTTTTGTAAGTTATCATATTTCAGTTCAAATGTCAACATATTTTTTAATAAATAATATTAAAAAAATCTATTTGGTTAATACGAAATAGACGGACTGAGGTTGAAGTTTTTCAAAATTGTTTTTTGGATGATAATGATAATTCCACCTAAATAAAAATGAAAAAATTGAATCAAGAAAAACAAGAAAATCGTTATTCCAAGGTGATATTTTAAGTGTTTTTCCTATAAGTCTTGTAAATGGAGTTATACAGTAAGATTTTTTAATGATTTTAAAACCGGCATCCACAATAATTTTTTGTAGTATTTTTTTGGGAATTCCCCGTTCATTTTTAGTTAATCCGGCTCTCTGTTTTTCCCAATCCCCCATTGATACTATCGGCTCTCTAATAATTGCAATGCCATCTTTTTTTAGAACCCTAAATATTTCATTGACTACTGTTGTAACATTTGGAATATGATGCAGTGTTCCAAGACATGAAATAAAATTAAATGAGCAGTTGTCAAATGGCATTATACCAGATGAGTTCGGTTTGATATATTGAAGGTTAATATTATCAATTTTTTGCTCAATTAAGTTATCTGATGGTTCTAGTATTGTTAGGTTTGAAATTTTATTTATGATTGGAAGGAATTCGGCACTATAGGCACTTCCAATTCCTAATACATTCTCAAAGTGGCAATTCTTGTTACTTTTTAAGACATATCTAAAACCTAATCTTTTATTTAGTGAGTGGTAACCGTAATTAGATCCATTTGAATTTTTTGCTCCTAGATCTGCATAGCCCTCTTTTTCTTCGTTGTACCATTTTTCTATTTGTTCACTTGTAAATTTGTCTCCATATAGTTCTTTTCCAGATAAATATATTTCTTCCAATTACTATCTCCTTGGTTTATAGTTAGGTTATTTTATTGCGATTCGCTGTTACAATATTAGTACTATTCATTTATTAAAAAGTCAAGTAAATTCATGATCATAGGTGATGATCATAGGTGATCAATGGGGCACTTCTAATTATCTGCTTTGAATTTATGTCGAAGAACTTTTTTATTCATTAGCTATTCATCCCACTCATATATTCCCCATCCTTCAGGGAAATACAACTGATCGGTTGTGTTGTCCGGTGCGTAATCAACTGTAATATCATCACTTCCTTTTATTGTAATTATAACCGAATACTTTGTAAAAGGGCCATAGTATATCTTGCTACTTTTATAATCACTAAAAAAAAAGCTTTTTCTTGTAGGGTCAATATCAGGATAAACAGGATGAATCCGCTTATCATATCCAAAGTAATACCCAAGATCATCGATAACTGTATTCTGTGCAGGAAAATAGTCTTTTGGCCATCCAATAAGTTGTTTCTCAACATCATTATTAAATTTGATTTTTATGTTAAACGATATCAAATAACTATTATAGCTGGGTGATGACCAAGTTTGACAGCTTGTTTCATCATTTAATCCAATAGTACCATTACAAAATTCAATTTCATTATAGTCATTTATTGAGCCTGATATTTCAAGACATCTACGATAGTGGTCTAAGTCAGAAAAATCATCTTGAGTATTGTCAAGAAGTTGTCCCGGTATTATGATCCTATTTGATTTATAACTAATGTCTTCAGTTGTGTCATTTATTATGTTTATCTTAATTAACATTGCACTTGTATTCGGTACATTTGAAAACGGATTAGGCTGACATGAGAAAAAATAAATTGATACCGCTGTTATAAGTACTATTAATGTTTGTGTTTTAATTTTCATATTATATCTCCTCTGGTATATCAGATGAATCGTTGTATATGCTAATACTAAAATGCAGGTATTAAAAATTCCTTAGTAATTTTTTAAAATATTCTACATTGAACGCATAAAATTTACTGGAAAAAATTCATAGACAATGGGGGTTTCTACACCTAGATAGGTGTGTAGAACCATTTTGAGATTGTGGTTACCATTATTTTTTCGTGAGGTGCCGAGCCCCTCTTTACCGTAGCCGTCTGCGGTCTGCTCCTCAAATGTCGCTTTGTCAAAGTAGATTGCGGAGTCGGCATAGTATTTTGTTGCTCTTATCAGGTAGTCATTTTTCCGTGTGGTCTCATATTTCTTTTGATACACTGCACCAAGATTGTTTGACAGAATGGTAAGGTTATCAAGGATGATCCTGTGATCTTTAATATCGGTCTGTAGAGGTGCTTGAATTTGTGCAAGATCATTAAAATATGCAAGACTTTCAAAGAGAATGCTTTCAGAGAGATCAAATTTTTCAAGTTTATATAGAATTGTTCCTATAAAGAACTTCAGGTTGTTATTTGACGGGAATTTTTCTGCAAGCACATTGATTCTTTTATATGCTTCATAGTAATCCGCATCTCGATAGTTGAGCCACCCCAGATTAAAGGTCATTGGATCGTTAATAAACCCCTTGGATTCTGCAAGTAGATAATTTTCCTTAGCTTTGTCATATTTTCGTTTGAACAACATATTGTAGTTGCCTAGATTATAGTATGCCCTACCATAACCGGCATCAACTTTTATTGAGTCAATAAAATATTTCTCGGCAAGAATATCACCGTTTCTATTCGTATAGTAGTATTCTCCAAGGTCGTTAAATGTCTTTGAAAGAAGTTTTCTGTACTTATCAGACTCATATCTACCCGGTTCGTTGTCTTTCATATAGTTAAGTTTACTTATCGTATCGTTGAGGTGTTGAAATTGTTCTTCCAATACACCCAGTTTCTGTTTATATCGTGCGTATTGATAGTCGATTTCCGGCAGGTTGATCTTACCTCTGGCTGTGTCCCATGCAGTCTTTAGTACCTTCCTGCCGATGTCGAGTTCATCGATATCAAGAAGAAACTCTGCAAACTCAGCGTAAACTTCCGGGTCAATTTTTTTAGGAAAATATTTCTCTACATGTTCATAGTGTCTTTTTGCCTCTGGGTAGTTTTTCTGTTTTATGTATATTCTAAATAGACCAAAAGATGCTATGCTGTTCATGTCATTTATATCCAGAACATCAAGATAGGCTTCTTTTGCATCTTCAATTTTTGGCGGCTGTTCTTCACTCCAATCGAGGTTTGTCTGTGCTATTCCAAGGTAAGCATCTATATTGTTCTTGTTAGCGGCAATAATCTCTTTGAATTTCTGAATTGCCCGTTCAAAGTCTTTTCGTTCTCTGAGCATATGAGCAAATTCAAGCTGTGTCGGAAGATGATTCGGCTTTAGAGAAAATGCCAGCATATATTTTTCTTCTGAGCTTTTATAATACTTCAGCTCTCGATACTTTCGTGCATATTGGATTGTCTCTTTGAATCTTCTCTGCGTGTCAAA
This sequence comes from uncultured Spirochaetales bacterium, assembly GCA_964471825.1. GTDB lineage: Bacteria > Spirochaetota > GWE2-31-10 > GWE2-31-10 > CAYYKD01 > CAYYKD01. The sequence continues at coordinate 61,341 of CAYYKD010000006.1, forward strand.
GGCGATTTTAAAGTGTTTTTCTGCATCACTTCTGATACTTCTATTTAGATACTCAAGCCCCTTTTTGTAGTGGTAAGTAGCTTTCATAGTGGGTACGATTATTGATTGGATAAACACAAACAGTGCAACGATAAAAAGAAGGGTTGCAGCAGCCTTTCCAATAATCGGAAGGATATTTTTTTTAATATTGTAGAGAAATGAGGCCTGTTCATCTTTTAATTCAGCACCTGTCCGCTTCCATTCGTGAATATAGGATAATGATTTGT
>CAYYKD010000006.1:61616-95803 GCA_964471825.1 uncultured Spirochaetales bacterium
GATTTGTCGCCTGTTAGTTTCTCATAGGCCTTAATGATGTCGACAACACTTTTTCCTCTTATGAGTTCATATACAAGGGATTTTACCTGTCTATCTTTATATTTTGTGTTTATCAGGGCATTTGAGATCTTAGTTTCAGCCTCTCTTGGAAGAGCAGAGAGTGTAATAATGACTTTTTTCCGTTCCTCGTCTGTCAGTAAAAGCTCATCAGAGTCCTCTTTATGATCATCCGCCTCATCGAGAGATTCAAGGTCTGCGTCATCAAGCATTGCCTCAGCTTCATCAATGTCGTCCAGCAGAGAACTTCCGGTGTTTTCTTGATCACCGCCTAATGCAATATCATCAAGATTAACAAAATCAGAATCACCATCAGCATTTGAACCGTCATTATCAAGCGAGATATCTGTCAGATCATTTAAGTCAAAACCTATATCATCTGAAGATTTCTTTGAGGTCCTAGGGGTTGATTCAATACCGAGCGACTCGAGGTCAAATCCTCCAAGCAGATCATCAGAGCCTCCTGAACTTTGATCCGCAGAGTCTAAACCTTCTCCCAGCCCATCCAGATCGGTCAGGCCGGATATATCAAATGCATCATCTTTGTCAGATATGGTTGATTTGCTATCAGATAGAATATCATCACCCAGACTGAGATCGTCCAGCCCTGAGAGGTCAAAGTCAACTTTTTTACCGGGCGATTTTGGATCAGAGAGCTGAGAATCGAGTTGACTTAGATCACTATATGAATCTGCTTCAAGCCCGAGTTTATCAAGTACTTCCTTTACTTCCTCTGTTTCTTCAACTTCCTCAGAGACAATTGCTTCGTTTTCGTCAAAAAATGTTGCTGTGTTGCCTGTTGTGGATTCGATATCACCTAGAAATTCGGCATTGCCGTCATCAAATGGAGTTAATGATGGTTGACCTGCGTCTGAAGTGTCGTCGAGATTGAGGTCAAATTTAAACGGTTCCTCTGAAGTTGCTTCATTAAGTTCTATTTGTGTTTCATTTGTGCTAAAGGGGTCTGTTTGATCTACTAAACCATCGGTGAAGTCGTCTGATATATCCTGATTTTCCGGTGTTAATCCATAATCTGTATTTTCACCAACATCTTCATTATCGTCAGGGATTATATCATCGGCAAATGCATCGACAGCACCAATATCGATACCCGATAAATCAAACGCTGCCTCAGGTTCATCAGTTTCTTCAACCGCGTTTAGAGAGTCATCAGACATTGTCAGCCAATCATCTTCATTTGCAGGTGACACTGTACTGGTATTGTAGTTGTCGGATTTAGAATCCGAGAGAAATCCCTCATCTCCAAGCATTGATAACGGGTCATCAGCTGTATCCATCCCTTCGTTGTTAAAATCAGGAGTATCATCAGTTGAACTTAGGTCGGCCAGATCTCCAAGGCCGGAAAGTAGGCTTAGTTCATCAGAGTTGTCATTATCAGTATCCGCATCTGATATTTCGTTATCAGCAAAGGCAGAGGATCCGTCTGTACCGGATAAGTCAGCAAATGGATCATCATTGTCTGTGATATTATCTAATCCGATCTCATCCGGTCCGTCGTTATCAAAGTTAAAATTATTATCAATGCCAGTATCAGCCGATTCATCCTTAGAATTGTCACCTGAAAGATCAAGAGAATCTAGACCGGAGAGGAAATCGTCTCCATCAGAAAGATCGCTTAGAATATCCTTACCAAGCTCATTTGCGATGTCATTCATATCAGTATCTTGATTAATTTGTGATTCGTCAATTTTATCAGGGATTTCTACCGGATTAAGTGAGATTCCTTTTGACTGTAGAATCTCTACCTCGTCAGCAATGTTCAGGAGTTCGTTTCTAATGTTTTCGAGTTCTTCATATTTCGGCATATTTTATTGTTTTGTCCCCGTAAATCATGAAAGATCTTGCAGCAATTTATTATTATTAAAAGTTATTAATAATAGATATTAATAACAGATTAAACAGTAATTTTCAACATAAATCACTTTCAAATAGCTTTTCAAAAATGCATTCAATAACTAACTGTTGTATCTATTAAGTATTTCGGAATATTGCCGAATTTTTAAACCAATAATCTTAATTATATTTTATTTGAGGAAAATTAATGCAAAGAATCTTAATAATAATTTTTGTAGTGGTTATTTATAGCGTGAGCTCTCTTGAGAGGTTTGTTGATTTTGGGCTTATAAAGAAGGCTTCAGCACCCAGGTTTCTTGAGAGTGGAATACTATTTACATTAAGACCCGGTACCGGGCAGGATGTTTTTTTAAGGACAGATCTGGATAATTGGGAAAAAAATCATTATTTTAAGGAATCTCTCTATGGAGTGCAGTATGCATTTGTACCATATAAGAGGGGGCATAAAGTGATGCAGTATAAGATCAATGCGGATGGATTTTGGATTGAAGATCCATATAATCCACAAACAAATGAGGATATCTTCGGAGTTGTTATAAATAGATTGAGTATTCCGGCAAGTATTGACTACTATTCTAGAATGCCGATAGTTGAAAAAACAGATTCTTCAATAAAGAAGGTTACATTCAAATACTATAATCCTCTTGCAAATGAGGTTAATTTTGTTTCAAGTATCGACAATTGGAACTCATTTACAAATTCTATGGCTAGAGATCCGGCTATGGATGGATATTGGACAATTGATATGTATTTTAAAAACGGTTCATATCTATATTTTTTTCTGGTTGATGGTGTTAAGGTTATTGATATTGAGAATCCATCAAATGCATTTATAGACAGATATAATGAGGTGTCTGTACTCAATGTTGTTAAGTAGAGGCTTTTGCATAAATAATGTTTTTTTAAATTTCTGCGTAGCCCCCGGTAATAAACAGGGGAAAGCAGTGGCAGATAGCCGAATGAGGTTTTTAAAAGTCCCTCTTATCAGTTTTTTAAATCAATTGCTTTCCAGGACATCTCTTACTTTTCTGATAAATGATTTAATTGAAAATGGTTTTTGTATGAAGTTAATACCCGACTCCAATACGCCATGATGTGTAATGACATTGCTGGTGTAACCGGACATAAATAACACTTTTAGGTTTTTTCTTTTAGACAAGAGTTTCTCATGTAGAATTTTTCCATTGCCGTCAGATAGCACAACATCTGTTATCAGTAGATGGATTGTGTCGTCAAAGTTTTCTGAAATAGAGATTGCAGTTTGCATACTCGCAGATTCTATAGTATTGTATCCTTCGTTCTTAAGCACTTTTTGTGCTAGGTTTCTAACTTGATCCTGGTCTTCAACTATAAGTATCGTTTCCCACCCTTTGTTTATGTTACTTAATGAGGTGTCTTTTTTCTCATCAACAATGATGTTATCATACTTAGGAAAATATATATTAAAACTGGTTCCCTTTCCGGGTTCACTATAAACTGATATATGGCCACTGTGTTGTTTGACTATACCATAAACAGTTGCTAAGCCCAAACCAGTTCCTTTTGTTCCTTTTGTAGTAAAGAATGGATCGAATATCATCTTTATTGTGTTTTTATCCATTCCTGATCCGGTATCACTAATTTGCAGAAGATTATATACGCCGGGTTTTATATCGAGTCCTTTTGCATAGTTTTCGTCCAAGTCAGATTGTGTTGTTTCTATAAAGAGTGAACCACCATCTGGCATAGCATCTTGAGCATTAACAACAAGGTTTAGAATGATTTGTTCCAACTGACCAACATCAGCCATTATTGGGCCGATAGCACCATCAAGTTTTTTTGTTAAAGACACATTCTCGTGGAGTATTCTATACAACATTTTCTCAAAATTATTTATAACATAATTCAGATCAACCGGTTTCATCTCTAGGGTTTGTTTTCTAGCAAAGGCAAGGAGTTGCCGTACTAGATCCCGGGATCGTTCAGATGCCTTTATAATTTCAAGAATATAATTGTAATTCTCATCACCTTCCGGAAATTGAAGCTTTAAAATTTCTGCATAACCCAAAATCGGTGTGAGCATATTATTGAAGTCGTGTGCTATTCCCCCCGCAAGATGACCTACAGATTCCATTTTTTGTGCTTGAATTAGTTGATTTTCAAGCTTTAGCCGGCTTTCTTCTAGATTTCTCTTATCTGTAACATCTCTTAATATTCCCTCTATACCTGCAAATTTACCATCTTCATCATACAATATATGACTATTTGTTTCGGCGATAATAGGTGTGCCATCTTTTCGTTTTAATACAACCTCATAGTCGGTCAGACTTCCTGTTTTTTTTATTTCATCAATAAATTCCTGCCGTTTTATAGGATTGTGGTAGAATGTTTCGGCTATAGGTTTGCCAATACATTCATCAAGCGAGTTGTATCCGGTGAGTTTCAGCATACTAGGGCTTGCCATTACTAGTTCACCTTTAGCATTGCTTCGATAGAATACATCCTGTATATTTTCAAGTATATTTCTATAATTAGCTTCACTTTCGGTAAGCTCTTTTTGAGATGCGTAGAGTTTGTCACGGGCGATATTGTAGGAATGTGCTATGTAGCCTATCTCGTCTTTACTATATACAGGGACGGGGTTTTTAGTCTTAAGTTTTTCACTATTATTAATAGCGGTTATTAGGTCTTTAATGGGGATAATTATTGCCCTTCTAAAGAACAACTGATAGCCGATAGATAAAAAGATAAATCCGAAAATAATTATTAAAATATAATAAAGACCGATATCATTAATAAATTTTGTGTATTTTATATAATCAAACCCTACTCTATAATACTGACCTCTGTTGTCTATAGTGTAGAATAAGTAACTTATTTTTTTGTCCCTGTAGATTAATTTTTTAGTATCAAGTTTTGTAACGGGTTCCATAAATAAAAAGTCATCAGGATATGGGGGCGTATTGTTAACAATATTTGCTGAATAGGATTGGCGAATATTTTGATAAGATTTTTCTTTCTGATCTATGCCAAAAAAAACAAATAATAGTGCAATAACTGAAAATGCAGCAACAGAGATCGATATAATTTTAAAAAGTAGACTTATCTTATCTTTTGTTACATTTATATAGTAAACTACAACGGCAAACCAACCGGTAATACATAATATGTTCCATAGTGTATAGTATACTTTGTGATTAAAGAGATTCTCGTTCTTCAAAATGTTCAATATTGATGGGGCTAATCCTATCCCTATACACATAATTGTTAATATTAAAATATTCTTTTTAATGACAGTTTCAGATCTTATGTAGCGGATTATAGCAGACATTACAAAAAAGACAAACCACGCTAAGAGTATAACTATAAACACGCCATAAGTTTTTTTGGCTAGAGACTCAAATATTCCGGTTTCATTTTCAAAATAGACACCGGCTCTTGCTGTATTAATTATAAATAAAATGGTAATTAAAATATTAATGCCGTACAAAATTTTGATTAGAGCTTTATGAAATGATGCAGTTCGATCAGGAAAACTTAGAAAGAATAAAACCGTATGTGTCATCGCCATCAATGACCCAAATATGCCAATAGCTGTTGCGTAAGCTGAGGTTACACCCACTGTGCCGAATTTTATTACAAAACAAAGATTATGTATAGCTTCATAAAACATTATTAGTGTCAGATGTACACTTGCTCTGCTTTTATCGGGAGATTTGTATAATAAGATAAAAATAATTGTGGTAAAGCACACGGATACAAACGAACCAACAGATATTAACGAGAAATAAACTGTACCATTTTGCAGTATTTCCATAAAAATTTAACCCTTTTGGCTCTTGCAAAAATTCAAAATTTATTTTTGCAAGAGCCTCCCTTATTTTATTATTAATAAATTACACCATAACCATCAATGCCTTTCTATTTACCATAAACTAAGTGAAAAGTCTCAAATACAAAAAAATAATTTTGCAGAAATCTCTCCTACTTATATTATATGACTACTGGTATAATAAGTCAACTATTATCATTAATATTTCAGAAGATCGGGAATGTCTATGCTATCCGATACCTAATAGTTTGCCTTGTTCTTTCGGTCTATATGTCAATCATCAATTGTTTCATTAATCGAATTATTGCATCTCTTAATATAAAGTTCTGCAACCGGATCTGATTTATTAAAATTATGAACATCCTGGAAGTGTTTTAAAGCCTCTTTATAATCGCGGGAGTTGTAGAGGTTAACCCCGTCTTCAAAAGTGTGTCGTGTATCCAACTTGATTTTAATAACATCATCACTATCGGAGTTAAAAACTTCAAAGATCTTTGTCGGCAGCTCTTTTCCTTTAACTTTGACCGAGTCTATATATCTAACCTGATAATAGTCGAGATTTTTCAAATCAGCGTAGGTATCATAACTAATAATTAGTGGCACATGATATTGTTTAGTCAGACTCTCAATCCTTGAGGCGAGATTAACCGAGTCACTAATAACTGTACTTTCCATCCTATCACTCTCTCCGATAGTGCCAAGCATCATTTTACCGGTGTTAATACCAATTCCAATTTTAATTGTCTTGTAACCGGCTTTAATTCTGTTAAGATTGTAGAGTGCTAACTTATGAAGCATTAAAATAGAAGCTTGAACCGCATCATCGGCGTTTTTAGGAAAAAGTGCCATGATTGCATCACCGATATATTTATCGATAAAACCGTTATTCTCCCTAACGATCGGCCCCATCTCTTTGAGATATGAATTTATAAATCTAAATGTTTCTTCAGGTGTCATCTGTTCAGATAAGGTTGTAAATGATCTGATATCTGAGAAGAGAATTGTCATTTTTTTCTGAACATTATCTCCCAGTTTGACCTCAAGTATACCTTTTTTATTAAGATAATGTATAAACTCATTCGGTACAAACTTTACAAATGCTTTATTTAAATCATTAAGATGTGTGTATAACCCTGCATTTTCTATTGAAATGGCCATTTGGGAAGATAGCAACGATAATATATTTAGGTTTTCATCAGAAAATACATTGGTAAAAAGATTATTTTCAAGGTAGAGTATCCCTTTTAATTCTCCCTTATTTAAAAGAGGCATACATAGGATAGACTTTGGGTTTTTAGCATTTATATAGGGGTCTTTCATAAACTTCTCATCATATGCCGCATCATTCAATACAAGAGGTTTTTTTGACCTTAATACAAAGTTAATAATCCTTAAAGGTAGGATTGGGTGATCTTCGATTTTATGATTGATAGGGATAGAGTTAAGCACCTCGATATTTTTTCCGGAGTCAAAAACTTGAGCTTCAATAAACCAATTATTATTCTTCTCAAGTATTAAACAACCGCTTTGTGCCCCGGCATTTTCTGCAACATAACTCATCAGTTTTTTGAGCAGTTCGGATAAATTAATTTCACCGGATATTGAACCTGATGCTTTAATAACAGAGGTTATATCAAGCACATGAGAGCCTGTAACGGATGAAGAACTCGAGGATATTGAAGAGTTAACCCCTTTTTGCCTATTATCAGACATTTTGTTCAATAGATCGGGATATTTTTGTTTTAAAGAATCTATCTTTGCTGTAACACCCCAATTTTGATAGCAGTAATAACTTTCCTTTAAAAAATGTATAGCGAGATTTGGATCAATTTTTTCATTATAAAACTTGTAGGCAAGCTCATTAGCTATCGCCTCATCATTAATATACTTATTTGATTTTGCAAGTGATATAGCTTGATTGTAATATTTAATTGCATTCAGGTCTTTGTCTTGCACTCTGGCAAGTTCTGCTTTTACTAGAAACCATTTATGTAGATAGTTTTCCTTTCCTGTTCCAGCCCATTTTTTTAAAAGGGCAAGATAGATAGATACTTTTATCAGTATCATCAATTTTTTTCGCGGTGATGAGTATTTAAAGATTGCTAAAAGTGTAAGTGATTGAAAAAATATAAAAACTACCGAGTGCATAGTACCAATCATGGTTTGAAGTAATTTTTCTCCATTTTTACAATAAAAAAGAGCCTGTTGATAGTCTTCAAAAATATAACTTAGTATTACTTTGTTCTGATACACCAGAAATAGACTTGTATTGTCATTTGATTCTTTTAATCTATCAATCATTATATCTTCATTGAAATACTCACCATTTAAGCTTGTCGTATTATCAACAAGAGTAGTCATGTTATTGATAGTTTGAAGATAGATACCAAGCATATTTGCATAGGTTATCTGATTGATTTTTAGTAGCTTTTCATAAAAATCTGATAAAAGTTTGCTGAGTTTGTCCAGCATCTCTCCGCTGAAGAATGCATAGTTAGAGTGTAGTACAGCAGTGTTTGAAAAATAGTCAAGATCACCTGTTTCCATCGCAATCTTGTAAATCTCAAAATAATTTGGAAGAAATTTTTTCACCGCAACTTTGTAGTGAAGGGTGAATGTGTTTATAATAGTTAAGGTTCGTGCAGTAAACTCATTAACTTTGTTTTTTGAGATCATCTCTAATGCAAGTTGTCCAAAATCATAGCCGCTATTTGTAAAACCAATACCCGAAAGCAAAAGGCCATAAGTAGAGTAAGCATAACTTGAGGAGTATCCGTTCCCATGCTTCATTGATAGTCTAACCATCTTTAATACAATCAGCATCATAAGATTGCGATTTGTATAATAAGCTGCAGTAGATACTGAGGATAATATGTTCATTGTTTCTATAACATTTTTGTCGGTCATCTTTTTTAAGTTTAGTATATCATCTGTGTTTTTACCTGCCATACTAATAACAGTCTTTATGAAGTGAATTATAACACTTGGAATACCGGGATTTTTGGGAAATTTTATACCAAGTAATTTTAAAGCTTTTAGGCCTGTTGAAACGGACTCTTTAAGCTTACCGCTTGAAGTTTCACTTTGAATTCTTAAGTTGTAAACTTTTATCTTGTCAAGCGGATAATCGCTTTTTTCTAAAATCAGATCACAAATTCTATCCATCTCGCTAAGATTACCATTAAGATATGTAGTTTCAGCATATTGTAGGTAAAATTCAGTTGTACTTTTATTATCTCTAATCCAAGCATTCTCAGAATGCAGATTCTCAATAACCTCTTCACAGATAGTAAAATATTTATAAGACTGATCGTATGCAAAACCAAGTTTTCCCTTTTTAGCTGCTAAATAATTCAAATCAAAAAGCTGTTGAAGATCTTGAGGGTTTGATATATGGGTTTTACCATCATTAAGATTATTTACAATACTAAAAATATTTTGTTCAACTTCTGTTTGATTATATAATTGAAGCATTAGTCGAGCAATTTTAAATTGAATATTAGAAATATTTTCATTATTGATAAGAGAATATGCTGCTTGCTGGATCCTATCATGAATGAATAAGAATTCTGCATCAATATCATTATCGGAGTGTTCTATAAATTTGTAATTTTCATCAGCAGGTATAATTAGACCTGACTGAATTGCGTTTTTGAGTATAGTGTATGTTTCCTTTATAGGTTTATCGATAATCATAGATATCATACTCAGTTTAAAGGGATTACCTACACATGAGGCAATTTGAAGAACTAATTGAACTTTATCATCCAGTCTGCAAATCTTATCAATCATCATTTCAACAACATTCTCAGTACTTTTTTTCTTTGTTATACCATCTTGATTCCATTCCCAACTTTTACTATCTGATAAATAGATCAAATTATCATCGTATAGAGTTTGTAAAAATTGCCTCACAAAGAATGGATTACCATTTGTTTTTTCAAGAATAAGATTAGAGAGCTCAGATGATTTTTCATTATTGCATTTCAGAGTGTCAGCAACAATATTATTTATCGCATGAAAATCTAAAGGATGTAGAGTTATAGTATTGATGTTATCTAAGATTTTACCGATCTCATTAAGCGTTATTGATAACTGATGGGTATTATCGACCTCCTCTTCTCTATATGCACCGATTATCATCATATTTCTGATATCTGAATCTGCAAATACCTCCTCCAATAGTCTGCAGGACGCATTGTCAATCCACTGAAGATTGTCAAGAAAAAGAACAATAGTTGAGACCTCTGTAAATGTTTTGATAAAATTTTTAAAAACAAAGTAAAATCTCTTCTCTGCCTGACCTGCTGGAAGTTCTGCGAGTTCAGGTTGTTCGCCTATTATCAATTCAAAATCTGAAATTATCTCTGTAATGATTTTTCCATTTTTTCCAATATTATTTATAAACCGCTCTTTCCAATCTGAGATAGAACTTTCGTTTTCTGTTAGAATCTGCGAAATGATTGAACGAAAAGCTGATACAAAAGCAGAGTAAGGTTCATTTTGTTTAAATTGATCAAACCCACCCGATATAAAATACCCGTTTTTTCCTGATATTAGCTTATGAATTTCTGAAACAAGCATAGATTTACCAATACCGGCTTCCCCTTTTATCAATAAGAGTTCAATGGAGTTTGATGATATTTTATCCAGTGTAAGAGATAGGTCAGCAAGCTCATTTTCCCGTCCGTAAAGTTTATAAGGTATTACAAATTTAGATGAATAATCATACTCTCCAATATCGAAGTGGGTTATGTCGTTTGAAGTTGAATATTCCTCTAAGGATCGTTCAAGGTCTTTTTTAAGGCCATATAAACTCTGATATCTGTTTTCTGCCCCTTTTTCTAACAATTTTAATATGATTTTGTTAATCGGCGGTGGTATATCTCTATTAAATTCTGATGGAAGCGTTGGGATCTTTGCTATATGTGAATGTACCATCTCCATCGGGTCATCCGATAAAAAAGGAGTTCTCCCTGTAAGCATGTAGTAAAATGTTGCTCCAAGTGAATAGAAATCACTTCTATAGTCTATTATCCTATTCATCCTCCCTGTTTGCTCAGGTGATATATACGCCAGTGTCCCTTCAAGTTTATTAAAGTTTGATACTGTTGGATTTTCACGAGTTAAAACAGTTGAGATACCAAAGTCAATTAGTTTTATTTCCCCTGTTTGCGGATTGATTACAATATTTGATGGATTAATATCCTTATGAATAATCTGCAAACTGTGTATAGAGTCAAGTGCATCTGTTATTTTAATTGCAATACTAAGAAATTCATCAATAGGTATTCTATTTTTTTCCAAATAACTGCTAAGTGAAATGGAGTCTGTGTCTTCAAAAATAATGGCAAGTGAATTTCCTATTTGCTCTAAATCGACTGATTTAACAGCATATTTTTCTTGAATTGTTCTTGCGATTTCATATTCTCTTTTTAGTTTTGCAAGTGATTCTGGTGTGGGGTAGTTCTCATTGTGGTGTTTAATTATAACACTTGTTCCGACGCTCAGTTGATAATGAGTATTATTTAAGATTTTAGGTGTAAATTCACCTCTATAAATTGTTGTTCTTGCTGTCTCATACAGTTTTTCAGTAATCGTATAATTCGGTATTTTAATCATAGTTGTTAACATTCCAAAATAATCTAATTAAGGAGGCTCTTGCAAAAATCCCTTCTGTTTTTTGCTTGATCTTATATTTGTTAAACATGCGTCAAAATGAGGCAAAAAATACTCAAATAAAGTAATTATTCTGCGTTTTTTTGCCTCATTTTTCCTTGTTTTCCAAAAAAATATGCTTCGCAAAAATTCAAAATTTATTTTTGCAAGAGCCTCTAAGATTAGAAAAATAGCATTATGAAAGATTTTAAGCAATCATTAATTATGTAATTATGCTAAAAAATATGATAAAAATTAAGTTGACAATCAAACATTATTTCCCTAAAATATTTTTTTTATTTACAAAACTAAGGGGGCATATTTTGATTTTTTTTGAAGATATTGGCAACATGTTCAAGTATAGTGCTTGGATTTTTTTACAACCTAGAAAGGCATTAACTAGTTTGATCGTTGAGGAACGGCAGGCGATCTATGCGATCTATCAGTTTATTATACTAACTATAGTTTATACCTCGCTCTGTATATATGGCGGGATTTATACTGAGATAAAACCAACTTTCCCAATAATTTTAAGCTTTGTTGGAATACCTTCCGACAACTTATATCTTCAGGTAGGGATGGTTTTTATCCCGGGAATGATTCTTATGTACTTGACTGTGTACTCTCTTGTCGAAATATGTGCTATGATATTTAAAGCTGACAATAAAAGATTTATTGAGTCATTTTCTACTCTCACTTTTGTTTTTACACTATCAATGTGGATAGCTATTATATCAGATGCTACTAATATAATAGGTGCTTTGATACTTCACTATACAGTGTCGCCTTTATGGGCTTTGATTGTAATCTGGATAGCCTATGCAATAATGATAATTTGGTTATTTATTAATATCACTTTAGCTCTAAAGATAACAAAAGGGTTAAAAATGTGGCAAACAGTCGTTACAAGTGTTATTGCCCAGCTTTTCTGGTGGGGAATTATGACTATATTGGTTGTTTAGAAAGTCTTGGAATTAAAACTTAAAAATTAAGGGGAACAAAACGATTATGAGAGATTTTTTTAAATATTTTTTTAATAACATCGCTAAGATGTTCAAGTATATGGGGCTTTCAATAATTGATCCTGTGAGAGCTTTTAATGAACTTATAAATGAACGATATCAAGTATTTATAGGAATAATGACTTTTGCCTTTTCAGGAATTCTTTTTGGACCTGTTTTGTGGATAGCGGCAAAAGAGATTAGACCAACTGGGTGGCTTCCTATTATAGTGAAAGAGATACCGGAAGAGATGTTGTATGTGTATTTTAGAACTACAGCGATGTTTATCCCGATATTACTTCTTCTTGCAGCTATACCTATAGTTGAGATCGCCGGAATGTTTATAAGAAGTAAGTCAACTACTTATGGGTTTAAAGAGACCTTCTCTACTGGGATGCTTGCGCTTAATATGGTTGTACTTTTTGACTTTTTTACAGAGGCGTTTGCTATTGCGTATTTCCTGATCTGTAAAGCGATGGGATTACCACAGGTTTTTCCACAATGGTTACTATTGACAATGTTTTTTACATACGGAATGATGTTTCTTTGGACAATCATGCTTGTCTCAATTCAAACACAGATTTTAAAAAACGCAAGCAAGCTAAACGGTTTTATTACCGGTGTAGTAACTACACTGGTATACTGGTTTTATATGGGGATATGGATAGCATAATTTTTTTATACTAAAGGAGATCAAAATGGAAAAACCAAAAATAAACGCTGACACAAAATGGTTTATACTATCAATATTACAGGCTATTTTTATCTTATTTGCAGGGGGTGGAATGTGTTTATTAAGAGGGGTGATCCCACATGATACAGCACACAAAACAGGGGTAGTTATGGTGATTATTGCTGCTTTATTTTATGGGGTAGTTCTAATTTATTCTATTGTGCGGATAGTAAATGATTGGAAAAATTTTGATAAGCAATGGTTGATCATAATGATTTTTATTTTTCTTGCTCTTATCTTTTATATTATATCTACTATTTTATTATTTGAAGTTTTTGATAGAAAAGAGACCCCAAAAATCGCTATAGGAATGGGCAATACATTACTATGGGTGTCTGTATTTGGTGCTTTAATGAAGTATTTTAAAACGAAAGAAATAAATACCTGAAAAGAGTTAAAGATTACCAGTGAGTTCTACCGAGCGGGTGGTTTTATTATTAGATCTTATAACTAATAGATTAAAGAAAATTCTAGTTATAAATCCTTGATTAATTTACTTTTTTTATATATATTTCCAATCTAAGCAACCTAACGGTGAATGCAAACAGAGTTTTGTCTGCCATAGGTTGCTTAATTTAAAATTGGAGTAAATATATGTCAAATAAAATTAAAGTAGGCGTTTTAGGGGCTACAGGAACTGTAGGTCAGAAGTTTATTGTGTTATTAAAGGATCACCCGTTTTTTGAAGTAACTGATCTTGTTGCATCAGATAGAAGTAAGGGTAAACCATATAAAGAGGCATGTTCATGGAAACAGGAAGTGAATATGCCTGATAATGTAAAAAATCTGACAGTTAAAACCTTTGACGAAAAAATTGATGCCGTAATACTATTTTCAGGTCTTGATGCATCTGTAGCAGGTGAGATTGAGGCTTCTCTGGCTGATAAGGGCAAAGTTGTGATATCTAACTCAAAAAATCACAGAATGGAAAAGGATGTTCCGATTCTTATACCTGAGATCAACGAGGAGCACTTTAAGTTAACAGACGATCAGAAGTACAAGGGTTGTATTATTACAAATTCTAATTGCTCAACTATGTTTCTGGCAATTGCACTTGGTCCACTTCATAGAGAATTCGGCATAGAGAAGATCATTGTTTCAACTATGCAGGCTGTCAGCGGTGCCGGTTACCCAGGTGTTCCATCGCTTGATATTCTTGGAAATGTTGTTCCGTATATTGGCGGTGAAGAGGAAAAAATCGAGACTGAGTTAAAAAAGATGCTTGGTACTTACTCAAAGGGTGAGATTAGGTTAGCTGATTTTTCTGTTAGTGCACATTGTAACAGGGTTCCTGTAATTGACGGGCATACAGAGACTGTCAGCATACTCTTTAAGAAGAAGGTTACTCCTGCACAGGTTAAAGAGGTGTTAAAGAACTTTAAGCATGAAGCACAGTCTATGAATCTTCCGACCTCACCTGAAAAGGCGATAGTTGTTATGGAAGAGGATAACAGACCGCAGCCAAGATTTGATGCTCCGAAGGATAAAGGGATGGTTACATTTGTCGGAAGGATCAGAGAGTGTAATGTTTTTGATATAAAGATGGTTGTTATGGGACACAATACTATAAGAGGAGCGGCAGGTGCTGCAATTTTAAATGCAGAATACCTCTATAAAAAAGGTCTTCTTGAAAAGTATCTCTAGATAAACCTCATTGGGAATCATAGGCAGAATCTCAGTACAAAAATTAAACCTGTAGGAATTAATATGACTGATAAAAAATTACCGTTTGATAAAAAAGAGATTGAAAATATAATAGAAAAATTTCCTACCCCTTTTCATATATATGATGAAAAGGGGATTCGTGAAAATGCACGAAGACTTGTTAAAGCGTTTTCTGTTTTCCCGGGTTTTAAGGAGTATTTTGCAGTCAAGGCGTGTCCAAATCCCTTTATAATGAAAATTTTAAAAGAGGAGGGGTTTGGTGCTGACTGCAGCTCTATGGCAGAGCTTATCTTGTCAGAGAAAACCGGCATAAATGGTGAAAACATTATGTTTACCTCAAATGAGACCCCTTCCGAGGAATACAGAAAGGCATCAGAGCTTGGTGCTATTATCAATCTTGATGATATTACACACATTTCATATCTAGAAAAACATCTTGGCAAATTGCCGGAGCTTATCTGTTTTAGATTTAATCCCGGCCCTGAGAGAGCCGGAAATGCTATAATCGGTAATCCGAAAGAGGCAAAATATGGATTTACCAGGTCGCAGGTAATAGACGGTATTAACATGATTAAGTCTAGAGGTGTTAAGAGATTTGGTATTCATACAATGGTAGCTTCCAATGAGTTAAACAAGGACTATTTTGTTGAAACTCTGAGAATGCTCTACGCCTTGGCGGTTGAGATAAAGGAAAAAACCGGTGTGAAGCTTGAGTTTGTAAATATGGGCGGTGGTATAGGGATCCCTTATAAACCGGAACAGGATAGAGTTGATATTGAGTGGGTTGCCTCTGAGGGGTATAAGCTTTACAAGGAAATGATAGAGAAAAACGGTCTTGCTCCCCTTAAGCTCTACATGGAGTGCGGAAGGATGGTAACAGGGCCGTTTGGTTACCTTGTCACAAAGGTTGTACATAAAAAAGAGATCTATAAGAACTACATCGGACTTGATGCCTGTATGGCTAATCTTATGAGACCGGCTCTATATGGTTCATATCATCACATAACGGTTCTTGGTAAGGAATTTGCCGACTCAGATAAAACCTATGATGTTGTAGGTTCATTATGTGAGAATAATGATAAATTTGCAATAGACAGGCAGCTACCGTTAATTGAGAGTGGTGATATTATTGCAATTCATGATGCAGGGGCACACGGTCATGCTATGGGATTTAACTACAACGGTAAGCTAAGAAGTGCAGAACTTCTTCTAAGGTCTGATAGAAGTGTTGAATTAATTAGAAGAGCAGAAACTCTTGATGATCTATTTGCTACACTTGATTTCTCTAAGCTGTAGTAACCGGAAATGTTGTAACGAACTGCGGAGTAATATATGCATTGGATACCTAAAACCTCTTATTATGTTATAAGAGGTTTTGTTAAGGCCTATCTTAGATTATTTCTTGAATTCAAAGTATGGGGCAAGGAGCATCTTGCAGGCGTCCCAAAGATTTATTGTGCGAATCATTTCTCATCTACTGATCCGTTTTTTGTTATAACACTTATGAAGGAACCTATCCATATGATTGTGGGGCCGGGTTTTAATGTTCCTGTCTTTCGTCATATTTTAAAGCATGGAGAGCAGATAAGTGCTCTTCCTGAGGATAGGAAATTTGTCATACCAAAGGCAGTTGATTTTTTAAAAAAAGGCGAGTCAATTTTCATCTTCCCTGAAGGCGACCTCAATGATCAGAAAACGATAACAAAATTCTATTCAGGATTTGCCAAGATCTATATGGAGTATCCGGTAGAGATAGTGCCTATCGGGATCCTTTCTCCTATAAGATATGTCAAAGAGAAGGAAGTAAACATCAAAGTCAGAGAGACAACTCACAAAACACTGACTGTACTTACCGGTAAGTACTATGCAAACATCGGTAAGCCTATGAGATTTCCGGACCTTGAAAAATGCCTTGATAAGGACTATGCAATAGAACAGATAACAGATCGGGTAAAGAATGAAATAGAGCGATTAATAATGGATATAAAACTAAATAAATTCTGGAGTTAGGGAGTAAATACATGGCAATTTCAAAAGAGATCAATGATATATTCAGCATGATGACGGCACATCCTGAGGAGATTGCAAATATAAATCTCTTTATTAAGCTAAAAAACGGCACGATATTTAGATATAAGGTTGACTGTCATAAACAGGCTAAGATTGATAGAATACTAGAGTTAAGAAAACTTAAGGAAGAACATAAAAGAAAGTTAAAGGAAGAAAAATTTAAAAATAAAATCACTAAAAAAACAGATAAAACAAATAAAATAGAAAATCAATAAAAATAAACAGAAAAAAACAAAAATTTTTTGTTACAACTACTTTGTTACAACCGGCCGGATGATTTCAATAGTAACTGTAGCAGATTGTGTTCCATCTACATTACTTACAGTTATTGCGTAGGTTTTTGCCTCTGACAAGTTAGTTACATAACCGTATATGTCGCCACTTTCATGTTTAATTGATAACCCATCGGGAAGTTGTGGATCAGAATACCAGTTAACATTAGAATAACAATATTTTTGCTCTAAAGCTGCTAAATTAATAATATTCACATCACTGTTGGCTGCTATCGAATAAGTTTTGGTTCCATAGTCAGGCTTTAATGGTGCATTTGGGTTATTAATAACACTTAGAGTTATCGTTGTGTTTGATCTGCCATATTGATTTTCACCCGTTATGGTGTAGGTTTGAGCCGGTGCTGATTCCATACATCTTCCTCTGATCTCACCTGTTAAATTGTCCAAAATAAGACCACTTGGTAAAGGCTTATCTATTGAATACTCCTCTATCACTGTTGTCTGATTAGATAGAACTGGTTGATTAAAGTAATCTGTGTTTATTATTATTTCACTAACAGGAAACCTGTAAGCAAATGTGCCGGGTTTTGATAGGTTTATTATTGTAAAATTGCTACAGTTAAATGTAAAAAATATCGTTGTAATAAGAACTGCAATAACAAACAGCATTATTAATAATCTTTTAGCTGATTTCATATATAGTCTCCATCACACTAATTATAATACGAATTACAATAATTTCAAATAAAAACTTGATAAAAATCATATTAATGTTTAAATATTGATATTCTAATAATATTGATATTTAAATATTGATATTTAAATAATATTGATATTCTATAAACAATGGAGTAAATAATGCATAATTCGGTGAGTAGGGCAGCAGAGGCTCATAAGGTAACTCTAACCGGTTCAGCTATTAATCTGGTTTTGATAATAATAAAGATTGTCAGCGGTATCCTTGGAAGAAGCTCCGCAATGATTGCTGATGCGGCACACTCAATGTCTGATTTTGCAACTGATATTGTTGTACTCGTAGGCATTAGCGTAGCAAAAAAACCAAGGGATGAATCGCACAAATATGGACATGGCAAGTTTGAAACACTAGCCTCACTAATAATAGCTATTTCATTAGTCATAGTTGGTGTTGGTATAGCGTTTAATTCTATAAAAACAATAATTGATTTTTATAGCGGGGTCAAACTTGCAAGACCCGGCGTGATAGCATTAGCTGCAGCATTGATCTCAATAGTTACTAAGGAAATTCTGTATAGGGTTACGGTCAGAGCAGCAGTAAAGATTAAATCAAATGCACTTCGTGCAAATGCATGGCACCATAGATCCGATGCTTTATCCTCTATCGGTGCATTTTTTGGAATAGGCGGTGCGATAGTTTTCGGTGAGAATTGGACTATCCTTGATCCTGTTGCCGGGGCAGTAGTTGCAATATTGATAATCAAAACCGGATTTGACATTGCAAAGGAGAGCATAAGTGAACTGCTTGAATCATCAGTATCCATTGAGGAAGAAAAAAAGATACTTGCGATCATTGAGTCTGTAGGTGGTGTAAATGACCCGCACAATCTAAGAACCAGAAAGATAGGCAATACTATGGCTGTTGATATTCATATCAGAGTAAGTCCTGAGATGACTGTAAGGGAGTCTCATGTTATTGCTTCAAGGGTAGAGAATGATATCAGGAATGAGTATGGTGATGAAACAATTATCTCTGTGCATGTTGAACCTGAATTCTGATTTCTGTGGTGTGGATTCTTTAGAATGGACTTCTAATGTTCTTCAATATCTTACTGTCAATTGAGTGTTGATTTTGAACAAGTGATTTGTGATGTACATCTGATATCTTGGATATCTTGTCTACTACAAAGTCATATGCTTTTTTATAGAATATTGCAGATTTGTACTTGAATTTTTCATACTGCGTTTCAATTTTTTCAATAATGATAGCTGCTTTATTAAGGTAGATCTCTTTATCGGGGAGATCAGCCTTTAAGATATCCTCGATTACAGACTCAAGGGCAGTCCTTGCACCTACAGGGTTATTTTTGTAGATGTAGTATAGAGATTTTGTTGCTATAAGACGGATCTTTAGGTTTGGATTATTTAACTTCTCAAATCTCTTTAGAAGTGTTTCCATATGCAATGTTGCTTCGTCTAGTTTGTTGAATTTTAAGCAGAAGTCTACAAGGTCAAGCAACACTTCGCAATAAATTTCTGAACTCTGAAAATTTTGTGTTACCGCAAGTGTTGACATATAGAATTTATTTGCATTTGTAAAGTTGTTTTGGAAGTTATAGTTGTTAGCTATGGCATGGTTAACATTTATCTTATCAAAGACATTGTTTGTTATGCCTGAGAGTCCAAGCAGGTAGTTAAGTACAATAAGGCTGTTTTGGTAATCTCCAATCATAGTTAATGCCTCAGAGAGTCTAAAACCGGCGTGGAATTGCGAATAGCTTCTTCGGTATTCTCCATAAACTGTATAGGTATGAAAATATGACTTAATCGCCTCAGAGTAGTATCTTAGATTATAGTAGATCTGTCCCCTATTGAAATTAATTAAAGCAAGCTGAAGTTGAGACGGTGTGTGGTTTTGAATTCGGTTGTATAGAGAGATAGCCGTTTTACCCCCTTTTAGTTGATAGGCAGCCTCTGCTTGAAGAATAAATGCATTCATTAGGTTTACCTTATCATTCTGCTTTTCAAGCTCGGGTATAATTTCATTGCTAATGTCGTAGACCTCACTGAACTTATTCATCTCATAGTTATATTGACACTTTTTTAGAGCGTGTATTGATTTGATGTTTTGCGATTTAATTTTTGTCAGGTCTTCACTTTCAATTTTATCAATTAATTTTTTTTCCTTCTTTCTTTCACCGGATTTATTCAAGACTGTTATGTATGCAATGTGAAGTCTCACACGGCTTTCAAGTACCTTTCTTTCATTGTCAAAGGACTCGCTCTTTTTTAGCCCTATGTTGATAAGATTCTTTGCATCGTTGATTCTATTTTCAACTGCAAATTCTTCAACTTTATAGACCAGGTAGGGGATTGCCTTCTCAGGTGTATTAGATTGAAGGTAGTTTTCATAGATCGGTTTTAGTTTGTGGGTTTTCTGATTTTTAAACTCATCCTCATTAAACTCTGCAAACATTCTGTGCAGTTGTTGTTTTATCTCATGCGGGATAGTTTCATAGATCGCATTTTTATAGAATGGCATCTTAAAGAACACTTTTTTATCTTTGTATGATATTATATCAAAAGCTGATAACTCTGTAATCGCTAGATTGATATCTGTGTCTTTAAAGTCAGTCTTTGCCAGAATATATTCAAAAACATTTAGATCAAAGTTATTTCCAATTACAGATAGAATCTGCAGAATATAGTGCAGATTGTCAGGGACATAGTGGAGTTTGCCGCATATAACCGACTGAATGTTTTCCGGAAACTCTATTTCGCCGTTTGCATTTTTAGAGTATACTCCCTCAATTACCTTTGTAAGGTATCTTTCGATATAGTATGGATGCCCGCAGCTCTTCATGTAGAGATCGGTTATTGTGCCGGGTTTAAACTGTATCATCGGAGCAAAGGTTGAAACAAAGGTCTTTGTATCCTCAAAGTCAAAAGTGTCAAGGGTTACCTCTTTTAATGAGAACTTGTAGAATAGTGCCGGCACATAGTAGTAATTATAGGTCAGAATAAATATTGCCGGTTTTATCATTGAGAAGTTTTTAAGAAGATTCTCAAGAATAGACAGTGATTCTTTAGAGTATTTGTGAATATCCTCAAATATGAATATAAACGGCCGCTGTTCATTTTTATAGACAATTTTAATAAGTACATTAAATATACTCATTATTGCAACGCTGAATTTTTCAAGATCAGGAGTGTCCTCATCTACTCTTTTGATCGAATAGCTGTAAATGTAGTGAAGCGATTGTTTTAGGATGCTTAGATCGGACTGCTCAATAAATGTAGAAAAATACTCTATTTTTTTTTCAAATATTGAGTTTTTACTTATTTCACTTGAGTTGTAAAGTTTAAATTCTAACAGGTCCGATAGCATTGTCAAAAATGGATGAAATGGTCCGGCATTATTTCTGGTTAGCTTTGATACCACATAGAAATTTGATGAATAGAAGTAAGAAAGATCCGCAATAATTGCCTGTACAAAAGAGGATTTACCTACACCCGGTGCTGATTTGATCCCCAGTAAATTTGGTGTGACAGAATTAATGTCTATATATCCGGATATCTTAGAGGCATTGCAGACCATATCATAATTTTTTTTTACAAACTCCAGCTGTGAGTCTCTGCCTGTCATTATCGGCACGGTCAGATCTAGGCTTTTATTAAGGTTTCTTCTTGATGTCAGTAGGAATTCTTTTTCTGAGATTTTTCTGAACTCATAGTCATCTCGCATTTCATTGTGAATATAGTTGTCAACAAAACAAAATGATCTTAGCACGATATTCTTATAAAGATAGAGAATTCTTTTCTGATATTGATCTGTATTTTCGGGTTTGTCTTCTTCTATAACTCTGGAAAAAGCATAGATCATAAAATCCTTGTCAGGAAGTACACTTAGAAGGAATTTCCTTATCTTTAGACTAAGGTCGATGATCTTGTTAAATGAAGCTGATGTCTCAAAAGTATTAATGTGATAGTACATGAAATATTTGTTGAGCTGTTTTGTAACAAAATAGTACTCTCGTCCGAATTTATAGACCTCACTTTTAAGGCTTATGTATTCTTCAAGAGATGGAATGAAAACAAGCAGTTCAACTGCAAGGAATGTAGATTTTGCTTTTAACTCAAGTGCCATTTTTACCTGTGTTTTCTTATAAAATTATCATCACAAAATTTTTAAAAATATCCGTACAATTGTTTATTTTCGTCTTGTTAGTTTAAAAAAATAAATGTATAACAAATATAAATAATAAATTTTTTATGAGGTGTGTCGTGATAATTGATGATCCATTAATCGGAATAATCGGCGGAAACGGTTTAATGGGAAAACTAATGGTGAATTTCTTTGAAAAGAATGGTTATCGAGTAATTGTTTCGTCAAGAAATGGCGAGATATCTGCAGAGAGATGTGCTATAGAATCAGATGTTCTTATAATATCTGTCCCTATTGATAAGACAGTTGAAGTGATACACTCTGTTGCCGGTCTGGTAAAGAAAGATGGACTTATTATGGACCTAACCTCTGTAAAAAGAGAGCCGCTTCAGGCAATGCTTGACCGGGCAGTATGTAGCGTACTGGGTACTCATCCTGTTTTTGGCCCGGGTGTGGAGGTCGTTGACAGGCAGACCTTTGTTCTCTGTCCCGGTAGAGGAGATGAGTGGCAAAATTGGTTTCATAGGTTACTTGAAAAAAACAATGCGAAGGTTAAGGTCTGCAGTGCAGAGGAACATGATAAAATGATGTCAGTTATTCAGGGACTTATGCATTTTACATCTATCACTATAAGCCATGTCCTAAAGGACCTTGACATTGATATATTTGACAGCCTTGAATTTGCAAGCCCTATATATAAACTCAGACTGTATATGGTTGGAAGGATTCTCAATCAGGACCCCGGGCTATATGCTAACATTGAGATGGAGAACAGCACGGTAAAGGATGTCATAGAAGTCTATCTTAAGACAAGTGAGAATCTTCTAGAAATCATAAAGAAAGGGGATAAGACTGCCTTTGTTGAGTATTTTAACGAGGCAGCAGACTTTATGGGCGACTTTAAAGTTGATGCAGAGAACTATAGTAATAAGATTATAAATGGCTTGTAATTTTTTAGTTTTTCTTTTATTTAAGAGTTAGTGATTATATATTGTGATGTTATTGATAGAATGGGGGTGAAGCATGGTTGTACTTGTGATGGGCGGAGCCGGATACATCGGTTCTCATGTTTGTAAGCTACTTGCAAATAAGGGACATAGCGTTATTGTCTATGACAATCTATCTAAGGGTTACAGATCATTTGTTACCCGTGGGGAGTTTATTCCGGGTGATATATGTGATGAAGTACAGTTGGAACTGGTCTTTTCGAAATATAAAATAGATGCTGTTATGCATTTCTGTGCATTCATAGAGGTTGGTGAGTCTGTTAAGGACCCCGAAAAATACTACATCAACAATGTAGCCAATACATTAAACATTCTAAAGATTATGCGAAAATATGGTGTTGATAAGTTTATATTTTCATCTACTGCTGCGGTGTACGGTATGCCTGAGAGGATACCAATATTGGAGGATGATCTAAAGAAACCAATTAATCCATATGGCCATAGCAAGTATATGATTGAACAGATTCTAGAGGACTATGAAAAGGCATACGGAATAAGAGCGATCAGATTTAGATATTTTAATGCAGCAGGTGCTGATCCTGATTGTGAGATTGGTGAGGCACATAAACCTGAGTCGCATCTGATACCATTAATTCTTGATGCAGCACTAAAACGGAGAGAGGATATTAAGGTCTTTGGTTCAGACTATCAAACAAAGGATGGAACTGCGGTTAGAGATTATGTCCATGTAAATGATCTTGCAGATGCACATATCGCGGGTCTTGAGTATCTTGGGGACGGAGGCCAATCAAACTATTTCAACCTTGGATCTGGTGAAGGGTTCAGCGTTAAAGAGGTTATTGACACTGTAAAAAAAGTTACAGGTAAGGATTTTAAGGTTACCCTTACTGACAGACGGGAGGGAGATCCACCTTATCTAATAGCAAAGAGTGATAAAGTAAAATCGATCCTCGGATGGAAGATAAATTACGACTTAGAAAGGATTGTTGATACTGCTTATAAATGGCACCAGAAGTATATTAATATGGATTTGTACTAGACAGTATTTTTTTAAATAGGAGCGGCCGGATGGAAACAAGAAAGTATAAAAAAGGTTCTGTTATAATAAATGAGGGGACAAGCGGGGATGAGTTTTATATAATAAAGTCGGGCAAGGTGAATGTGTTTAAGTTGTTAAATGGTGAAAGGTTTAACTTAAGCACACTTAAAGAGAATGAGTGCTTTGGAGAGATGAACTTCTTCTTAAATAAAAAGAGAACTGCCTCAGTTGAAGCACTTGAAGAGACCGAAGTCTTTGTTCTTAATGAGTCACTTTTTGAGGTTCTTATCAAAACAAAACCTGCATATGCACTGTTTATGATTAAGAAACTTGTTAAACATCTAAATGAGTGTCATGAGAAGATCAACGAACTTCTGGGTGAAAAGAAGAGTATGGAAATTATATACGGACAAAAGTCATAGGGGGATTTATGATTAAGGGACGCAATGAGAAAGAACAGGCAATAATTGATCTCGTGGTGAAGACAGGTAATCAACATGTATTATACTTCTGGGATGTGATCGATAATAATCAGAAGGACTCTCTTATAGCACAACTTGGAGAGGTTGATTTTGACAAGGTCGGTGAGTATTTTAATAAATATAAAAATGAATCCTATGAAATAGGTGACATAACTCCTACAGGATGTTTTACTGTTGATCAGATCATGGCTGATAAGTCAATAAATTCTATCGGAGATGATGCTTTAAAAAGTGGAGCGATCGGATTTGTTACGGTTGCGGGGGGACAGGCATCAAGACTTGGCTATGAAAAACCTAAGGGATGTTTCCCTATATCGCCGGTGAAGCATAAGACTCTGTTTCAGTTGTTCTCAGAGAAGGTTCTTTTTTATTCGAAACACTATAACATCGATCTCTACTGGTTTATTATGACCTCAGAGGCAAATAATACTGATACAGTAAACTTTTTTAAGGAAAATAATTTTTTTGGTTTAAAAAGTGAACAGGTAAAATTTTTTGTACAGGGAATGTTGCCGACAATTACTGTTGACGGCAAATTAATTCTTTCGGATCGCTCAAGACTTTTTACAAATCCTGATGGTCATGGCGGTATCCTTACAGCCCTTATGAAGAGTGGTCTTCTTGATTTTGCCACAGAGAGAGGTATAAAACATCTGTCATATTTTCAGGTGGATAACCCGCTTGTTGCAATTGTAGATACAGCGTTTATTGGTCATCATATAAAGAGCAAGAGTTGCGTAAGCTCAAAGGTGATCCCTAAGCTCTATCCGGATGAGAAACTCGGTGCAATATGTAGACGGAATGGTAAGAATGATGTTGTCGAGTATTCTGATCTTCCTAAGGAGAAGATGTATGAAACTGATGAATCCGGCAAACTTAAATATCTGATGGGGTCAATTGCAATTCATATCTTTGAGGTGGAATTTCTAAAACATTTTACAAAACACCTTGAGATCCACTTTGCAAAGAAGAAGATTAAGGGATACTTGTTTGATAATGGCAAGGAACCGGTAATAGCAGAAACTGACGGTATCAAATTTGAGACCTTTGTATTTAACACTATTCCGCTATCTCCTGTTTCTGTCTTCTTTGAAACTGATAGAAATGAAGAGTTTTTTCCGCTTAAAAATAAAACAGGGGTAGACTCTATAGAGACCTGTATTGATGGGCAGAACAGACTTTATTTTGATTGGCTTAAGTCAGCAGGAATTATTGAAGCAGATTGCGAATATACCGGGCAGAGAATTGAGATTTCACCTTTATTTGCATCTGACAGGAATATATTTATCAAGAGATGTCAAAAAGAGTTGCTGCCGGTTAAACAATCAGTGATTGGTTCTAATGGAAAAATAAAAGATGAAATATTTATCGGCTAGGTATCTTTTTATAGTATTGATTTTTACCTCATCTCTACTCTATAGCGACGGCATATTAGAGGCTGATACAGTAAATATCAGAAAAGTGTTTTTTTCAAAGATGGAGGCTGATTGGTATAAATATGCCGGCAAGAGACTCTATTTTGAAAAGGAAAAAACAGCATTGTATATAGACAATGATGCTTCAGGTGATTGGGAACTCCGTTTCTATAACAGTCAGAAAAACTTTGACGATATTTATGCATTTGGGAGAATTCTTTATAATTTTAATGAGTTTAAGGAACTTCAGAGGGTTAGAGTCTATATTCATAGGAATAACAACTCATATATATTGTTTGATAAGGAAAAAAAAGGCAAGTGTGATATATATCTGTTTGGCAGACTCTATAAGATGGCAATTCCATATTACTTTGAGTTTGAGTCATTAATGTATATATCACTTAGTGCGGTACTTGATGTCATTAAGTTTAAAGATTATTATCGAGAGGTTGTGATAAGTGAAGATGACGGCTCTTTAAAGGAAAAGTTTATACGAAATATTATTTATCCATCGATGAATCAGAGTTTCGTTGATGATGGTGCAAGAGATCCTCTTGGAAATTATATTTATATTAATACAGGTAAACCGCAGTTAAATAATATGGGGTTAAACTGCAGCGGATTTACAAAGGAAATAATTGACACCTATATCAGATTGAAGGATAACGAATTTAAGTTTACAGATCCTGAAGTCTTGAAACGAAGACGGCTTGATGAAAGAAAGAGTGAATATTATTCTTATTATGAGAATGAGCTTGATCCATACTTCGGGCGGGATTGGGTAAAAAACATTGCGGATATTTTTAACAAAGCTTCAGGTTATGATTATATAGCTGCGGCTGAGTTAAGGGATGATCCTGTTGCACCCTATTTTGATGGGAGCGGCTATCTTATCGAGGATCTTAAAGGTGTACTTTTTCGCGATCAGAAGGTTGATCAGTCCTTTTTTTATATGGCAGTTTTTAATCGTCTAAGAAAGAAGGCACCGGGCATACCGGAGTTTTATCATATTTCAGTTCTTGTGCCGTACTTTAGTAACAATCATTTTTATATAAGGGTTTTTGAGAGCAATGAGGAGACCTCGTTTAATCAATTACTCAGTCTTCGTAGAAGTGAAAAGGCATTTATAATGAAGGTTCCAATTTTCTATTCACATCTTTTTACAGAGGTTGTACCATATATTGAAAAGATGAAGTTTGAAAAAATGGTATTGGATCGACTACCCTCTAAGGGGGATAGGAATTTTCTGTTGAGCATATATAGGCTGGATAGTGTTAGTGGGATCTATTATATTACCCGTAAACTTGAAAGCTCGATAAAAGATAGGGTGATAGAACTATTTGAAAAGACCGGTTATTTCAAGAAAGAATCAATCAAGTCGGATTTTGATGATTAATTAACCGTTTGCAAGTTTGAGATATAGGATCTAAAAGCTATTTATAAACTGGTACTTAAAAAAAATTAGTGAAAAAAAACTTAAAAAAAATTGAAATGTATTATGGAGTTTAAAATGAGTATAACTGCTGTTTCCCCGATAGACGGAAGGTATCAATCTAAGACAGTTGAATTATCAGGCTATTTTAGTGAAATGGCTCTAATAAAGTATAGAGTTTTTGTTGAGATAAAATATCTGCTTGCTCTTGTTGAAGAAAAGAAGGTAAACCTTAGAGAGCTAACAGGTGAAGAGAAAAAGACACTTCTTGGTTTATGTGAGGTGTCTGTTGAGGATGCAGAGCTTGTTAAACAGATCGAAACGAAGGGATATAACGGAATACCCGCAACAAATCATGATGTTAAGGCAGTTGAGTACTTTATTAAGGAGAAGCTAAAAGGAACAAGCCTCGAGGATCTTCTTGAGATGGTGCATTTTGCTCTTACAAGTGAGGATATCAATAATAATTCATATGCACTTATGATTAGAGATGGTGTAAATAGGGTTTTATTTCCTAAACTGATAGAGGTCTATGATGGTATAGTGAGTCTTGCAAGGAAATACAGCGAAGTTCCAATGCTGGCTCGTACTCATGGACAGCCTGCAAGTCCAACTACAGTCGGAAAGGAGATGCTGGTATTTGCCTCCAGGCTTAAGGATGAATTTAAGCAGTTATCGTTGATTAAGTTAAAGGCAAAGATAAATGGTGCAACAGGCAACTACAATGCACACAATTGTGTCTTTAGCGATATTAATTGGCAGGATTTTTCAATGAGGTTTATAGATTCTCTCAGTGATACTGAATTCAGGAAAAGCAAGTACTATTCCCGTAACCCACTTGATATAGAGTTAAATAGTGTAACTACGCAGATTGAACCGCATGACAGTTATATCAGAGTATTTGATTCATTTAAGAGAATTAATATGATACTGGTGGATTTTTGCCAGGATGTTTGGAGATATATATCAGACGGCTGGTTTAAACAAAAACCGGTTGCAGGTGAGATAGGTTCATCAGCTATGCCCCACAAGGTAAATCCAATTGACTTTGAGAATGCAGAGGGAAACCTGCTTTTATCAAATACACTATTATCGTTCTTTGGAACTAAACTGCCGGTTTCAAGACTTCAGAGAGACTTAAGTGACAGCACAATTCAACGAAATATCGGATCTGCATTTGCCTATTCATTGATAGCACTTCACTCGATAAATAAAGGATTGACCAAGATAGAGCCGGACGAATCCATCATAATTGAAGCCCTAAATAAAACACCGGAAGTAATGGCTGAGGCCTATCAGAATATTCTAAGGGCAGAAGGGGTAGAAAAACCATATGAATTGTTGAAAAACATTACCAGAGGTAAAAAGGTTACTGTAGAGGATTTCTATCAATTAGCTAATTCACTTGCTGTTAACTCCACCGTAAAAGAGAAGCTTCTTGCGATAAAACCGGAAAATTATACGGGAATTGCAGCAAAGATTACTGAGACCTTTAGTGATAAGGTGTTTTAGTGATAAAGTGTTTTAAGGACAAACTCTTTTAGTGATAAAGTTTTTAATGACAAAGTTTTTTAAATTTTTTATATACAAAATGGATAAATTTTAATATTATAAGGTTTCCAGTAAAATCTATCGGTTTTAATTCAGATTATTTATTAAAAATGTTTAAGGGGTACAGGATGGGTAGTACTAATAAAAATAGAGGATTATTTTCAATCCGATTTTCAAAAGCTCTTGCTTTTTTAGCCCTTGTTGTTGGTATGGTTGGTGGTATATTTTCATTACTTATTCTAGCTAAACCCATTCTATCAATCGTTGTTTTATTTATTTCCGTAGTTTTATTTATTAAACTCAATTTTCTTGCTAATATAATTGATCACCTTAACAAATTGGTAAATAGCGAATCTGATGGATCTAAAACTGATGTCAATAACCCTATTGCATTTTTCAGTTCTGCTTTATCATCCTCAGATAAAAAAATAGTTAGACAGCTTGTTGCGGCAATTGTTATTGTTGTAATAGCAGGTATCGGTTTATATGTAATGAAAGACAATATAAAAACTGCAATGAATATCTCACCAAATGGTGTTCAAGACAAGGTAAAATCAAGTACTAAGCAAGATAAACAATCAGTAACGACCAATAAAGTGAAAAATGATCAGAAGACAAATAAGAATTTATTTACAAAATCTAAAAATAATTTATCTACTAAGAATTTGACTACAACCAATCAAGGGAAGACTGATAATAGTATATCATCATCGAATAATGTAATAGGGTCTGATAAATCAGAAGGTTCTGTTTATGATTTTGATTCTTTAAAAAAGTTGATAACAAAGTTAAATCCGATATATAATGAGCCACATACAATAAATTTTCTTGCAGACTCTGAGGACGGCAAGTTGAGACAACTTTCAGAATACATTAAAAATTATAATAAAGTAACAGTCAAGCTTGTTGGGCATACTCATACAATTGATAATAGTTCTGATGAGCTTAAGCTCAGTGTTCTTAGAGCCAAGTTTGTGAAGGATCGATTTGATGAGTTGTTGAAAAATGATAATTATTATTTTGATATATATGGTCAGGGTGCTGATAAGATGGTAAAACCTGATGCAAATCTTGAGGAACAGTGGTTAAATCGACGGGTTGAAATGGAACTAATACTGGCAGAATAGATGGAGGAATAAATGGATAGCATGTTACCAGAATCAATTATTGCAAATTACTTTGAGAACGGTATTCTTCCAAGGTGTGAGGGAAGATATAGAAAAGCACTTGAGGAATGTTATCTGAAGAATGATAACAAATATTATCTTGCAAAGGAAATCTCCGGTGAGAAGAAGGTGCTTTTGTTAAATATTCTTGGAAAATTGGGATATATAGACTACAAATCTGATGATAGATATGATGAAACTAATGAAGACGATGCAGAATCTGATAGATATGTAGAATCATCTGATCAAAATATGGATAGTCAGAGAGTTAGCAGTGATCGAAATGAAATCAGTGAAGAGGGAAATGTAAATACAGAAACAGATAGAGTAGGTTTTTATACTGAAGCATCATGTATTGATGAGGACGATTCAGATAAAAATATTAGTAGTTCCGGCGTTGAATTTGAAGAGTATGTGGAAGATGAAAATGACTACGGTTATCATGAAGAGGAGTCTTTTGTCTCT
The DNA here is from genome assembly GCA_964471825.1 of uncultured Spirochaetales bacterium. Classification (GTDB taxonomy): domain Bacteria; phylum Spirochaetota; class GWE2-31-10; order GWE2-31-10; family CAYYKD01; genus CAYYKD01. The sequence goes on from CAYYKD010000006.1 coordinate 92,099, forward strand.
GAAAAAGTTGATCTGAATCATAATGCAGTAAGAACTGAAGATGAGCGAATTGAAAAAAAAGATGAGCCTGTCGTTAAGCATAATAATGAAGAGACCGGCCGTGAGAAAGATGGTGATTATTCTGATAAGGATATAGATCAGGAAGTTGTGAAGGTTGAGGAGTCTATATCAGCATTTGTAACGGAGCCGGAGGTTATGGATAAAACTGAATGCTGTAGCTGTTGCAGTTGTAGTGATGAGGAGGAAGAAGTGTATCATGAAAAAAGTGACTTTGAGAAAGATAGTTTTGGAAAAGATAGTTATGGAAAAGATGATTATGAAAAAAATCTGTATGAAAAACAAAGGGACTTAGCAAGTAACTATGATGAACCTGTATCAGAGCCTACTGTAGAAAGAAAGGTTGCAGAGGAAATCAAGACAACAGTTAAGATAGAGGATGTTTCCAGTGAAGTTTACGAGGGTAAGCCGGTTCTCGGTAGAAATGATCGGTCGTCCAGTGTTCATATTCACAAAACAGCAAAGGGAACTTTTTCCGTTATTTCAAAAGTAATTGCTGTTGTTACCCTTATATGTGGAGTAGCAGGAGTATTTTTTACATATAAATATACTCAGCGGATAGACTATAGTCTGTACGCAGCTATTATTGTCTTAGCTGTTTTTGCATTTCTTTATGGGCTTGGTGATATAATTTATTTTCTTAGGGAGCTATCCGGACGGTATGTTGAGACTGTTACAACAACAAAATCAAAAAATGACTCTGTAAACCTTTATCCTACACGAATTAAGGATAAATTTGGATATATTGATAAAACAGGCTCTATAATAATTGAACCTAAGTTTGAAAATTGTTACTATTTCTATGAAGATCTTGCGGTAGTTAAGGTAAATAACAAGGAAGGGTACATAGATAGAACCGGTGAGATTGTAATCGAACCGCAGTTTGATACCGCAAATAATTTTTACGAGGGTGTCAGTAAGGTAAAGTTCGGGGGGAGATTTTATTATATAAATAGAAAGGGTGAAAAGATAGTCAATTTTAACGACTATCAGTTTGTAGGGGATTTCTATGATGGAATGTGTTCGTTTAAAAAGGATGGTAAGTGGGGTTACTTTGATAATACAGGTCGAATAGTAATTCAACAGCAATATGATGATGCTTATGATTTTGTGGGTGATTTTGCAAAGGTAAAGATCGGTAAGGATTTCGCATATATAAACAAAAATGGCAAAATTATTCAAAAGTTTTAGTAATTAACCGGATACTTTAATTTTTAATACATAAGAGGCTCATGCAAAAAAATCTTCAGTGTTTTTGTGGGAGTCTCTATTTTCATTAAGTGCTGTTATTTATTGCATTTTTTTCAGATGATTGAGATGATGATGATATAGAATTGATAAAAAATTATTGATAAAAATTATTGATATAGAGAATTGATAAAAAGCATGGAAAAGTATTTAAAAAAAAAGGGTATAAATTTGAGTGATCATATTTATACCCTAAATTTTTGTTTAATTTAGTTTTTGTTTAATTTAGTTCCTATTTAATAGTGTATGCCTTTAATGGAGGAAATCCGTTAAAATAGATCGAGCTGTAACTCTGTGTATAGGCTCCGGTGCCAAATATATAGACCTTGTCTCCCGGTTGGATAGTGTCAGGAAGTTTGTACTTGTAGTCCTCATATAAAATATCCATACTATCACAGGTTGGTCCTGCAAGTATTACTTCCTGTGTGTTCCCTTCTCTATCGCAGTAGATCGGGTATTTAATAGATTCGTCAATTGTCTCAATCATTCCGCCAAATTTACCAATATCAATATAGACCCATTGATTTTCTGAGTATTTGGCCTTCTTTGATATCATTATAATTTCACTTACAATAATCCCTGAGTCTGCAGCCATAGATCTGCCCGGCTCAATCCATATTTCCGGTATTTCATCACCAAAATCATCCTCTAGAAACCTCTTGATCTCCTTTGCATAGATATCAAGACTCTGGTTGTACTGAATGTAATTTGCAGGAAAACCCCCGCCGAGGTTGATCATTTTTAAAAAGATCCCTTCCTCTGCTGCTGCTTGAAATAGATAGGTACATTTAGAGATTGCTTCATCAAATTGTCCGATATCTCTTTGTTGCGAACCAACATGAAATGATAGCCCGTATGGCACAAGTCCAATCTCAGGAGCTTTCAATATTAATGAGTATATTATGTCAGGATGAGCACCAAATTTCTTTGATAATGGCCAGTCTGCACCTTTTCCATCTGTCAAAATTCTAAAGAATACATTTGATCCCGGTGCACTTCTTGCTATTTTCTCCAGATCCTGTTCACTATCGGTTGCATAGTATCTTACACCTTTTTCATAGAAATATTTTATGTCAGCTTCTTTTTTAATTGTATTACCATAGCTGATTCTAGATGGGTCAACACCAAGTTTTAGTAATTGGTCAAATTCATATCTGGTAGCAACATCAAAATTTGAACCAAGGTCTCTCAAAAGTGATAGAACTTCATCCATTGGGTTGGCTTTTACAGCGTAAAATATCTTTGAAAATGGAAGACATCTTGTAAGCTCATCAAAATCATCCTTAATTACATCAAGATCAACAAGCAAAAAAGGTGTCTCTTTTTCCTCTGCAAACTTTTTTACCCTTTCGAATTTTTCTTTAGGTATAAACCTGTAAAGAGGGAAGGAGTACTTTTCTCTAAGCATAAAGTCATCTCTGTTGTGTTTTGTCATATTACTGCCTCCTGAGTAGTCTAAAGGCTCTTACAAAAACACACTATTAATTTAAAACTATTTTTTTGTAAGAGCCTTTAATTCGTTCTTTTTTGTTTTATATTTTTTTATTTACTATATGTCAATATGATTTTTTTTATTTTTTTTTATTTTAATATTTCTTAATATTTCATCTGATAAGAGCCTAATAATATTAATAAATGATTACAAATTATAATGCAACCGCTTTATACTGTCGTTTTTCCTACTATTTAAATTTCGTTTCTTGACTAATTACTAAAAAAATGATATGTTTTTTTTAAAATTAATTACAGTTTTATTATGGAGTACAAAATGTCATTTCAGGATTATCTGGTCAGTGAATGTAAGAAGGACAAAAAAACTATAGTTTTCCCTGAGGGGAAAGATGCAAAGGTTGTAGAGGCCGCTTACAGGCTTGTAAATGAAGGGCTGACAAAAAAATGTATAGTAATTGGTACAAAGACTGAGATAGAATCTGCAGCGATGACAGCTAAGGTAGATCTATCTAAACTTGAAGTTGTGATACCTGAAGATGACAAGGATTATAATAGTTTTGTTGAAGAATACTTGGAACTTAGAAAACATAAAAATATTACACTTGATTTTGCCAGAGAACAGATGAAGAAGCCTCACTTCTATGCAGCGATGTGTGTTAGAAAAAAAAGAGCAGATGGAATGGTTGCAGGAATAAATTCTGAAACCAAACCATTTATCCCTGCTTTTGAGATTATTAAAACAAAGCCGGGAATTTCAAGAGTTTCCAGTCTTTTTTTTGAAGTGTTCGATGACAAAGTTTTGTATTTTTCTGATTGTGCTGTAAATATTAATCCTGATGAGGATACATTAGCCGAGATAGCGATTACAACAGCACTCACAGTTAAGCAATTTGGGGACGAACCTCGTGTTGCTATGCTTTCATTTTCTACTCGAGATTCTGCGAAGGA
>CAYYKD010000006.1:95813-102982 GCA_964471825.1 uncultured Spirochaetales bacterium
GCGAAGAATCCAATGGTAGATAAGATGAAAAATGCAACAGCAAAGGCCAAAGCTAAGGCTAAGGAGATGGGTTTAGATATCATGATTGATGGCGAGATTCAATTTGATGCCGCTTTTTTACCTTCAGTATGTCAGAAGAAAGCACCTGATTCTCCATTTGTTTCAAAGGGTGCAAACACATTCATATTCCCTGATATTAATTCAGGAAACATATGTTATAAGGTTACTGAGAGACTAGCCGGTGCACAGGCGTTAGGTCCGATCCTTCAGGGGTTGAATGGTGCAGTAAATGATCTCTCTAGAGGGGCATCAGTAGATGATATTGTTAAGGTAGCATTGATTACAATTATTCAATCCAGGGTATAAAAAATATTTGATATTTTTGTTTTTTAAACCGAGAATTTTTCGGTTTTATATATTTTAAATAAAAAATGGTAAAAAAATTGGAATTTTTGACAGTAATAACGGTATTTGTTTTAAAATCTCTCTATTCTACAATTCCGCCAATAATGGCAAATGTAGCACCGGTTGTTACCAGGAAGATTAACTTTTTAAACTATCCGATGGACTTTGGAGTTCATCTTAACGGAAAAAGACTTCTTGGTGATAATAAAACCTATAGGGGAATGTTTTTTGGTATTCTATTTTCAGTTCTTACAATGACTTTTCAGTATCTTCTCTGGAGAGCAACAGGATGGAATCTCACTATCTATGATTATAATGAGGTTAATTTTCTTGCCCTTGGTTTTCTGATGGGATCGGGGGTTATACTCGGTGATGCATTTAAGTCGGTCATAAAGAGACAGATGAACATTGCACCGGGGGATAGTTTTATACCTTGGGATCAGATAGACTGTGTATTAGGTGGTCTTGTTTTTGGGCGGATTGTATGGAAATTTCCTCTGTCCTACGGTATTTTTATTATTGTTGCAACATTTTTTTTACATATAATTTTCAGACAGGTCGGTTCACTTTTTGGTATTTGTGAAAAGTGGTAGTTTTTTTCATTTATCAGATTTCATATTTAAGGAAGCATGCAAATGAAGTTGTCAAGATATTTTTTTAAGACTATAAAAGAGACGCCGGCTGAGGCTGAACTAAAAAGTCACAAGCTCATGATTAGAGGTGGCTATATTAAGCAGGTGAGTGCGGGGATATTCTCTTACCTTCCAATAGCTATTAGATCTCTTAAAAAGATCGAAACTATAATCAGAGAGGAGATGGATAAGGTTGACGGCTATGAGGTTAATCTTCCGGTCGTTATGCCTGCAACTCTATGGTCTGAGACCGGACGATATGAAGCAGTCGGTGATGAGATGCTCCGATTTACTGATAGGTCGGGACGAAAGATGCTACTTGGGATGACACACGAAGAAGCGGTTACTGATATGGCAAGATATGTTATCAATTCCTATAAACAATTACCTGTTATGCTTTATCAACTTCAGACAAAGTTTCGAGATGAGCCTCGTGTTAGGGGTGGATTGATACGGGTAAGAGAGTTTATAATGAAGGATGCCTATTCATTTCACACAACAACAGAGGATCTTGACAGATACTATGACAGGGTCTATAGAGCATATTTTAATATTTTTAACAGATGCGGACTTGAGTCAATCGCTGTATCATCAGATGTTGGTATGATGGGGGGCAGTAAGGCAGATGAGTTTATGGCTGTAACGGAGTGCGGGGAAGATACACTCATATTATGTCCATCGTGCGGTTACAAGGCAAACAAAGAGGTTGCAAAGGCACACAGAACATTTGCCGAAGAAAAACTAGAGGCACCTGAGGATATTCATACGCCTGATAAACAATCTATTGAGGATGTATCAAACTTTCTCGGTTCTTCACCGGATAGAATGTTAAAGGCTTTAGTTTATAAACATGATAAAGAATTGATTATGTGCGTGATAAGAGGTGATATCGAGGTTAACGAGGTTAAACTCAAAAACTATATCAAAGCAAAAGAACTGTTTCTTGCCGATGCAGAGGATCTTAGTAAAAACAACATAGTTTTAGGCTTTGCTACTCCTGTAAATCTTGCAAAGAATATTCGTTTGATAGTTGATGTCAGTGCGGCTAACTCATTTAACCTTGTAACCGGGGCGAATCGAAAAGATTACCATACTAAGAATATAAACTTTAGGAGAGACTACAATTCAGACGAGGTTGTAGATATTGGTTCAGTTGCTGAAGGGGATGGGTGTCCTGATTGCAGAAAACCATTGACAGTAACAAGAGGCGTTGAGATAGGTAATATATTTAAACTTGGTACAAAGTATTCAGGTGCAATGAATGCAAGGTTTCTTGACGAAAATGGTAAGGATCGTGATATAATAATGGGTTGTTACGGTATTGGTGTTGGTAGACTTCTGGCAACAACCATTGAGAAGATAGCAACAGACAAGAGAATGATCTGGCCTATCACTATTGCACCTTTTGAGGTAGAGTTGATAGGAATGGGACTTGAAAAATCTCCTGAGTTGTATGGTAAAGTAGAGTTATTATATAACGAACTTAGGGATTCAGGAATTGACATTTTATTTGATGATAGAAAGGTTTCTCCCGGGTTCAAATTAAACGATGCAGATCTGATAGGTTCGCCAATTAGAGTTATAGTTGGTGAGAAGTCAATGGCCTCAGGCGGATGTGAGATGATAGTGAAAGATCTATCCCCTGTGATAGTTCCATTTGATGAGGTGTTCTCGGTTGTAGCGGAAACCGTAAGGAAGATGAAGGCTGATCTAAATCAAAAGGTTGTTAATACGGAGGTATAGAATGAGCAAGAAGGAACTTTTAAGTCTAAGAGAGAAGCTGGAAAAGTCATTAGAGGCTGTAAATAGAATGATTGAGAATTTTGATGAAAATATTGTTAAGACAGATAAAAAGATCAGTGCAAATAAGATTAAATCAAAAAAGACAGATAAGTAGGTAAAACATGGCGTCAAACAGTTTTGGTAATATTTTCAGGATATCTACGTGGGGAGAATCCCATGGAAAGGCCATTGGAGTTGTAATAGACGGATGTCCTGCAGGCATTGAGATAACAGATGATGATATTAATGCTGATCTTGAATATAGATCACCCGGAAGAAGTCCGTTTACTTCTCCGAGACAGGAAAAAGATACCGGTGAGATATTATCAGGGGTATTTGAGAACAAAACAACAGGCACTCCAATATCAATTATTATCTGGAATAGAGATGCTGATTCCAGCAAATATGAGGCAATTAAGGATCTCTATAGACCGGGACACGCAAGTTTTACATATCTTGAGAAATACGGCATATTTGACTACCGCGGTGGTGGAAGAGCCTCTGCAAGGGAGACGGCAGGAAGAGTTGCCGCAGGTGCTGTCGCAAGAAAGATCCTATCAAAAATGGGGATCGAGATTGCCGCCTTTGTGAAGATAATAGGAAATGCTAAAGCAAACCCTGATATTTCAGATTTAAAGGCATTAAGAGAATTAACATATAGTGATCCTGTCTATTGTCCTGATCAGAGTGCTTCTACAAGGATGGCACGCGTTTTAACGGAGATCATGGAAAGAGGTGATTCTGTAGGCGGTGTTGTCGAGGCAATTGTTAGAGGTTTGGATGCCGGTTTCGGCGACCCTGTTTATGAGAAACTTTCAGCAAATATAGCAAAGGCAATGATGAGTATCCCTGCAACCAGAGGATTTGAATTTGGATCAGGCTTTGAGGTCGCTAATTTGAGCGGACATGATAATAATGATATATTCTACAAAGATGATAGCGGAAAAATTAAAACAAAGACAAACAATGCCGGAGGTACACTCGGTGGGATATCAACCGGCATGGATATGCTCTTTAGGGTAGCCTTCAAGCCTGCATCAAGCATAAAGATACCCATGGATACCATTGATAGATTTGGAAACGACTCAAAGTTTGCATTGCCGGAAGGCTCCAGACACGATCCATGCGTCGCAATTAGGGCTGTGCCGGTTGTAGAGGCAATGACTGCAATCACAGTAGTTGATTCGATCCTCATGAATCGTTCTGCACGAATTTAGTTAAATCCCCTTACGATAAGAAGACTAGCTGTTTCAAACGGGCTTTTTTGTACAGGAATCTCATCAATACCGGAGAATAAATATGAACACACTCAATACCCTCAAAAAAATGGCATCGGAGAGAATTTTAATTCTTGATGGTGCAATGGGGACAATGATACAGCGATATAAACTAACTGATGAGGATTATAGGGGAGAGAGGTTCAAGGATCATCCTGTTCTACTCAAGGGCAACAACGACATCCTGAGTATTACCAGACCTGATATTATATACAATATTCACACCTCCTATCTGGAGGCCGGTGCAGATATAATTGAGACAAATACATTTAATTCAACAGGTGTTTCACAGTCAGACTACAGATTATCAGAACTTTCCTATGAGTTATCAAGGGCCGGTGCTTCTGTTGCAAGGAGAGCTGTCGATGATCATCAGGCTAAGACAGGCAGGAGATGTTTTGCTGCCGGCGTTGTGGGTCCTACAGGACGAACCCTTTCAATTTCACCTGAGGTTACCAATCCATCATATAGAAACATCTCATTTAATGAACTCTCAGATAGTTATCTTGAATCAATAAGAGGGCTGTTTGATGGGGGCGTTGATATCATACTTATTGAGACGATCTTTGACACCCTAAATGCTAAGGCCGCAGTATATGCATTTGAGCGTTTTAAAAAACAATCCGGTGTTGATCTACCTTTGATGATATCAGGAACCATTACTGATCTTAGCGGCCGTACGCTTTCAGGCCAGACTCCGGGTGCATTCTGTTACTCCCTTATGCATGCCAATCCATTTTCGATCGGCCTTAACTGTGCTTTGGGTGCAAAGGAGATGGAACCCTACCTTCGCGAATTAAGAGAATCAGTTGACTGCATGATAAGTGTCCATCCAAATGCGGGACTTCCGGATGAGTTAGGAGAATACAACGATTCACCTGAGTTTATGGCTTCAGTTATTAAGAGTTTTGCCGTTCAAGGCCTTATAAATGTAGCAGGTGGCTGTTGCGGAACCACTCCTGATCACATTAGGGCAATAAAAGATTTATTATGCAATTTTGCTCCGCTTCCAAGGACGAGTGTTAAAGTTTCAACAAAACTTAGCGGTTTAGAGCCGCTTGAGATAGATAGGGATTCTCTTTTTGTAAATGTTGGTGAAAGAACTAATGTTACCGGATCCAGGAAGTTTGCAGAACTTATAAAAAATAGGGAGTATGACAAGGCATTAAAGGTTGCAAGAGAACAGATTGAGAATGGTGCTCAGATAATTGATATAAATATGGACGAGGCACTTCTAGATTCAGAGCATGAGATGGAAACATTTCTAAGGTATATATCAGGTGAACCGGATATATCCCGTGTACCGATAATGGTTGACTCATCAAAGTTCTCTGTTATCAAGAAGGGACTCGAGAATATACAGGGTCGTGGGATTGTTAATTCTATCAGCCTTAAGGAGGGGGAAGAACAGTTTCTTGAATATGCTCAGTATATTAGACAGATGGGATTTGCTGTTATAGTTATGGCCTTCGATGAAAAGGGACAGGCGGATACTGCAGAAAGAAAGGTGTCGATCCTATCAAGATCGTTTAAACTTTTGACAGAAAAGGCAGGATTTAAGCCTGAGGAAATTATATTTGATCCAAATATTTTTGCGGTTGCTACGGGGATTGCTGAACATAGAAACTATGGCGTAAGTTTTATAGATGCAGTCAAACAGTTGACAGAGTTATTTCCAAGCTCGCCAATATCAGGCGGGATAAGCAATATATCATTTTCATTTAGGGGTAATAATTACCTACGGGAAGCTATACACTCAGTTTTCCTCTACCATGCAATCAAGGCAGGAATGCAGATGGGGATTGTCAATGCGGGTCAACTTCCGATCTATGATGATATACCGACAGAATTACGGGCTACTATAGAGTCTGTCATTTTAAATACCGGCACAGATGGAGAGGAGCGGTTACTTGAGGCAGCACTTTCAGTCAAGGATGAAAAAAAGGACCCACGGGCTTTAAGCGAATGGAGACTTCTGCCGGCGGTTGAACGAGTAAAACATTCGCTTGTTAAGGGGCTGGATGAATTTGTAGAGATAGATGTTGAGGAGATAAGAACGGATTACACAAGAGCACTGCATATTATTGAGGGGCCTTTGATGGATGGCATGAAGATAGTTGGTGAACTGTTTGGTGCCGGAAAGATGTTTCTTCCACAGGTTATTAAGTCAGCGAGAGTTATGAAGAGGGCAGTTTCCTATCTAGAGCCATACATAGATGCCGAGAAGATTTCAGGAGAGAAGGACAGCTCTAACGGAACAATCATCATGGCAACTGTTAAGGGGGATGTTCACGACATTGGAAAGAATATTGTCGGGATAGTATTGCAGTGTAACGGATACCGAGTCATTGACCTGGGAGTTATGACACCTTCCGAGACGATACTCAAAACAGCTATAAATGAAAAAGCTGATATGATAGGTTTGTCAGGCCTTATCACTCCATCGCTTGATGAGATGGCATTTGTTGCATCTGAGATGGAAAAAACCGGGTTTAAAATACCGCTTCTTATAGGCGGTGCAGCTACTTCTAAGATACATACAGCGGTTAAGATCGCTCCAAACTACTCAGGTGGAGTTATTCATATAGATGATGCCTCAAAGACCCCGCCGGCTGTACAGGAGTTGATAGGCACTAATGCTGAAACATATATTCAAACTATAAAAAGATCGCAGGACGAGTTGAGGATTGCCCGCGAAAAAATCACCGGTTCGATAAAGTTTACACCGATAGAAGTGGCTCGAGAGAAGAAATTAAAACTTGAATTTAACAATCAGACAATATCTAAACCTGATTTTATTGGAGTTATGTCTCTCAATGACTATTCACTAGATGAACTGAGTAAATATATTGACTACACATTTTTCTTTAAGGAATGGGGGCTTATAGGTAAATACCCGGATATTCTAACTGATCCTATAAAGGGTGAGGAGGCCGGCAAACTTATAGAGGATGCAAAGAGAGTTCTTAGAGACATGATAGACTCATCAATGGTAAGGGCAAACGGCGTCCTTGGAATATTTCGGGCAAACTCAACAGGTGATGATATAGTTATCTATGATGAACAGGGAAAA
>CAYYKD010000006.1:102992-122445 GCA_964471825.1 uncultured Spirochaetales bacterium
TGTACCGGAAGCACCATTTCTATGCTTATCTGACTTTATAGCTCCAGTTGAAACCGGCTTGGAGGACTATATTGGCGGATTTGCTGTAACAGCAGGTGTCGGTCTTGAGGCTTTTATTGATAGATATTACCCAAAAGACGACTACTCAAGAATAATGTCAAAAATATTGGCGGATCGACTCTCAGAGGCATTTGCTGAACGACTTCATGAGCTTATAAGGAAGAAATATTGGGCCTATGCAAAAGACGAAGAGCTTTCAATTCAAGAGATTATTAAGGAAAAATACCGTGGGATAAGGCCTGCCCCGGGTTATCCACCTTGCCCGGAACATTCTGAGAAGGAAACGCTATTTAGAATACTAGATGTAGAAAAAAACTCCGGCATATCACTAACAGAAAGTTACATGATGATGCCGGCAGCCTCAGTTTCAGGATGGTACTTTGCACATCCTGATTCAAAGTATTTTGTACTAGGAAAGATAGATCGAGATCAGGCCTTAGATTATTCAAAGAGGAAAGATATTAGTCTTGAGACTGCTCTAAAACTACTCTCTCCTGTTATGAATTGACCTAAATCTTATTTGATCCTCGCAAGTCTTTTTTGAGTCTGCTCCTTATACTGCGGCTGTGCATTAGTGCTGGTTGCAGTATATACTTTTGAGAGTGCTTTTTTAAGGTAAGAATTATCAATTTTATATCTTCTTAGAAGTTCCATGGCAACTTCATCTGCTTCAAACTCCTGGATATCATCTCTAACAAGGGCACACGCCTTAGTCGCTTCATCCATTATAGAGTCAAGATCCTGTGATACCGATTTTTCTTCATCTGTCAGTGTCAAATCATCAAGTTCATCAAACTGAGACTGAGCAGACTGCTTTGCTATGTCAAAATTCAGATCCTTTATGCCGTGCCTTTTAGCAATGTGTCCTATCTCATGTGCAATAACAGCAACAAGTTCCCTGTTATCAGATAGAAGTTTCAATAATGAGTCACTTACAAAGATATATCCGCCGGGGCCTGAATATGCAACCGGTTCAGGGTCATTGATAATCCAGACATAGAGTCTTCGGTCGTAATCAAAGGTTTGTCTATTTAGAATATTTGCAATAACATTTAGTTTTCTCGTCATATTAACATCGGGTATGTATCCATTTGACAGGACAGATAATGAAATACTTAGGCCTACAGCCTCAAGGCTTGGATTCATTACTCTTTTGGAATCTCCGATATACTCACCTTCCTTTGGAAAATAGGCAAGTTTTGCTTCTTTCTGGAATTTTATAAGGTCTGTTGATTTAAACTCAGTAATTGCATATATATCATCAAGATTTATCTTAATGCCCTTTTTGACTGCATACTCAAGAGCAAAACCCTTGATTGCTGCAGTATAGGAGGTAGATGCAATAGTTTGTTTTTTTGAAGAAAAATCAGTACCGGATAGGAGATCACCATAGTTATTGCCCGTAACCGCCTGAAATGCTAATTTCGGGACAAAACCCTTAGTTTTGTTATAGACCACCTCAATCCAACCGGAATCATCCTTACTTGGTCCTATCTGAGTAACTACAACTCCGCTATTCAAGACGACCAGATTAGTGAAATAACTACCCGGGCCGTCTTTTAAAATTGTATTGTTTCTCTTAATAGCGATTGACTGCGAATAGATTAGTACGCTAATACACAAAAAAAATACAACAGGAACAAATTTCTGTTTCATACAACACTCCATTTTTATAAATTTTTTTCAAATATAATAATAGTTTTTAAAATATAATATTTTTTTAAATATTTTAATATCATAAAAAAATTATATCATAAAAAACTATATCATAAAAAATTATTATAGCACATTTTTTCAAAAATACTAATCAGGTGTCTGAATATTTTCAGATAATTTTCCATTTTCGACTTTTACAATATATGGGAGAATGTCTGGTGAGTATCGTGATTTTAGGTCAAACGATTTGCTACCTCTTGAATCTCCCTCAATTTTATATATTGTAACTCCTGATGTCCAGTCAAGAGTGTATCCATCTATGCATCTGTCAGGGTTCGAGTTTGGAAAGATAAAAAAAGCATAGTCTTTGTACTTGGGGTAATCTCCGAATATGCGTGCAATTCCTGTTTCATCAATAACTACAGCAGTACACTCATCAACTGCAATTGCCATAATATCCTTAATGTTTGCCTTTTTATCCTGTATTAGTCTTGCTATAAATGTAATAGTTCTTCCTAATCTGTTGCGTTCAGACCAATGAGTATCAGTTATTACCGAGTTCATATAGGGTAGAGATAAAAACCCCTCTCTAAAGGTCATTTTACTATTGTAGGGATTGTTTAAAGCCTGAGCCGATTTGACACCCTCACCTCTAAACTCGGCACTATATAGAAATTCACCAAGAATTGCCATTCCTGCACTATTACCACCAATGGGAACTTTCTTTGTTTTTGCGATGTAATTGACTGCCTCGACCAATCTTGTTCCATTCCACGCCTTAAAGTACTTCCATTGATCTCCGCCTGCAAAATATACTGCTTCGGAATTTAAGATGATATTGTAGACAAAATCTGAGTTAGCATGAGCTTTTGTTTTTATTACTATGGATTTTACGCTGTTAAATTTGCCTCTTTTATATAGTTTATTCCAAGGACCCGGTGGTGTATTAAAATTAATCTCTAAGAAGTCTCCCCCCCCGGCTAGCTCTGCCATGTTGTCAAGAGCGTCGTAACTTGAGCTGCGTCCTCCGGATAGCACGACGCCATATTTTGTAATTGTTTCAATATCTCGACCGCCGAGATGGTACACCTTAAGACCTTGTGGTGTTTTTACATTGTTTGATATTTTAATTGTATTATTTGAATATCCGGGTGTATAAAAAAGAAAAAAGAATACTATGAATAAGTAATATTTCATGGTCTCTCCAAAAAGATAGAATTTATCTTAATTTTATTTTTTAATTAACTCAAGATATATTGCGATTATTTTTAATTTAATCTAAAGAGCCTTTTGCAAAAAACTGAAGAGATTTTTTCGGGGAGCCTCTACAAACTGTTAATTTCCACAAGGTTGTTTCTAATAGCACTCTGTTTTAGAACAAGCTAAATAAATTGTAATGAAAATTTATATGTTTTTTCATTTATACATAAAACTAGTTATTCAGGATTGACAAAATCAAATACATTTACTACTATGGTAGTAAATGAGGTGTGTTGTGAGAAAGGCTTATGCATTTATATTATTTGCAATTTTAACAATATTCGGATGTAACTTGCCGGGGGGTGGTGAGGTGGAATCCCGTGATATTTCAGGAGAAAACTCCGTTTATTTAAATTTAAGAAATGATGGTGAGTATATTGGTATTTTTCCATATGATAATGATCAGGTTGTGGTTTTATGGAAGGTTTTGGAGTTAAATGAGGGTTCGGGTATTAAGGGCAGTAGATTTATGGCTGAGTATCTATCAACTAGCGGAAATTTAGTTAGGAAGATAATATTGGACTCGGATTTACAGATGAATGATATAAGTAATTCGAATCTAAATGCTAACTCAGGAGACTCAATAAATGCATTATTTAGTGGAAATTCAGTATATCTCTACAGAAGCAACAGTCTTGATGTATTTTATGATGGTGAGTCAGTGTATGAGGAGATTTTTTCAGATAGGATTTTGTCTGTAAATCATGCATCGAAGGGTTTCTATGTACTAACTGAGAATACCGGATATGGAAAGGGTACAGGTATATCTGTTTTAAAATATGGCTCAAATTACAATAGGCTTTGGCAGAGAAATTTATTAAATGTTGACAGACCGCATCTGGATTTTGTTTATAATAAGTCGCTATTTGTAGAACCGGATATGCTTTTGATCTACGGTTCTACCGGAAATGAGCTTTATGGGGGCGAGCTATTTCTCGTAAAACTTTCAGGTGTTGGAGGTGTTCATTTTGAAGTGATCTATGGAAGATCAGGAAATGATCAAGCACAGAATATATTTGCCGTGTCTGATGGCGGTTTTTTATTGTCCGGTAAATCAAACAGTCTAGAGAATGGTATTACAGAAAATTCATTTATTAAGACAGATAAATATGGGATCATCGAATGGGAGTTGTATCTCTCAGAAAATAAATTTTCAGATGTCGATTCAGCAAACAGAAATGAGAAAACTTTTACTAAAACTCAAATGGTTGTTGATATTACTGAGGCCTATGATGGATATATTGTACTCTTGAGAGATGATAAGGAATTTTCATTACTTAGGATTGACTTAAAAGGAAGACTTGTTCGGTCCAAGAGGATTGCAGAGAGCTATTGTATTGTCAGGCTGTTAAATAATCAGACAGGTCTTTTTATTCTTTCAGGTTATTTGGGGGCTACAACAAAGAGCCTTATGTTTACAGAAACAAATTCCAACTTTAATCTATACACTGCACATATGAGGTTTTTTGATCGAACATTTAAAAGTAGTTTCGTACAGACCTATAATGAGTCATATAAAATTGTAGAGGCATTTGTAAAAAACGGAAGTTTTAGAAAGTAGATCGTGGTTAACCCAAAGTTAATATAAAATTTAGAATCAATTGATTTGTATATATTTTTGTATATATTTTTCTAAATATTAAATATAATTTAATTACCTGGTATGGTTATCGAAAACCTGTGATTCATCATTAAAATCGGTTTTTTTTCTGGTTTCAAGACATCTTTTGCCTTTGAAATTTTTTACAGTTTGAGGCGGTCTGATTCTTTTCTTTTTGGTATTATCAGGCATCTCGGTCTTAAATGAATTTGACTGTATCATCATTTTTTCGATATATTGATAGTCTGAGTTGTCTTCAAAATGTTTTAATAGTCTTGAATAGGGGTAGAAGTAACTTTTTGTAAATCTTTGGAGAATTCTTTTGTTAATTGAGTATTTGAATTTTAGAAAGATAAAATAGACATCGCTAATAAAGAATACTGATTTGTTTGGGATCTTTAAGATCCCCAGGTGCGTCTTGATAAATGTTTTTATTGATATGATAAATTCAGTATTATCTTCCAGGTATCTTATCTCGTTTATTAACGGATAAAGCAAAATACACCAGAAAAAATCAACATTATTGGTTAAATTTAATCTTATAGAGTCTGAATATATTCCAAGTGCCTTATCTGTAAATTCTTTGTTTGCTTTGTCATTAAGAGATTCGCTGATACCGGGTAATATGTATTTTAATATACCGTATTCATAGAGGCCGGAAATAATCTCTTTTGTGTAGCCTGATTTGAATATCTTTATAAGTTCATCGTACAGTCTTGAGACTGAACACTTATTGATCTCCTTAGCATGTTTTTTAATTGATGTTTCTGTTGAGGTGTCAATTTTACATCCCGATATAATCGAGTATTTAATTGCTCTGATCATTCTTACAGGATCTTCCTTGAAACTTTTGTCAGGGTTGATTAGGGTTCTCAGCCGTTTCTCTAAAATATCATTAAATCCGCCTGCATAGTCAATAATCTCCTCGTTAATCGGGTAGTAAAGAGAGTTTATCGTAAAATCTCTTCTCATGACATCCTCGTGTATCTCTCCAAAGATATTGTTGTTAGTGGTTTTGATGTATTTGCCTGTGCTTGTACCTGATCTGAATGTTGCAGCCTCGATTATCATGTTATTAAAGAGAAGGTGAACAAGTTTAAATCTCTTCCCTATTATTTTTGCATTGCGGAATAGCTTTTTTAACTCATGTGGAGTTGCATCAGTTGCAACATCGAAATCTTTTGGTTTTTTTCCGGTAAGGATATCTCTTACTGCACCGCCAACTATAAATCCCTGGTGTTTGAATTTGTGAAGTCTTCGGATTGTCTTTAGAGCATTACCATCAATTGAATTTATGTCAATCTTGTGAATTTCCTTTGGTATTATCACCGGTTCATTTTTTTTTGAAAATAGTTTAATTAGTTTTGCGAAAAATCTTATCATTAGATTATTTATGTGGTAGTAGCCTATGAGTAGCCCTAACTCTCTCCGGGATTTATTTATTATTGCGAAAGCAAATTTAAAATAAATATAACTGATTTTCAAAATTTAATAAAGACTTTTTTTTAAAAATACTGTCGCGTTTTTCTTAAACACATACTCGTAATGATTATTACCGGATGATCAGGCTATCATTGTTAACAATTTGACTGATGAGAGTTGTGTTAGTATAAAATGTTTAAGGTTTTTAGTTTAGTGTTTCTACTTTAACTTTTTACTTTTATGTTTATAGTATTACGAAAAATAAATTATATCTGCATAGAGTCAGATTATTGTACAAAATTGTGATTAATATTGATTTATTACAGTATTTATGATAATTATAAAATAGTATTTTAAGATACTTCAATTGAGTTATTGCTTGTTTTTTTTGGAGACTATTATGGAGACTATTATGGAGACTAACGATTATGGAGACTAACGGTTATGGAGACGATTATGTAGTTAGTATCCTGGCATTATATTAGAAGTGCCGGGGGCGATAAATAATTTGATTGAATTTTTATTATTGGATATTTTACAATTTGATTTTCTATAAAGAGATAATATGGTAAATAGAGCAGTTTTTTTATCTTTGGTCGTAATGGCAGTTGTTGTTTTTATATTTGGATGTTCCGGAAAAACCGGTAATAATCAAAGATTTCCGGGTAATTTATTCGGCTGGAGGGGTAACGATGTTACTGACGACCGGATTTTTACGAATCCATCTGACGAAAATGTGTTTAAAATTGTAACAGGAAGTTCTAATGCATTTCAGTCCATAAGAAGATTTAAAAATGGATATGTATTAGCGGGTGTGTCAGGTCAACGAGAAAAATCATTTTTAACTGTAATTTTAACAGATAATAATTTAGTCCATAAAAAAGAGATGAATATTGAAGGTATTAATTTTATTACCTATAACTGGAGCGGATTTAAGGATATAGAGGTATTTTCGGGTAGTGAGTCAATATGGATAGCCGGTCTATTTAATTCCGGGGATTCAACTGATCATCACAGGGCTTTTATTATTCAGCTGGACGGTAATCTTGAAATAAGGTATTCTAAGCTGCTTGATACCGCATTTACTGTTGATGCAGTAAATTTTTTTGCGAAGGGCAGCAATAGATATTTAATCCATGATGCTGCCTATTCCGATAGCATAGGCGGTTTTCTGTTAAATAGTCTAAATAGTTCGGGAAATATAATTAAAACTGTAAATATTGATCCGTCAGAGTCTGTTTTTCTGTCAGATGTATTTTTCCTCGATGATGCAATATATGCATCAGCAAGGAGTGCGATAGATTCAACGGTTTCATTTTTTTATAGAGTTTCATATAGCGGTAAATTATTATGGAAATTATCCCTGGATATTCAATCAGTTGTAACTACGGCATATAGAGCAAAAGATGGAGTTATAGTTACTACGGTTGATGGTATGATATTAAAAATTGATAATTCCGGAAAGCTCAGATCTTCATTGAAGGTAATCGCTCATTCTGATGATCTATTAAAAGATTTTGGTGTTGGTACAATCAATAATCTGCTCTCATATTATAGAATATCATATAGCAGTAGAAATCAGCAGAGAACAATACTTGAGACAGGATTTATTAATGACGATCTTTCTGTTTCTAAAAGTTCATACTTAAATATTCCGGCCAAGTTGTCTTTTGTAAATTTGTTTATTGATCGAAATCTATACTTTTTAATAGGCACAATTGATCTTTCTAATAATAGTGTGGATAATGCAACGGATCTTGAGCAGTATTACGGTTGTTCCTATCTTCTTAAAGCTACTTTAGATTCTAATGTTCAAAAGCCGCCTAAGTTAGAGAAGGTTGAGTTTGAAATTGAGAAAGTCGGCTTCTCAATGGAAGCCGTTATTACCCTCACCACAAAGGACTTGCCGTATAAGACTATCAACAATGTGACAGTTATCTCAAACGGCTTTCCTTCAAGTAGTGACATAAAACACAATCTCATTGAGAATATTAACGGTAACTTGTAGACTTAACTCGAGGACTTCTACCGAATCGCTTATTTGCATGCCCGGTAGTATCACCATAGGATGCTACATTTCTTGATGCAGTCTTTCGAATATTGTCAGGGTTAACTTTTAAGACCATCTGAAACGGATGACTCTCAATAACCGGTATAGGGATCTTTATCAGTTTGTTTATGTCCCTTACAAATAGTGTTTCCTCTTCATCGCAGAACGACATTGCAGTTCCGCTGAGACCGGCTCTACCGGTCCGGCCTATTCTATGAACATAGGTCTCAGGCATGTGCGGCATTTCAAAGTTGATAACATGTGTAAGCTCATCAACATCAATTCCACGAGCAGCAATATCTGTTGCAACAAGTATCTGTATCTTTTTCTGCTTGAAATTAGATAACGCCCGTTGTCTTGCACTTTGCGATTTATTTCCATGGATCGCCTCTGCAGAGAATCCGGCCTTTATGATATCATCGGTAACTCTGTTTGCACCATGCTTGGTTCTTGTAAATACAAGTGCTGATTCTATAGATTCATTTTTTAGGAGGTGTAGAAGTAGGGATTTTTTGTCAGAGCGTTTAACATAGTACAGTTTTTGATCTATTGACTCAACGGTTGTTGATGCCGGGGTTATCGAGATCTTTTCTGGTTGTACCAGGATAGTATCCGCTAGTTTTGCTATCTCAGGTGGCATAGTTGCCGAGAAAAAAAGAGTCTGTCGTTTTGTCGGAAGTTGTTTGATTATCTTCTTTATATCGTTAATAAATCCCATATCAAGCATTCTATCTGCTTCATCAAGAACGAATATACCAATATTTTTTAGGCTTACAAACCCCTGATTCATTAGGTCAAGAAGTCTACCGGGGGTAGCTACAAGTGTATCAACGCCGTATTTTAGAACCTCAGTCTGCCTCTTTTGTGGTACTCCCCCAAATATCACTGCATGCCTTAGGTCTGTGTTGACTCCATAGGCTCTGAAGCTGTCACCAATTTGAACAGCAAGTTCTCTTGTTGGGGTGAGAATTAATGCCCTTATAGATCTAGCTGATTTTGAAAGATCCCTTGTCTGTGAAAGCATATGAATAATCGGCAAGGCAAAGGCCGCTGTCTTTCCTGTTCCTGTTTGTGCACAGCCCAGAATATCTTTACCTGATAGTGCAATTGGGATTGCTGAGTTCTGTATAGGTGTAGGAGTGGTGTATCCCTCTTTGTTTAAAGCCCTGAGTATAGGCTCTGAAAGTCGTAAATCCTTAAATGTCATAGTAATTTCCTTTTACATTTTTTGTCTACCTTAAAAAGTAGAATTGTTAATTCAGGATTTTAATTTAAATAAATGATGTGTAAAAGTATCTTTGGATCAAGGCCGAAATAACTATTAACAATAATGTCTAAGTAAAGAAAAATCAATATCGCATGTATTGCGAGCAGATAAACAATATAACACAGTTACCCGTAAAAAGCAAGGATTTTTTTTACTTTGATTTATTTTGGTTTATCTATGTGGAGGTTTTTTTGATTCATGGCACTATTGGGGCTAAATCGGATTTCTATATATTATTGTAAATTTGTTTATTATTAATAAAAATTATGGTAAGTTAATTTAGTTTGTAGTTATATTAAACTTTACTATAAGCTTTATTAAAATTTATGCAAGAGCCCCAATCAACTAATAAGAATGAAATACATGAATAGAGAAATTGTTTTTAAACTTTTTTTATGGCTTCTCGTTGTACTGTTTACGGTAAGTCTATCCAGCCAGGACATTGATTCACTAACACAGCTTGAGGAGTTGTTAGAGTTTGGCATTGAGTCAGAGGTCGTTTCAAGAATTAAGGAGATGCCGAACAATCCTCCGGACAATATTTTAAAGATGATTATATCAAGGTATGAACAGGGTTCTTCAACTATCAAGAGAGCTATTCTTGACTATTTTGCAGGAATGGATAAGCCGCCGCAACATATAATTGATCTGGTTTATAATGCAGCCAATTCGGAGATAATTGACAGGACATATCGAGTTGCCGTATTTAATACGCTTGGTAAGATTGGTAGTGTGAGAGAGGGGCAGTTTTTACTTGAAAAACTAAATGACTTTGATACAGTTGTTTCAAATACAGCAGCAGATGCTTTAAGTAGGATCAAGGATCCCTTACTTGCCGAACATATCCTGGAAAGACTTAAACAGTCAGATACAGATCCTGAGAAATACCTTATTCCTGATGTTGCCGGTAAATTGGTCATCTCACTTGGTGAGATGAAGGCAGAGATTGCCGTAGACTATTTGAGATCAATCCTAAGGGATAAGACAAGGGATAAATTTTTACTGGGATTTACAAGTGTCTCTCTTGCTAAGATTGGTAATGAAGATTCTATAGAGGACATCGCATCTAATATAGAACATCCTGAAATTATAGTCCAAAATTATAGCTGTAATGCATTAAGTTTGTTTATCTCACCTAAGGTTGTCCCTTTTCTTGAACAGATGCTCCGAAGCAGTAATGAGAACTCAAGAATCTATGGCTGTATAGGACTTATGAATAATAAGAGTCTGGCTTCTATCAAGATAATTACATATAAGTTTGCAAATGACCCCTCAGTAAAGGTTAAAACTCAGGCACTTGAATCATTGCTCTCTTTTGGTCAACCCGGGGTCACAGTTGTTAAGGAGAGGATTAAGGAAAAGGATCTAAATGATAACACTGTCTATCAGATTAGTAATGCTGTTGCTAAGAATCCAAATCCTGAGAGTGTTGCCTATCTCACTGAAATTTATAATCGGGTAGACAAAAAAAAGAAGGAGATTATCTCAAAGAGTGTAGTCAGATCAAGCTCAAGTTTTATTGATCCATTTATTAGAATTCTTTTTGGATCAGAGGATTATCTTATTAGAATAGGTGCGATCAGGGCGGTGACGATGATCAAAGATACGACCCTCTGGGATGATCTGGTAAAAATTTCTGAGTCAGATCCGGTAGAAATTGTAAGAAAGAATGCTAAGAACATATTAAGTTACAGGAAGCTCTAGAAGGATGATAAATAAAAATCTAATTTTTCTGTTGTTAATTTTTACTCTTCTTATAAGTAGTTCATGTTTTATATTAAGAAATGAGTTGACCTATTCTATTAAATACAGAGAAAAAAATGAGACAGATGAGTTGCGGATTGTTTCAGATGCCGGTAATATTAAGATATATGGTTGGTCTAAGGATATAATTGATATTAATACACAGAAGATTCTATCAGCCGGTTTTGAGACTGATCTGGAATTGATGAGCACGATTACCGAGAAGAGTGAGACTGCGTTGACCATCATCAATCGGGTACCTGCACGGGTAAATGGAAGGATAGACATAGAGGTTTTTGTGCCATACTATCTTTTTAAAATTTATATTGAGTCTATGAACGGTGATCTATCAATCGGTAATTTCTTGGGCGACATTGAGATCACTCACAATAATGGTAATATTAAGTTTGATTTTATGGGTAATCTGCTGAGATTAAATACATATAGGGCAAATACAACCATAAATGTTAAATCCTATAATGCCTGTGATATGATAATCAATAAGGAGCAGGGCAATCTTAGGATGTTTATAGATGCTGTGTCAAGCCCCTCCTATCTTGATGTCAAGACACTAATCGGGGATGTTTCGATAAATATCAATAAGGATATTGATCATAAACTGTTTTTAAAGAATAACAAAAATAGGATTGACATCAATTATCCGTTTAATATCGATTTTACATCAACACAGAATAGAGCAATTAAAGTTGGACGCAGAGGTGTTAATTATGACGGTTTTTCTATAGATATTTCAAGCGAGTCAGGCAAAATTGAGTTATTCAGCAAGGAATAGTTTTTTAGAAATCCCTTGAAGTTTGATCTCTAGTGACCAGCTGTAGGACTCGAGTGGATAGGTTGTAATATATCGGTTATTCTTGTAGGCTGTCTCCAATGAGTCATAGTAACCCGTACTTGGTTCAAGGGCGGCATTAAATTCGTTCTTAAATCCGCCCTCATTTATCCAAACACCAAGATAGGGAATTTGTACCCTATCAAAGCAGATTGTTAACTTGATTCTATTCTTATTTAGGGTTATTGAACATTCACTTAGAGAGTTATTATTTATTGAATTTAGATTTATAGAATTATTATCTGTTATAAGATCATTGTCTGTTATAAGATCATTGTCTGTTGAATTATCTGTTCTATAGGGTTGTTGATAGAGATAAAATTTTTCCGTATTACATGTGTTTCTATTTTTAATCTTTGATATATCAAAGCCCTCATTGTTGATCGGGAAACCATGTATTGATCCGCTTTTTCCGAGATACTTACTGTCCTGCACTACAATTATCCTTGAGCTTTTCGGCAGAATAATCTCTGATTGTTCATCACAGGCAAATAGCGGGTGGAAAGCCCAGAGCCAGACAAATTTTTGTTTAGAATTATTTGTTAGTTTGTAGTTCAGCCGTATAGCATTTTCATATAGCGAAATATCTCTTTTGAAGGTATAGTCAAATGCTGTACCATTTACAGATTGATTGATACAGTTCTCAACTACCTGACTATGCCATGGAACACTCCAGAGTTCGCCGTGGTCCGGAATTATTAATGATCTGTCAAGCGGGTAACATGAAGTGTCAATCGCCGGAAACATTTCATCTATACCTGAGGTGTCATACCTGTCAAATCTATCACCGTAGATAGGTTGGATGTAGCCATCTGTTGGTTGGCTTAGAAGTTCAAACCCGGTAGGTTTGTGGATTATTGATGATATCTTACCGCCGATTTCAGGGATGACTGTAAGGGAGATGTTTTCATTTTCTATTTTCTGCTTAAGTAGTTGTTTCATTTGATATAAGTTACTATAAAATACTCTATATGTAAATAGAGGTTAAATAATATATTACAAAATATATTTCTTGCATTATTAAAACTTTTATCTTATATTGTCGAAGGCTTCTGCAAAAATAAATTTTAAATTAAAGCAGGTAACTATGATAATTAGGGACTTTGACAAGACAGCTATCATCTATGGCGAACAGACTATATCGTACAGCTCGCTGATCAATAACATTAACTTTTTTTGTGACCTCTATTTGATTCAAAAGGGGGACAGGGTTATCATTTTTGGTGAGAATAGGCCTGAATGGATATATGCTTTTTATTCTGTCTGGTATAATGGGGGAGCTTCGGTTGCAGTTGATTATCTATCAAGTGCTGATGAGCTTTCATATATCATAAAGGACTGTGAGCCGCGTGTTATATTCTGCTCAAGTATTAATAGGCAGTCCGCATTGGATGGTGTTAAGCAGTCCGGTTTAAATCTAAAGGTTATTGTACTGGATGAGGTTGTCTGCGGGCAGACGACTAAGCGGGTTGAGATAGAGAGAGATACAGAGGAGACCGCAGTTCTTATATACACCTCAGGTACAACCGGTAGTCCTAAGGGAGTTATGTTGTCCTTCAAAAATATCTATGCAAATATTGAGGGGATAATGGCATTAAGGATGTTTGAAAAGCCTGACAGGTTTGCCGTTATACTTCCATTTCATCACATATATCCATTAACAGGTACAGTTGTGCTTCCTCTACTGCACGGGATAACACTAGTAATAATTGAGAAGTTGTCAAGTGATGTTATTCTTGCTGCATTTCAGAAACATAAGATGACAATCCTATTTGGTGTGCCGAGATTATATAATCTTTTTCACAAGGCGATCACAGATAAGATTAAGGCAAAATTTATAACCAGGGCGTTATTTAATCTTTGCAGAAAGCTAAATAGCCGTGGCCTTAGTAGAACAATATTTAAAAAAGTACACAAGCTCTTTGGCTCCCATGTTAGATTTTTTCTTACAGGCGGTTCAAAGATCAATCAGAATGTAACAGATGACTTTAGAACGCTTGGATTCACAGTAACAGAGGGGTATGGACTTTCAGAGACTTCACCTTTAAATACTGCAAATAACTCCCCAGGTGTATATCGTACAGGTTCTATAGGAAAACCTCTTTTTAATGTAGAGGCGAAGATAGTTGATAATGAGATTGTTGTAAAGGGCGATCATGTAATGAAGGGGTACTATAACAAACCTAAAGAAACGGCAGAGGTTCTCAAGGACGGTTGGTTCTACACAGGTGATGAGGGCTATATTGATGAAGATGGCTTTGTTTTTATTACGGGACGAAAGAAGGAGTTACTTGTTCTTCCTAATGGTAAGAAGATTAATCCTGAGGAGATTGAGAGTAAGATACTTGAGATCTCACCTGATCTGGTTAAGGAGATAGGGGTTTTTGTAAAGGATAGTCAACTTTTTGCTCTAATTTTGCCAAATTTTGAAAATCTTAAAAAGAACTATATGCTTAATATAATGGAAACAGTCAAATGGCAGATACTTGATAACTATAACAAGGCGGCAAGGGACTTTAAGAAGGTTTTCAACTTTCAGATTGTTAATGAGGAGCTTCCTAAGACGAGGCTCGGCAAGTTAAAGAGGTTTGTATTTCCACAGCTGTCTGAGGCGAAGAATACAGTTACTGAACATAAAGCTGACCCTGATAACGGGGATTTCAGGATTATTAAGAAATATCTTTCTGAGGTTACCGGAGGTGCGGTATATATTGACAGTCACATAGAGCTTGATCTGGGATTGGATTCGCTTGGGAAGATAGAGTTTCAGAGTTTTATTGAGAATACATTTGGTATAGTTCTTTCAAATGAGGATCTGGTGTCAAACTATATGTTATCCGATCTGGTTGATTACATATCAGAGCGAAAGACCAAAAATGAGACAGAGGAGATTAATTGGGAAAAAATACTTAATGAGGATATAAACATTAAGGTCAAGTCAAGGCCGTTCTTTTCATTCATTGCGAAGTTTATAATTCTGATATTCGGCAAGATCTACTTCTTGTTGGGTGTTAGGGGCAAAAAAAATCTGCCTAAATCACCATTTATATTTGCACCTAACCATGAGAGTTTTCTTGATCCATTTTTAATTGCTGCAAGTTTGCCCGGAAAGGTTCTAAAGAATACCTATTTTCTTGCTAATGACAAACATTTCAAGAAGAATTTTAACGCATTTATAGGTAAGTCGTCAAATATTCTTACTGTTGATATTAATAGGAATCTCAAGATTTCACTTCAGAAGATCGCTCATCTTATCAAGCATAAAAAGAATATTGTAATATTCCCGGAGGGAGCTAGAAGCAGGGATGGTTCTTTGATGGATTTTAAGAAGACCTTTTCGATATTAAGTAAGGTTTTGAATGTTCCTGTAGTTCCCGTCTGTATAGATGGTTCTGGACACTCATTTCCGATCGGCAAGAAGTTTCCAAGACCTGGTAAGATAAGGGTTAGTTTCCTGGATCCGATATATCCTGAGGAGCTAGATCTTAACAGCATAACCAATAAGACAAGAGAGGCAATAGCATCTGTACTCGATATGAGGATAACAAAGAAGTAGCCTATGTCGCTTAATTGTTTGGAGATCGAGGAAATAGTTAATTCTGTTATGATAGGACAGGCAAGGTTTAAGAGAGCCTATCAGGGTGATAAGAATTCGTTAACATTGTCTTTTCAGTTGGAAAATCGAGATATTCAGCTGGTAATTAATACAGTTTCCGGCTTGAATAGGCTCTATTTTGATAAGTCACATCTTCCCAGGAAGAATAAAACTCCCGGCCGTTTCTCGGAGATCATAAATTCTGAGTTGTATTCTGCACGGTTACTCTCTATCAGGCAGATCAATCTCAATAGAATTGTTCTAATCGAGATGATGGTCTTTGAAAGGAAGATGTTCATCGCTGCCCGTCTTCATGGAGCAAGTGCAAATATACTTCTCCTTGATGCGGATTTTATCATAATTGATGCTCTTAGGCGTTACTCCGCTAAGGGGGAGTGGCCCGGAGAACAGTTTGTGCTACCGGAACATTCTGTAGAATGGCAGGCCGGACTCAGGTCCTCGGTAGCCCCTGATAACCCTTTGGTTAGAAAGTACGCCATAAGGCCGGAGTTCATAGGCACTGATATCAATCTCGCTGTGAGGGATTATTTCAACTCGATTGAGTCTCGTCAAATCTATGAAAGAAAGAGGGACGCATTAATTGAGAAGCTGTCGAGGCTCTTAGGTGGAATTAACAGTTCAATTAAAAACGCATCACAATTTTTAAATAATGAAAATCAGGCAATCTACTTGAAATATGGTGAACTGATAAAGAACAATATCTATAATATAAAGCAGGGTTTAAGTTTTGTTGAGTGCTTTGATTATGAAGCAGATTCTCTTATAAGGGTGCCATTACGAAGTGAGTTAACACCGATAGAGAATTCAAAGAGATATTTTGAAAAATACAAGAAGATTAAAGATGGGCGGTTTAAGTGGGAGCAGGAACTGGCCGGCTTAAAAGTAAGGTCAGAGGAACTCGAAAAATTATTGCGGTTTGCAAAGGATGCAGGGCGCATAGATGAGATAAATAATATTGACCAATCAATTAGTTCTAAAAAAAATGAAAAACTGACCGAGAATAGAGTACGGAGTCCGGGCAAGGTCTACGAGATAGCCGGTGGTTATATGGCCGTTGTATCAAGAAGTGCAAAAGAGGCTGATGAGATATTGTCAAGATCTGTTAGAGGTAATGACTTCTGGTTTCATATCAGGGACAATGCCGGAAGCCATGTTATAGTGAGATATCAGAATAGCGATGAGTTACCGTACAATACAATGATAGATGGGGCACTATTGGCTCACTATTTTAGCAAGTCCCGTAGTGAAAAAGAAACAGATATCTATTATACGCGGGTTAAGTATTTGAAAAAAACAGGCGGAGGTAAGGCAGGCCTTGTATTGCCAACCTTTGAGAAGAATATTAAGTCAGTTATGGATATCGATAGGATAAATATAATAACCGGATAGTTATAGTCGGTGAAAGTGTCAAGTGAAGTTCTATTTAATTTTACTAAGAAGGATTTATCATGATGAAGAAGTTTTTATTAGTGTACTTTCTGTTTATTTCGTTAGTTAGTGTAGGCGGATCAACAATATTGCCAACCGGTGTTTTTACATTTTCATTAAGCGATGAGGATAGCAGGACTATTCTTCAGTCAGTATTAGCCGGATTAAACCAGAATCAATCAATAACACCGCTTAACTTAAAATTAACAGAGGTCTTTATAGAGAAGGTAAATAATAAAAATGTACAGGAAACAATACTGCAACCCTTAATAGAGAAACATTTAAGGGTTGACACTATCATAGAGTTATTTGGAGAGAGGTCATTTGATGTAACTACAATATTTATATACCTTATTGATTTTCATACAACAGAGGTTCACAGGTATTACAAGATAGTTTACTCGGACACAGAGACACTTCAGTCAGAGGTTGCAACGCTTGATTTTACATATACAGTTGACAGGGAAGATAAACGAACCAAGATTACAGTTCTTGAGCTGGACTCAACTATTAAGGATGAGCCTTTTGTGCATCTCATCAAACTGGAGAGTGCCGGTTATTTTTATCGAAACAGCAGATATAGACTATATGATAAAAAAATTGTCTCTAAGATAATTAATATAAATGAAAAATATTCGGCTGTAATTAATGGGAATAAACACACACTGCTTGGAAACTCAAGATTTACAGATATAGATCTTCTGGTAATGACGCGACTATCATTATTTCGAGGACACAGGAATATTATTACAAGAGTTGTCCGCTCCGGTAGTGCGGCAATAATTCAAACAAAAAAGGCTGTTCTTCCGAATAATAAATTTGCCTATGAGCATTACCTAAAGATGCTTAATGGAATATAGGACACTTCCAAACACTGAGTATTTAGAAGGCCATATTGGGATAAGATGGTATTATAGTCTTTAAAAAACCATAAAAAATTAAACTATAAACTTGTTTACTTCAACTTCAAGTTTTGTTGTATTAGATGCATTCTCGGTACCCATATCGGTTATACGGATCATAGAGTTCATAATTTCATGAACTCCTGATGTCATATCTTTGATGGAATGAACATTGGTTGAGGATAGCTCTGTTACATTTTGCATTGATTTTTCAATATTATCTGTTCTTGAAAACATCTCCTTAGAGGAGTCTCGGAGGTTTTCTGTTATGCTTACCTGATTGTGCAGTGCCTGAAGAATCTGGTTACTGCCGATTGAGAGTTCATTCATCCCGTTGATGATCTCTGTCATACTTGATGAAACATCTCCTATACTTGTTGTCATTTGCCTAATGGTCTCACCTGTCCTATTTGTTATTTCAGTAGTTGACTGTATTTTTGAGATTACATCATTTAGTGATTTTGATATCATCTTAGCATTTCCTGCTGTTGTTTCAGCAAGTTTTCTAATTTCATCTGCAACAACCGCGAAACCTTTCCCTGCATCTCCTGCATGTGCAGCCTCTATTGCAGCATTCATTGCCAGAAGATCTGTCTGACTTGCAACATTGTTAATTACGGCGATCATCTCAAGGATAGCACCGGCTGACTTTGATATTTCAACGATAGCGGATAGTGTTTCCTCCATATCCTGTTCGCCATGAGTCGCCGTATCGGTAAGGTTTTTTATAAGTGAAATTCTGTCCTGTGCAATTCGTGATATGTTTTGAATGTTTGCTACCATCTCTTCTATGGATGCACTTGACTCTGTTACCGCGGCAGTCTGATCTGAGATTTGATTATTTACAGTACTTATGTATTTTTTTACCTCATTAACAGTTGCGTTTGATTTTATGATCTCGTCATTTAGCTGATTATTTTTCATTTCAATTGATGTCATCATTGCTGCAATCTCCTCGGTGGATGTAGCAACAGTCTGTGTGCTGAATGACAGTTCTGTGCCTAGATTTTTGTTTGACACAGAAACAGTTCGTAGGGTTTGAATAATTGATTTTATATTATCAATAAATGAATTATAGGAGTTTGCAAGACTTCCCAGTTCATCAGAGGCGTTAATTGTAACGGTTTTTGTTAGATCACCCTGAGAGCCATAGTTAAAGGTCTCTTTAAATCTAAGTATGTCTTTTACAATTGATCTTGCAAATTGCAGTGAGAAGCCAAAGGCTATTAATGAAAGAATAACGCCAAATATAGATATTGTGTTTAGTTGTTTCAATTTTTTATTTGAGATTTTTTCAAACATAACTACAGCCTTGTCCGACTCACTTACTATTGCCGGGTTTCCTGTAATAATCTTGTTTAAATCTTCGGGATTATTATTTAAAAGGTATTGATCAATTAATGAATAATAATTATTCCATAGTTTTTCAACTACCTGAAGTTGTTCATATACCTGTTTATTCGTTACCTTTTTTAGTAAGGTTTTATTTGAATTATCGGCTTTTAATGGAACTTCTCCGCCGTTAAGCATTCCAAAAAGTGTTGAGTTAAATACTTCTCTTGTAGTGAGAATATTATTTTTTATTGCATCCGATTTATT
>CAYYKD010000006.1:122455-128331 GCA_964471825.1 uncultured Spirochaetales bacterium
TAGACTAGAATTTCTTTTGTGAGTTTCTGACAAAGCATCCGCTGTCTGCCTGATAGGTTGATCAATAAGGAGTCCTGTTCTGAGCTGTCAACAACTCTTATTACAGAACCCGCAAAGAAAACAACTACTATTATTACAAACAAATAAGACAGGATCATAGATACTGAGATGTTAAGTCTTCTTAAGATATTCATTTTTTCTCCAATTATATAGCTAAATATATAGTTAAAATTTATATAGTTTAAATTTATAAGTAAATAATTATAAAGTAAACTAAAAACAGCAAACTAAAAATTAATCTTTGATAAGATAAATTATTAAAAAATTAAAATCAACTAAAATCTCCAAATTCTTTATTTAAGGGTGTTCAGTTTTATGCGGCTCAAATATATATATGGTTCTAATAATCAATAATCTTAAAATACTCAATCTATAGTGCTTGACCATGCATGGATAATATTGTATATGTTTTCTATGCCTTTAAAGATAACAGAGATATTTGGATTTGAAAAGACAACTGATATAAAATTACCGTTATTTGCCTCAAAGATAAAAGCAGGCTTTCCCTCTCCTGCAGATGACTATATTGATAGAAGGCTTGACCTTAATGAACTATTGATTAAGCATCCGGCTTCAACATTTTTTTTGCGAGTTGAAGGTGAGTCGATGATCGATGCAGGGATACATTCCGGTGATATCCTGATTGTTGATAGGTCTCTTGAGGTCAAAAGTGATAAGATTATTATTGCTGTGATAAATGGTGAACTAACAGTTAAACGGATTATTAAGGATAAGGATGGTCTGTTTCTCGTTCCTGAAAATTCCGAGTATCCGATAATTAGGGTTACTGATGAGATGGAGTTTCAGGTGTGGGGGGTTGTAACCTCTTCAATTCATGTTTTTTGATTGATTTATAGTATAAAGTATCTGGAAAAGACACCGACAGCAACAGGTATAAGCAGGTTGTCGAAGTCTCCGGTTGGAAATACCTCAACAATAGTAGCAAATAGTGCAAGTATTATTGATTGTTTTGGGCTTAAGCCGCATGAGTAGAATACAAATATTAGAGTGAGGAAACATCCCATTGAACCGCTCACAGTTTTACCCGAGGTGAACGGGATCTTCACACCTCTTAAAATCTTACCATATAGACTGGCAACACCATCACCAAATGATAGTGCAAATATTGCAATAACGGCGACCCGATAGTCAAAAAGTGTTAGAGATAGAAAAACTCCAAGTGAGAGTGTTACAGGTCCAAGAATTATCTTTCCGTCATCACGATTTCTTGATGCAAGTTCGGTTATCTCTGTTATTATCGGGATCTTAATTTTATTCATACGCATAATTTCAGATAAAAAATAGCCAAGGGTGAGAAGCAGCATAGATATCATGGTTACAGCAGGAATAAAGAAGTAAAAATATGGAACAAATGCCGAGGAAATGTGAATAGTTTTTCTGAATATCTCTTTTTTTATCATTATAGAGAAATCAGAGGCTGAATTAACTTCCTGTTTGTTTTTTATTTTTGCTGATTCTGTCATATGCGGTTATTCTAATTTAAAAGATAAATTTTGTCAACATTCATTTATTTAACCTTTTTTATTATACTATAGTTAGTTGATATTTGAATTTATGATATTTGAATTTATCACTTGACTAAACATAAAAAATATTAAATATATTGATATATAAGGAGAGATTATGCGAAAATTCTATTTAATTTGTTTGTTAATTTTAATTTTTTCAGTTCAGGGCTTTGCTCTGGATATCGGCGGTGTAAAGATTCCTGATAGTTTAAGTGTCTCGGGGACAGATCTACAGCTAAATGGAGCAGGGATTAGAACAAAGGTTGTTATTAAGGTATACGCAGGGGCATTGTATCTTCAGAATAGAACTTCTGACTTTAATGTAATTATGAATGCCGATGAAAAGATGGCAATAAGACTTCATTTCATCTATGACGGCGGTGTTGATGGTATTAAACTTCAGGAAGCCTGGAATGAGGGGTTTAAAAATGCCGCTGTAAACACAGCAGGTTTAAAGAAAGAGATCGACCAGTTCAATTCATATTTTAAAAAGAAGGCAATGAAGAATGACATCTACGATATTACCTATTCTCCTGAGGAGGGAATGAGTGTTATAATAAATAATACTTTAATGGGTAGAATCCCCGGTAAGGAATTTAAGAAGGCTGTCTTTGGTATATGGTTATCAGAGAAAACTGCTCTTCCGGTTCTGCGAAAAGCAATGCTTGGTATTAAGTAGAATTAACTAAATGAGGACTCTTCTAGTAGTCCTCGATTTTTATTTTTCCGCTTCCTGTTGAGATTAACAGATTATGTGTACCCTTTCCTGTAACGCCCTTTATCATGGTATAGTTGATCTGTTCAAATTTAATAGAGGTCTTTTTTAGATCAGCTTTACTTAGGTTACCTGATATTTTAATTGTTGAGTCTATCATTTTACTAATTGATGCTTTAATATTTCCATTTGCCGTTTTTAAAGTTGTGCCGGACTCATTAATTGTTATTACCTCTGCATCTATGTTACCTCTGTTAGTCTCAGCATAGATTATATCTCCGGAATTTACAATAGATATGCTGCCATTTCCATTTTTTACCCTGATTTCACCTGAGCTGTCAGTAATACTAACCCTTCCAAATCCCGTGTAGGCCTCAATCAGTCCCTTTGAGTTTTCCACCTTAATCCAACCGATAGAAGTTGAGAGGTTTATTTCCCCTTCGCACTGAGTTGCCTTAATATACCCCGATTCTGAGCTTAGATTTATTTTTCCTGTAACATTATCTGCTGTTGTCCAGAGATTATTATTATATGTATTTACTGTGCCCTCAACATTATCAAGTTTTATTCTACCGCCTATAGTTGAAATATTAAGGTCACCCAGAATGTTTTCACATCGAACTCCGCCGTTATAGGTAACAATCATTAGATTGCCTGTATGGTTATTTACTCTTATATCTCCGCTGTGAGATATTATCTGTGAGCTGCCTAGAGTTCTGTTTGTTGTTATAAATCCATTCATTGTTGAAATATCTTTTATTGGTGTTGATGATGGTAGCTTTATATTTAAAAATACCGAGATTCTATCAGGCTGAATGGACGCGTCATAGATGGTCTTAATAAGTATTCCCCCTTCAATAGGTGTTCCGATTATTGATACTTTGTGAAGTTCATTTTTTGTTTCGCTTGACCATGATACCTTTAATGCAGTTATCTGTACGAAGTCCATATTCCATGAGTCAACTTCAATGTTACCATTCAGATTCTCAATAGATATAAAATTATCGGGAGCAATTTTTATAATCCCTTCAAATTTGTCCTGAGGGAATATAAGAAATGAGTTCAGTAATATAAATATTAAAAAATATAGTTTTAATTTCACTAGGTTACCTCATATATAAAAAAAGTTATCTAATATTGCAATTTTGATAAGCAATTTCTGTGCCTATGCATTTCTGTTGTTTTACTGTTTTAGAGTTACAGAAATTATTTTTTTTTACATGTAGAGTGTAGATTTTGTAGGTTTTTTTTCCTAATCGTATTGTAGTCCAGCCTATTTTAATGCTTTTACCAGAAGGGCATCTGTTAGTCTGTCCAGCTCTATAGAGGAGGAGGTAATTGTTTCACCGTTGAGTTTTATTGTTGCGTTGTATTTTGGAACTGCCGTACAGCACACTCCGTAGCACTCCATCTCAATAACTATTTTTTTATCATCTGAAATCTCTATAAGTTTTGCTACTGCATCTTCCATAAATTATTTTCCTTTAACATACTATCAGATTCATTAGTTATTAATTATTGCTCCCATAGGACAATAGTAAATACATTTCTCACAAGAGATACATATAGAGTTATCAATAACAGGCAACTCATGTGCTATCTGTGAAATTGCTTGAACCGGACAAATTCGGATAGCCGGACATTTGTGATTTTGCGGACAAAGATTCTTATCAACTGATATCATCTGATTTGCTC
The DNA here is from genome assembly GCA_964471825.1 of uncultured Spirochaetales bacterium. Lineage (GTDB taxonomy): Bacteria > Spirochaetota > GWE2-31-10 > GWE2-31-10 > CAYYKD01 > CAYYKD01. The sequence goes on from CAYYKD010000006.1 coordinate 126,455, forward strand.
CATTTATGTTTTTTAATACTCACTTTATAATACCGGTTCTATAATACGGATTCTATAAAACTTATTCAATAATACAGATTCTATTGAAATTGGCTCTTAACGCAAATTAATACAATTTTTACTGAAAGTCAAATAAAAAGGTTGACATTATTAAATTGATATATTAACATATTGACATATATCAATATGATTTTAATAAATACATTTAAGTCTCTTGCAGACGAAATTAGATTAAGAATACTCAGGGTTTTGCAGAATGGATCATTTAATGTAAATGAACTGCTCTTTGTGTTGCAGTCAAAACAGTCTAACATATCTCATCACTTGAAGATTTTGCAGGAATCGGGGTTTGTAACGAGCAAAAAAGAGGGTGCTCAAGTTTACTATTCATATAATTATGCCAATGATTCATATACCTATTCTACTATTCGAGAGATAATCAGGAAGAATTCAGATACAATTCCTCAGGCAGAGGAGGATCGTAACAGATTCAATCTGCTTGTAGAGAGACGAAGAAAGCGGGCTGAAGACTTCTTTAATACAATTGGGGAAGAGTATGACAAGGCACAGGATGAGCTGTTTGGAAAAATATACAGTGTGTCAAATCTTTTGAAGCTATTTACCAGAAGAGTCATCGTTGCAGACATCGGATGTGGTACCGGTAAAAACCTTCCGTTATTACAAAATATCACAGATAAGGTTTACGGTATAGATTTATCACCAAAAATGATAAATCTCGCAGAACACATCTGTTTAAAGAATAAACTTAACTACGCAGTTTATACTTGCGATGCTATAAATCTACCGTTAAACAATGGTGAGGTTGATGGTGTATTTATGAATATGTTTCTTCATCATGTTAGCACACCGATAAAAATGATCGAGGAAATTTACAGAGTATTGTCCGACAAGGGCGAATTTCTTTTTATAGACCTGCTTACACACGATAAAGAGTTTATGCTTGAGAAGTTTATGGATCTTAGAATGGGTTTTGATGAAAGCGAACTTGACAAGATATTTTTATCAAAAGGATTTATGATCAAATATAAAGAGTTAAAACGAAATGAAAATGAAGGACTAACTGTAGCGATTTATCTTTTAACTAAGAACTGATTACCCGATGTTTTCGGGTTTCAAAATAAATTTAATTTTTTTATGGAGTATTTTATGGCAGATTATAAAGTAGCAGACATGGGGCTTGCAGACTGGGGAAGAAAAGAGATCGAGGTAGCTGAGAAGGAGATGCCGGGCTTAATGTCGATCAGAGCAAAATATGCTAAGGAACAACCGCTTAAGGGTGTTAGAGTTATGGGTTCATTACACATGACTATTCAGACAGCTGTACTTATCGAAACACTTGTGGCACTTGGTGCTCAAGTTAGATGGTGTAGTTGTAATATATTTTCAACGCAGGATCACGCGGCGGCGGCTATAGCTAAAGCAGGCATTCCGGTATTTGCATGGAAAGGGGAAACTCTTGATGAATACTGGTGGTGTACTGATATGGCGTTGTCATTTCCAGGGGGACTTGGACCACAACTTATCGTTGATGATGGTGGAGATGCGACACTTCTTATCCATAGAGGTTACAAAGCTGAGAGCGATGCATCTATCCTTGATGTACCGACAGACAACGAAGAGCTTAAAATTATCAACAAACTTTTAAAAGATATTCTTAAGAAAGATAACAAGAGATGGCACGCGGTTGTTAAAGAATGGAGAGGTGTATCTGAAGAGACTACTACGGGAGTTCACAGACTTTACGAAATGGTTAAAGCAGGCGAGCTTCTTGTACCGGCTATCAATGTAAATGACTCAGTTACAAAATCTAAATTTGACAATCTTTACGGTTGTAGAGAATCACTTGTTGATGGTAT
>CAYYKD010000007.1:0-12168 GCA_964471825.1 uncultured Spirochaetales bacterium
TAAGGGTGTTCATCAAGCACAATAAGGATTTCGATAATGCATATCAAGATGTTAGGTACACGAGGTTCTATAGCAGTACCGGGTAGTTCTACTGTAAGATATGGTGGTAATACAACCTGTGCTGAAGTTACCTCAGATAGTGGTTACAAGTTAATAATTGACGCCGGTACAGGGATCAGATCACTCTCCGGTGAATATCTTAGATCAGATAGTCGTGAAATAAATGTTTTTTTTACGCATGCTCATTGGGATCATATTCAGGGATTGCCTTTTTTTATACCGATATTCTTTAAGAATTATATTTTTAATTTCTATATTAATACCATTAATTTCGAATGTGTAAAAAAGGCAATTGTTAAACAAATGTCTGAAGAATCCCATCCGGTCGACTTCATGAATCTTCCCGGACAGATACGGTTTATACCTATAGATGGTAGTATTGATCTATCCGATATGCATATTGAGTTGTTTGAAAATGCACATCCTGGTAAATCATCTTCTCTGCGATTTAATTGTAATGGAAGTTCAATTAGTTTTGTTACTGATAATGAGATAGGGTTGCTTAAAAAAGAGAATCGATATGAGAAATTTGTTGAGTTCTTGAATGGTACTGATATATTGATTCATGATGGTCAATATATTGATGACGATATGAAATTAAAAGAGGGGTGGGGGCATTCAACGGTAAATGATGTGGCTCGATTGATTATTGATGTAAAACCATCAACCGGTGTTATTACACACCATGATCCGGAGAGATGTGACTCTGAAATAGATGTTATATTGGAAGAGGGACTTAATATAATTAAAGAATCGGGCTTGAAGACCCGATTCTTAGCTGCAAAAGAGTTAGATATTTATTCGATATCTTGAGAGGCACTTGATATCTAAATATATCTTTGATTTAAACCGCAGTTTGAGTTTCAACTTGATTTTCTACCTGATCAGATGTTTGATCTCCGGATTCATTCTCATTTTGATCTTCAATCTCACCCTCTACATCAGGGATGGGCTCATCATCAATAACAAGATTAGCAACATCGTATTGATAGAACCTCCCTTTTGGTTTCTGTACAGGCTTTAGAGGTTCCTTAGTAAAGTATGAAATGCCCGACTTGTCTAAGAAACTAAAGAAGTTTTGTTTCTCTGACTCGTGAATTAAAAAGACTTCATCTTTTTTGATTTCCTGTGCTTTTACAAGACCACTCTCAATTATTGAGTTAATAACTCTTCCCCTCTCAGTCGTATCGCAGAAGAATAGTGTGCCTGTAACGGTGAAATATGAACCGTATTTTTCAAACCATGTTTTTAGCGTCTTAGATATGTTTTCAGCAATTGAGATGTTTTTATTAGAAAAATAGCTATCAATATCATCAAACTTAAGCCCATTAGCGACTCCTCGTTTAATTGAGTTTTCGTTTATCTCAAATTCTGATATTTTATTGTATTTGTGTAATTCTGAGAAGAAGGGTAATAGGTAAAAATCTCCCATGTCAGAGTCATGATTGCAATATATATTAAAATTTGAAGAAATACACATATTTTCATCGGTATTATGCTTTGACAGAGCGTGAAAAATGATTTTGTAGTTATTCTCATCTTCTGAAATAATGCCTGCTTTAAGAAGGAAAGATATGCAGTCTTTAAAGTTTGCTTTAATTGGAGGGTTGTCAATGCTTGATGTTAGGAATAGATATTTCCATATAGACTCCAGGTCTATTTTTTTAAAGATTACACTTTTCTTCATCCTATAGGCATAATCAATAATATCATAGAATGCAGGAAAGGTGTATTTTATCAATAATAATACCTTCTCTATTCTTGGTAATTCGAAATAACTTTTTAGAACTTTTAACTCAGGTACATCATTTCCATTTAAGAAGTATTTGTTATAGAAGAATGTTACAAACCTGTATTCCTCTTCATCCAGTTGAGAGAAGCTTGAAAAAATATCAACAAAGTTTTCGGCATCCTTTTTATACAGGTAGTTTGAGTTTGAAATCTTAACTTCTTTAGATACTAGAAATAGAAGCATATTGTTAATTTCATTAGCCATTGTTGAACCATACTCAATATCTGTAGGTTCTTCATAAGAGACCGGGATGTCAATAGACTTTGTTTTCTCATAATAGATACCCGGTATTACCAGGTCTTCATTATTTCTAACAAAAATGTATTTTTTGTCTTTGAGGTTTGAAATTATTTTTGAAATAGTAGAGATGTTAATGTCATCAGCAAGCACATTTAATTTTTCGGATATGTAAAGCTCGGGTACAATAAAAACATGAGAAAGTATCTTTAGGATTCTATTCTCTGTGCTATTTAGTTTAGAAATAATAGAGTTGATAAACTCCGGTTTCTTTAGGTAAACAATCAGGTTGTTTTTATAAGAAAAATCAGACTTCTTCATTAAAATCTTGCCGAAGAAAAGCTCGTAAAGATCTTCAATCTCTCTGTCATTAAGACCCTTTATAAGTCTTTTTACGCTGTCGGGCATATTAACTCCTTTTGACTCCAGTTGTCTATTTCGTAAGAGTAACCCTGTTCTGTGAGAAACCGTTGCCTCTTATGTGAATACTCTTCTTCAATAGAATCCTGTGTAACTATAGAATAAAAATAAGAAATATTGTGTTCTTTTGGGCGAAGTATTCTTCCAAGTCTTTGAGCTTCTTCCTGTCTTGATCCATAAGTACCGCTTATCTGTATCAAAACAGAGGCGTCAGGAAGATCAATTGAAAAGTTTGCAACTTTACTGACTACAAGTGTACTTATCTCGCCTGTTCGAAATCTTTTATATAGGGACTCTCTTATCTGGTTATTGGTTTTGCCTGTAATAATCGGTGCACATATTCCTGCGGCAACTCTGTTTAACTGTTCAATGTAGTGGCCGATTACAAGAATTTGCTTGCCTTTATGTCTGATAAGAAGATCTTTTATTACTTCAATCTTTAACGGATTATTGGAGGATATTGTAAATTTGTACTTGAGATCAGCAACAAGATAATCCATCAACATATCTTTGGGTAGAGGGATTTTTACCTCAAAACATTTTGCCTCAGATATCCAGCCAAGTTTTTCCAGTACTTTCCATGGTGTGTCAAACTTCTTAGGACCGATTAAACAGAATACATCTTTTTCATGGCCATCCTCTCTGATAAGAGTTGCAGTCAGCCCGAGTCGTCTTGTGCTTTGAATCTCAGATGTTATCTTGAATATAGGTGCAGGAAGGAGGTGGACTTCATCATAAATTATCAATCCCCAATCCTCTGCTTTAAAAATACCAAAATGTGGAAAAAAAGAGTCCTTATTTTTCCTGTAGATTAAGATCTGATATGTACATACGGTAACCGGTTTGATCTCTTTTTTATCACCGGTATATTCACCTACCATGTCAGGAGTGAGGTCAGATTTATCGAGAATCTCTCTTATCCATTGGTGAACAGCAGCAACAGAGGTAGCAAGTATAAGTGTGTTCTTTTTGACCTTGGACATAATGTCTATTCCGACTATTGTTTTACCGCCACCGCAAGGGAGTACTATTGTGCCGTGTCCACCCAGGTCAGTACCCGATTGATAAAATGCATCGGCAGCCATTTTTTGGTAATCTCTGATCACAAATGGTTTGCCGTTATTCATGTTTGATTTTAGGTTGATCTGAAGCGGTTTCCCTTCAGTATAACCTGCAATATCATGAACAGGTACATTAAAGTTAAAGAAGTCTACTTTTAGGTCACCTCTGGCGAGGAATGGAATCAGATAGGTGAAGTTGTCGATAGGATTTGAAAGGTATTTTTTTAACTTTGGGTTTGCTTTAACTTCTATGTTAACATTCTCATCTTTAATTTTAAGTATAAGATATCTATTGTCTTCCGGGTACTTTAAGATCTCAACTACACCAAATCTTGAGTAGATTGATTTTATTTCATAAATTACATTTTTAGGTATATCAAATTTTGAATAAACTTCCAGGGTGTTGATTATTGATTCCAGTGTTATTCCTGCAGCAGCTGCATTCCATAAACTTAGGGCAGATATTTTATATGTATGCATATGTTCCGGTGATTTGACCAGTTCAGCAAATGCCGATAACTCATTTCGGGCAGGTTCAAATCTACTGTTGTAAACTTCGAGCAGAATTGAAAAATCACTCTGTATAATTAGCGGGTTTAGAGGATCCGGCACTATATATCACCTTTTTTAAATAATTAAGCCTTTATACACTATTTTTTTGATAATGTAAAGTATTATTTGCGTGTTTAATGTGTGTTGATGGTTAAATACATCTTTCCTTCTTTTATTTTGAGGTTATACCTGTTTCTGTTGTTATGAGTTCGGTTTTAGTTGTCATGTGTCTTAAGCAGTGTTTGAGTCAATGCCACAAAAATTCACAAAATCCCACCGTATTGATAATATGTTGGAATAGAGTTCTTAGTATCAGTATATTTTGTGTTTTGAAGTTGATTTGTTGGTTTTCATTGAGATAGGTTTAATAATTTGGTTTTAGGATTTTAATTGTAACTATGTTTGAAATGCAATCGACACTTAATATTAAAATATTAAATAAATTTACAAAAATAATTATTATTTTTTGTATTTTCATTTGACATTTTTAAAAAAATATCAGATATTTGTGTAAATTGTGGTAGAAAGTGGTATAAAATGAGTTGCTTTACCGGTGAGTACAATAACACTATGGATGAGAAGGGGCGAATCGCGTTACCTGCGAAGATTCGTAATGTAATAGATGGTGATATTATTTGGGTAACCAAAGGGATTGGTAATGACAAATCGCTTGTTATATATACGCCTGAGGAGTGGAGCAAAACCGTTGAGGGGCTTAAAGAAAAGTTAAGTATGTATAGTGAGAAAACCAGGTGGTTATATAGAAAATTTATATCACCTGCACAGGAAGTAGTTATTGATAAGAATAATAGGATTGCAATACCGCAAACTTTACGAGAGCATGCCGGTTTAAAAAAGGACTGTGTTTTTCTGGGAATGAACACTATTGTAGAATTATGGGATAGTTGTGTCTATGCAGATGAGTTTGAGAAAATAACTGAGGCAGGTGTCAATCTTTTTGAGGAGTTGGGGAACTCCTTATAAGATTTTATTATATTTTTGTGGTTCATGTGTATTTGGGGGAGGGGAACTTTGGATGCTGTCCACGAGCCGGTTATGTGTAATGAGGCAATTTCTTACCTTATTACAGACAATACAAGTGTGTTTCTTGATTGTACGCTTGGTGAAGGGGGGCATTCAGAGTCGGTTTTGACTCGGTTTTCCGGGATTAAGGTGTTTGGCGTTGATAGAGATGCTGATATCTTAAAATTCGCGGAAAACCGTCTGTCAAAATTTGGTGACAGGTTTACTTCAATCAATTCTAACTTCTCACAAACAGATGTTATTACTCAAAAATTAAGTGGGAATATTCCTGATGCTATTCTCGTAGATCTGGGGATTTCTGTTTTTCATTATAAACGAAGTATGAGAGGGTTTACATTTTTAGAGAATGAGCCACTTGATATGAGGTTAGATCATTCGTCGATGTCAGCAGCTGATGTTGTAAATAGTTTGGAGGAAAGAGAGCTAACTAAGATATTTTATAAATATGGAGAAGAGAAGTTCTCATCGTTGATTGCAAGAAGAATAGTCGGTTACAGGAACAAAACACCTTTTACGGGATCAAAAGAGCTTGCTGATGTAATCTATGATGCGGTTCCTAAAAAATTTCATGGGAAGATTCATCCTGCCACGAGAGTTTTTCAGGCACTTCGGATCTTTGTAAATAGTGAGTTGGATCATATTGAAAATGGTTTATCAGGTTTATTTGAGATGTTGAAACCCGGCGGGCGCATGGGTGTTATTTCATTTCATTCGTTAGAAGATAGGATAGTCAAGAGTTATTTTAATGAATTAAATATTAGTTGTACTTGTCCGCGTGAGCTGCAAAGGTGTGTATGTAATACAAAAAGCAGGATAAAGTGGGTTGCAAAAATGGTCGTTGCAGGTGAGGATGAAATAAAACGGAATCCTCCTTCGAGGTCTGCAAAATTTAGGGTTGTAGAAAAAATATGAACTTAAAGAATGCTTTTTATATAGTTGCAGGATCTATGCTTATAAGTATTTTATTTCTTATAAATGCATTTGTGAGTCTTGAGGTTAGGGCTCAAAGAGAGATGTTAAGTGTGATTAATCGGGAGATTAGTGAATTAAAAGCAAATGTAAAAAGAAAGAAGATAGTAGTTAACACACTTACAACTCCCCTGGCTGTTTATAGGTTTGCAGAAAAAAATGGTTATAGAAGAGTGCCTATTAAGAATATTGATGTCCTGTATATCGATGAATGATGAGATATATTGATGAGATATATTGATGAAAGAGTTGACGAAAAAAGCTCTTGCAAAAATAAACTTTGATATTTCAAGAACCTACTTAAAGGATTTTTGTAATAGCTTTTATAGTCTAAATAGCTTAATATAGCATTAATAGCTTAATATGTTAGGATATATGTAAAATAATACGGAGGAATCATGTTATATCATTTTCTTTATTCACTGAAATCAGTGATCAGTCCTTTTAATATTTTTGGTTATATTACATTTAGGGCAGTTGTGGCTTTCTTTATTACATTTTTGATCTGTATGTTATTCTTTCCGCGATTTATTCAAATGATGATGAAGCTTCAGGCTAAGCAGATTATTAGAGATGAAGGCCCGCAATCACATAAATTGACAAAGGTCGGCACACCAACTATGGGTGGAATTATGGTAATAATAAGTGTAATTCTAGGATTGCTGGTAGCATCAAATTTTAATAACTACTACACATGGGTGGTTTTATTTGCAACTGTGGCATTTGGAATTGTTGGATTTATCGATGATTTTTTAAAGGTATTTAAGAAAACAAGTGACGGGATGCATGGCAGGGTGAAGATGATATTGCAGACTATTATTGCTGCAGTAATAACAACAGTAGTATACTTTACATTTGAGGAGAGTCTTCGAACTATTTCAATTCCATTTATTAAGAATCTTACGATAAATATGCCATGGTTTATATATATCCCTTTTGGGACATTTATCATTGTTTCAAGCTCTAATGCTGTTAACCTAACTGATGGACTTGACGGACTTGCAACAGGTTTGTTAATCGCAGCTATTGGAACATACGGCCTGTTTTGTTATATAAGTGGTCATGTTGAGTTTGCAAAGTATTTCTATTTGAATTTTCTCCCTATATCAGGAGAGTTACTTGTATACTGTTTTGCTTTAATTGGCGGGCTTTGCGGGTTTTTATGGTTTAATGCTCACCCTGCACAGATATTTATGGGAGATGTTGGATCGTTAACATTTGGCGGAATGTTAGGGACAATTGCATTGATAATTAAACAGGAGTTATTGCTTGTAATTGTTGGAGGTGTGTTTATGGCAGAAACACTTTCAGTAATTATTCAGGTGTTTTCATATAAGGTATTTAAGAAGAGAGTGTTTCTAATGTCGCCGCTTCATCATCATTTTGAGTTAAAAGGGTGGGCAGAATCAAAGATTATTACCAGATTCTGGCTTATTGGCGGCTTATTAGCTATTCTAGCATTGGGATCTTTAAAACTCAGATAGGGGGTACTGTGAAAACAACAGGTAAAGTCTCACTATTAGAAGTCTCGCTTCTTGCCGTGGTTTTTGTATTGTCTGCAATAGGATTTGGATATCTATACTCTGCAAGCCAACCAACTGCAACCAGGTTGTGGAGTAGTCAGAATAATTTGATAATTAAGCAGGGGATTTTCTTTCTTGCAGGTTTTGCGGCACTAGTTTTTGGAATGGTATTTAATCATAATAACTATAAACTTATTATTAAGCCATTATTGTTTATAACATTTATTCTATTGATAGCAACTCATCTTCCCGGGTTAGGGATAGAGGTAAAAGGTGCTAAGAGTTGGCTTGATTTTAAGTTATTTAGATTTCAGCCGTCCGAGTTTGCAAAGATCGTTATAGTTATTTATCTTAGTACAGTTTTAGCAAAAAAAGGGGATGAGATACGGGATTTTTATTCAGGTGTATTTCCTCCTCTATTAGTAGTTTTTACCATTGCGTTTATAGTCTATATTGAGAATGATTTCTCAGGTGCATTTGTAATTATTTTGATTAGTTTAATCGTGTTTTTCTTAGCCGGTATTAGAATTGTTACTTTAAGTTTGATAGGTGTTACCTCAATTGCATCAATATTTTTTATGGTTACTGCTGCTCAGTATAGAATGAGGCGATTATTTGCATTCTTGAATCCATGGGAAGATCCGCTTGGTGCAGGATGGCAAAGTATTCAATCAATGAAGTGTTTTGCAGTTGGAAAATTTTGGGGTGTCGGATTAGGTAATTCCAGTCAGACACGGAACTTCCTTTTACCTGAGGCTCACAATGATTATATTTTTGCTGTTATAGCTGAAGAGGGGGGGGGAGTAATGGCAATCATAGTTCTTTTACTTTTTTTTGTCTTAGCTATCATTGGATACAACATTGCAAAAAAGGGAAAGAGCCAATATTCGTATTTATTTGCTGCCGGATTAACTTCGTTGATATTTTTTCAAGCTATGATTAATATCGGAGTTGTGTTAAATGTTTTTCCTTCAACGGGAGTTACGCTTCCATTTATTAGTGCAGGGGGAACATCACTTATTTTGACAATGTTTATAACAGGTGTATTGATAAATATTGGGACATCCTCTGAATTAACTGATAGATATACAGGATTGAATGGAGATGGGGTATGAAGGCCGGAAGAATTTTTGTATTGGTTACATTACTAATTTCTATGTTTACCGGTATATTTCTACTTGCAGGTGAGACGATATTTATGGTTAAAAAAATTGAGATAAATATGAATTTTGATCTTGATAGAGCAAAACTTGCAGGTTACTTGCAATTAACTCCTGTGAGAGCTATATGGAAATATAATTCAAATTCTATAATTAGAAAAATTGATACTATGTATTTTGTTGATAAAAAAGAGATAATCAAAAGATACCCGGATCGGATCATTGTCAACTTAAGCCTTAAAAAACCGATCGCCTACATAAAAAGTAAAGATGGGATTTCCTTAACTGATAAGGATGGTTTAGTTTTTCAGAATATTGCATTAGCAAATCGATATATGCCGGTCATTTTATCTGAGGATAATACATTGATTAGTAACGGTAAGATACTTAGTGCCGGCTATAAGGTTTTGACAGAATTATTAAACAAATTAAAGTTAGTAAATAGTGCTGCATATTCAAGTATTTCGGAGGTTAAAGTTGCTGAGAATAAATCAGGGGGATTTGATTATTTAGTAAAAATCAGAGATAATGATGAGTATATCCATTTAAGAAATACAATAAATACCGATGATATAATTAAAAGTGTTGCATTTGTCAGATATAATAACTATAAAAATATGTTTAATGGGATGGTCTCATATAATAGAAACTGTTTTTTTGTTAAGGAGACGATAAGGTGAAGAATAAGCAAATTGATGAGTCTTTAGTTTCAGTTATAGATTTTGGTTCCAGTAAAATTCGTGTTGCAATAGCTGAAATTGATGAAAATAATAATATGTCGCTGATTGGTAAAGGTGAGTCTGAGTCAAAGGGTGGTATCAGATCAGGTGTAATTGTAAATATTGAGTCTGTTGTAGGCTCAATTGTTGAAGCTGTAGAAAGAGCTGAAATGCAGGCCGGACGAGAGATAAATGGTGTATTTGCAGGAGTCTCAGGTGGCAGTATTGAATCATTTAACTCAAAAGGGGTTGTTGCAATTGCCGGAGCCGACAAGGAGATTAGAGAGACAGATATAGATCGTGTTATTGAAGCCGCAAGAGCAGTTGCAATACCGATGGATAGACAGGAGCTTCACATTATCCCTCAGTGGTTTACTGTAGATGGGCAGGAATGGGTTAAAAATCCTAAAGGAATGGTAGGTACCAGACTTGAGTCTCAAATACATATCATTACAACTCCAATTTCATCAGTCCAAAATATTAAAAAATGTTTAGATAGAGCTGGACTTGAGATATATGATATCGTATTACAGAATATTTGTTCTTCTAAGGCAGTGTTGACAGAGGAGGAGAAAGAGGTTGGTGTTTTACTTCTTGATATTGGTTCTGAAACAATAAATGCATCGGTTTACTATAATAAATCACCAATATACAACGCAATATATCCAATAGGCGGATATTTGATTAGTAATGATATTGCGGCCGGTCTTAAATTGCCGTTAACAATTGCTGATAAGTTCAAACTTGGGTTTGGTGTGACTAGTTTTGATTCTGTAGAACCTCATGAAACAGTACAGATTCCATCTATCAGTGGAAGAATTCCTAAGATTATTGAAAGATCGATGTTAGTACAAATTATTAAACCTAGAGTGGAGGAGATGTTTGGACAGATAAAAATGGATCTTGAAAAATCGGGTGTATCGGATAAGATATCAGGCGGTGTAATTATTACAGGTGGGACTGCCGGTCTAAAAGGGATTGAGGATGTTGCAGTTGAAGTATTTGAGGTATCGAGCTCTATAGGATGTGGAAAATATATAGACGGATTATGGGATCAGATTAATACTCCAGAGTATTCAGTAGTTAATGGACTCTTAAGATGGGGGAAGGAAAAAATTTCAACTAACATCAATCAGACACGGAGTAAGAAGAAAGATGGTACGGGAATTTTTACCCGTTTAGTTGATTTTATAGATAAATTTTTTTAGTAGGTTTTATATCAGATTTTTCTTAGGTAGTAAGTAAATTGAACAATTAAATTTAATAATTAAATTTAACAACAAAAATGATTTAGGTTTGCTGGGGGGGGATTTATGGCAATAGAAATGGTTGAGGATAATAACTCATGTACAAGAATTCTTGTAATCGGTGTAGGCGGTGCAGGTTCAAACTCTATTAATAGAATGATTGATGAGGGGATTAGAGGGGTAGAATTTATAGCTGTAAATACAGATAAACAGGCATTAAAGTCATGCAAGGCAACAAAAAAAATACAGATTGGTGAAAAAACTACTGAAGGACGGGGTGCTGGTGCAATTCCGGATATCGGGGAAAAGGCAGCTCATGAGTCTCAGGAGGAACTAAAAAGTATTATTAAAGGTGCAAATATGGTCTTTATTGCAGCCGGTATGGGTGGCGGAACAGGCACAGGTGCTTCGCCGGTAGTGGCCAAAATTGCTAAAGATCTGGGCTGTTTAACTGTCGGTGTAGTTACAACTCCATTTAATTTTGAAAAAAAAGTAAAAGGACGGCTTGCTGATGAGGGGATCGCAAAACTCAGAGGTTTCGTAGATACTTTAATTGTTATTTCAAATCAGGCATTGTTAAGTAATGATGATAACATTACTCTTAGAGAGACATGGAGACGAGCTGATAATGTATTAATGCAAGGTGTTGCAGGAATTAGTGATCTGATTATAAATCCCGGTGAAATAAATATTGATTTTGCAGATGTACAGACAGTTATGAAGGAAAAGGGACAGGCATTGATGGGAGTTGGAATTGGTAGAGGGGAAAATGCTGCTATAGACGCTGTTACAATGGCAATAGAGAATCCGCTTATGCCTCATCTGGTACCTGATAATGCCAGAGCTGTATTAGTAAATGTTTCAGGATCATCTAAGATGAAGCAAAAACAATTTAATGATGTCATGAAGTTTATTGAAAATATAGTAGCAGATGATTCTCTTGTTATTCACGGCCAATCATTTGACGAGTCTTTAGAGGATGCTATAAAAGTAACAATAGTTGCTACCGGATTTGATGATATTGTTAGCGTAAAACCAGTTAAAGAAGAGACTGAATTATTTACTAAAGAGACAGAGAAGTTTGTAAATAAATCGCAAACAACAAACACACATTCGGATAATGTATTTCAATATAATGATTTCTATCAACTTGTAAATAAACCTAAAATGCAGAATTCAACAAATAATACTGATCTTGAGGAACCCGCATTTCTGAGAAAACTTAAGGAAAATGAATTCAAATCATCTAAACAGGCAGACTTTAATTTTCTACGAAAAAAGAATTAACTATGAATCTAGATGATTTGTTCGATAGGTTTGTAAACTATCTATTTTGTGAAAAAGGGTTTACTGCAAATACAAATGAATCATACAAAAGTGATAT
>CAYYKD010000007.1:12178-32048 GCA_964471825.1 uncultured Spirochaetales bacterium
TCTTAATTATATAAAAGAGAATTTTGCTGATGACAATATTAAGTATGATACAGATATGATTGACGATTATATTTTATATTTATATCATAGTGGTTTTACAAATAGAAGTATACTAAGAAAAATATCATCACTTTCACTATATTTTAAGTTTCTAAAGATTGAAAAAATTATTGATAAAAATCCATTGATTTTGATAAATAGACCGAAAACTCCACTTGTATTACCGGATTATCTTACTGTAAGCGAGATTGAAAAACTTCTAGATTCATTTGACATATCCGATGATTTACAACATAGAGATAAGGCTTTAACAGAACTTCTTTACAGTTGTGGTCTCAGAGTCTCAGAGGTAGTAGAGTTGTCTATAAATTCAATATACTATACTCATAGACTAATAAAGGTTTTTGGAAAAGGACAAAAAGAGCGGCTTATACCTGCCGGTGAAAAAGCTTTAAATTTACTTAAAGAGTATATTACTACGGCGAGGGTTAAAATTTTAAAAAATAAAAAGTCAAACTCACTTTTTTTAAACTATCGCGGTGAAAAGCTTACTAGAAAAGGGATATGGAAAAATCTTAAAAATAAATTTACTGAGCTAGGTTTTAAGAACTCATATACAGTACATACTCTAAGACACAGCTTTGCAACTCATCTTGTCCAGAATGGTGCTGACATTAGAGGCGTACAAGTTTTAATGGGGCATGCCAGCATAAATTCTACTGAAATCTACACTCATCTTGAGGTATCTCAGATAAAAGAACAATACAATAGATATCATATTCATTCGGGTTCTTGAATTTATCCCCAAAATTTTAATGCAGAAAATGTCTTTGACCTGTCATTATCATAGAAATGCCAAGTTCATCACATGCAGCAATAGAGTCGGCATCTTTTACTGAACCTCCGGGTTGAATAATTGCATTGATACCTCTAGATGCTGCCAGTCGTACAGTGTCATCCATTGGGAAAAATGCATCTGATCCGATTACAGCACCTTTTGACTTTTCACCGGCCCAGTCCAATGCAATCTTTGCTGCTGTAACTCTATTCATCTGCCCCGCACCAACTCCGATTAATCTGTTGTCTTTAACCACAACAATAGCATTTGATTTTACATGTTTAACTATGGTCTGTGCAAACTTTAAATCTGATATCTGATTAGAGGTGGGTTTTGCATTTGTTACAATGTTAAAATCTTCATTGTATGGATTTAGTATATCACGATCCTGAACTAATATACCACCAATAACTCTTTTTATTTCAGGGAGACTAGAGTCTTTAAATATAACATTTTTCCAATTACGATATTCCATAAGTCTTATGTTTTTCTTTTTAGAAAGCAGAGCAAATGCTTCGTCACTAAAAGATTCTGCAATTATTATTTCGAGGAATATATCAGATAGAATTTCAGCTGTTTTTAACTCAATTACACCTTTAAGACCTACAATTCCGCCAAAAATTGATACTTTATCTGCTTCATATGACGCTATAAATGAGTCATGTGTTGTTGAAAGTGATGCAGCTCCGCATGGATTTGCGTGTTTTAATACAACGCATGAGTTATCAGGGAGATCTGATAAGATTCTAAGAGCCGCACTTGCATCGGAGATGTTATTATAGCTTAACTCTTTACCGTGCAGTTTTCCATCTGTAAAAAAATCACCTGCAGAAGTCTCTTTATAGCCCGGCACTTTGTAAAAACCAGCCTTCTGTGACGGGTTCTCTCCGTATCGTAGATCGAGAGACTTCTTTAAGGGTATCTGCATAGTTTCAACAAAATCTTCTTGATGATCAAGTACATCTGAGATAACCGCATCATAATATGCTGTTGACCTGAAAACTGATATTGCCAGTTTAAATCTTGTTTCATCAGATATTCCGCCGTTTTTTAACTCATCTATTAATGTATCATAATAATCAGGGCTACAAACTGAGCAGACATGTTTATAGTTTTTAGCTGCAGACCTTAACATTGTTGGTCCGCCTATATCTATCATCTCAATTAGTTTTACGAGGTTTTTTTCGCCTGATTCAACAATTTTTTCAAAGGGGTAGAGATTTACAACAACCATATCAATTGTTTTAATTCCGATCTGATCAGATTCGGCGTCTCTCTTACTGAGAATTCCGCCATGTATTAGTGGGTGGAGCGTTTTTACCCTACCGCCAAAAAATTCCTTAGAACCTGTGAAATCTTCTACTTTTACGCACTTGATCCCGTTTTTTTCAAGTTCGTCGTAAGTACCGCCGGTGCTTAAAATCTCAACTTCCATATCTGAAAGAAATTTTGCAAGTTTAACAATACCTGTCTTATCAAATACACTTAATAATGCTCTTTTAATAGTAAGTTTAGACATTTTATCTCCTAGTTATCATTATCCATTTTTTATTGCGGCTCGTTCCATTTTTTCTAAAGCCTTTATTATATCTTTTTGAAGGTTATGTTTTTCGGAGTCATTGTTAATTTGACTATCATCTGTCATTATTCCGCTCATCCTTCTTAGAATAGCAGACCCTTTTAGCGATGATAAAATAAGATGTCCGGACCCCATTATTATTATTGTGTTAGTTTTTCTGCCCTGCGTACAATCAATAAGCATATTTCCGGATAATGCCTCTTTTCGCAACCATGCGGCATGTGTAGAATTTGCATTTAATATTTTTTGAATCCTTCTCTCATCTATGTAATTTTTATATCCGATGTCTATCATTTTTCCCCCTAATAATTATTCTTTAGCCTTATTAATTACTATTTTACCTTATTAATTACTTCCATTGCTTTTTGAAGTTGTGTGTCATACTCCAGGTCATATATCTGTTTTTTCCCATCTTCATTAACTATTCTTTGTCTGATCATCCTTCTAAGATACCTGTCACTGAGCTTAATACCTTTATCTTTAATATCTTTTAGAAATACAGTTATTTGCTCCTCTGATGGTTTTGGTGTAGAATCTATGAATTTATCAATTAAATTATCTTTAAGGATTATTTCAAGATCATTTTTTTCATCCTCAGTAAATTCCGGTTCCTCTACAATAATATCAGGAACGACACCAATGCCGTCAATTGATGTACCGGATGGGGTATAGTATTTTGCAATCGTCAGTTTAAAGCCATCTTGCCCGAGTCTTATTATTGTTTGAACAGAGCCTTTACCGTATGTTTTTTCTCCGATAATTACACCTCTTTTTGTGTCTTTTATGGCTCCTGCAAATATCTCAGATGCACTTGCTGACCATTTGTCCACAAGAACAACAATAGGAGTATCGATCGGTACTATTGTATTGAATGAACTTGCATTACTTACAGTATTTTCGCCGATATTTCTCCCTTTCGTTGATACAATGACACCTTCGTTTTGAAACATATCAACTATTTCTATTACTTGCGATAACAATCCGCCCGGGTTACTTCTTAGGTCAACTATTATTCCTTTAACATTTTTAGACTTAAAATCCCTGAGTGTTTTTTTAACATATCCTGAAGTTGTTCCTGTAAATTGAGTTAATCTGAGGTAACCTACATCGTTTATAAAATCACTTCTGACTGATGGCACATCTATCATTGCTCTTCTAATTGTTACTTCTTGCGTAACGCCGTATCTTGTGAATTCAACTTTAACATTTGTACCCGGAGTTCCTCGCAATTTGTTTGCAGCTTCCGATACCGAAACACCTTTTAGCGAGACGCCATCTACAGAGATTAAGAGATCTCCCGCTTTCATTCCTCTGTTATATGCAGGAGTATCATCTATTGCACTTTCAACAACAATATAATCATCTTTTTTGGATATAACCATGCCAACCCCGCCAAACTTCCCGTCAGATGTAGTATTCATCTCTTTCATTTCTTCAACAGAAAGATAGTTAGAGTGTTTGTCTCCAAGAGAGTCAATCATCCCTTTGATCGCACCATTCTCAAGTGCTTCATCATTAACATTATCAATATCAACAAATTCTGATTTTATCATTCGCATTACACGGCTCAATTTGTTAAATGATCCGGATTGTACACCTGTATCTGCTTTTGCATCGCCTATAAAAATCCCGAATAATAAAAATACAGTAAGAAATGATACTGTACCAATCCAGATTGACCTTTCAATTTTACTCATTAAACACCTCTTGTTTCAATAACTTTTTTAAGGAAATGAAAATTATAAATTTGTTGCATAATAAAACAATATATATTAAGATAGCTCACTATGAAAACAAAAAATTATTCAATAATAATGCTGTCATCAATTGAGATTATCAGGTGGTGTATACTATACATTTTTTTGATTTTTGTAAAATCAAATTTTAATTCATTTACTTTATTTAATGATTCAAGCAGATATTTTTTTATTACTACTGTTTTAGTCAACATTCTATTTGCTGTTTCAGGCATAATTTATGGGCTTGGTTTTGAAAACTATCGACCTACAATTAATTTGTGGAAATTTTATAAAGTGATCTCTATTCTAATACTTGTTTCAATGTTTTTTAATAGAGAGGTGTCTTTGTTAAGCTATTTTACTATTGCACCGCTTGATATATTTATTGTTATATATCTTATTTTATCTCCTTCAAGAGAAAGCGATATTTCAAAACATTATCCAGATATTTCCGGATAACTCTCTATGAAGAACCAAGCAATAGATCAGCTAAATGTGTTCGGTAAAAATAGAACTGCATGTATTTTTATAATTGATTTTGATATGGATAGACCGATAGTTTGTAGTCTTTTAGATGCATATAGGGATGGTATTCAATACAGTATCCCGGGATATCGTAATTTTATAAAAAGTGATTATGTGGCTCCGCTTTACATTCTGCAAAAAAGATATAAATTTATACCCGACTTTATAAGTTTTAATAAGTACCTTGATGCCTATAATATAGTCCATAAGAACTTTTTAAAAGGTAATACATTTCTTACCAATCTGACATTTCCAACAGAGCTTGATACAGAGTTAAGGTTAGTTGATTTCTTCTATAATTCAAATGCTAAGTATAAGTTACTTTTAAGAAATCAATTTTGCGTTTTTTCACCTGAAACATTTATCAAGATAGCTGATAACAGGATCAGTTCGTATCCAATGAAAGGAACAATAGATGCTTCTATTAAAAATGCTCGAAAACTTCTGATTAATGATGAAAAGGAGTTTGCAGAGCATATAACAATTGTTGATTTGATACGAAACGACCTCTCAATTGTCTCAAGTAATGTAAGGGTTGAAAAATTTCGCTATATAACTAAGGTACAAAATAATTTAGGCGGATTACTCCAGGCAAGTTCTAAGATAACAGGAAGACTAAAAAATGACTGGCAGGAGCATCTTGGAGATATAATTTTTAATTTGCTCCCAGCCGGCTCTATCACCGGAGCGCCAAAAAGAAAAACACTTGAGATTATCAAGAATGCAGAGCAGTACGAAAGAGGTTACTATACAGGGGTTTTTGGGATCTTTGATGGAAAAAAAGTTGATTCTGCTGTAATGATCAGATTTGTAGAGAAAAGTAATGAGGGGCTTCTTTATAAAAGTGGTGGTGGTTTGACAGTCTATAGCACACCGGAGAGTGAATATCAGGAGCTAAAGGATAAAGTATATGTACCTTTTTGAGTCAATTTGTGTTGAAGATGGAGTAATACAAAATCTTGAGTATCATAACGAGAGGTTTAACAGAACAAGAAAGGATATATTATCTAACAATGAGTATATGAATCTTTCTGATTTAGTTAGAAGTTATAGAATGGGTAAATATAAATTAAAAATTATATATAATGAAAATGCTTTATACACTGCTTTAGAGCCGTATGTTATGAGGAAAGTAAAGAAATTAAAAATTGTTGATTCAGAGCATTTTGATTACAGTTATAAATACCTTGATAGAACTAATATTGATCGGCTGTATTCTCAAAGATCGCAGTGTGATGATATTATAATTGCTGTTGATAAACAGCTTACTGATACCTCTTTTTCAAATATAATACTGTATGATGGGTATAGTTATTACACTCCAAGAAAACCGCTTCTTAATGGTACAAAGAGGGCAAAGTTATTAAATAATGGATTTATTAAAGAGGCTGACATAAAAATAAATGAAATTAAAGATTTTAAATATCTTGAGATCATAAATGCAATGATAAATCCCGCCCAACTTAGGATATCAATAGAAAATATTTTTTAAACTAAACTGCAGAAATAGAGGCTCTACAGTTTAGTTTATCTCATTATCTATCCAATCAAAATATGAAGAAAGACCGGATGGAATAGGCGTAAGTAATATCTCAGGTATCTCATAGGGGTGATTTTTAAGTATCACTTCTTTCAATTTGTAGAATATGTCAGACTCAGTTTTAATTGATAGTGTAAATTCATTCTCTGTTTTTACTTCACCTTTCCACCAATAAAAACTTTTAACAGGTGACAAAGAAACCTGAACACAAGCCGCAAGTCTAGCCTCAAGAACTACTACGGCAAGCTTTTCGCCGGTTTCTAGATCCGGTACTGTAACACTAACCACGCAATACTTGTCCATTATTTATATCCATTTTGAGCATCTGTTTAGAGATGATAATTTTTAAATGCTCATATAAAAATTTAACAGTATATTAACATATTAAATGAAATTGACAAGATATAAAATTTAAAATAACTAAATTTTTGAAAGATATCGTTGTGCCTGTAAAGCTGCATTTGTTCCGTCTGAAACTGCAGTCGTTATCTGTCTGAAGAATTTTCTTCTGACATCGCCGGCGGCAAAAACTCCCTCAATATTAGTATGTGTTGACTCATCAGCATCAATGTATCCCTCTGCATCAAGGTTTATCTGAGTATTAAAAAGCTCTGTCTGCGGTTGATAGCCGATAAATACAAATACGCCTTCCCCATTATTGAGGATCATTTTTTCTTTTGTCTTTGTATTTTGTACTTCCAGCATTCTGAATTGATCATCACCGATAAATCTTGTAGGTGCGAAGTATTGCATCACCTTCACTTTTGGATTGGATAGCAGCTTGTCAAGAGAGGTCTTGTTTGCTCTAAACTCGCTTCTATGTATGAGGGTTATCTCTTTTGCAAATTCGGTAAGATAGAGAGTTTCCTCTATTGCAGAGTCGCCGCCTCCTATAACAAATATTTTTTTATCCTCATAGAATTTCCCGTCACAGGTAGCACAATATGAGATACCCTTTCCAAAGAACTCTTTTTCACCTTCAATATACATAGACTTTGGTTTTGCTCCGGTTGCAATAATGATCGATTTTGCAAATATTCGCTTATCGTCATCGATCTCGATAATCTTATTTTTTAGATCTAAGCGTGTAACTTCTGCAGACTGTAGAATCTTAGCACCGTTTTGTTTTGTCTGTTCAGACATATGATGCATTAGCATAAAACCATTTATCTCTTTTTCGAAACCGGGATAGTTTGCTACAAGATGAGTGAGGTTAACCTGTCCACCCGGATTACCCTGTTCAATTATTATTGTTTTTAACTTTGCTCTTGAAGTGTAAAGGCCCGCTGTTAACCCTGCAGGACCGGCACCGATTATTGCTATGTCAAAATGCCAATCATCTCGCTTGGTATTTTTAGTTTTATCCTCAAGTCCAAAGTTATCAATTATCGCTTTCTTTAGTTCACTTTTTTTTACAGCTCCGCTCAATCTGTTACCAACCTCTTTTCCGTTATTATAGAAAAGGAGAGTCGGGCTTGATTTAACTCCCAGTTTTAATGCAAGCTCTTTATTGCCCTGTCTAAACATTTTATAGATAGTTATATTGTCTCCGTATAGTTTACTAAAGAAATCCAGCTTCGGGTATAAAGCCTCGCATGGGGGACATTCAGTAGAATAGAGGTCAAGTATAATTGCTTTTTTACTTTTAATTATTAAATCATCGTATTGATCCATTGTTATTTCTATTGCCATATTGTTTTCCTTATAATATTTTACTTTTAAAATACTTTATTCCTATATCAACAACCTCTTTTACAGGTTTGCAGTTCTTACTCAGCGGCGTTCCGTTTCTATCATTTGCGATTACACCGCAGCCACCTCCGCATAGGAGAGCCACGCTGCAGTCGGAACAGCCGGGGATGGTTAGAATTGATCTTTGAGTCCAGTCCTTCATTTTGTCGGTATAAAACTCAACCTCAGGATAGAATTTACCGAATTCATAGCCTTCTCTACCACAGCTTGCAGTACAGCCGTATATGTTACCTGACCAGTCAAAAACAAACTCGCTTTTTCCGGCAGGGCATGTGTCAAAAGAGGGTAGGTAGGCCTCTTTTTTTTCTACAATATTTTTTATCCCAAAGAATGAAGGAGTATGCATTTGTGCAACAAGCGGATATTTATCCATTAGTTTAACAAACTCTCTATACATTTCATCCAGCTCATATAGCAGCTCTTCACCGGAGTGCGGATCAATTAACTCATAGTTTCTGCCAAGTGAGGTCTTGAATATCATTTTATTTTTTTTCAGTAGTCCAGCATTGTCAAGTTTTTCTGCTAATCCGGGAAGGGTGGGCATAGTTTGTTTATCTATGATAATTCTGAGATTTACCTGAATAAAGTTGTCAGTCAGGTATTTCATACCATCAATTATCCTTGCAAAACTGTTATTATCGTTTTTTGTGTATCTTCTTTTGTTATGGATCTGTTCATCTCCGTCGAGGGTTATATGAACCTCTCTGACAAAGTTATTTACAAGTATATCCTTGAATTTTAATATCTCATAGCCGTTTGTAACAACCGCATAGTAAATATTATTCTCAATAAGTTTTGAAGCCAGATACCTTATCAGATCAGCCTGTTTTGGGGAGTCTAAAAGAGGTTCTCCTCCAAAAATTGTAACAAAGAATTCGGGTTTTACCTGTTCTCTATATTTTATAAGGTATTTAATTATATTGTCTATCATAGGCTTTGTCATAAGATTGGTATTTTCAATCCCCTTCTGATAGCAGTATGAACAATTAAAGTTACAGTTGTAGGTTGGTAC
This sequence comes from uncultured Spirochaetales bacterium, assembly GCA_964471825.1. Taxonomy (GTDB): domain Bacteria; phylum Spirochaetota; class GWE2-31-10; order GWE2-31-10; family CAYYKD01; genus CAYYKD01. The sequence continues at coordinate 21,164 of CAYYKD010000007.1, forward strand.
TATCAAAAACTGGGTATCACTTTTATTCATTTCATTATTAAACTCTGTGTTTTTTTTACCTATAAACTCATCTTCTTGCAATTCATTTTCAAATACAAATCCTCTTTTTAGCCAGTAATTATACTCATCTTCATTTTGCGGTTCAAGTTTCTTGAATCTTTCGATACTTTGTTTATCAGCAACATCAAATGCTCCGCTTAATGGATTAAATACAGTAAAATTAATTCCTTCAATATCTGTTATTAGATTGTACTTTGAATGCTTCATTTTTAACTTTCCTCATAAAAGTAATTTCGAAAAGAAATTTCGAATAAAAAACTGCGGAGTAAAGGGCGATAGTATAATAATAAGTGCCCTATGCCATTACCCCGCAAATTCTGTTATATCACTTTATTAATCGTGACAGCCCATAATTACTGCACTTTTTTTTGCACAGCATTGAGCTACCGAGCTGTCAGCTTTTGCACAGCAATCATTGTTTTTCATGATGTTAACATTTGTAATCGGTCTCATCATTTTACTCCTTTTATAGTTAAACCGTAAAGTTTAAACCCCTCTTTAATATACTCTCTTTGATTTAACAAATCAAGTTTTTTAAACCCTGTATCTCTAATAATTTGCAGATATATTTCTTTCTGTAAAGCACCTCCAAGACATTGTGCAACCCATTCCGGACTTTCTGATATCTCTTTAGGTAACGGTTCTTTGGTTGCAATGTCCCCAATAATAAAATATCCGCCCGGTCTTAGTACCCTAAAAATCTCACTATATACTTTAGTTTTATCTTTAGCGTGATTAACAGCACAGTTAGAAGTTACCATGTCAAAGAAGTTACTTTCAAATGGTAGATTTTGCATCTCGGCTTTAATAAAATTAATGTTTCTTATACCTCTATTTGTGTTTGCTTTTTCAAGCATTCCATCTGTTACATCTAATCCAAATAAATTGCAATCACCTTCAAGTTTATCATGTATATATATTAGTGTTTTACCTGATCCACAGCCAATGTCTAGTATGTTCATATCTTTATCTAAGCTATAAAAATTTTTTATATCCATGCAGCCTAAACTTTCATCTGTAAGATTTGTATATCTCTTTGTTATTTCATTGTTTATCATAAAATATATTAAGCAATTGTTGTGCCAATGTGTTGATTTTGATCATTCAAAATGATGATATGTGTAGTTTCGGAAGGTGTGTATGTTTTTATGGTTTAATCGATCAGCTTTGGTAATGTGTTGGTGATAAACTATCAAACGGATAAATCGCCGAGGCTAAAAGTGTTAACTGTGTAATTAAAGTGTTAACAGCAGGTTAACACGGTAAAAACAATTTATCCGAGAATAGAAAACAATACCAAGAATCATGGAAGTTATTGTCGTGTTTACTCTTGCGATCGGTTTATCTGAAATACTTTCAATTCTGAAGTTTTAAGAAGTTTAAACTCAGCATTAAAATTATCTGTGGTTTTGTCACTAAGAACAAGCTCGTTTATTTCTTGTTCTGTGTAGAAGCTTGCATCGGATATTTCATCTTGATTGAAGTGTATAGAATCATTGGTAATGTAGATAAAAGAGAAAACAAGCTCCCGTTCGATCTCTGATTGGTGTATATATTTTTTTAATGGAATTAGGTATTTATCAATAATATTTAAACCTAACTCCTCTTTTGCTTCCCTTTTTAATGCCTCTATTAAATCTTCGCCATATTCGATATGACCACCAACGCTTGTGTCCCATTTGCCGGGTTGAATATCCTTAGTCTCTGAGCGTTTCTGTAATAGGAGTTTTCTCTCTGTATTGAGTACATGGACATGTACGACAGGATGGAGGAGCATAGTGCCTGAGTGACACACCTCTCTTGGTGATCTGCCGATAATCTTACCATCCTCATCAACAACGGAAAACCATTCTGAGTCCTTGTATTTCAGTAGGAATCTTTTTTTTCTAATTCTGTTAAATATTTCAGATATAATAACAGGAACTCCAATAAATAGATATATCGATATACCGGATGTTAGTTTCCAGATCAACTGATTTGCTATAAGTGAAGTGTAGATGACCAGAAGAACATATATAACTAGGAATGGAAGTATCAATAGGATGTCTATTTGAACTCTCTTGGTTGATTCGCTATCTATTGTGTCTAAACCTGTAATATTTCTAATGTAGAATAGTGTAAGTTTTTCGGATAGAGTTAAGACCGAAAAAAGTACTATAATAATGGTCGTGTAGATTGCCGGTCGTATCAGATTCAGATCGTTATTTTTTATCAGACTTGCTGCTACAAAAAAGGCTATGTAGAATAAAAAGTCATACAGTCTGAAAAAACTAAGTTTTTTTAATAATAATTTCTGATATAGCACTGTCAGAAGTATGATTGTCAGACTTGTACATAATGAGAGGATAATATTCTCAAAGAAGATGTCAATGGTTAGAAAAAGCACAAATGGTAATAATGATAATGCCGACAAAATAAAATTTTTTAATTTCATAAATTTCTCCGTTTTTTTTATATTTTACATATTTTTACTATATTTCAACAAGTACCGTACTAAACACCTCAACTGATCTGCCTTCACCGGTTCCATCGATGCCCTCTTTAGTTTTTGCTTTAACCGATATTCTATCTAAGGGTATTCCTATGATAGAAGATAGGTTCTTTCTGACTTCCTGAATATGGGGCATTAGTTTTGGCTTTTGACAGATTATGGTGTTGTCGATGTTTATGATTGAAACACCTGCTATGGAGAGTTTTTCAAGAACATTTTTTAATAATACCGTAGAATCAATCCCTTTGTAATTGGAGTCTGTATCCGGAAATAATGTACCTATATCACCATAGGAGCATGCTCCAAGTAAGGCATCTATTATAGCGTGAATTAGTAAGTCACCGTCAGAATGGGCAAGAAATCCTTTATCAAATGGTATCTTAACACCGCCAATGATAAAGTCTCGATTTTCTACAAGTTTATGTATGTCATAGCCGTTTCCGATTCGAAGATTCGTCATAAAAAACCTCATAATATTAAAAAGTTATCATATAAATAAAAAAATAAAAATAAAAATCAAAAGATAGTTAAAAAAATGAAAGTTATAAAACTAATGATAACACAAAAAGAGCTCCGGTTAAAGAAAAAAATGTAACTATCGAACCATATTTGATAAAATCAATAAATGAAAATTTAAAACCGTGATTTTTGAGGATCGAAAGCCACATGATACCGGCAAGGGCTCCAAATGGTGTTAAATTTGCACCCAGATTTGTGCCTGTGATTACTGCATATACAAGCGGTTTTTTTAAAACCTCTGTGACATTTGCAAGAACCGGAACAAAAAGAACAGATGCAGGAATATTATTTAGAAGGTTACAAATAATTGCTGTTGCCCAACCATAAACCATAACTCCATAGAAACCGGTATATTTTATGATCTCATTTAATGTTTTGTAAATGTCTGTTGTAATGCCTGTTTTCTTTGCTGCAGCAACAATTATAAAAAGAGATACAACAAATGGCACGATACCCCAGGGCATTTTCTTAAAAGTATGTACAAGGATCGGGTTTTTTAATTTTTTTCCTGATTTAAGTGCAAGCAAATAGTTGTGGGTTATTCTTAAGATTATAAAAAATATGAGTGAAACAGCGAAGAAAAGTGAAACTGCCCACATCTTTAGATGACCATACTGTGCAAGTGAAAGTGTTATAATGCATAATAAGAGGGTGACCAGGCCTATAATTGTGCCGTTTTTGTCTTTAATGGCATTCCTTGGATCTGTCGTTATAGGTTTTATCTGATGATTTAATTTTTTTCTAAATATTAAATATATTGTTATCAGATTGATCAGTCCCGCTGCAATAGTCGGGAGTATCATTGCCTGGAAATACTCGAAAAAACCAATTTTAGTGGCCTCTGCGATAAGTATGTTGGTCGGATTACCTACCAGAAGTGCCATGCTCCATGTATTTGCAGCAAAAAATTCTGCAATTAGAAATGGTATCGGATCTATACCCGTGTCCCTGGAAAAGTAATAGATAAAAGGTGTTACTGTAAGGATTATAATATCGTTTGAAGTGAAGATTGTAAGAATCGATACAGTAAAATATAAGTAGAAGAAAAGTTTCTTTGTGCTGTTGCCTGAGTATTTGACCGAGAGTCCGGCGCAGTAATCAAAAAATCCGCAGTAGTCTAAAAATATGCTTATATATGCCATAGAGAAAAATAATACAAGAATTCCCAGTGGAGAAAGAAATTCATTTCCCAGTAGGGCGAGTTTAATCTCACTCGTGTTTAAAATTCCTAAAATAATAATTAAGAGCGCTCCTATAACACCTGATAAATAAAATGTTTGAATCGATAGCCCTTTGTTGATTTTAACTACCGGTTTGAAAATAACAAGAATAGCAGTGGAGATTGTTGTGAGAGTTAGTAATATGTAGATAATTGATTTTGCGGGCAATGTGATCCTCATTATATTAGAAAATCGAAAAAACTCGATAGTGGCTATTGCAAAAATCATTGTTTTCGCATAAGTCTCCATAAATAAAAATACTATTATCTTGTCCTATGTATACAAATTTTAAAGTTAAAAGTCAATGGGTAGATTTTTAGAGAATATTCATTGAATCTACATAACGACCTTATCGGTATATTTTTTATCAGATTATTGTGTTTTACTGTTACATAAAATCGATTAAACTGTACTTATAATAAACCAATAATGTACACAAAATCACATAAAATATGCAAATAATATATCTTATGTGTTGACAAAAAGGTAACTTAGTTATAATATGGCATTGTTATTATAAATTATAATTAACATAAGGGGCATAGACATGAAGAGTTTAGAAGAAATTTCAAAAAGTTGTGTTCTCTCAGTTCAAAATCTTGCAGAACTAGAAAATAAGTTGCTGAGTGCCGGTTATATGAATCAAGAGCGGGTTAGAAAGGAGCTTGATTGGTTTACTTCGGAGCTGGGGCTGGAAAATTATTATTTTCAGAACACCTCTGTAGATGAACTTGCAAGACATTTGATGGCTATAAGTGCATCAAATATGATTAAAAATTATAGTGGTGAATTTGGTGGAATAGAGTTGGTTGAAGAAGGGGTTGATAAGTCAATCTATATAATAGAAGAGATATCTGAAATGACTCAGGATATTCAGAGAAAGATTGAGAAAAATTACCCGACACATAGGGTTCAGAGTTACAAAACAAAGAAAAAGATCGGAGATAATTATCTTCGAATATATATGACAGAGAAGACGATTTTTGATGATTCGCTTAAGAGTAAGACTGGTTTGACATTTGAACAGTCTGCAGGTAAAAGATTTATTGAAAGATCAGAAAAAGAGCGGATAGAAAGATATAAAGAGGTCTGGGATATAATGAACAAGACCGGAAAAAACCACATCAGTTCATTTGAAGATCTAAAAAGTGGTGAAACAAGATTTATGATCGGTATTCAGCCGGGCAGTTATAAAAATTACCTTGGGGATTTTTCACATCTTTTTTATCAAAATAAGATTCATACTAACAGAAAATATAAAGAATGTTTTATTGACGGTAAAAAGATATACTCATTCTATTTTGATAACCTTGATAAGGGGTTTGATAAGGATAGATTCTATAGGGATCTAAATGCTGTAATACTTATACCTGATCATGAGATTAAGAGTTTATTTAGAGATGAAATTCTTACTCCTATGGAGACTCTGTATTCTATATCAGCTGCTCAGTTTACCTATCAGTTTGTAAGCGAGGTTATGACAGGCTACTCTGAGTTGCAAAGCTCACTTCAGGATAAGCCTGAGTCTAAGGGGGTTCTTGATAACATTAAGACCAGACTGATCAAAGAGCGGTATTCACAGGAAAGAATTGCAGCGGCTGCTATAGAGAATATTTCAATAATTAAGGATATCTATAAGCACTTTGAAGCTACTTTTTATACATTTGCACCAAAAACTAACCTAAGCGAGTTAGAGGATGCAATAGAGAAGAGGATACATAAGGATGTGTCAAGTGTAGCAAATAAAAATATATTGATGTTCTTTCTTAAGTTTAACAGATCAATTATTAAGACTAATTTCTTTTTGAAGGATAAAAAGGCATTATCATTTAAGATAAACACAGATATTCTTGATCCTGTTGATTTTCCGGAGAAAACCTACGCGATTTTTTTCCTTGTAGGGTTTGATTTTATTGGTTTTCATATTAGATTTAGAGATATCTCACGGGGTGGGATAAGACTTGTCAGATCAAGAAACCTCTCAGCATATGAGACAAATCTAAATACTATTATTCTTGAAAATTATAATCTTGCAAATACTCAGCAGAAGAAAAACAAGGATATACCTGAGGGTGGGTCAAAGGGAACGATACTTTTAAATCTTAAACATCAGGAATCGGGAGATGAGGCATTTAAGAGTTATGTATCAGCATTGTTTGATCTGATTATTCCAAATAAAGAGGTTTTTGATAGAGATAATAAACAGGATATACTATTCCTGGGACCTGATGAGGGAACAGCAGAGCTTATGAATTGGGCTCCTGAGTTTGCCAAAAATCGAGGGTTTGAATTCTGGAAATCAATAACAACCGGAAAGAGTGCTGTTCTTGGCGGTGTACCTCATGATACTTATGGAATGACGACGACCGGTGTACATGAGCATGTACTTTGTCTATTGGAGAAGCTGGGTATTCAAGAGGAAAGTATTACAAAATTTCAGACAGGGGGACCTGACGGAGATCTTGGTTCTAATGAGATATTGATGTCTAAAGATAAGACTATCGCAATTGTTGATGGAAGCGGTGTTGTCTGTGATCCGGAAGTTCTAAATAGAGATGAATTAATACGACTTGCAAAAGAAAGAAAGATGGTTGAACATTTTGACAGATCAAAGTTGTCAAAAAAAGGATTCTTTGTTTCAGTTAAGGATCAGGATATAACACTCCCAGATGGTACAAAAGTTACAAATGGTGAGGAGTTTAGAAATAAATTTCATCTTACCCCATATGCAAAGGCAGACCTATTTGTTCCATGCGGTGGAAGACCGGCTGCTATAAATATCAATAATTGGAAAGAAATTTTTGATTCAAATGGAAAGTGTAATTTTAAATTCGTTGTAGAGGGGGCAAATCTCTTTATAACTGAACAGGCTAGATTACGGCTTGAAGAGAATGGAGTAATACTGATTAAAGATGCTGCGGCAAATAAGGGTGGGGTTACTTCATCTTCATTTGAAGTCTATGCCGGTCTTGCTACAAGCGATGAGGAGTTTATCAAGAATCTAACTGTACAAAATGATGTTGAGCCTGAGTTTAGAAAGAAATATGTAGAGGTAATAATTAACCGGATTAAGGAAAACTCAAGACTTGAGTTTGAACAGTTGTGGAATATTAATAAAAAATATAATATTCCATTTACTAATGCTGTTAATATATTGAGCAAAAAGATAAATGATATTACTGATTCAATCAATAGTTCAGATATTGTTAAGAACAAAGAAACAGTTGCTGCTGTAATTAAAGATTACACTCCAAAAGTCTTACTTGATCTTGTCGGAGTAGATAACATATTAAAAAGGGTTCCTGAGAATTACCTACAGGCGATAGTTTCTACAAGACTTGCAACAAAGTTTGTTTATAAGTATGGGCCTTATGCCAATGAGATTGATTTCTATTATTTTCTAAAGCAGTTTGTTAAATAACAAAATTGTTATTTGCTTTTCTGTATAACTACGAGTATAACCCCGATCATATGATCGGGGTTTTTTTCAATCAAAATTATCCCAATCCGGAATATGTCAAAATTAGTTGTTCTAATTACGATTAGTTGTTCTAATTACTAATCAAGAATTAAATATACATGAAAAATTAAAAATACTCTTAGTAAACTCTAATTAGTAAACTCTAATTTATTGACTTTTTTTTTTATAACTGGTATAACTATCACTATTCATGATATTTGTAGGTTCGCTGCTATTATCATGCATTATTCGGGATAAAAGTTAAAAATCATATTGAGGGAATTATTATGAGTGTGGATAGAAAAAAGCTAATGGAAACAATTGTATCTCTTTCTAAAAGAAGGGGTTTTATATTTCAATCTTCTGAGATCTATGGTGGTCTAAATTCTTGTTGGGACTATGGCCCGATAGGTGTTGAATTAAAGAGGAATGTTAAGAATGCATGGTGGGATTACATGGTGCATAGAAGGGACGACATAGAGGGGATTGATTGCTCTATTCTTATGGCTCCAAAGGTATGGGAAGCATCAGGCCATTTAAAAAACTTCACAGATCCGTTGGTTGACTGTAAGAAGTGTAAAAAACGGTGGAGACAGGATAAGCTTGAAGATACAACAAAATGTCCTGATTGCAGTGGTGAGTTAACAGAGCCAAGAAACTTTAATCTGATGTTTAAGACTTTTATGGGACCGGTTGAAGATGGTGGAAATGTTGTCTATATGAGACCGGAAACAGCACAGGGTATATTTGTTAATTTCAAAAATGTGGTTACCTCATCTAGACAGAAACCCCCATTTGGGATTGCACAGATCGGAAAATCGTTTAGAAATGAGATAACTCCGGGTAACTTTGTATTTAGAACGAGAGAGTTTGAGCAGATGGAGATGGAGTTCTTTGTACAACCCGGTGAGGATGAAAAATGGTATAAGTATTGGATTGACCATAGATTGAATTGGTATGTAGAATATGGTATAAAACCTGAGAACCTAAGGATTCGAGAACATGAAAAAAGTGAACTTGCACATTATGCTAAGGGATGTTCTGATGTTGATTACAACTATCCATGGGGATGGGATGAACTTGAAGGGATTGCGAATCGAACAGACTTTGATCTAAAGACCCACCAGGAGCATAGCGGTAAGGATCTTACATTTTTTGATGAGGAGACTAAGACTAGATATCTACCATTCGTTATTGAACCTGCGGCCGGTGCTGATCGGGCTACACTTGCATTTTTACTTGATGCCTATGATGAAGAGGTTAAGGAAAATGGTGAGACTCGTGTTGTTCTTAGATTTCACCCGCTTATAGCACCAATTAAGGTCGCTATTTTACCGTTGGTTAAAAAAGATGGGCTTGCTGATATAGCAAAAGACATTGAAAAGTCTTTAAGAAAAACATATACAACTTTTTATGATGAATCCGGTGCAATAGGAAGAAGATACGCAAGACAGGACGAGGTCGGTACTCCATTTGGAATAACTGTGGATTATGAAACAAAGGAAAATGATACAGTTACTCTTAGAATAAGAGATACAATGGAACAGAGAAGAGTTAAAATTGCGGATCTTGTTTCTGAAATTTCCAAAGAGATAGAAAACTATAAACGAATATAGGTATGGATAGATTTATAAGGAAGAATATTTTACAAGAAACGGCACTTATTATTCTATTTGTTATTTTTTTATCTTGTCTATCTTGTTCTACAACTAGAAATCCGGTTGTCTATGATAAATCAAATGATGATATTGATAGATTAACCGGATTAATCTCTTATCTAATAAAAAATAGAAGTATTGAAAAAGCTAAAGAACAGCTTCAAATTGGATTTGAAAAGTACCCTGATAGCTCAGAGTTAAAACTTCTTAATGGTTGGTTGTATCTTTCATTAGGTAATATCAAAGAGTCCGGTGAGGTTTTTAATCAATTATATGAAAAGAAGAAAATATCCCCTCTACTTTTAACGGGGATGGCTCGGATAGAGAGAATAAAATTAAATTATCAGCCGGCATTAGAGTTGATTGAAAGATCATTAAAGATAAACAACTTGTTGTCCGCTACAGTCTTTGAGAATGGACTTATATATTTTGATATGAAAGATTACAATCGTTCAATACTCTATATAAATCGTGCCGAGATGTTAGACCCTTCTAATAACGATATTTTATTTTTTAAATACTTGAATAATCTATTGATAAAAAAAAATATAGATGAGGTTAAACATATATGGGCAAAAATTCTTGAGAAAGATCAATTAAAGGATTGGTATTTTATAAATCATGCCTATTATTTGTCTCAACTTCAGAGATTTGATGATGCATTGTTAATTGTTGAGCAGGGGTTAGGCTTTTTTCCTAATAATAGTTATCTTTTAAATTTATATTTATGTGTTGTTATGGAACAGAACAAAAATAATCAACAGAAAGAGTATCTAGATAAATTATATGAAGATGCAAATAAATTGATCTCAGTTGATATTAAAAGTCTTATACCTGAATTCATAGATACATTTTATACTGTCTGTGAGCTGAGCGGACGGACGAGTCTAATCAGTGAAACCATCGGGAAATTTCTGATAGAATTTCCGGATTCACACCTATTGGCAGGGTGGTTTAATCGATATAAGTAAAGGGGATTGAGGTGAGAATCAGTAAAATTATTTTATTTGTAATTACACTTTTTTATATTTCTACCGGATGTGTTGTAATAAATAAAAGCTCAAAGTTATCTGTTATTTTTAAACTTGGAATAGGGTATGATACCAATCAGATAGGTTTGATTCATGATAATATAGTTCCCTTAGAAAATATGAGCGTTTTTTACTCTAATGGTTTTTTTTATATCAGCGATGCTGTTAACTCAAAGATATTGAAGGTCTCGGAAAAGGGTGATGTCTTTTTGACAGTTTTTAACCCCGAATTTAATAAGCATCTTTCTGATAACTCGACAGTCAAGAATGTTGAACTCGCCGATAGTCTAAGGGCAAATTCAACTGAACCGCAGGCATCTAATGATAGTACGGATGATATTGTGTATTTAAAACTATTTTCATCCTATCCTCTTTATAGTCCAGGTAAAATTGCAGCAGATATAAATAAGAATAAGACATTAGATGGTGGAGACATATCAGCATTA
>CAYYKD010000007.1:32058-40127 GCA_964471825.1 uncultured Spirochaetales bacterium
AGCCTACGAAGTTCAGGCGCCCACAGGTGTTACTAATTATTTTGATATAAATAAGAATATATTTGTTGTTAATAAAACAAATCTCAAAAAGACTGAAAACAGCTATATATTGGAAAATCTTATAGTTAAGCTAAGTGAGAATGGGAAACCTATTTATACAATTGGGCGAAGTGGGATTGGTGGAGAACCATTCGGCTTGGTTGGGAGCTTAATAGTAGATGAAGCTTCAAATTTACTGGTTGTTGAGAGGGATTTTAAGGTATTTAATATTTATAAATTTTCTGAATCAGGAACACTTGTCAGTAAATCAGTGATTGATAATTCATCAGTACCATTAAATCAAAAAGAGACTAACCTTATTGCAAATATAATTAGTCTGAACCTTGGTTTTGTAAGCGATGAAGTTTATATTACAGGGCAATTTATAAGTCAGACAGAATCCGATCTTTTTTCCAGTAAATCAGAGATGTTGTTCGAGAAGGTTTTCAAATATTCTTTAAGAAATAATGCCTATACTAAAATGCTCCTAAAGAGTAAGCCTGAATTTCTTGAGGTTTCCAGGTTTACAGGCTCAGACGAAGTAAAAGAAATATATGGCGAAATCTCTCAGATTACCCTTCCAATGAAGAGTTTTATTGCTGTTGATTCAAACGAGAATGTTTATATGTCCAGAAAGGAAATACTATTAAATGATTTAAACTCTAATAATATGCTTCTGTATACATATAATTCTAATGGAAGGCTTGAACGGATACAAAAAGTTGTCTATCCGGCAAATATCTCATATATCTCAGAAATAATCTATGCTAATAATGGGAGTTTTTTTACATATTTTATTAAAAATGGAGAGATATACTTTGCTTCAATTAGATAGAACCCCAATTGTAAGTCTAGTTCAGTCAAGAGAGATTGATAGATGTACAATTTTAGATTATCATATACCTGATATTGTATTGATGGAGGAAGCTGCCGAGAGAATTTTTAGTGATTTAATCTATCGCTTTAGACATCATAAAACAAAGCTTTTTAATAAAATATCTATAATAGTTTATCCGGGAAATAATGGTGCAGATCTTCTATCCATTGCGAGGAAATTATATCTAAACGGATTTACAAATATTGAACTTTTTATCTTACAGCCTGATAAAATAAAAGAGGATTCTCTCTTTGATAAACATTATAAAGTAATAAATTCACTCAGTATGTCTATAAATAGTTTATTTCAGGATTATGAAAAACTTAAAGAATCATCTCTTATAATAGATGGGCTTTTTGGAACAGGTTTTAGATCAAGGCAGTCAGACATTGTTACTTCAAAGTTACATATTTCTATAGAGTCAATAATTGACTTTATTAACTCATTAAATAAACCGATCATTTCTATCGATATTCCATCTGCACTTGATTCGGTTAAAAAAACCGGTCTTAAAGCGTGTTTTACATATTCTATTGGTTTTTATAAACAGGAGTTCTATAATATACAGAGTAGAGCAAAGTGTGGTTCTATTAAGAATATTCCAATCTCATTTGTGTTTGATCCTGTGACTTGCAAATATTTTCATATTGATAGAATAAGATTTAAATATCCGGATGATAGATTTGTCAATAAATACTCAAGAGGCGGCTTGATGGTTATAGGGGGCGGACATGGTACCTGGGGTGCTGTCTGCTATTCAATAAATGCAGCATATAGTGTTGGTTCAGGTATAGTTTGTTTGTTAACTGAAGAGACTGATATACAAACCGTAAATCCCATGTTGAAAAATACTGTTATAGCAGGGTTTGATAATATAGATGATCACATATCGAAGTACAATACAATTCTTATTGGTCCGGGATTGAAGTTGAAAAATCAAAGATATAAGTTGATAGAATCAATATTGAGGCAAAAAGAAAACATTGTTATTGATGCCTCCTTTTTTACTCTTTTTGACTGCAGTATACTGGATAGAATTAAGTCAACTCCAATTATTACGCCGCATACAAAAGAGTTTTCAGTTTTTTTTAATATTGATATAGAAACTCTGAAACAAGACACAATTAATATTGTCTCAATGATTGCTTCAAAGTACAAAATATTCATTGTTCTTAAAGATCAGTTTATTACTGTTGGAATGCCGGACGGTACAGTAAATGTCTATGATAAACAAGTAAGAATAGCTGCACAGGCCGGAAGTGGTGATATCTTAGCAGGAATAATAGCCGGTTTTTTATCACAGACCGGTGATCCGGCATACTCTATTTATGCCGGAATTGAGTCCTTTTATAGGTCACTAAAAAAAATTTCAATAAACAAAATCCTTTCATATAACCCTGATTTGTTATTGGAGCAGCTAAGGATGGCAACAAATGGCTAAAACTCCTATTAAGCCGCCTGAAAATAATGAAATAATTGTAGATGGTGTCATTCATAAACTTCATTATAACCGTGAAGAACGGTTAAATATGAGTCATAAGCCGGAAATAACTAAGAATGGTTTTTTTACCCTAAAAAATCGTCATGTTCATATAATGTTATTTGATCTATGCTTGGTGTTTATTATTTTAAGTGTATACTTTAGTGTGTATGGCAAACAATCCTCAGTTAAAATAGATGGTGTAGAGTATCTATTTATTAAGAAGCAATTTAGTTCACTTGATGAATTAGTTTTTATATTTGAGATTAAGAATCACACAGGTACGGATTTGGAACTTAAGATTAGTGATGTAAAATATACAATGTTTAACTATAAGACCAAAGAGGCAATCGAAGATGGATACATCGTGATCCCTCCGCAGATTTTAAAGCCATCGGCTAATTATAATAAACTGCTGTTAATAAAGTCCCCCCCAAAAGGGAAGTATCAAATAGTTATTAGAAACGACAAGTTTGAGCTCAAATATGAGTTTGATCAGAAAAAGTAAAAAAGACGATTTCATTACACCACTAAAAAGGTTTTTTTAAAGAACCTTTTTGATGTTTTTGAATGCCCTTATATAAGTGTCTTATTTAGGAAACTGTAGGGCTTTTATATAGCAATATATAGGAAATGATAAATATATGAATGAAAAACTAACTGTACCTTTTTCGCCGCCTGATATTGATGAGGATGATATTGCAGGGGTGGTTGAAGTTCTCAGATCAGGGTGGATTACAACCGGTCCAAAAGTTAAACTTTTTGAAAGTAGATTAGCAGAATATTGCCAAACAAAAAGGGGGGTATGCCTTTCCAGTGCTACTGCAGGACTCGAACTTGCTCTAAGAATATTTGGGATTGGAAAGGGTGATGAGGTTATAACAACGCCGTATACTTTTGCCGCTACCGCAAATGTAATTCTGCATACAGGTGCAAAACCTGTCTTTGTTGATGTTTCAGACAACTGTAATATTGATCCTGAGAAAATAGGTCAAGCAATTACATCAAGAACTAAGGCCATATTATCTGTTGACTTCGCCGGTATGCCATGTGATTATGATCTTATTAAAGGGATCATCAAAGATAATCGCCCAAAATTTAAACCGTCTAAGAACATATATCAAAAAAAAATCGGACAGATATTATTTATATCAGATGCGGCTCACTCATTGGGGGGCTTTTATAAATCTAATAGAATAGGGCAGCAGGCAGATATATCTGTTTTCTCATTTCACGCTGTAAAGAATCTTACAACTGCCGAAGGGGGCGGGTGTGTTTTTAACGATATTGAAGATATTACAGCAGATGAGATTTATAGAGAATATATGTTATACTCATTACATGGTCAATCAAAGGATGCGATGGCTAAGTATAAGTCAGGTTCATGGAAATATGATATTTTAACAGATGGCTATAAATATAATATGACAGATATCATGGGGTCTCTTGGTTTGACTCAACTATCAAGATATGATGAAATAATAAACAGAAGAAGAGATGTATGTGGTGTTTATAACTCTCTTCTAGGTAATGATTTACGATTTACAAAGCCGATTTTTAAAAACGCAACTATCGAGAGTTCGTTTATGGAGAGTTCTTATCATCTATATCCGCTTAGAATTAATGATAAAGATGGTATACCTATTGCGGAAAAGGATAGAGACAGGCTAATTTCTGTACTTGCCTCAGAAGGAATAAGTACTAATGTTCATTTTATACCGCTTCCTCTATTAAGTGTTTATAGAAAACTCGGATACAAGATGGATGATTTCAAAAATGCATATTTATTATATTCAAATGAGTTGTCATTACCGCTGTTCTCAAGAATTTCTAATCAACAAATTGAACGGGTTATTGAAGTATTGAAGAAAACGACAAGTTAGAGAATTAATTCAAGACTCACATTAAATCTTAACAAATTCTTAACAATTACTTTACATTTTAAAAAAAATATAATAATTTCATCTTAAATATTTTATTATAAAAAGGGGACTATATGCATAAGATTTTTATAGTTTTGTTGTTTTTAGTTAGTGTCTTTACGGTTTTCAGTGAGGAGAAGAAAAAAGAGCTTCCGGTTAAGCCTATCTTTGATTTTACGGCACAGTATCACTATGATACTAAGGGTGACTCTCTGGCCGGAATGAATTGGTCGGAGGCTGACCAATATGTTAGAAATGAGTTGAAGGGGGGTTTAGTAATTTCTGCTTTTAAAAATGACTATTTAAACTTCACGGTTACACCATCAATTAAGGATCGATTTGATATCAGAATTAAACACACTCCACTTACAGCAACACCTCGAAACAGATTGTATGGAAATGTAGATCTAAATTTTAATATTGCAAAACTGATTACTGTAAACTTTGGTAATGAGATTAGATTTGAAAGTGACTTTGCAAAATCAAGTCTTTCATTGAGATTCGCACCTGCAGATGTAACACTTATGGGTAATTTTGACTTTGGTTTTTCATTTTTTCTTAAACAACTTGTTGGTCTACACTTGAGTGTCAATGAAAATGTATACAATAAGGGGCAATCATTAGCCTTAACTGAACTTGAAGGACTGTATAGAATTGCTTTTAATATCTTTAAGTTAATTAAACCTATTGATGATTACAAAGTCAAGGGAACGATTTATGCAAGAAATTTTTTAATTCTACTTCTCTTTCCGGATTATTCAACCAGTCAGAGTCTTGTAAGATACCATGATTTAACAGTAGGTTTCGAGACTGAGTTTGCAAATGTTAAGATTAGGGCTGCATACTATTTTTCAACTCAGTATTCTAAATTTGATGAGAGGACTATTAAGGATACTAAGATCCCATTAGTGAATATATATCAAGGTTTTGAGACAGGTGCATCATTTTCTAAGGATTGGTTTGAGGTCGGGATTACATATATAGGAAGAATGTTAGGTTATCAGAAGAATGGCGATACAATCACAGTTGATTATGCTACAATTTCTAAAAGAACGACTGCACAGTTAGGTTCATCATGGGAATCACATATTGATACTTATGTGAAATTTAAGCTCTAAAGAGTTTTCCTTATTGATTATTTTTTTCGTATTATTTCATCTTTTGAGTTGTAGAATGAGGTGCAAAGTTGATTAGATATCCTGTTCATGAAGATTACAAAGATATTAGTTTCAAGATACCATTTAATTCATTTTTTATACCATTTCTACAACCAATGATGAAATACTCTTTTAAAAATCAGCCCTGTAAAACCGGAGTTGAAGTAAAAAAGGAGTCAATTCCCGGATATAAAGGGGATATGATTGATATCGAAATTTATAGCCCGTTAAATATTGGTAGTAACGCACCGTGTCTAATTTTTTTACATGGCGGTGCGTTTACATTCCCGGCAGCTTTTTTTCATAAGATGCTTATCTGTGATTATGCATTGTCTGTTCCATGCAAAGTTATATTTGTTGACTACAGACTCGCTCCGAGATTCCCGTATCCCTATGGTCTTGAAGATTGCTATTCTGCATACAGATGGATAGTTGATAATAGTTCAAGATACGACATAGATAAGAATAAAATTGCAGTCTGCGGTGATAGTGCAGGCGGAGGTTTAGCAGCATCACTTGCATGGATGGTAAGAGATCGATTGAGAACAGGTCTATTGTTTCAATTGTTAGTCTACCCTGTAATTGACTCTCGGCAGATTACTGAGTCCATAAAACAGTTTGTTGACACACCTGTATGGGATGCAGGGCTAACAAAAAAGATGTGGAAAATATACCTGTCAAAAATTTCTAATACTGAATACCCTCAGTATTCGTCTGCTCATCTAATAAAATCATTTAAAAATTTACCCGCTTGTTATATTGAGGTCTCAGAGTTTGATTGTTTGCGTGATGAGGCGATTGATTATTATAGTTTATTGAAGCAGGACGGTATAGAAGCGGAGCTGCATGAGACTAGCGGTACAATTCATGGTTTTGAGTTAAACTATAAAAGCGATCATACTCAGCAAATAGTCAAAGATCGGATAGAATATATGAAACGACAATTTTATCCTTTTGATTCGTAATGCTCTGATCTTACAATCGATTTAATAAGGCTGTAGAGAATAAAGAAATATAGAAATGGCAGTATGAAAAATAGTGAGATAATCATGACAGTATAGTTAATTACTATTTCCATAAGACCTCTTGATATTTCAACTGTAACCTTTGAAATCTTGTCAGAGAGATCTTTCCCAAATGAAGTAACCATCTCTTTAACAGCAATAGTTTTATCAAATAGTCTGCCGAAAATATTTTTTTTATGATCAGCCTCCTCTATTTTGCTTGACTCATTGTTTTTATTGTCAGACTCAATTATTGACTTGACATTCTGAAGTCTTGATTCAATTTCATTTCCTTTATTAAAACCTGATTTTTCATATATATAGTTTACACCATTAATATAGATTGAAAGCCCTGGGTTTATCATCAAGACAATAATAATTATGCCTGAAGCAACTCGTTTTACCGGTTTAATAAATAGCAACAGGACACCTGTTACTGCAATGATTTTAATGATCAATGATCCGGATATTTTTAAAAGAATTATCTGAAAGGCTATGAGTAAGTTGGAAATCATAAGAAAGTTGAAAATATAATCAAAGATATCGCTAAATCCACTGAAAATATCAAGAGTGCCGGATAAAATTTTTAGTACACTGGCAGCAGCAAGGTTGGACATTGCAGACGCACAGACCTTATTTAAAAAATCTGCTGCTGTTGTTTCAAATGCCCCTGTAATTATGATTCCGATTAAACCTATAGCGATTAATACCTTAATAACAAGTATCGATATTTTAGTTTTATTTAAAAACATTAGCTTAACTCCAAATTATAAAAATACTAAAACTCTTGCAAAAAATTAATGCATGAGTATTAGCTAATAATATATATCTAAATTGATTGTTTTACAACAGAATTAATTGACTATTGTCATAATGTCAAATTTGTTATATTATAATTTTATGTATGATAAATTAAAATTAGACGAACAAGAAAAAGCGGTAATTGTTTATGTTCACGGGCCATCTGTCACCAAGCCTGAGATTGAGTATTCATTAGAAGAAGCAAAGATGCTTTGTGAAACTCTGGGGCTAAAAGTTATTGAGTATTTTATTCAGAAAAGAGATAGGCCTGATCTGACTTATTGTGTCGGTAAAGGTAAACTGGAAGAGATTAGATTATTCGTTGAAGCTAATGATGTAGAAGTTATAGTGTTTAATAATGATATCTCAGGAATTCAGGAGAAAAACTTAGAAAAATTATTTCAGAAACTGATAATGGGAAGAACAGAGGTAATTCTAAATATATTTCAAAGACGAGCAAGGACTAATCAGGCAAAACTTCAGGTTGAGCTTGCCTTTCAAGAATATATGATGCCAAGGTTGAAAAATCGATGGTCACATTTTTCGCGAGTTGAAGGTGGGATCGGCTTGCGGGGCGGTGAAGGGGAAAAGCAGATTGAACTCGACAAAAGAATGATAAAGGAGCAGATCCGTCTTATTAAGTTGAAGTTAAAAAAAGTGGATATGATTTACCATATCATCAATGGACAAATTATCGTATAACTGATTATCAAATTATTAAAATAGAATATCACGTTGAATTGAATTTATATTTGTAGAGTTATTGATTTCTGGAATACTATGATTAAA
>CAYYKD010000007.1:40137-50906 GCA_964471825.1 uncultured Spirochaetales bacterium
CCCAGATGCACACTCAGAGAAAGCGAAGACTTGATACAAGTGTAGTATCCATTGTTGGTTATACCAATGCAGGTAAGACTACATTATTAAATATGTTATCAGGTGCATCTCTATTTTCTGAGGATATGTTATTTGCAACTCTTGATGTCTACATAAGAAAAGTATATATAAATGATAATTTAACGATATTAATGTCTGATACTGTCGGTTTTATTGATAAACTTCCACATGGCTTAGTAGCCTCTTTTAAATCAACACTAGAAGAGGTTAAGAACTCATCCTTGTTACTCCATGTAGTCGATGCCTCATCCACTATGATAAATAAAAATATTGCATCTGTTAATGCCGTATTAAAAGAGATCGGTGCTGATGATATACCCACTTTTATGGTATACAATAAGATTGATAAGTTAGAAAATGGGGTATCAGAAGTTATCGTAAATAGTGGCACAAATAAGAATATCTTTATATCAGCAAGAAACAAAACCGGACTTGAAGAACTAAAAATCCAGATTAGAAACTTCTTTAATAATTGAGAATAATAAATAAGAATTTAGAATGATAAATTATAAAAATAATTAATAACGCTGAATAGGCAGTAATTTTAGCGTAAGCACCAATTATTTAAAAATATTGTATAGCTCGATTCGATTGTTTATACCGCATGCTTTATAAATACTATGAACATGATTTTTAACAGTCTTATATGCGATGTTTAATTTATCACCTATCTCTTTTGCCTCTAATCCATTTAACAGTTCTCGCACTACGGCCGTCTCTCTATCCGTTAAATTAAAATCCTTAATTCGACTTGCAAAAATAGAGTCATCAATAATACTGAGTTGATCTGAGTTAGTTTTTGAATCAATTATTTTGAAGAACTTCTTTTTTAGATCATTTTCATATTGCTCTTTAAGCTTTGAATTCTTTGTTATTATTACGCCTATTTTTGCTTCTAACAGTTCAAATGAAAATGGTTTTTCCAGATAATCAACAGCACCTTTTGACAGTATATTAATCTTAGTTGATTCATCTGATGAGTTTGAAAAAACAAAGACAGGTGTATTTCGAAGAACGATGATTTGACTGAGTATTTCAAGTATCTGATATGCATCGAATACATCTGTATTTAGATCACATAGGACAAGATCAACTATCGTTCCGCTTTTAAATAAATTTATTGCCTCTGACCCCGAATAAGCTTTAATGATTCTATATTTATTCCTAAGCCTTGACTCAAGGTAGAAAATCATGTCATAGGAATTGTCAATAATCATTATTGAAGGTTTACTTTGATCCATATCATTATTTAGATTGTATTTTATTGATTTAAATAGATCATCAATGTTTAAAGGGTTGATCTTTGATGCCTTGGGCAGAATATCAGGTATA
Source organism: uncultured Spirochaetales bacterium (assembly GCA_964471825.1). GTDB lineage: Bacteria > Spirochaetota > GWE2-31-10 > GWE2-31-10 > CAYYKD01 > CAYYKD01. The sequence continues at coordinate 41,530 of CAYYKD010000007.1, forward strand.
TCAATATCTTTTATTGCAGGAAAAATTATTGAAAACTTAATCCCATATTTTTTATCAAATATCCCATTAAGCTTTCCGCCATTTCTCTCTATTCTATTCTTTAGAAATATAATGTTTAAGTCTTGTTTATCCTCAAAATATTCAATCAGATTATTCATGTATTTTATATTGTATTTTTTAAATAAATCATACATATCTTTGCTGGATGCCTTTGATGTAGAATTGTTGATATCAATAATAAAATAGTTGGTATCAGTGTTTTTTATCGACACAAGTATATTTTCATCCTTATTACAGAACCTGAATATAAAGATGATTATATCAAGAAATACTTTTTGAAATACTTCGCTGTTCATTTTAATAAATATTTTATTATCCGGTTTGATGAAGTTTAAGGTGATGTCCTTCAGCATTATTACAGGCGATATCTGTTTTATATAATTTTCAATGGTAGAGTTTACACAAAAGATTTCTGCAGAGTCCAGATTTTCGGGTTTTTTATCATAAAAGAGTTGAAGCATCTCATTGATGATTGTATGGATTTTATTAGCACTATCACTTATTACTTTGAGTAATTTATCAGATCGATTTATTGTATCTCCATAATCACCTTTGATTATAGAGTCTATTGGTGAGCTGATTAGAGATAGCGGGACAATTATCTCCTCTGTAGTCTTTAGAAAAAGTTGTTTTTCAGGAGTGAGATCTATTGATTTGATTTGATTTTCTTCATTTTGAGAACCACTATAAAGCGGTCTTTGTAGACTTTTTATTAGATTTTCTGATGATACCTTAAAAATATTTTTTAATAAGCTTATTGTTAATAGAAGCGTAAAGAATGCAGGCCAGTAGTATAGCAACAGCTTGTATCCTGGAATGCTAAATGATAACAGGTTGAAAATATCATAGACTGCTACAAGTAATAATGATAAAAGACCTGTAATAATGATGGTTTTAGTTTTTCTATCAATAATGAAGAAGAGTCCCAATATTGATAGAAATGATATCGAGAATAGGATATTGCTAACATATAAAACCGGTAAAAAGAGGACAATGAAGCTTAAAAATACCAGTGATATATGATAACCATATATGATTATTGGAGAGATCGATTTTTCTTTATAGAAATATATTTGTGTTGAAATAAGATAGGCCATGAATAGTAATATAATATAATCAGTTTTAATTAATAGGATTGGATTATCAAGAAAGGTTACCAGAAGTCCGTTTCGACCTGTGATAAACATCCTAATACCGATTGTTATTAGGGTAATTCCGTTATATAACAGCATTTGCTCTGTATTGTTATCCTGTTTATTAAGTAATAATATAAAAACAATTAAAATAAGAAGTCCTAAAACAATAAAGAATGCTATGTATAGATTTATGGTGTATGAATTGATAAAGTTCTGTTTCTTGATTGACTCTATTGATCCTAATTCGATTTTTCCATTGAGTCCTCCATTATATAGATGATAATTTGAGACATGGATAATAATTTCATTCTCGCGATCTCTAAAAGGTGCAACTACAGTTTGTTTTCCATATCCAACAACAGAGGTGTCCTTATCTATTCCATTTTTACCAATTGAATTTAAAAGCCTGCCGTTTAGAAACAATGAGACTGCTGATCCCTCTGTAGCAATATTTAATGAATATGTGTTATTTCCGGGGTTGTCAATATCAATAACTAATCTGTATGTTCCATGATTAAAGGAGGTGTAGTTTGATTCTCTATTCCAAATGTGAGGAAGATTTACTAAGACACCTTCGGCAGGTTCATTATCAATAAAATCTTCTGTGTAATAGTATTTCTTATTGTAAAATCTCCATACGCCATTGAGTGAGAATACCCTGTCTTCATTTAGATTATACCCTTTTAGGTCAATATACTCTGATGTGCTTTCGACAGACTGCTCTTTAGGTTTGAATCTAAAAACAGAAATAATAATAGTAATAACTATCAACATTGATAAAATTGTTATAAGAATATGAGGGGCTTTACTTGGCAGTTTCTTAAATAAGAGCATAATATATTAAATATATCATTAATCATCTATTTTTACAATTATATTTTTCTAAAAAATGTAAAAATTACAGAATATGTAGTATTTGTAGGTAGTTGTTTTTTTTGAAGGATCTATCTTATCATGCAGTTTAAGCCGGATGAGTTTAAATTTGATTTGAACTCAAGTAATTCAGTGTCGCTATATGGATTGATATGTTGATATGAAGGGTTAAGTGATTTTGAAAATCTATATTTATTAAGGAAATATCTTTTTGAACCTTCAATCATTTTGGCGATCACTACCAGGTCCGTGCCATCCACCAGTGGTGGAACCATAGTGGTTCTAAATTCATGATCAATTCCTGAATTTATTATGTATTTTATAGATTGCTCAATAAAGTTAATTGTATCATCAACATTGTTACAAAAGTGTCTGTATTTCTCAGGTGCTGTTTTGATATCCATAGCAATATAATCTACATCAAGCTCCATGAGACGGTCGGGAAATGAACCGTTAGTATCAATTTTAACTTTTAGACCCATAGATTTAATAATACTGATTATCTCAGGCATCTCCCTATGCAGTAATGGTTCGCCTCCTGATATAACTACTCCTCCAAGGACAGATCTCCTTTTATCAAGAAACACTTTGATATCATCAAATCTGTAGGCAACCGCATCGGCCGGTACTTTTACAAGCTCCGGGTTATGACAATATGGACAGAAAAAATTGCAGCCCCCCGTAAACAGAAGAGCTGCTACTTCACCCGGATAGTCAATTAAAGTTGTCTTATGTAAACCGTAGAAAATATTATTCATATATATCTAAATAATTAAACTAGCCGTTTAATATTTTTTTTAGACCCTCTACAGTATGCACAACCTCTACTACATTCTCGTTCTTATCAAGAAGTACAACCGTAGGCGTTTTCATTACATTAAATTTTCTTGATAGATTTAAACCAAGGTCTATTCCAACATCTACTTCATCCCCCGGAATTGATGATTTTTTTATTGCATCCTTTACCGGTGGGCAGTTATGACAATATTGACTATAGAAGAACTTATAATATGCAATATCATCTCTTGATGCCGGCTTGTTATTTGAGGCCTTACTCATAATGTCAACCGGAGTTTTTGCCGGTTCAGAATGATCATGTTTTTCAGAATGATCACATATTTCAGAAATAACTACCTTTTTAATATCTGACATATTAAGATCAAATACTTTTCTATGTGAATATTCCTCTTTTTTTCCTTTGTTCCAGTTTGCTACCGCTCTATGATACCCGACAATCCTTGTATAGACCTCTGTGTCTGTACCCTTTACCATAGACAACCTCTCTTGCAGTTGTACAATTTCTTCGTTTACCTCTTTTAAACTTCTCTCCATAGTAATTCCCCCCTTAAAAATATTTTAAATAATTAAAATTTATTATATTAAACAGCCGTTAGATTTTTTTTCAATGACTCCAGTTCATTGATTCTGCCAATTATCTCTCTCTTTTCCTCATCCGCACATTTTGGACAGTTAAAATGTTCTCCTGAGATGTAGCCGTGAACAGGACAGACTGAAAAAGTTGGTGATATTGTAAAATATGGTATTCTATAATTGTAGGCTACTGCTTTAACCAGGTTTCTGCATGACTGCCAATCCTGTATTGCTTCCCCTATAAACCCATGAAATACTGTACCACCTGTGTATTTTGCCTGAAGTTCGGATTGATGATCGAGAGCATCGAATATATCTGCCGTATAATCAACCGGTAATTGACTTGAGTTAGTGTAGTATGGGTCTTTATCTCCTGAGGTTATAATATCAGCAAAGTGTTTTTTATCATGTTTTGCTAATCTGTAGCTTGTACTTTCTGCCGGGGTCGCCTCAAGGTTAAATAGTTCACCTGACTCTTCCTGGTAATCTGCCATTTTTTTTCTCATAAAATCGAGAATCTCAATAGCAAAGGCTTTTCCTTCAGGATCAACTATATCTTTACCCATAAAGTTCATCAGGCACTCATTCATTCCGTTTATACCGATTGTAGAAAAATGATTGTTAAAATGGCCTAGGTATCTCTTTGAATATGGAAATAATCCGCCATCCATTAGTTTTGTGATAACCTTTCTCTTAATCTTTAAGGATTCTGCAGCAAGATCCATGACATGGTTAAGTCTTCTAAAAAATTCATCCTTATTATCTGACAGGAAACCTATTCTAGGAAGATTAATAGTAACAACTCCTATAGAGCCTGTTAACTCATCAGCTCCAAAAAGCCCTCCGCCTTTTTTTCTCAATTCTCTTTTGTCAAGCTGAAGCCGGCAACACATAGATCTTACATCTGCCGGATTGAGATCACTATTTATAAAGTTCTGAAAATACGGTGTACCATATTTAGCTGTCATTTCAAAAAGAAGTTTAGCATTTTCTGATTCCCAGTCAAACTCCTTTGTTATGTTATAGGTTGGAATCGGGTATTGAAAACCTCTTCCATTGGCATCACCAGATAGCATAATCTCAATAAATGCACGATTAATCATATCCATTTCTGCTTGATAATCGGCGTAGGTTGTTTCAAGTTCAACACCACCTACAACAGCTTTTTGATCTTTCATGTCTGTAGGCACTACCCAGTCAAGTGTAATGTTGGTAAAAGGTGCCTGACTGCCCCATCTTGAAGGTGTGTTAACACCAAATACAAAACTCTGAATTGCTTGCTTAGTCTCATCAAATGAGAGTTTGTCAGCTCTTACAAACGGGGCAAGATATGTATCAAAACTAGAAAATGCCTGAGCTCCTGCCCACTCATTCTGCATAATACCCAGGAAGTTGACAATTTGAAATATCAGTGTATAGAGATGCTTAGAAGGTTTTGAGCTAATCTTACCCTTGACCCCGCCAAGTCCTTCTTTGATAAGTTGTCTTAATGACCATCCGGCACAATATCCGCTAAACATACTAAGATCATGCAGGTGAAAATCCGCATTTATATGTGCATTTGCAATATCCTCTGTGTATATGTTTTTAAGCCAGTAGTTAGCTGTTAATGTGCCTGAGTTGTGTAGAATCAAACCGCCGAGACTAAAGTTTACATTTGCATTCTCATTAACACGCCAATCGGACTGATTGAGGTAACCGTTCATTGTATCGTCAATATCCAGCATGAGTTTTTTAGAATCTCGTAGTGCATCGTGTTTAGATCTGTAAAGAATATACGCCTTTGCAGCCTCATATTCTCCTTCCTTCATCAATACTTTTTCAACTATATCCTGTATCTCTTCGATAGCAGGTACTGAATTAGGGTGTCTTTTTGACATGAAGACTTCCAGTTCTTTTTCAGTTGCGATGGTTAATTTTTCAACCAAAGCTGAATCCTGCTTGTTAATATATTTTAAACACGCTTCTATAGCATCAGAGATTTTACTTCTATTGTACATCTCCATTTGGCCGTCTCGCTTAATAACCTTACTGACGACAAAATCTGCAGTACTACCGTCTGACCTCAAAAAATCACTCCAATTAGCTAATGAGTTTCCTTGCATGTCCCCTCCCGATCCCTTTTTTTATTTTTTTTATTTCTTCAATAAACTCATTTACATCATTAAATTTTTTGTATACTGATGCAAATCTGATATATGCAACTTCATCTAATTCTGCCAGTTTCTCCATAACGATTTCGCCCAGTTCACTGGATTTTAACTCATGGCTTTCACCACTCCTAAGAATTGCAACTTCCTCAATTGAGTTTATTAAATCCTCTACAGTTCCCTGAGAAATAGCCCGTTTCTCAATAGCCTTTTGAATACCGTATGAGATTTTTTCAATACTGAATGCTTCACGCCTACCATCATTTTTTACAATCATGAGCTGTTTTTCTTCAATTACTTCATAGGAAGTAAATCTATAACCACAGGTAATACACTTTCGTCTTCTTCTTACACTGGTTCCATCGGCAACCTGTCTGGTTTCCAACACTTTGTCTTCGAGTTCGCTACACATAGGACATTTCAAGTTATTTTTCCCCAAATTTCAAATACAGATATATAAAACAGTTTATATGTTAACAGATTTATTCATCTATCTATATAGTTATTGAATTGATAATGCGAATATATAACACTATATATAGTGTGTCAATGTTTTTTTATAAAAATATTTTACTCATTGAATTTGTTGTTTTGAGAGTTAAAAAAGTCAGACTGAGTGGTGAAAAAAAAATAATAGTTTTTTATAATATATTCTATCTATCTTGAATTTTAGTGAATTTTTCCGAATTTAAACGGTTTTATTTTATAGAAAAAGCAAATTTTTAACATTGACAAATAGCAAAATAAAAAATATATTTTGAGCATGAACAATATATTTGATATATCTGAACAATCGTTACAGAGGGCATCGTTGATTTTAAAAAATGGCGGACTTGTGGCCTTTCCGACTGAAACAGTCTATGGTCTTGGGGCTAACGCTCTTAATCCTGATGCGGTCGCTCAGATATTCAGGGTTAAGAAACGGCCATTCTTTGATCCTCTTATAGTTCATATTCATTCAGTTCTAGTGCTAGATAGCATAGCTGATGAGATTAGTGATCTCTCATATTCACTTATGGAGAGGTTTTGGCCGGGTCCCCTAACACTTATATTCAAGAAGAAAAATATAATACCCGATATAGTGACCTCAGGTCATCCTACTGTGGCGGTAAGGATCCCGTCCGATCCTACTGCTCTGAGATTATTAGAGTTGGCAGGGGTGCCTGTCTCAGCCCCAAGCGCAAATCCGTTTAAGTATCTAAGTCCTACTACAGCACTTCATGTTTACGAGCAGATAGGCTCTGAGGTTGATATGATAATTGACGGAGGGCATTCAAGGGTCGGGGTTGAATCAACTGTCCTTGATATGACTGCTGATAGACCGGTTCTCTTGAGGTATGGCGGTCTAGATATCGATGAGATCTGCGATTTCCTGGGCTATCGGATAAAGGTTGCAACTGAGAGCGAAAAGCCGATAGCCCCCGGACAGCTTCTCCATCATTATTCGCCTACTACAAGACTAATATTAGTTGACGATATTGATAGCTGTGAGATGGCTGACGGGGTTAGATGTGGTTATATAGGGATAACTATGCCTGAGAGGCCATCAATGTTTAAACATATAGAGATATTGACACGAGACAATAATATGAATGAGGCTGCTGTAAATCTATTTAGTGCCCTTCATAGGCTTGATGAATTATCACTTGATATAATATATGCTGAAAGGATTCCAGAGACAGGTCTAGGAACTGCAATAATGGATAGGCTTAAAAAAGCATCTTATATAGAAATTTAAATGTTGTTTAGAATTTTTTTATTTTGTTTAAAATGTTGAATATTAGAATAAGAATCTAGAGTGTCCTTAGTCCTTTTCGTGCTTCTTTCGATCCTCAAAATCTCTTTTGAATATCTCTCTTTCTATCTGCTCTCTTTGTTTTAAATCATCACTTTTATTTGGAACCTTATTTTTATTACTTTCCCGTTTAATCTCTTCTTTATTTGATGGCATATTTACCCCTTAAATTTTAATATTTAGATGCTCTTGCAAAAATAATCTTTTTTTTCAATTTCTGCATCATTTTTCGCCACACCGACCACTATCAGACATCTTGTCTGTGGTCGTTATTCATTCCTTGAACTTATCAAAAACCTTGATTTTTGCAAGAGCCTCTTTATCGCAACAATTTCAATAGGCTTATATTATTATAAAATACAATATAAAAAAAATCAATAATAAATTAATTTTTTGTATTTCCAACTTATTTTCAATTGATTGAGGCTCTTTCAAAACTCGATATTTTTTACTAGATCAAGGAGTGATGAGTCTAAAGCCCGGAGTTTACTTTGCGTAAATGAGGATTTTGGGCGAAGAACGACAAATAGATAGAAAATAAAGAGCGAGTTTTGAAAGAGCCTTGATTGTTGTAAATGTCAATAGTTTTTATGGACAATTATATCATGTGTTGACATTAACTCATAAGAGTAAGCAAGACTTAAAAAATCAGGTTTATACAGTTACCCTGTGTAATAAATTATCATATTAGTAGTGGAGTTGAAATAATTCTCTATGACCCATTTTTACACGAATCGGTGCCGTATAACAATATTTTTTAAAAATAATTTGTAAATTTTAAAATATTATTTTACATTTAGAGTTATCAGGAGGAATTTTATGAAATATAGAAAATTTTTTGTCTTTGTCTTATTGATTGTTATCGGAAGCACAGGTATATGCCTGCATGCTCAGGAAAAACTCGCATTTTTGTTGTGGACTCCGGGCGGTAGTGAGCCGACTTATGTTCCGGCCGGTCAACCGGGTACATTTAAGGATGGTGACGGAGTAAATCTCCTTCATAAGACAGACGGACTTAAGTATGGAACCGACACCTTTAGTATGGAAGCAAAAATCGGCGGTAAGAATATTGTTTTTTCTTATAAATCTTCTATGCAAACCGCTCCCTGGTTCGTAATTGATCCGGCGAACTCAGACGACTCATCTGTTTTTACAGATAAATTCTTAAAAGAAATTTGCAACCTTGCCTCCGGTAATCAGAGTATTGAAATCCTATTCAAATCAAATGGCGTTTTGATCAATCAGGGAGTCATCACATATAACAGTGATGGAAAACATCTAAAGTTTAAAAAAATGCTTGATGGTTTTAAAAATATTGATGCTGCAAGAAAGGGTTTTCAGGAGACCCATCAGAAAGAGTTAGCTCAACAAGAACTGGATGAGCAAAAGAAGGATGCTGCTAAGTCTGATTCTTTTAGAGTCTCAATTGACAATCAGCACACAGGATTAACCTACTATATAATAGTTATGGATGACAGAACAAGATCAGAAAAAATATATGATATTCAACCAAAAAAAACAAAGGTAATTGAGATGTACCTTAGTCAGACCTATCAGATTAAGGGGTATCTACAGGGGCAGTCAAAGGATAGTGCAAAACTAATTGCAAAGGTTGACAAGTCTTGGAATAATAAAACAATTTCAGTTAAGTAAAACCCTCTCCGGGCTAATACTGAGCTTGCTCAGAACCGGAGCAGGCCTATAAACAAAACAGAGGCTGTCCACTAAGTCGGTTTATAAACAATTTTTACTCGTTTTACGCCGGCAATTAACCGGTACAAATAAAAATTTCTCGACTTAATGGACAGCCCCTGTTTTGATAGTTTTTTTAAACACTACTAAGTGATCACCATAGTACCTACCGTTATATATATTGCTTATATATAACGGTAGGAAGAGGGAGTTTACTGATCCGTGATCAAAACCGCCGAATCAAACGGACTTTGTATAAAGTTGTCTTTTGTGTGTACGATGGAGGTGGGGCGGAAAATT
>CAYYKD010000007.1:50916-60340 GCA_964471825.1 uncultured Spirochaetales bacterium
TTCAGACGCCAAGCGTTAACTTCGCTATATTGCGATGATGACCAGTAAAATAGGTTAAGATCAAAGCCACCGAGTCCGTAATCAAATAGTTGGGTTCGCATAAGATCTAGCTCATCTTTTGACGGTAAAAACCAGTCACCTCGGTTAGCGTGAGTTGCATTTATAGCTTGAGTAGCTGCGGGGTGTCCAGTAAGGAAACTATAGGTATTTTCATAACCAGTACCTGTATTTGTTAGTGTTCCGTTTGTTATTGTATTCTCTGTCTTCCATTGATAAGTAGAGGGTTCATCTATTCCTCTCGCTTCCATATACTGCCAACCTTCGCCATAGGCCCCTTTGTTGAGGAATATGAATCCCCCAGCAGGACCTCTAGTTCTAAGTTCGTAAGTTATCGGTTTTGGTTTGTTCACAATTTCCTGCCACTGCAGATACGGGTAGCTTGTGTTCTCGTCTATCGCCCAGATGCCGGTTGTTTCATTAAAATCCCAGCCGGTAAATGTGCTTTCCTGCAACATTTCGGTTGTTGTCTTGCCTGGACCTGATGCACTAACCCATGCGAATCGAGGACCGCGGTTTTTATCGTAGAAAATGTTTGAATTTGATGGTATTGTTCCTGCACCAATTCCAAATATCGCAGTTGCCCCATCAGTAGTACTATATAAAAAATGTGCCGCCGAGTAACAGTTTGTTAAATTTACCACAGTTCCCATCGATCCTATCAAACCACCAATTGTATTGCCTGTTGAAACGATGTCAACTATTGAATATGAGTTGGTAATAGTTGTCTTGTTGGCAGTTCCGATTAGCCCCCCCATTATAGTATTACCTCTTATTTTAGCTATGCTATATGATTCTTCTATTGTTACTGAACCAACTGTGTTTATAATATGACCAATTAACCCGCCAAAACTATTTTTGGTGCCAGTTACACTTATATCGATATTTGTCATGGACTTTTGAATTGTAAGTTGAGAACTGGCAACAACTTGTCCAACAAGACCACCGATATAGTCCCCCGTTGCAACAATAACCCCACCTAAAGAACAATCCTCTATTATCGAAGTACCTGCAACAGCTCCAATTAAGCCCCCACTATTATCACCACTTGAAATATTGACATTTGTCAATTTTAGCTTTTTTATAGTAGCGCCAGACACATAACCAAAAAGACCTCTGTTAGCATATGTGTCCGTAGTTTTTAAATTACTAATAGTCTTCCCATCACCATCAAAAATCCCTCGAAAAGAGTTGGTTGCATCACTACCTATCGGTACCCAGTTTGCTTCATTGCTTAGATCGAGATCGTTCATAAGCTTAAAGTGATTTCCTGCGTACTCAGCACCAAGGAAATCCGTGTTTAATGATTTTAAGTTCTCAACTGTATATATCTTGTAAGGATTAACTTCTGTTCCCTCTCCGATAACTACCGGTAACGGCTTATTTGCTTCCATCTGCCACTGCAGATAGGGGTAGGTTGAGCCGTTTTCTATATTCCAGTAGTCTGTTGGTGCTTCCCCAAAGTCCCAATTAGCACCGGTAAATGTGCTTTGCTGCACCATCGTTGCTGTATTCTTACCGGTTAAATTACTAGTGTTAGAACCGCCGGAAGAGCTAATCCCCAGCATATCGCCGTTGATGTCTGTGTTGTAGAAAGAATTCAGTATATCAGAGTTAAATATCGAGCCAATAAATGCACCGTAAACTGTAGCTCCAGTTTGTAGGGTTACCTTGCTGACACTATAACAATTAGTAACGGTACCGTTATCCAGTTGCCCAATAAATCCGCCTATTGTGTGTGAGTTTGGGAACTTTTCCGTAAATTCACCTGTGGAGTAAGAGTTCTCAATTGTTGAATAATCGGCTTCGCCGATTAATCCGCCTGAATAACTCCAGCCTTTAACGACAGCTTGTGAAAAAGATTTCTTTATGTTAGTTTCTGACCCGCTTAACCCACTTGACAAACCCACAAGTCCGCCAACATAGTTAACTCCAGTAATAAATTTGTAAGCTTCTGTTATCACGCCGCAGTTTTCGATGTTTGAAGACATTGCATATCCCGCAAGCCCGCCAACTTGATTACTACCTACAATATCTACTTCAGTAAGCATCAGGTTTTTGATAGTCGCAGTTTGAATATAGCCAAAAAGACCTTTGTTGTTATTCGCATTATCATTGATTGTTAAATTATAAATCGTCTTCCCATTACCATCAAAAACCCCTTGAAAAGCGTTGATTGGATCACTCCCAATCGGCGTCCAGTTTTCCACATCCACCAAGTCCAGATCATCCATTAGCTTAAAGTGCTTGCCCGGGTGGTTTGTTCCCACATAATCTCTCATTTTTTCAAGGTGTGCAACTGTTTGTATTTGAAATGGATCTCCCGCTGTGCCATCTCCCCCGCCAAAATGATGAACCCATCTTGCAAAAACTGTTTTATCTGCATCAGATATTGTAAGTGTAGTTATTTCTTCTCCATTCGTAGTTTCGCTCCACCCATCAAAGTCGTGAAAGTTCTTTGTTAATCCTGTATTTGCCAAAAGTGTTACGCTTTCATTTGGAAAGTAGAGGATATTACTTGGAGGTGTCCCTGTTGTCTGGGCGTTGCCATTATAAATTAAAGCACGAAGTGTCGGGGTGTATTCTTCTCTTATATCAGAATCACCAAAGTTGTTATATGCCCATACGCGGTAGAATATAACATCGCCGGCACTTAGGGGAGGCAAGAATTCGCTAACATCATCAGTAAAATTCAAGTCGGTATAGTTTTCTTCTGTGTTTAGAGGTGTCCAAGCTCCATCATAATTTTTCTTTCTCTCTATCCTAAACCCGTCATTTATATAAGAATCGGTCGTCCAGCTTATCTTTATCCCTGTTAGTTGTTGTGTTACACTATCTCTTATATATTCATCGATAGTAACTGCTGTCGGTGCCGAAGGGGGGCTACTGAGATCATTCTCTTCTATCGTAATCGTCTTGCTTGAGAGTTGATGATCAAGGATCAGCACAACCTCCTGAACCCGACCGATAGTCTTACCTTCTTTAATTAACCGGATAGTAAGATAGTATGTTCCGCTTGGTATTGATGCTTTAGCTTCTCCTTCAAGTGCCTTGAGCGTAAGTTGAGTATCCGTTTCGGTTTTAACAAAAGGCCAATCTAAAGAATTTCCCCCCAGTTCACTTCTCCATTCTATTACAAACTCATCGATACTCCCTATAGGGTAACTAAGAGTAAAGTCAAGCGTTCCTGCACCGGCTTTTAGAGGATTGAGCGTAACGGTAACGCTATTTGTTCCTGTTCCGATATTAACAGTGTTTGTTCTGCTAAAAAGTGTGTTGCCACCCTTTTTTCCGTCAACTTTAACACTCCAATTACCTGTTGCAAGAAGCTCGTCTATCTCTATCCCGCTCCCATAAGATTGGTTAGTTCGTGTAACATTATCATATCCGTCACGGCTTAGTGTTATATCAAATGTTAGCTCATTTAATGTTACAGCAACAGGCATTATTGTCCTTGTAGCACTATGTTGAAGGGTGATAGTGAGCCGACCATATTCTGTGCCGGTGTTTTTTGCGTTGATAGATTTATCAATGTCATTTGTACAGGTGGTTATACCTAATAAAAATACAACCCCAATAATAACCGATAATAAATATTTTTTAGTTTTTTTCATATCTTACTCCTCCACCCAAAAGTCAAACTGTGCCGAAAGCACCGTACCGTTACTGTCTGTTACCACCAACCACAGATTGTGAACCCCAAGATATAGCCCATCAGAGTCTATTGTAATAGTATTTATCTCTGATGCTTGCGATTCTTCATTTAAGTACCAAGCGTAGGCATTAAAACCGGTGGTTGCCGTTACGGTCATTGTTTTTGGCAAGCTACCTCGTCCGCTTTTGCTTAGTGTCGCCTCATTTTCATCAAAGTCGACATTTATACCGGCAGGATTGTTAAGCATTATAGTAACGCTTAGGTTATCTTGCCAGATAGCGTAGAGCGTTTGCCCCTCTACTGTCATATTAAATGGTGCTTGGTTAGCATAAGAAGTCCCAGAGCCGTTAGATTCAGTATTCCAACCGGCAAAGCTGAAGCCTGTTCTTGTAAAAGCATTAACCGTTAGATTGGCACTTTGACCAAAGGTTATTGATTGATTACTCATAGTCCCAGAACCACCATTTGCGTTGAATGTTACGGTATAATTGTTAGGTGTCCACTTTGCATAGAGCGTTTGCCCCTCTACGGTCATTGAAAATGATGCTTGGTCAGCATAAGAAGTCCCAGAGCCGTTAGATTCAGTATTCCACCCGGCAAAGCTGTAACCTGTTCTTGTAAAAGCATTAACCGTTAGATTGGCACTTTGATCAAATGTTATTGACAGATTACTCATACTCCCTGAACCGCCATTTGCGTTAAATGTTACATCATAATTTTTTGGTGTCCACTTTGCATAAACGGTAATATCTCCCGTTACAACAGTTGCAGTAGTGAATTCAACCCCTGTTCCCCCCTCACCGATACGCCAGCTATCAAATGTGTAACCGGTTTTTGTCGGATTAATCGACGGCAGTGAACTAACCGTAGTTTGCGGACTTTCTACACTCTCTGTAGCAAAAGTTGTGGCACCTTCTGAGTTAAATGTTACTGTATAATTATAAGTGTTCCATTTTGCATGAAGAGTTGTGTTAGTCGTTACTGTGTCAATGTCAAAATCCCAAAGATTAACATAACCGCTCTCTTTGTACCACCCGCCAAACAGATAGCCGGTATTTGTCGGATCAGCCGGTTTTTTCGCTTTTTCTCCTTGCTCAATAAGTTGAGCCGCAACAAGCGTTCCTTCATAGCAGTTAAAAATAACACTGTACTGCTGTTTATCGGACCATTTCGCATAGAGTGTAAGGTTACTTCCCCCCATTTGAGAACTAAGCCCAACTTGGTAGGTAATCCCTGTTCCATCTGTTTTTGTGTTCCATCCGGCAAAAACCAGCCCCTCTTTTGTTAATGAGCCACTATTCCCAGCCACTGTAAAATCTTCTCCCTGCGTATATTTATTTGAGTCAACCGGCACAGTTCCCGAAGTTTCGTCATTTCCATTATAGGTAACAGAATAAACCTGAGCCCACTTTGCATATAGAATAACATTAGCGGTTTCTATTGGATAATTCGTTCCTATGGTGAAGTCAGCCCCTGTACCATCAGAGCGCCCATTCCAACCGGTAAAGCGATAGTCATCTCTAACCAACTCTCCACTATTCTCAAGTACTGTAAAATCTTGACCCTGCGTATATTGAGTAGAATCAACCGGTACAGTTCCCGAAGTTGCCTCGTTTGCATTGTAGGTAACGGTGTAGGTTGCTATTGAGATCCATTTTGCGTATAGAATCACATTGCTTGAACCAATGTTAAATGTACTGTCAGCATTATAATTTGTACCTGTTCCGTCCGCTTTTGTGTTCCAACTAACAAAAGTGTAATTAGTCCTTGCTAAATTCCCGGTGTTTCCCAAAACAGTTACTGTACTACCTGTTGTATAGGATTTTTCATCTATAGGAACATCCCCTGAAGTTGCATTGTTTCCATTATATACTACATAGAATGTAGGAGTCTCTGTCCATTTTGCATAGAGTACAACATCACTTGTTCCAATGTTAAAAGCACTCCCTTCTATATAGTTGTTTCCGGTTCCATCAGCTTCTGTGTTCCAGCCTGAAAAGAACTTCCCTTCTATTTTAAGAATGCCTGTATTCCCTTGAACAACCACCTCATTACCTGAGTAATACTGTGTTTCATCAACAGGCACATCTCCTGATTCGGCTCCGTTTGCATCATAGCTTACACTATAAATAGGGATCGTACTCCAATAAGCATAAACTGTAATGTCGCCATTGACAATAGTGTTTTCAGTAAACCTTGTTCCGCCGCCCTCTATTTCTGTCCACCATCCACCAAAAATTTCTCCGTCTTTTTTAGGAGTGGCAGGTAGGTTTTCAACTGTCGTCTTAGGACTCTCTACTGTTATTGGTGATATTTCACTCGGTTCTCCTGTATCAAATGTAACAGTATAACTATAGGCATCCCATTTAGCATAAAGAGTGATATTTGATCTAATAGGACTGTTAAAATCCCATTCATTAAGAAATGTTTCATTATCTTCATACCAGCTACCAAATATCCATCCATTTTTATGGGGAGCATCCGGTAATTCAGCTTTATTTCCATCTTTAATTTTTTGCGGTAAAGTATAGGATCCGCCGTTTGGATGAAAAATTACGGTAAATGTCTCAGCGTATATTTTATTCCATATCTCCTCTGTTATTCTCTGTGAGCAACCTAGAAGAAATATTGATAAAATAACTGTATTGATTAGTATTTTAACCGGAGGTGTGAACTTTGCTTGTTTCATGAAATGCTCCTAAAAATTAAGTTTTAAACCAATGCTCATAAAATTAAGATAATTTGAATTCACTTCTAAGGTAAGTTTTTTATGGTTTAGATAAAAAAATGGTACACTTATACTAATTAGTATTACCCCTAGTGATATAAAACCTATAGTCGTGCCAAGAATTGCACTGTAGAGATAGGTGTACCCCTGGTAAGTAGCATAGTCAATAACAGCCGGAGCAGTTGCAGTATCACTAAACTTGTTAATATAGGGATCAAATACAAGAATATTTAGTATTAGACCTACAGTTCCGGTTAATAATAGTGTTGAGCCGGATACAACTGTGCCGACAGCAATATTTTGATAAGTAAGATCCCGTTTTTCCGGTATTTTCTCGTATGGCGGTAATGCATCTTTAATCTTCTCTCCCATCTCTGTTGCGATCTCTTTACAGGAGTCAATTATTCTTACTCCGAGCTTAGCGTCCTTGGTTAAACTAAATGCTGATTTACGAACTTTAACATCTACTGTATTAAGAAATATGGAAACCTCTTTGTCGGCAATTGTATAGAATCCAAATACAACAACATCTGCATTGAGGATCTCTCCTATTTTTATTGCTGTGTCTTCCCAGATCATTTGATTGATATTAATTGAATTCTGTTCTATGGCCTCATCAATAATACTACTATCTATTAGATCATAGGTTCCGAGTTGGGTGAGGAATGCTTTAAGTGAGTCACTAACAGTGTCTCCAATATAAGTAAAATCCGAATTCCTGCTAACATTATAAAGTTTTATCATAGAAACTTTTCTATTGATATGCAATGTTTCAACATTTTTAGTTTGTTTTACAGGATAAATAGAAATAGATAGGCTAAAGAAAATAAAAAAAACGGCAATTCTTACTGTTGTCATTTATAAACCCCATAAATTAAAATTTTCAACCTTAAGTCAATCAAGTTTTTAATAAATCACTTTTCTTAAGTTAACAAAAGGCGGCATTGTAATTAAATACTACTCATTAAGTTGGTTTTCATTACCAAATATTGATTATATCATAAATATAAAAAACTTTCAAGTTTTTGGATTAAATAAATTGAAATTACTCGTTTTTTCGCAATGTTGTATTATATGAATGCTGTATTATATGATTCTATTATATGAGTCTATTCTCTAAAAACAATATTTTAAGGTTATTTACCTTTCGGGTACTGGCGAGACTCAAACCCATTCCTATTACTGTATGGTCTTCTAGATACGGAGTATTTAGAAGTGACCATAAGACATCATTAAAAATAATGCCAAAAATTTGGATCATATCCTTAGAGCCTCTAAATATTAAATCAAAAAAACTTGATATGAATCATTTGTTTTGTTATATTGTTGGCTGTATTTTTGATTAAAATATTGATAGTCTTTAGAGCCTGTGCAGAGAGTTTTGACTAAGGTGTGCCGGGTTCAATATTATTTATGGGAGCGTTTATGAAGTCATTAGGAATTTGTCTTGGTGCATCAACAATTACATTTGTTGAGACCAATAACGATAGCGGTAAGGTGGTAGTTGATAAGATCACTTCTAAGGCGCATGAGGGGAATGCAAAGCAGTATTTCCTCGACACTCTTGCGTTGATTAAGCCGGAGAGATTTGACAGGATAACTGTAACAGGACGGAAGTTTAGAGAGAATGTAAACCTTACTCAGGTGACTGAACCTGAGGCGATAGAATATGCGTTAGATACCCTTGGGCTTGATACAGGCGAGTATTCTGTACTTGTATCTGCCGGTGGTGAGACAACCATAGTCTATGAACTGGACCGTGAGCATAAAATAACTAAGGTACATATAGGTAATAAATGTGCATCCGGAACAGGTGAGTTTTTCTTGCAGCAGATCAGGCGGATGAATTTGAATGCAGAAGAAGCGATTAACCTAGCAGAAGGGCAGCATCCACACAACATCGCCGGTAGATGTTCGGTATTCTGTAAGTCTGACTGTACACATGCACTTAACATCGGTGAACCTAAGGGTGCCGTTGTTGCAGGTCTTTGTAGAATGATCTCCGGTAAGATAACTGAGCTTCTATCATCTATCAAGGTGAAAAGTGTTATAATGACCGGCGGGGTTGCAAAGAATAGAGTCGTTGTGGGTTATCTTAGAGATCAGGTTGAAAAGCTGTTGATTCCAGAGCAGGCATCTTATTTTGAGGCGCTCGGTGCGGCAATCTTCGGTTATAAAAAAGAAACTAAACCTTTTGTCAGCATAGAGAAGGTCTACTATGAGGGCAAAAGTTCATTTGAGTTTATGAAGAAACTCTCTGACTATGAACATCTTGTGTCATTTAAATCAATGGAGCATGACAAACCATCTGACGGCGATGAATGTGTACTGGGCGTTGATGTTGGTTCTACAACTACAAAAGCAGTATTGATAAATACGACTAACAATAAAATACTTGCAGATATCTACCTTAGAACTAATGGTAATCCGGTTGAGGCAGCTCGAGAGTGTTACAAGTCAATTAAACAACAGATCGGTGGCAAAAAGATAAAAATAGTCGGACTGGGGACAACCGGTTCGGGACGACAGATTGTTGGTCTACATGCCTTTACGGATAGTGTTATAAATGAGATTATCTGTCATGCTACTGCGGCTGTGCATTTTGATAAGGAAGTTGATACGATATTTGAGATCGGGGGACAGGATGCAAAGTACACATACCTTGTAAATGGTGTTCCTGCTGATTATGCAATGAACGAGGCCTGCTCTGCCGGTACGGGGAGCTTCCTTGAGGAATCTGCACTTGAAACGCTTGGCGTGAAGATGCAGGATATTGGGCCTGTTGCCCTTAAGGCGACCAGACCGCCTAACTTTAACGATCAATGTGCGGCATTTATAAGCTCTGATATTAAAGTTGCAAGTCAGGAGGGGATAGCAAGAGAAGATATGATCGCAGGTCTTGTGTATTCTATCTGTATGAACTACACCAACCGTGTAAAAGGCTCACGAAGAGTTGGTGAAAAAGTATTTATGCAGGGTGGTGT
>CAYYKD010000007.1:60350-80848 GCA_964471825.1 uncultured Spirochaetales bacterium
AAGGCAGTTCCGATAGCAATGGCAGCCCTTACAGGTAAAAATATCATCGTTCCACCGGATCCGGGTTTGATGGGTGCATACGGTGTGGCACTTGAGATCAAGAAGAGACTGGATAATAATCTGCTTGAAAAAAAAGAATTCTTCCTTGATGATCTAATCGGAAGGGATGTAGGTTATGGCAAGACCTTTAAATGTGCCGGTGGTAAAGAGAAGTGTGATATCGGTTGTGAGATAATGACCATTATTATAGATGGAAAGAACTACGCCTTTGGTGGTGCCTGCAATAAATACTACAATGTTATCAGAAATCTTAAGTTTGATGAGGATAAACTTGATGTAGTTGCGAGACGGGAAAAACTTATATTCGGCAAGTATGGTACCGGTGTAAATGTTGGAGAGGGTGCAAAGGTTATAGGGGTTAATAGAAGTTTCTATACTAATACATATTTTCCATTGTACTATAATTTTTTCTCTAGACTTGGATTTAAAGTTGTTGTTTCTGAAAACTCAGCTAAGGAGGGTGAAGAATCCTCCAAGTCAAGTTTCTGTTACCCGATGATCCTTGCCCATGGGTTTTTCTGGGATCTGCTAGAAAAAAAACCGGACTACATATTTATGCCGCACCTTGTTCAGCTAGAGGCGGATAGTAAGTGTTCCAGTTGTTCAACCGAGATTGGAAATAAGAAATCCTGTGTGTTTAATCAGGGCGAACCTTTTGCTATGGCCTCAACCTTTAAGGATAAGATCGGCAAAACTGAGATGCTTGTTCCACTTGTTGACTTCTCAAGAGGGATTGAACGGGAAGAAAAAGTTTTTGTAAGGCTAGCTGTAAATAAACTTGGCTGTAAAGAGGCTGATGCGATAACGGCATATAGAGAGGCTGTTTCAAAGCAGAGGGGATTCTTTTCAGACCTTAAAAAGATGTCTGATGATTTCCTTAAAGAGCTTGAAGCAAATCCTGATAAAATTGGTGTTGTTCTATTTGGACGACCATACAATGCATTTACCGAAAAAGCAAATATGGGGATACCGAGGAAGTTTACCTCTAGAGGTATCGAGATTATTCCATATGATGCTCTACATTTTGAGGATGAGACATTTAAACCGTTTATGCACTGGGCAATGGGTGAGACAATCCTTAAAGCTGCACAGATAGTTGAACGGCATCCGCAGTTATTTGCTACATTTATAACTAACTTTAGCTGTGGTCCTGACTCATTTCTGGTAGAATTATTTAGAGAGCAGATGGAGGGTAAGCCTTCCCTTACGCTGGAGCTTGACTCACACAGTGCTGATGCGGGGGTTAATACCCGGATAGAGGCGTTCCTGGATGTTGTTAGATTCTATAGGGAGCTGCAGAAGACAGGTAGCATTAAGCATCAAGAGGATGACGGGTTTATCCAGTCCTGGGTTGAGGGGGACGGTTTTGCCGCTAAGGTGCATCTATCTGATGGGAAGACTATTATACCTGCTAAGTCTGATAAATATGACTTTATGTTTCCATCACTTTCAAGATATGTAATGGGACCTGCGAATGAGTATCTAAACAGGATAAATATTCGTGGCGTACTTATGCCAGAAACAACTCTTGAAAGTATAAAGTTGGGTAGGTCACAAACTTCAAGTAAGGAATGTATGCCTCAGGCAATAATGATGGGTAATATGATGACCTATCTGCGTGATCGTGAGGATAAGACTAGACCTGTAGTTCTGCTGCATGCAACTGATACCTCCCCTTGTAGGTTGGAGCAGTACTATAATAGCTTTGACTCATTTATAAGAAGAAATAAGATTAAGGACTTTGCAATATTTAGACTCGATGATAGAAAGGGCTACTCTGGCTTTGGAACCGGTCTTCTATTGAAGCTGTTTAACTCATTTGTACTTGGTGATGCTCTTGAGGATATTAAAAATGCGATGTGTGTTCTTGCTGTTGATAAAGATTATGCATTGAAGGTGTTTGAAGAGGAATTCCAGAAGATGATGGACAACTTTGGCGGTAGAGAGAAGATATCGTTTAAGGAAAGACTAAAACAATCTTCTAAGAGGTTTGCAGAGATTCCTAGAAAGGGTGATATAAAGGATGCTAAATTTATTACAGTAACCGGTGAGATCTATGTTAGAAATGACCACTTTGCACGAAGAAATATCGAAGGGCAGTTAGCTGAGAAGGGTTTTATTGCTAAGGTAATTCCGTTTATGGAGACTCTGTTCTATGCAGATTATTCGTTGATGAATGATCTTACTGAGATCGATGTTCATCCTTTACAGAAGATCTATTTCTGGTTTAAGACATTCTTTCAATCAAAGATCGATCGTGATGTAAAGATGGCCTTTAAGGACTGCGGATTCTACAAACCGATGCTTATTAATATAAAAGAGATAATAACTGCATCAAGATTGATAGTTAGCCCTCATCTAAGAGGGGAGGTGCCGATAACAGCCGGATCAGCATTGAAGTATATTATCAATGAGTCGTGCGGAGTTATCTCTATCGGGCCGTTTGCCTGTCTGCCGTCAAGAATGGTAGAATCCCTGTTGAAACCAAATATGAATCTGGCACATAAAATTGCAGCTTCCGGGTTATCACCGCTCTATAGTGAACTTGATAAACTTGGCGTTACCAATCTGCCGTTCCTACCGATAGAGTCGGATGGAAATCCGTTCACTCAAGTAGTTCAAGCACAGCTTGAGGTGTTCTGTCTGCAGGCTGACAGGATGCATGTTAAGATTGAAGAGGCCAAAAGAAGGCTGAATAGCAAATAGGTGGTTTCTCGAAGCTTCAATAAATTTTGCCGTTTGGGGAATTCGGAAGCTTTAAAACATTTTAAAATTTTTTAACTTTTTAAACTTTGACCGGAGGGATAACCTTCCGGTTTTTTTTGTTATACTTTTGGATATTTTGAATCTATTAGAAAATAGTTAAAAATTTGTTGAGTTATTTTTTAAAATAATGTTATATTTTTAATATTCTTATTAGTATGACTATGGAGCATAATATGTTAAAGTTTAATTTACCAAAGAGACATTTGGTGACACTATTTTTGACTGGTCTGATAGTATTGTTTTCTGCCTGTGGTTTTTTTATACCGAACAATTTGGATAACAATAATGACGACGATGATGAGGAGGATTATTACACTCTTTCCTATCTTGATATATTGAATGGTAAAATCTTAAATGTGTTGCCGGGTATGGAGTACTCACTTAATGATAAATCAACATGGGATGCTTGTTTAAGCTCTTATGTGTCTGTTGTATTAGCTGTTGGCAACAGAGTTTTCGTAAGACAGATATCAGATCATTCTAAGGAATATTTTCTAGGTGAAGTAAAGGCGTTAAGCGGTAGAGCTGATCTTGTCGCCGGAAACAGCTTATTCGTAGGAGAGGGCGATTGGGAAGATGTGCCGTCTGCCTATGCCGGGCAAACAAAAAACATTATGTGTGAGTTTTATAATATTGGGACAACTACAGCTTATAGTGCAAATCATAAAATAAGAGTCTATCTGTCTAATGATAGAGAGATAACCGTTGAAGATACTCTACTATTAGAGTACTCCTATCCATATAATTGTGCTGTCGGTTTGAATTGGATTGGGAATTTTGAGGTTACTATTCCTGCAGATACTTTACCGGGCACCTACTATGTCGGGATAATTGTAGATGCAACAGGCGTTATAAGTGAGCTTAACGATGATAATAATTTCACAAGGCCTGAACATGTTGCTGAGGTCCTTATCGCATCAAATCCCGGTGTACTTCCTGATGGTGCATTTAAGTTTGTCAACTCATGGGGAGTCGGCGGATGGGAAAATAAGGCTGATGGACACTACTGGGTTACATATAGGACTATGAAAAAACAGGAGATGGTTGTAGGGTATTATTATAATAACTTTGATGCTGTTTATAAACCAACTGTTGTTGCGGTATTTGAGATAAATCATTCTAGAAGAGATGAAGCGAAGGTAATAGTCGGCTTGGGCGATCCATCCGAGCCTTATATGCAAAAAGAGCTGCAGAGACGATGGGATTCAACTTTTAAATCAGGTCCTTACCCTTTTGGAAACAATAAGATTGTTCTTGATATCTCTGAGTTTGCTCACGCTATCAATACCTATGATCTATTCTTGTCTATAGAGAATGATGGTACAACAGCAGGAAGCGTTGTGAGTTTTGCTGTAGAATACTATTCTGACTATAATCAGGCACCATTTAAAACTATAACCGGCACTAACGGAACGATCTCGACAAGTGCAACAACAAATTTTACTGCAACTACAAAGGATGCGTTGACTAATCTAGAGTTGCAAGAGATCCAACCTCCTGCAAGATCAGACAGATTTGGAGTTAAGTTCTATGAGGAGAAGCCGTCGCAAGAGGAGTTGAGAGAGGCTATTAACAATCTTGGAGTCTATGAGCCGGGTAAAAACTACAATAAGATAATTGATGGTAAGTATGGTACCGGTCTTCAGCCGCCATCAATGGATGAGTGGAATAGGATGGTTAAATTAACAGGTGTGTCTAACGGAAATACAAGAGGTTTTCTTCCAAATAGTGTGGATCACTCAAAGACCAAATTTTTCCCTCCTGTTGGTAGTCAGGGTCAAAAGGGTTCATGTACAGCATTTGCCTTTGCTTATTACATTCAGACCTATACAGAGGCAAGGGAGAGAGACTGGGATCTCACTGGAACTAAGTGGCTTACAACAGATCCTGAAGGTCTATCAGACGGCGGAGCACCTGACTCAAATCTTGATAAAATATTCAGCCCTGATTTTTTATACCACATGATAAATAGCGGGGTTGATGAAGGCTCAAGTAATAGTATGGCAGCAACAAATATAATTGTGGTTGGCGGTGCGACATGGTCTAAAATGCCTTATGATACAAGTGCTATAAATACATGGCCATCAGAAGCTGCATGGAGAGAGGCTGCTAATTACCGAGGCAGAGCTGTAAGTAATGCATACTGGGAATATGTTCAAAGCGGTTATATTATCATTAAAAGTGACACTGATATCCAGCTTCTTAAGACTCTCATTGCTGCGGGTTACTGCGTCTATGCAGGGGTGCAGGCAGACAACACTGATGGTGCAGGTATATACAATCTATTTGATAACAATGATGTTGCAGATAACGATACTGTCGCAAAGATGCCGGTAGATCATGCACAGACAGTTGTCGGATACAAAGAGGGCTCGAGCTGGTCCATATCTAATCCGGATAACTAGGTTTAGTATGAAAGAGTTTTCAATTAGAATATTGCTTATAAGAATACTTTGTTTTGTTTTATTGATTTTTGTGTCAGGCTGTTTAACAGGGCGTTCAACGGCTGTTAACTCTGACTTATCCGGTTCTGATACAACTATCTATAGTGTCGGTGAGATTGTAGAGGTAAATTTATCTGCAAATCCATCTACCGGGTATACATGGATAGTTGATGAGAACTACGATAGGCGGGTAATTGAATTCATTTCAAAGGTGTATATTCCACATCAACCGCCTGATTCTGAACCAATCAAGACTGGTAGCGGGGGAGTAGAGGTTATAACATTTAAAGTGATAGGTAAGGGGCAAACGAAGATTAATCTTACCTATAATAGACGATGGGCAACCGGGAATAGTGAGGATTCAAATTTGATGAAAAGTACTATTATTGTTAAAGCAAAGAATTAGATAGGTGTTTTTTTGGCTGTTATTTAAAATAGATGAATTTGTTAGTTTAAATTTTGTGAAGGTCAATAAATAATAAATAAACAAAACCTTAAACATATAAAAACTATAACTATTTGAAATTTACTTTGCAATTTTTTTGTTTTTTTGTATAATGAGTTAATTTCTAAATCACTTACTTAGGAGAGGCCGATGTATTTAAAATTGATTAAAAACGGCGAGGTTTATGCACCAACTTATCTTGGTAAAAAAGATATCTTGCTTGCTGTCGATCGGATAGCTTATATTGCAGATAAGATTGAGCTGCCGGAGCAATTTGTTGATATTGATGTTATTGATGCTACAGGAAAAATTATAGTTCCGGGATTCATTGATGGGCATGTTCATATTGCGGGAGCTGGTGGTGAGGGTGGGCCTTCATCAAGAACTCCGGGTATGGAATTAAGCCAGATGCTTGAGGGAGGGATTACCTCTGTTGTAGGGTGTCTTGGAACAGATGGTTTTACGCGGTCTGTTGAAGGTGTTCTAATGAAGGCTAAGGGCCTTAGACAACTTGGTGTCTCAGCTTGGATTTACACGGGTGCATATCAGGTTCCTACACCAACTATTCTTGGTGATGTAGGTAAAGATATTGCTATGATTGATGAGATTATTGGTGTTGGAGAGATTGCGGTTTCTGATCATAGATCATCATGTCCATCTGTTAGAGAGCTTGCAAGAATCGGTGAACATGCAAGAGTGGGTGGTATGCTTGGTGGAAAGGCCGGTATAGTTAACCTTCACATGGGTGATGCTAGAGATCCATTTAAGATACTATATGAGGTGGCTAATCAGACTGAGCTTAAATTGACTCAGTTTTTGCCAACGCATTGTAATAGAAATGACTATATTTTTGAAGATGCAAAGACATATGGTAAGAAGGGTTTTATTGATATTACTGCAAGTTCTTATCCATACTTTCCACAATATGAGATTAAGCCGTCAAAGGCTATAGGCGAGTTATTGAAAGCCGGGGTTCCTTTACAGAATATTACTATGACCTCTGATGCGTGCGGTTCGTTACCGGACTTCGATGAGCATGGTAATCTTATAAAGATGGCCTATGGTCTTCCAAAATCAATATTTATCGAGCTTAGAGATGCGGTTCTACAAGAAAAACTTGAGCTTGAAAAGGCATTGAGAGTAATTACATCTAACCCTGCTGATATATTAAAACTTCAGTATAAGGGAAGAGTAAGGGTAGGTAAAGATGCTGATCTTGTAATTATGACTAAGAGAGATATGGAGATCGACACAGTTATTGCCGGTGGAGAGGTTATGGTAAGTCAGGGGATTGTAACTAAACAAGGTATGTATGAACATTTCAACAAGAGCCCTGAGGATTAAAGATGATTTGAATTGATATTTAAATAAAAAACCTGTCATATCGGCAGGTTTTTTTACTTTTAGAATAAAGAACTCTTGATGATATTTGGTAATGTTTTTAAAAAAAAGAGCTGCTTCTCTTCGGCAGCTCTATCAATTAGTTTTTTAAGTTTGAGACAGTAATTATGTTATTATTAATTTGTTAATACCTTTCTTATCTTCTCTAATGCCCAGTCGATCTCTTTTTTCTTTATAACAAGTGGCGGTGCAAATCTTATGGTTTGATCATGGGTTTCTTTACAGAGTACCCCAAGCTCAAGCAGATCCATGCAAAACTTTCTTGCACCACCATGTTCAACCTTGATTTCAACACCTATAAGTAGTCCCTTACCTCTTATCTCTTTGACATATTTTGAATCAATTTTTTTAAGCTCATCTACAAAGTATTCTCCGAGTCTCTTTGATCTTTCAGCTAGTTTTTCGTCCAGTAGAACATCAATCGCAGCTATGCCTACCGCACACCCGAGCGGATTTCCGCCAAATGTTGATCCGTGATCACCGGGATTTATAACACTCATTATATCATTATCAGTCAAAACCAGAGATACCGGCATAATACCTGCTGATAATGCTTTACCGAGTATTAACATATCGGGTTTAATATTCTCATGGTTATAGCAAAACATCTCTCCTGTTCTACCAAAACCGGTCTGAATTTCATCAAGAATTAAGAGGATGTTATTTTCCGTAGTAATTTTTCTGAGTTCTGCAAGATAACCTGCTGGTGGAACTATAACTCCTCCCTCTCCTTGAATGGGTTCAACAAGGATTCCTATAGTATTTGGGGTAATAAGTTTTTTTAAGGCCTCTGCATCGCCATATGGTGCAACAACAAAGCCCTTAGGAAACGGCCCAAAACCATCTTTGTATTGGTCCTCTGTAGAAAAACTGACTATAGTAATAGTTCTTCCGTGAAAATTATTCTGACAGACGATTATCTCACCTTTATTCTTATCTATGTTTTTTCTGTAGTGTCCCCATTTCCTTGCGATCTTAATCGCAGTCTCGACAGCCTCAGTTCCGGTGTTCATTGGTAGAGCTTTTTCAAACCCTGCTATCGAACAAATTTTTTCTAGAAATTCGCCCATTATATCATTGTAGAAAGCTCTCGATGTCAATGTAAGTTTGTTTGCTTGCTTAAAAAGTGCTTTCATCACTTTTGGGTGTCGGTGTCCCTGGTTAAGAGCAGAATATGACGATAGCATATCCATGTATTTATTGCCTTCAACATCTTTTACCCAAACGCCTTTACCTTTTTTTATGACGACAGGTATTGATGCGTAGTTGTTAGCACAGACTTTTTTTTCTCTCTGTATAATCTCTATACTGCTATTGTTCATAGTAAATATTCTCCGTAAGTATATTTTAATGTTGTTTGATGTTCTTGAGAAGATCAATATTTTCGCAAGAACTGTAGTTATATCATTTTATTTTGAACTTATCAATCGGTTATTTAAAAATAATTAGTTTAGTTAGAATTATTAGTTTCGTTATAATATTGACAACTTTGAATTATTAAGATATATCCCATTTATCTAAAATTGGAATGGAAAGGAAGTGAGGTGTGAATCCTCCGCTAGCCCGTAACCGTGATAGGATAAAACCTTAAGCCGGGAACTACCATATTCAGTTAGAAAACTATTATTCATGGACTTCGCGGATCGAGTCAGAATAAGCACACCCCATAAATACTCCCGTTCAAAATGGTGTCTTATCTCTCATCCCCGATAACAAAAAGGGGACATTATGTCAAAAAAAAGATTTTATTCAGCATTCTTGGTTGTTATGGTTTCTATAGCAACAGTTGTATTTTTTAGTTGTGATCCAGTAGCTAATGATGATAAACCAGAGTATACTTTGTCTCAATCATATAACTCGGTTCTAAATGGATACTGGAAGTCAAACTATGGTGATGGTTTTGATTTGAGTGGAGATGTATTTACTTATTATGGAGATAATACAAAAACATTAGCCTACAGAGGTACGATAGAACTTGTTTATTCTAACAAAACTAACGAAAACCAATATATTACTTTTCTTGTTACAGAAAAAGATGACTCCGGTTGGTATAGTATGGGTGTTGGTAAATACTATACTATCTTAATGAAGGATATTACCCAAACAACATGTAAAGAGGCTGGTGCATATAAATCCGGAGGAAAAAACGATGAAGAAACCGCAGAAAAAGCATCAAAAGAATTTACTATTGAAAATGGGTATTTTACATTTTTTGGTGACTATGTAAAACAGTAAAAAAATAAGTTTCATACGGGAGTATTTAATTTTATTATGAAAAATAGATTGTTTGTTTTATTTCTTATAGTATATATCTGTTCAATTTCAGTTTTTTCTTCAGATTTATCAGATGATTATCTTGATCTTGAAATGTATGGGGAGGGGTTGACGGTTGTTTCAACAAAACCCTCCTCACAGCAGATAAGAACAGTCTCAAAGGATGAGCTTGATAGTTTTGTTAAGAATGAGCTCTCTGATATTCTATCTAAGAAGGGTAATCTATCCGTAAATAACTACGGCGGATACGGTAATAAATCAAGCATAAATATAAGAGGGTTTACAGGCTCTCGAGATTTTATCTTGATCGACGGCTAACTCCTAAACAGCAGTTTGACAGGTGATGCGGATCTTTCAGGTATTCCCGTTGATGATATAGAGGAGATTCAGATCATCAAGGGGGGGGCTGATACAAAGTTCAATTACTCTGGTGCCATCGGCGGCGTTATAAATATCATAACAAAGAAGGATAAGAAAGACTCTGTCTATATATCAAGTCAGATATTTTCAAGGTTCTACTACCCCGATCAGTTCACCTCTGATGATAATAAGTTCAAGGAGTTCTCAAGGTGGTATGACTTTTTTGACACACAGAGTGCAAATGTAAACTTTAGATTTACGAGAGACTTAGTTTCCTTTAGATTGTTCTGTGAGGGCAACAGAGCCGCAAACAACTTTATATATAGCGATGAGACCGGAGTTAAGAGACGCCGTGATGGTAATGGAATATGGGATGTCAAGGCATCAACCGGGGTTCTACTTAACCTGCCATACAGGGTAAATATAGATTTTTCAGGTTCATTTTATTTTGGCGATAAAAATATACCGGGTCCGGTAAATAATAAAACGCCCGGCCATCAGAGGGACTATGCCGGAGGCGGTTCATTTCTATTTGAATCAAAGTATGTAGGAACAGATAGAATCAGAACTGAATTCATAGCAGACTATAAATTCCAATCTATCTCATGGGATCAGGTCGGGTTAAATAGTATTCATAATGTACACACACTCTTTATAACTGATCGATGGACCTTTAAGCCCACAGGCTGGCTTGATATTGGTGTCGGTGGGGATTTTAGCTATGATTTTGCGGACTCATCAAGTCTTGGTCAGATACACAACTATAACGGCGGCGGATATGTCAACTTCGAGTTTAATATAAGCAATAAAGTTATTATCACTCAATCAAACAAACTGGTCTATAGTAAGTTGTATCCGATATTTATACCTAAGATAGGTCTGGTTGTTAATATTAATGATGAGTTCCAATTTAAACATAATATTTTTAGATCCTTCAAAAATCCGTCCTTAAACGACCTCTACTGGCCATCCGATAATTTCGCTAAGGGCAATCCGAATTTGCTGCCTGAGGATGGAATAGGCACTGATTTTATAATATCGTACCAAAGACCAAAGGTATTGCGCGCTGAATCCTCGATATATTTTAACTATCTTCATAATAGTATAAATTGGCAACCATCAGGGGGCAAGTGGAGTCCTGTAAATCTCGGTGAAATGCTGGTATTCGGTTCTGAACATGAGATAACTACAGATTTCAGCAAATATATTGAGATATCAGCAGCATACCACTTCTGTTACACTCTTGTTTCATCAGGTGAGGATAAATCAGGCAGTGTTGTTAAATTTGCAGATAATAAGAGGGCGGTCTATAAACCGGTTCATACGCTTAACTTTGGTGTAAATATTAGGTGGAATTCCGGTAATCTTCTATTCAGTGGGGTCTTTGTAAGTGAAAGATACTCAACTATTTTAAATGTGAGTGAGTTAAAGCCCTACTTTACATTTGACATTGACTTCAAACAGCGAGTCGGGATTGTTACCTTATTTGCAACCTTTAAAAATATCTTTAATTACTTCTATTTTACGATGGACGGGTACCCCGCAACAAATGGTTCCTTTATAACCGGTATAAAGGTAGAGTATGAAAAACTGCTTAATCAAAAAAAACAGTAGAAATCTTAATCACAATTAATTTCCAATATTTTTACATCAGTAAATCTACCTATTGCTTAAAGATAATTTTTATAGTATAAACTAAAAAGCATAAAAATAATTCAAATGGAGTATTTAATGAGAAGAGTTGTTGTTACGGGATACGGTATAATAAGTCCGATCGGCAATGATAAAGAGACAATTAAGGATGCATTTTTAAATAAAAAAAGCGGTGTTGTTTATATGCCTGAGTGGGAAGAGATAAAGGGACTTAATTCACGGGTTGCAGGAACTGTTAAGGAGCTAAATGAGAAAGCTCTTGATAGAAAGGCAAGACGCTCAATGGGTAAGGTTGCTATCTACTCAACTATGGCTGCAGCAGAGGCGATAAGAGATGGCGGTATAACAGAGGAGCTTCTAAAGTCAGGCAGACTTGGTGCTGCTGCTGCTTCAACAATCGGCAGTCCTAAGTCCTATGAGGAGTTTTTCTATGAAATATTCAGGACAAATTCGATCGAACAGATTACATCAATGACATTTTTAAAGATCATGAACCACACAACTGTATCAAATATTGCTGTAAACTTTGGTATTACAGGTCGCGTTATATCCCCTTCAAGTGCCTGTACTTCAAGTTCCCAATCTATAGGGCTTGCCTATGAAACGATTAAGTTTGGAATACAGGATGTAATGTTAGCAGGCGGTGCTGAGGAGGTTCATCACACAACAAGTGCGACATTTGACATTCTTAATGTTGCGAGTAAGGATTTCAATGACACTCCAAATCTTACTCCTGCACCTTTTGATAAAAAGAGGGATGGTGTTGTTGTTGGCGAAGGCGGTGGAATTGTTGTACTTGAGGAACTTGAACATGCTCTTAAGAGAGGTGCGAAGATCTATGGAGAGATTACAGGTTTTGCCTCTCTATGCGATGGTTCACATATGTCAACACCTGAAAAGGAAGGGATGGAGAGAACCATAAGGCTCTCTATTGAGAATGCCGGTATAAAACCGGAACAGGTTGATCTTGTTAATGCTCATGCAACAGCAACAGAGGCAGGAGATATTGCAGAATCTCACGCAACAAACTCTGTGTTTGGCAATAAAGTCCCGGTTACGGCAACAAAGAGTTTTACCGGACACACTCTTGGTGCATGCGGTGTTCATGAATTTATTTATTCACTTTTCATGCTTGAGGATAATATTATATATCCCACAATAAATTTAAATAATTTCGACGAGAGATGTGCGGATATTAATGTCATAACTCAGGTCTTAAATAAGCCCTTGGAGACTATTATTTCAAATAATTTTGCCTTTGGGGGAGTTAATACAAGTCTTGTAATTAAAAAATTTAATAAATAATGATTGATTTTTTTTGATTAATCGTTTAAATTGCTTTTTATATTTTAGCATGGAGGTACTATGGGACAGTCAGCAGAAGTTAAAGAACTAGTTAATTCTATTCTCATAGAAGAGTTTGAAAAAAGTGAATCTGAGATTAATGAAAATGCATCTATATTTGAAGACCTTGAGCTTGACTCACTAGACAGTATAGATCTTATTGTTGCACTTGAGAAGTCAATCAAGGGTAAATTTGGAAAAGAAGTTAAGATTGAG
Organism: uncultured Spirochaetales bacterium; assembly: GCA_964471825.1. Lineage (GTDB taxonomy): Bacteria > Spirochaetota > GWE2-31-10 > GWE2-31-10 > CAYYKD01 > CAYYKD01. Next base: position 73,314 of record CAYYKD010000007.1, read on the forward strand.
GAAGAAAAAGCTAAGTCAATGAAAACTGTAGGTGATATTTACAGAGCAATTGAAGAGCTTGTAAAATAATATTTTTATGTCATATATGACAGTAAGATAAGAAACCGGCATCATTGTCGGTTTCTTTTAATTAATATTACCATTAGTATTAATTAAAAAAAATAGTAGATATTAGATTAACGGCTTTCTGCAAAAGTCATAATTTATTGCAAGAACCTCTTGATTTTATTTGATTCTTTTTATAGGGTAATTATACGAGCCCAAAATAAATTACTACTTTAGTATCTGGATAATAAATGAAGTAGTATCTGGATAATAAATGAAGATTCTGTATGCAATAATTGTTTTTATGATAATATCGGTTTATTCCACTTATTCGGTTACATCTCTCGAGGTTAAAAATGGGTTTATTGAAATTTCAAAGAGTGATCTGTCAATCCATCCGATACCGTTACGAGGTGAATGGGCATTCTATTCATCTCAGTTTATACTTCCAAATATATATGATGAATTAGATAATATACCGAATGCAACAGACTATCATCGTTTACCGGCTGTATGGAACAATTTTGAGATCAACAACAAGAAAATAGGTGCAGAAAGTTATGGGACATATTCTATCACAGTTAAACTTGATCACATTCCCGATATATTAGGATTGAAAGTTAATGACATTGGTTCATCTTGCAGAATTTATATTGATGACAATTTATTAGTTCAGAATGGTCAGATTGGTACTGATGAATTATCTTCAATTCCATACTGGAAACCCGATATTTATTTTTTTAAACCCGGATCTCCTACTTTTACCATCACAGTTCAGGTTTCAAACTATCATTTTTTTTCAGGTGGAATGTGGTCTGATATTTATATTGGTACGCAACAAACAATTAAGGCAAAAAAGACCGGTCAGACATTATTGGATTTTTTAATTTTCGGCTCAATTATTGTTATGTCAATATATCATTTCGCATTATATTTAATGCGTAGAAAAGATATATCGAGTCTCTATTTTGGTGTTTTTTCATTTTTAATTTCAATGAGGGTATTAATTTCCGGAGAGATGTACATTTTAGACTTGATTCCAAATTTGAAATGGCAAACCGTGATGGTCATAGCATATTTAACAGTTGCACTACCATCACCAGTATTTCTTGCTTTTCTAGATTCACTCTATCCCGATAGATATAGTAAAAAAGTATTAGCATCTTCATCAATCATTGCCCTGGTTTTTTCTATAATAATTATTTTGACTCCGGTAAGATTTTTTTCTGAAATAGCGTATATATTTCAAATTTTTGTTTTATTAGTAAGTATATATTGTATATATTTGATAGTTCGGTCGGTTATTAATAAAGAAAAAACCGCATTTATTGTTCTTATTGGTTTAATTGTTTTGTTTTTAACAATAATAAATGATGTTCTTCATACGCAGAATATTATTAGAACTGCATTTATAACACCCTATGGTTTATTTGTTTTTATTTTTTCACAGTCAATAATTCTTTCGTATAAATTTGCTATGGCATATAAACAAATTGAGGATCAGAGATCTGATTTAATCAATACAAATGAGGCATACTCAAGATTTGTACCAAAGGAGTTTTTATTCTATCTAAAAAAAAGCTCAATTACTGAGATAAGACTCGGGGATTGTACAACAGAGGATATGTCGATATTGTTTTCAGATATTCGAAATTTTACTACCCTTGCAGAAAGTATGAATCAAAAAGACACCTTTGATTTTTTAAATTCATATCTAAGCAGGATTGGTCCTATTGTCAGGAACAATAACGGTTTTATTGATAAATATATTGGTGATGCAATTATGGCCTTGTTTCCGGGGTCACCCTCTGTTGTTGTTAAGGCTGCCGTTGAGATGCAGAGAGAGATGATCAGGTACAACATTGATAGGCAAAGGGCCGGTTACAGACCAATTTCTATTGGGATCGGAATTAATTCAGGCCCTATGATGCTTGGAACAATTGGGGAACATAATCGTATGGATTCTACTGTCATCTCAGATATTGTTAATCTGGCTTCCCGCCTGGAGAGTTTGACAAAACTCTATGGTGCCTCTATTTTAACAACAGCTGATATACTTGCAGATTTGACGGTTCTAAGAACTTATAATTATAGGATGATAGATGTTGTTACAGTAAAGGGGCGGTTTGAACCTGCTACATTAATCGAAATTTTAGATGGACTTCCCGATGAACAATTTGAGTTAAAGTTACAATCAAAATTCAAGTATGAAGAGGGGTTACAGTGTTATCAGTTTCGGGATATGGTCAAAGCAAGAGAGATTTTTTCGGAGTTACACAGAATCAATCCTGAAGACAAGGCGGTTAAACTTTTTCTGGATAGGAGTAGTATTTTTTCAGAGCTTCCTGATGATTGGGATTGGATATCAAGATATGAAGAAAAATGAGTTTTTTTGCAACAAGCTCTACTTCATACTTGAATATTGTATTATTCTATTTATTTTATAATTTTATTACAGATTTCTGTTTTATTTTTTATATTGTTATGATAAAATAAATTTATTATAACTGAAGCGGATGGTAAATATGATTAAATTAAAGAAGTTGAGATTTCTGTTCTTATCCGTTATTTTTTTTAGTGTAGTTTCTCTGTCTCATGGTGTTGACACTGAGTTGAGTAGGGCTATTATGTCTTCACTAACTCAGTCTATAGGCACTTTCGTAAATGACTACGGAAGAGTACAGGGTGTTTATGGCACAACCGCTTACTTTGACGGCAGAAGTTCAGTCGGCGAGTTTCCGTCCTTTAGACTTGATTTCTCAATAGGTGCGATCCTCAATTACAATGCTTTTGGCTTTTTATCAAAGGTAAATGCATTTGGTTGGACCTATGATGATATGAAGGAGAGTTTGGGCGGTGTATATACTGGAGGACTTAAGTTTTTTGACGACAATTTTTTTCCACTTCCGATGACGGGTATTAAGTTAGAGATCGGATTGCCTTATAATCTCTCTGCAGGTGTACTATTTAGCATATTACCTGTATCTCCAATATTGGATCTCGTAAGAAGTAATATTGGAGGAACATCAGGTGTTTTGAGTTATTTTAATACGATGATGTTTTGGAATGTAGGTGGAAATGTTAGATACACTCTGTTAAGAGACAGCAAGTTTACGCCGGATATCTCGGTAAATATAGGATTTATATATTCCGACTCTACTTTTCAACTACAGGGAATTAGTGCGGGATCAATTCAGTTAGATGATGATAGCAATGTAGATGCCTCTTTTGGTTTTAACAGCAGATTTCAATCAAGCATAATATTTTTAGAGGGTGCAATAAGTAAAAAATTTGGTGCCTTTAGGCCTTTCTTGAATTTTAAGCTCGTACAGACTATAGTTTACAGCAATAGTGAGTTTTTTATACAACTTGATCTGTCTGATGCAAGTCAGAGTGCTAAGGATACTTATGGTAATGGCAGGTTATCTGCGAATAATTTAAAAGATGGTGTTGGGCAGATTCTTCCTTTTACTGATTTTGTAATTACAACAGGATTTGATTTAGTTCTTGGAATATTTAACATGGGAATTCAAGGCGGTTATGGGGCCGTCTCGAAGAGGGGAACCGTAACACTCTCTTTTGGTTTTAATCCTGATAGAAAAACTTTTATAGATAAACAAACTTTTAAAAAGAAATAATTATTTTACTCTGGAGTTAACGATATGAAAAAAATGTTATTGTTTTTGCTTTTTATAGGTATGGGCAGTTATATATTTGCTGATCAGATAGAATTTATTTATTCATTGGGCAATCAGAAAGTTGTAACCTACGGAGAATTATTAAAAATGTTTTGTTATATTGAGGGCGGAGACTCATCGGGAGATTTTAAGGAGAATAAGGAGTTTCTATCTAATCATATCAAGCATTTCCCTGGTAATAAGAATGAAAAATCTGTTGCGACAACCGGCGATTTTGCACTTCTAGCTATTCAATATCTGGGTTTAAAAGGGGGGTTACTATATACCTTAACAAAATCCGGCAGATATGCCCTAAGAGAACTTATATATAGACGGGTCTTTGATGGAAATATATCTGAGCAAGAAAAGCTTTCAGGTGATAAAATGTTAACTTATATACAGAAGGTGGAATCTTATGCTGAAAAAAAATAGTATTGTAGTAATATTGTTGTTTTCGTTGAATTTTCTATTTGCTAATAATTTCTTTGGCGGTTTTATATTAAATAATAATTTCTTTGAGAAGGATAAATTTAACACGGTAAACTCTCTATCTTTTTATGTTGATCATATATTTAATGAGAATGCCAAGTTCTATACAAGGCTTACAGCAGGAATGAGGTATCAGAAGAACTTTATTTCTTCAGAGACAGGTTTAAGTGATTTTACATTTATCCCCTCTATTGATCTTGTCTATTTTGAGTTTAAGACATCTTCAGGCAATAAGAAAAATGATGATAAGATGTCAAAATTTGATATTGCAAATGCTCTTTTCTCAATAAGATTTGGACGGATCCCTGTAATGGTCGGCAATAACCTCCTCCTTGATATGAAAGGTGAAGGGCTTGATCTTAATTTGTCTGTTAAACAGTTTTCTATGCGTGTCTATGGGGTAACTAACTCTTTTGATTATTTGAGATTCTTTGATTTTATAGGGGATGTAAATCCGGTAATTTTTACGGCATGGGATAAGAAGAGGATCCCTCCATTGACAAATTTTAATATTCCAGGCAATAATAACGGGTTTATTTCTGATATTGATTCATCAGATTTTAATTTTTACTTCACCCGTTCAACCGGTGATTATACAGATGCAGAGATGAAAAGGTTAAATGATATAAGGTTACTTGGTGTTGTTAGCGGCCGAGTTTTTTCCGGTGTAACATTTGCAGTTAATGAGGTCTATAATCAAAATTTTTCTTTAGATTTTATTGCAAATATTGATTTAATACCGGAAGAGTTTATTGTAACTTATCCATCGCAGATTAATCAGATAAAAAACACATTTGGCGGCAGATATAATTCTTTTTATATTTCCTTAAATGCGAATGGTAAGATAATAAAAGGGCTTTATTACGATGTGCAAGGGGTTTATCAGACGGGAACAAACGCAACCTATTATGATAACGGCGTATCTATTAAGACCTATGATGCACTGATCAACTCATTTGCACTCTATCATAGTGTATCATATTTGTTTGATCATATAACAAGACCATCTGTTAGTTTTAGTTTTTACTATGCACATGGAGATAGTGATGTTGAATATGTAAACAATACTGTTGTCAATAAAAGTGGAGATGATAATAGTTTCAAATCCCCCGCATGGCCAACGCTCGGCTATGTAATTCAACCAGTATTTACAAATTTGTTTGTCTTCAGTTTAAGTCATACGATAAAACCATTTAGACCATTAAATATTGATTTCTTAAACGAATTTGGTATACAGTTGACCGGCTTGTTGTTTTTTAGGCCGGTAATTGAAGGCGAATCTTTTCTTCCTGAAAAAGCTAATTTTATTAAGGGACAACCCGGTTTTACGAGTTCTGAGAAGTATTTTCTTGGAGGAGAGATAGATATATCATTAATATGGAGACTATTTAGTGATTTACTTATTAGAGTAAATACCGGTTTTTTTATACCTAATTATAATATATACTATGGAAATGAGTTTATTTTTAAGGCCGGCTTGAGTGCTGTGATTTTATTTTAGTTTTTTTTAACATATATGTTGAAATATAATTTATATGGTATATTATATATTGTGAAATAAAGTTTTTTGATAAATAATGGAGGCATATGATGATAAAGAGAGTTTTGGTAGTTGTATTTACACTTTTATCTTGTTTGGTTTTTGCACAGCAAATAGAGGTGGTGTCAGTTGTTGGTAATGTACAATACAAGAAGGGCGGTGAGGGAAGTTGGATTACAGTTAGTCAGGGTGCAAAGGTAAACACTAATGATTTAATATTTACCGGTCTTAAAAGCACGGCAGTATTGAGGATGAAAAATTCTACTGTAGATGTAAAACCGTTAACACAGATAGTGATATCTGCACTTGTGGATGGCGGGTCAACAATAACAACAAATATTGCTCTTAAATCAGGGCAGGTTAAAGCAAAAGTTGAAAAAATGGATGATGTAAAAAATCTATTTACAATAAGTACTACAAATACTACAGCCTCTGTAAGAGGAACAGAGTTTTCGTTTGGAAACGATGTATTAATTGTAGAAAAGGGTTCGGTTAAGTTTACAGATCCGTTTGAGAGGTCATTTCTTGTGGGTGGCGGTGAGGAAGGGAGCTTTAATTCACTCGATGGTAATCTATCTTCACCAAAAAACAATTCATTTAAAGGGCATGCTATGAACTCATCAATTGCCGGAATGAGTAATGGGGAGTCTGATAATGTAACAGGCGTAAACGGTGCTGGAAATGGAAATGCACAGCTTATAATAAATATTAAAGTCAAGTGAGGTACTGTATGAAAAAGAGAATAGTTTTTTTATTAACGATAGTTGTTTTGATAGTTGGTTTAACAGGATGTTCGTTTAATGGAGTTGATAATGGGGCTTTGGTAGTTAGAGCTCCGTCAGTTATTTCATATAATAGTAGAGCTGTAACAATAACCGATGAAGAAATTCCATCTTTTGTTGTTGTTATAGATGTCAAAGGTAAAGTCTATGATTCTATAGTTCTTGAAAAAGCTCAGAGCAAATCGGTTAGTGTTCCTGCAAATGTGCCGTTTAATGTTGGTGTCGGGATGTATCTGATAAGTAAATCTGATAGATCTTTTAGCAGGAGTGTAATATCGGCATCATTTGTCATGAAAGATATTGTACTTCAACCGGGTGAGGTAAAGGAGATAGATGCTGTTCTTGATACAGAAAGACAATTAGTTGTTAATTACAATAACAATGAAGATGTCGGTAATAATGGAATTGTTGAAATAACAAGCGGTATTAAGAGCGGGACTGCAGGTATAAACTCTGTGTTGTTTACAACTAATGGTGCAGATAAACCACTGTTTTATGAAACTGAACAACTTAAAAGAACAATTTTTACAACTGATACCGGTTTTTTTACCCCTGTAGCAGGTGGTCCTAATGATGACTCATTATGGTTTGTAAATACCTCAGTAGAACCGGGATTTTATTCACCTGTTGTAGGTTCAGGTGTAATGACAAATGTTGCAGTAGTAGATGGTATATTATCTAATGATGCTATTAATAAACTTTTATCTCAGGCTACCGATTTAAAGAGTATTAAGGTTAACGGTGATGTTTACTATTTATTGACTTGCGATACATCTGTTTTTGCTGTGTTCAAGTGGACTGAGTCTACTGAAAAATGGTCAAATGTTGTTGATATTGATCTTTCTCAGTATGTTTCAACCTATGATTTTCAAGGTTTTTTACTGGATGCAGTTAAGATTGATGAAGAACAATCACAGATGTTCTTTGCTACAAAACTTGGACTATTTTATGTAGATAGGGCAGTAATAGATAATTTTATTGGTAACAAGAGTACAAATGCAA
>CAYYKD010000007.1:80858-116283 GCA_964471825.1 uncultured Spirochaetales bacterium
ATGCAATAGCCGGATTAAAAAACGTTATAAGGATTACTCATGCTCTTGATAGTTCAACATCAATACTTGTAACTAATGTTGTGGTTAATGACAATCGAGCATATCTTGGAACTAGAACAGGCGTTTATTCGATAGATTTAACAACTAATGGATGGTCCAAATTTATTGATCCGGATAACACTGCGTATCAGGAGCTTGATAATCAATTGATTGTTAAAGAAACAGATCTATATAATGAACCAATTGTTTCAATGAGCGTTGTTGAAACTACTACTCATGGATCTGTTCTAGCAGTTGCAACAAATAATAGGGTTATATTCAAGAAATTATCAAATGGCATTACTAAAAGCTTTACTGTCTGGGATGGAATGTGTTTTACTACAGAAAAGAGTAAAATAAATTCCAGAGTATACAACCCGTCCGACTTTTCAGTGTTAGGAATGGCACCTGTAAAGGTTATTTTGGCTGATGATGATAATCAAAGGGTTTGGATTGGTACTGCATTTGGTATAAATCACATTCTATATAGTGATCTTTTTTAGTATTTTTTAGTTATTTAGATTTTTATGCCGTCATGGTAAATCATGACGGTTTTTTATTTAATGACATTTTTATTATTTGTCTTGAAACAAGTAAAATGATTTGATAAAATAATATAAATATAAAATATTATAAAAATAAATTAATATGAAAATATTGTAATATAAAAATAATGTAATTATAGTAAGGGGTTCATAATGGAGCAAAAGAAAGTTAAACTATCAATAAAAGATCGTCTTAGGAAGTTGATAAAAAATAGATTTGTACAGCGGGGGTTGATCATAACAGTCTCATTATTAATAGGTTTGGTTGTTTTTATTACTCCAATATATGATAGTTTGGACTTTATCGCCTATGATGCGTCAATGAAGTATGTGAAAAAACCGGCTAAAGAGGATAGTTCTATAGTTCTTGTAAATATAGATGACTGGACAATGAATGCTGAATTTCTTCCATTTTCATGGCCTTTCCCAAGGTTTGTTTACGGTGATGCTTTGCAAGTTATGGCTGATTTTGGTGTAAAGGGAGCTGTATTTGATATTGAGTTTATAGGTAAGAGTTTTTCAGGTGCAGATAGTAATATGGTTAAAAGTATCAGCACTGAACTTAAAGAAGAGGTTAAATATTTATCCGATAGATTAAATACTCTAAAAAATCATAAAAATATGGCATTAATAAAACCTGAAACAGAAAAGCTCTCTGCTGAATTTAAGCGGCTAGACAATATCCTTGTAGGTAAACTTGATAGTTTGATACGAGATAATGACATGTATTTCTCAAATGGTATAAGATATAATGGAAAAGTCTATGGTACTGTAAGCCTATTTGATAATGATCCTGTTCACATAGCCTCTTTATCGGAGAGTGAGATAGAAAAAATACGACTCGGAATTGAGGGGTATGGAACACCAATTGATTCATTTGGGAAGGGAGCACAAGATCATCCTTCAATTAAACCTAGAAATTTTGCAATTTTCCCATATGAACCAATATTACAGGAGTATAAAAAAATCGGGTTTACATCTGTAGATCATGATAAAGATGGTGCAACGAGAAAAATCTCTCTTTTTTTAAAAAAAGACGGGTATGTTTTTGCACAACTTGCCTTAGCTCCATTTTTAGATATACATGGGATTACACCTGATAAGATTGATTTTAGTAGATCGGGTCAGATAACTTTAAGAGATGTTGAAATTAATGGCAAGAAAAAAAACATAGTTGTGCCTGTTGATAGAGATGGTGTTATGAATATTAACTTTCCATCAGGAGGTTTTGAAGAGATTTTTACTCATAAAAGTGCAAAATCAGACAGTGATAAGGAATCTCATTTTTCATTTGCAAATCTTTTGTTCTATGCATATAAACTGATTCCTAACCTACAAAATAATCTGACTGTACTGGCAGATGAGACAGGTTTGAGTGTTGTTAAGCAACTTGTTAGTGACTTTAATGAATATTTATCTGCAAGAGAGACCTATCTGAATGCTATGAATTTAGATGAAGATACAAGGGTAATGCTTGAGTCCTATTTTGATCAGATCCTTCAGCAAACGGCAGGTCTTTCTGATAAACAGGATGAAGTACTTAATAGTCTTAATGATCAACTGATGAGACCTGAGAATTCTGATGATGAACGGATGGTAATCATGCAAAAAATGCAGGAAATAAGTCAGATATTTGAAGCCGTAAATAGTTCATCTAAGAATTTGATTACATTTCGTGCTCTGTTAAGTGAATCATTGAAGGATAAAGTGTGTTTTATTGGGCATACTGCTACGGGGACAACTGATATGGGTGCGACTCCCTTTGATAAGTCATTTCAGAATGTCGGGATACACCCTTCAGTCTACAATAATTTATTAACAGGGGATTTTATTAGGGTGATCCCTTCATGGGTAATATTTATATTCTCATTTATAATTTACTCACTCCTCATAATTTTTCTTACAAGGAAGGAACAACATATTAATCCGACACTTGGGATAGTGTTTGTTGTTTTATTAACTATCTTTCTGATTGCAATTTTTAGGCTTACTAATATCTATATTTCTATAGTTGTACCTTTTATTTATGGGGTGAGTTCGTTTTTACTTTTGATAAGTTTAAAATTTCTACTATCAGAGAGTGAAAAGGGGTTTATCAGAAATACTTTCAGCAGATATCTTTCGCCAGAGGTTATTAATGAACTTGTTTCCGATCCGTCAAAGATTGAGCTTGGCGGTGAGAGGCGAAATTGTACTGCTGTTTTTACTGATGTTGAGGGGTTTAGCTCTATATCTGAGCGGTTTATGGATGATCCAAAGGGGCTGGTTAGTCTGTTAAATGATTATCTCTCGGCTATGAGTGATGTGATACTTGATAATGGTGGGACCATAGATAAATATGAGGGTGATGCAATCATTGCATTCTTTGGTGCACCTCATCAGATGGACGATCACCCGTTGAAGGCATGCATTTCATCAATCAGGATGAAGCAAATTGAAGATTCTTTAAATAAGGTATTTTTAGAAAATGGATTAAGTGATAGGCCATTAAAGACAAGGATCGGGATTAATACAGGGGATATGTTTGTTGGAAATATGGGGACCTATAAGAGGCAAGATTACACAATGATGGGGCATTCTGTTAACCTGGCAGCTCGACTGGAGGGGGTCAATAAACAATATAATACTTATCAGTTAATAAGTGAGTATACTTATCAGAGAGTTAAGGAAAATGTTATTTGCAGAAAACTGGATAGGGTTAGAGTTGTAAATATCAATACTCCTATTCGATTATATGAGTTGGTAGCAATTAAAGGGGATATAGAGCCTAGGATTGAAGAATTTTTAGGTAATTTTCATAAAGCACTCGATTTTTTTGAAAATAGAGAGTGGGATAAGGCAATTGAATTCTTTCAAAAATCAATTATTGATTCAAATTATGACTTAACAACAAAGATGTATATTGAAAGGGCTAAAAAGTTTATTGAAAATCCGCCGGCAGATAAATGGGATGGAGTATACAGCCTTACCGTTAAGTAGTTTGCTGATTTTTTTTTGTATTATTAATTTATAGTTAATATTTAGTTTCTTTTTGGTTAATAACTATTGATTGAAACAATAATAATTGTTATAAGTTCAGTTTAGGAGTTCCAATTGAAAGTATTTATTTTTACATTGTTTCAGTTACTTGGTAGTCTTGGAGTTTTTTTACTTGGAATGAGAATGCTAAGTGATGGCGTTCAGAAAGCTGCCGGTGAGAAGTTTCAGAATATGTTAAACTTTATGACTCAGAACAGATTTTCGGCTGTATTTACCGGGTTGATGATAACTTCTTTGATACAGTCATCATCTGCAACTACTGTTATACTGGTTAGTCTTGTTAATGCCGGTCTTATGTCCTTAAAAAGAGCAATAGGCGTTATTATGGGAGCCAATATCGGAACTACCATGACTGCCTGGATTGTTGCATTTGTTGGGTTTAAATTCAATATTGCCGAGTTCGCAATGCCTGCAATAGCCATCAGTCTTCCAATGATATTTAATAAACATGAAAAAGTTCGAAATATTGGTGAATTGATAGCCGGTCTTGGTATTTTATTTTTGGGTCTTAGCTTGTTAAAGAATGCCGTGCCGGATATAAAAAGTAATATTGAGGTGTTAAATTTTATTACTTATATTAATGGATTTGGATTTTTTTCAATTCTTTTATTTATTATCTTAGGTACTATACTCACAGTTATCCTTCAATCATCCAGTGCTGCAATGGTTGTTACGATAACCATGGGGTATAAGGGGTGGATTACTTTTGAGATGGCAGCTGCATTGTGTCTTGGTGAGAATATTGGTACAACTGTTACGGCATTTCTAGCCTCATTGGGGATGAACACTGCTGCAAAAAGAGCTGCTCGAGCTCATATGATATTCAATATTATAGGGGTTGTCTGGGTTACCATAATAGCTTTTTATCCGCTTACATGGTTTATCAATAGAATGATTGTTGATACCGGATCTGCAGGTCTACCATTGAAGTTGTCAATTTTTCATTCGATCTTCAATGTTGCCAATACTCTTGTCTTGATTGGTTTTATTTCTCATCTTGCAAAACTTGTAGAGTGGCTTGTTCCTGATAATGACAAGGATAGTAAGTATAAACTTAGTTTTATTGAGACTTCATACCCCGACTTTGCAGAAGTAAATATAAAGATGGCCAAAAATGAGATCGGTAAACTTGGTCGAAAAGCAACAGAGATGATTGGTATATTTTTAAATTCTATAAGATCAGATCTTGACGACATAGCTGAGTTTAGTGATAAGCTAAATTTAATTCATGATGAAATTGACGATCAGTATAGAGAGATCGGAAATTTCCTTGCCGAATGTAGAACAAACATAATCAATGATAAACAGTCCTACTGTATCAACGGGATGATTATAATAGTATCAGAGATCAAAAGCATAAGTAATAGTGCTAAGTCTCTTGTTGAGCTAATTAAATTTAAAAGAAAAAAGAGATACAAATTTCATAAAAATGCAAAAAGTGAGATAGAGGAATATACAGTTGAAGTTCTGGATTTTCTTAAATATGTCGTAGATGTAATCAATAACAAGTCTAACAACTACAATTATAGTTTTACTGAAAAGATGGAGTCTGCAATTAATTTAAAGAGAGATCGTCTAAAAAAGAATTCAAAAAATAAGATGATTCAGGGAGCTGATATTCAAGGTGAACTGGTTTATATGGATGTCATAAAACACTTAGAGCATATCGGGGATTTTACGATGAACATCTCCCACTACCTTGATGAAATGGAATTAATTACTATTCCTGTGCCACAATGATATAAAATAATCTAGAACTTATAGATAAATTAGTTGGTGAACCTAGCTTATTAGAGTAAGATACTGCTTGAAGGTAGAGTAAGAATATAATGGTTTATAATATACTATAGTTTAGAGGAGCAAAAAAGATGAATATAAGAATTAGTTTAATAGTCCTATTTGTGGCTTGCGTATCAAATTTCTTTTATAGCTCTGAAACTTTCAATATACCATTAGGTAATCTTCAAAGTATTAGTAACGGTCATAGTGTAGATTTATCTTTGATTAAAACGCCCTTAAATAAAGCAGATAAAAAAAACATTGAATTCATAATTGCCGGCGGTGTTTTGACAGGTTTATCAGGGGGAACTTTGATTGCCTCAGTGGTAATATTTGCAGTAAATTTTGTTTCATTCTATCCAAGTCTTGTATATTATACTAATTTGGTTGACAGGACAAAGGATGATTATGCAAACTATCTCTATTATTATAATGGTTTTAATGGTTTATTGGCGGCAGGTGTTCTGTCAGGTATATTGTTTACTGCATTATTAATATCCGGAGTGGTTTTATTAACCTATAAACCACCTAAAAAAAAGTTTAGTTTAAATGCATTATTCGGATCGAGAAGTGAATTTTATGTCGGTTTATCATTATAGTGTGTAAGAGTTTTTTGTCAGGACCGGTTTAGTAAGAATTATTAATAATTGCCTAACTTATCCAATATGTAAAATAAATTTAAAACAAATAGTTTATTTCACTCTAATTTAAGTTTTATATTGACATTTTTCTATTTGGTAGTATACTTAGTATAACAGGTTATTAATAATTCTGTTGTAACGGGTTGACTAGTTATTCCCCTCCCCAAACCACAGTCAACCCGTTTTAATATTAATATTGTTTAAATTTACCACATAACCAATGTTGTGTGGATCACAGGGCAAATAGTTTTTTTTATATATTTTATAGTATTTTTTTATAGTATTTTTATTTTTAATACCTTTCTGTAGTCTGATACCACTTTCTGTCGAATTGATTCTTTGAGTTTTTTTGCTCTATCTTGAATTATAATCTGTTCAGCCTTTACTCGCTTAGTTCTATCCGGATATTCACTGGGAGATACCCTTGAGTCAATTTTAAATATAAATATTCCTTCATCTGTCTCAAAGAGTTTCATAATTACACCTACCGGGTGTAATAAGAACTCATCTGATATTTCCTTGTTGAATTTTTTTAGGGATGATGGGTTATCTAATTCGACTATTCCATATCTACCCGGTGGATTCTCCTTTTTTGAGATGAAATCATCGCTAACCTCATTTACAAGTTTTACAAAGTCTTCATTTTTTTTCAACCTTTCAAGTGTCTGTTGTGCTTTTATTCTAGTATCTGATATTTGTTGTGAGTTTTTTCTTGAAGAATTAGAGTTTAAAAATGATAGATATATATGCGATATTGTTATTGATTCTCTCTCTGAAAAATATTGGGGAAAAGAAGTGATTAATCTGTCTATCTCCTCAGGTGAAACAGGTTTATTAAGCTCTGCTTCCTCTAGATACTTTTTGGTAATCAATTTATTACACCAGAGCTCTCTTTTTAATAACTCTCTATAAGTATTTAAGGTGAGCTTTGAGGCGTATAATGCATTTATAAAATGTTCGTCCGTTAACTTTGAGTATTGGATGTTTATCTGATTGGCATACCTCATCTTGCGTTCCTTGAAAAGTAACTCAATTTCCTCATTACTTGGTTCCTGTATATGTGTAGTTGCGGCAATATAAAGAATAGTATCGTCGAGAAGCATCTCAAGTGCCGTCTGTAAACCGATGTTTTTTTCTTTCGCTACTCTTTCGACATCGGTCTGAAAAACCATAATATTCTCGATAACTGCAACAAGCTTCGAATTTGAAAATTTTATTTCATTTGAGTGCAAAAATAATGCCAGACTCAATAAAATACTGACGGATATTAGTTTTATATTCATAATCACTCCATATAATTGTTTTGAAAAATTAATTTCACCAATTATACATCTATTTATTAACTCTGAATATATAATTAAAATATATTTACTTTTATTTGACTATTAAAAATTAGTATAGTAGTATTAGTTGTATAATCTGCATTATACACAAGAATCTTTCAACTTAGGTCTATGGTTATCTAGTACGATTTAGAGGCATAATGAGGTGTTATATGGGTGGAGATATATTACTTGTTGATGATAATGTCGATAACCTTAAAACACTTGAATCTTTTTTTGTTAGAGAGGGATACTCAGTAAGGTGTGCCACTAATGGGAAAACAGCACTAATGATAGCACAGAACCTTAAACCGGGGATTGTTTTGCTGGATATACAGATGCCCGGGATGAACGGTTTTGATGTATGTACTGAATTTAAAAAGAACAACCTGCTTAAGGATGTGCCAATACTGTTTATAAGTGCAGAGACTTCAATCTCTGAAAAAATAAAGGCGTTTGAGTATGGTGCAGTTGACTATATAACTAAACCATTTCAATTTGAAGAGACCCTTGCAAGAGTTAACACACATTTGAATATTTTGAATCTAAAAAATGCACTTGAAAAATCAAATATTAATTTGCAGAATAAAATAGTTGAGCTTAATAATACTCAGGATATGTTAATACAATCAGCTAAATTAGCATCTATTGGAACCCTGGTTGCCGGAGTCGCACATGAGATCAATAATCCTATAAACTATATAATGACTGGCATACCGGCCTTAGAACTTGTATTAAAAAAAATAAAGAAAATATACTCCTGTTGTACAGAAGTCTCAGAGTGTAAAATAGAGTCGGATGTCGGGGATATAAATGAATTATTACAGATAACAGATGAGATTTTAAGAAATATTAAAACCGGTGCATTAAAGACCGCTGACATTGTTAAAAGCCTCCAGGAGTTTTCAAGAACTGATAATGCAATCAGTCAGAATGTTAATATTAATGAGTGTCTTGATATTGCTCTTATGATCCTGCATAATCAATATAAGCTTAATATTGTAATAGAAAAAAAATACGGCAATATAAGACCGATATCTGTTTTTAAGGGTAAGATTGAACAGGTGTTTTTAAATATTATTAAAAATAGCATCGATGCTGTTACCTCTAAGGGGATCGAGGGGAAAATAATTATAACAACCGGGCTTTTGCAAAAAGAGGAAAAAGAATTTATATCAATTGAGATTGCAGATAATGGCGGCGGTATCGATGAACAAAGTATTGATAAGATATTTGATCCGTTCTATACAACAAAAGAGGTTGGTAAAGGTACCGGTCTTGGACTCTCTATTACATATAGTATTATTCAAAATCACAATGGTGTTATCACCGTAGAAAATGTTGATGATGGACTCTCTGTAGTAGTTTTATTACCGGTTAATTAATATATGGGGAAAAGCATGAGTAATTCATCTATTTTGTACATTGATGATGAAGGCGAGAATTTGATACTGTTAAAGTATCTTTTTATGGATGAATTTTTAATCCGTACTGCAACTAACTATCATGATGCCCTAAAAGCTTTGGAGAGTTTTAGTGATATAAAGATAATTATGTCAGATTATAAAATGCCCGGAAGGACAGGTGTAGACATATTAGAGGAATTCTATGAAAAGTATCCTGATAAACTAAGGATATTGATAACCGCATATTCTGATATATCTGTAATAACTGATGCAGTAAATCGAGCAAAAATTTATCATTATATTTCTAAGCCTATTGATGAAAATAACTTTAAAATTGTTATAAGAAATGCAATTAATCTTGTGAATGAGCGGGAAAATCGTTTAATGCTTGTGAGTCAGCTTGCAAATAGTGCTGCACGATTTGCTGCAATTACAGAAAATTCTCATGATCTGATTTTTCAATTTGGAGTAGATGAAACAATTCTCTATGTAAATCCAATGGCAGAGAAGGTTATTGGCAAAAAAGCGTCGTTTGTTAATGGAAAGAGAGCTGATGAACTGGGGTTGTCAGATGAATTCTCGAGATTTACAACGGATTTTTTAAGAGAGGTGTTTGAGGTTAAGTCTGTAAGGAGAAAAGAGTTTAAGATAAATAATGAGCATTGGGATATAATCATGATACCAGAGTTGAGCCTTGATAATCAACTGATGAGTGTCTTTGTATTTACAAGAAATGTAACCGATGTAAAAAAAGATGAACTTGAAAATGAGTTGAAAGAAAAAATGATACTTAGAGCACAACGGCTTACAGCTTTGGGGACACTTTCATCTGCTATAGCTCATGAGATAAAACAACCGCTTCAATTAATAAAGGTTATTACAGATACTATTATTCTGAGATTGAATAAACTTGATAGACCTACAGATATTGATCAAAAAAATATTGAGAACCTTAAAGAGCTATCCGGTGGAATTGTCAGGATAAACGATATTATCAATAGTATGAAAAAAATTATATCATCTAATAAAAATGATCTTGAGGTTAATAAAACTCATATAGTCCCTGTTATTGACTCGGTAATTAATATCTATGACCAGAAGTTGAAAAATCATTGTATTGAACTTGAAAAGAGAATTGCAGTAATCGATGCAGTAGTCAATTGTTCAGAAACCTTGATTCATCAACTTATTGGAAATATAATTAACAATGCAATCGACGCCTTGAATGATAGTGATAGTGATATTAAAAAGATCAGGTTTGAAACTGGTTTATTGGAGGGTAAATTTTTTGTTGATATCTCTGATAGCGGACCGGGAATAAAGCCGGAAATTATTGATTCTGTTTTCAATCCAATGTTTACAACTAAGCTGAGAGGTGACTCAATAGGAATGGGACTTTATATCGTTCAAACAATACTCAATTCAATAAACGGGTCTGTTGTAGTTTCAAAAAGTGATTTAGGAGGGGCGTCATTTAAAATCATGATGCCCATAGAACTATAAATGAAAGTACTAATTGTTGATGATGAAGTTTCACTCTGTAGTGTTCTTGTGGGCTATCTAAATGAACTTGATGTTACAGAGATAGATGAGGCTTATAATGGGGTGGATGCTCTTGAATTAGTTAAGAATACAAATTACGATCTTGTTATTACTGACATAAAGATGCCCCGTATGAATGGGGTTGAGCTTACTAAAAATATTCGGAAGATTGATAAGAGCTTAAAGATTGTACTGATATCTGGTCAGAGCGAGGTGATTGAATCAATAAATGCGATAGAACTGGGTGCCTATGATTTCCTGGTAAAGCCGATTGACACTGATAAGTTGTCTAATATTGTTAAAGAGATTCAGAATATAAACAGCTCATGTAGAGGTGATTTTAATAATCTAAATTATCAAGACAGTTTACTGAATGGTGATATTAGAATTGATGATTTTAGATTGGAAAACTTCATGCTAAACGGACATATCATTTGTTCTGATATTATGAAAAGTATTCATAAAAAGATGATTAAACTATTAGAGTATCCTGAGATTCCTGTTTTAATAGAAGGTAAAACCGGCACCGGTAAAGAGGTAGTTGCAAGTTTCCTATATAATGATAAGACGATGCCGTTTGTCGGTGTTAATTGTGCTGCGATTCCAAAGGATATATTTGAATCTGAACTTTTTGGTTATGATAGGGGGGCTTTTACAGGTGCAGATAGTCGTGGTAAAGAGGGAAAGATTGAGGCCAGTAAAGGGGGTATCCTCTTTTTAGATGAGATAACAGAGATTCCCGTAGAAGTACAGGTTAAACTGTTAAGAGTTTTGCAGGAAAAAGAGTATTATGGTGTCGGAAGTAATCATAAGAAGATCATAAAGAGTCGCATTATCACTGCAACCAACAAGTCGATCCCAAAATTGATTAGAGAGGGGAAGTTTAGGGAGGATCTATATTATAGATTAAATATCTGTAAAATAACTGTGCCAAGCCTAAAGGACAGAAAAGAGGATATTCTTCCTTTAATGATCTACTTTATTAAAAAATTTTATGAAGGAAAAATCTCTGTAAATCAAAAAATGGTTAGGATTATATCTAAGTGTGCTATTGACTTAGCTACAGAGTATGAATGGCCGGGTAATGTAAGGGAGTTATCAAATACAGTAACTAAGGCTTTGTTGTTTAAGGAGGATGAGACACTTACATCAGATGATTTTAAAAATTTTATTAAATCAAAGCAAAAAATAAGATCTTTTAATATGTCTACAACAGCAATAATTGATAAGCTTCTTGATAACCCTTTTTCTCTTGATGATTTGAATATTGAAATAGTTGATGCTGCATTAAAAAAGTTTGATGGAAATAAGACAAAAGCTGCGTCCTATCTTGGGCTAAACAGAATTCAATTATATCACAGATTTAAAACTGAAAGAAAAAGTAAAAACTAAAAAGTTTTTTTTAATTTAGCTATTTTTTTGGTATTGTAAATGAAACTGTTGTAAATTGGTCTTTCTGTGTTTCAATTATCAATTTGCCACCATAAAATTCTACAAAATCCCGGCATAGCTTCATTCCCATCCCTTTTCCGATCTCGCCGCCGGTTCCAAAGGTTGATTCGCCGGTTTTTTCAAGTGCAAGGGATTCCAGCTGTTCTACCTCCATACCAACGCCGTTATCCTTTATTTGAAAGATGAAGTTCTTACCATCATCATAAAAATCAAATTGAATCAGTCCTCCTTCTTTTGAAAACTTAATTGAATTAGATAATAAGTTTCGAATTATAACAGCGAAGGATTTATCATTATAAAAAATTGACAGTTCATCGGAGATGTTATTTATAGTTGAGATGTTTTTCTCTTTTAGAAGGAGTGATAGCTGGTTTATTGTATCATTGATCAGTTTTGATGGAACTATCATCTTCTTTGTATGATTGATGTCATGAGATTTAAAAATTGACCAATCAAGAAGATTTTCCATCATCAAGTATAACTCCTTTGTGGTTGTTGACAATAGGCTGATTGTTTCTGTAAAGTCTTCACTTTCAAATGACATAATTTTATTATTAATCAGTTGAGTAAGTTTGTATGCAGCGGATAGAGGTCCGCGAAGATCATGAGATATGATCGAAAATATCTTGTTTTTTTCCTGGTTAAGTTTTTTTAATTGTTCTCTCTGACTCTTGATCGTAAGATGCGTTACAATCCTCGCAAGTACCTCTTCTGAATTAAATGGTTTAGTTATGTAGTCGACTCCACCTGAAGCAAAACCCATAATTTTATCCTTAGTCTCTGAAAGAATACTGATAAAAAGAACCGGTGTATCCTCGGTAGCTTTATTATCTTTTAGTTTCCTGCACACTTCATAGCCATCAATATCCGGAAGTTTTATATCCAGAAGAATTAAATCTATATCATTTGAATTGGCAATATCTAATGCATCATTTCCACTCTGAGCCATCATAACATTGAAGTCATAGTTAGAGAGGATTTTATGAATGACTGCCAGGTTCTCTGCATTATCATCTACTAATAGTATGTTTGAATTTTGAATATCTGTAAGATTATTAATCATATTATTCTCCGTATTTGTTATTTAATATATCTTTCATTTGTTTTATGTTATAACTCAGACATTGATTTCTAATCATCGATTTAAAGTCAATAAATTCAGAGGGGATATTCTCTAAATACATTTCAATTTTTTTTAAGTTGCCCTGATTGGCGTAGGTTAGAAGTTCTCTAACATGTTCTATTGGTGGAAAAGGCATATCTGTAAGTGAAGGAAGATCTTCTGTGATTGTATCAAAAAAGGTCCATGATGGTTTCAGAAATGCATCGATGAGACTTAATAAGTCGTGTTCAATTATTGGTTTACTCAAGAAGTCATCGCAACCGGCTAGAAAGCTCTCTTCTCTCTCTTTTTCGGCAACAGTGGAACTCATAATAATTACTGGAGTTTTTTTTAATCTTTCATTCTGCTTTAAATCTTTTACAACCGATAAACCTGAAATATCAGGCATATAAAGATCAGTAAAGATAATATCCGGTTTAATAGAGTCTGAAGCTGCCAACAGGTCATTATACTTTTCAAATCCGGTAACAATAAAACCAAACCCGGATAGAATCTCTGAGAAGATATATCTGTTAACACTGCTGTCATCAAGAATGTACGCACTTAGCCTGTTGCCTGTATAGCCCGAGATTTTTTTGACATCTATTCTTGCCAGATCCGTATCCGAGTTTGAATAGTCACAATTAACTTTGAGTGTAAAGCTGAATGCTGTTCCCCTATTTTTTATACTTGTTACAGATATCTTATTGCCACCAAGCATAGTAACCAGTTTTTCACTTATTGCAAGTCCAAGCCCGGTCCCGGTTCTATCCAGATTTTTTTTACCCCTTTGATCATAGGGGATAAATATGTATGGGAGTTTGTCCTTGTCAATCCCTATGCCTGAATCCTCAATACCAAATGTAATTGTGTTGGAGTCAGCACTTAACTTTATTTTAATATACCCTCTATCTGTGTATTTTATAGCGTTATCGATTAGATTCATTATTATCTGTGCCAGCCGATTCTCATCGGTGTAGATAAATGTTGGTAATAACTCAGGCACATCTGAAATAAAATCAAGAGATTTGTATTCTGCCTTAAACCGTGCCATACAGATAATATTATCTATAAAGTCTTTGAATATGATCCTGCTTTTTTTAATTGTTATCTTATCTGACTCTAACTTTGCCATATCTAGAATGTCATTTAAAGTGCTAAGTAGTTTATTACCTGAAGTCTCTATTATGTCAACCTCGGATTTTTGCTTCTCTGTGAGGTTGTCGTATTTTTTTAATATATTTGCACACCCAAGGATGCCGTTTAATGGAGTTCTAAGTTCATGGCTCATATTTAATAAGTATTCATTGATGAGTTTGCCTGTTTTTGATGTTAGATCTAACTCACTAAAAGGGGCTGAACTTGTCACTAACGGTACTCCTTAAAAATAATTTATTTATAAATAGGGTATTTAGAAGTGCCCAATAGTTAATCAATAAATTATCGATGCAGAACTATTATATCATAATTCTGTTTTTGATAAAGCAATTATTATTTATATTTTAGAAATCAGTCGAATAATCCCTTCAAAATTGTATACGGATGCCATTTCCAGGATTATATCAGCGACAATTTTATCAATATCTGTATTCTCAGTTAAATACCTTTTAATTTCATCTGAAAGACCGTTATTTGCATACATCAATATTTCCGGTAATTTTTCCCTGTCGATTTTGCTTAATATACTTTTAATATCCGATTCATTATGAACTGTTTTATCTATTAAATTTGGTGATTCTGTTTCATTAAGTGAGTTAATTGGCCTTAATGTAACAAATTGTCCGAGCGAATTAAAAATATCTTCTATTTTAAATGGTTTTCTGATAAAATCATTTGCACCTGCCATTATCATTTCTTCTCTGTATTCACTAAAGGCATGTGCGGTAAGTGCAATTATTTTAATATTGTCATAATCCGGGTTTTTGCGGATTAGTTTTGTAGTAGTCAGTCCATCCATGACCGGCATCCTCCAGTCCATTAAGATCACATCAGGTGTCCAGATATCAATTAGATTCATAACCTCTTGTCCATTACATACAGATCTGACCTTAAAACCGGTTTTCTTTAGAATTTCCTCTATCAACTTTCTGTTAATATCCTGATCCTCAGCAATCAGGATCCTCTTATCATGTTCTACTGTTTGATAACCTGATATGTTGACCTTTGTATTTTTAGTGTGGTTGTACTTGTTGTCACACATTGAGAGCGGGATCTCAAATGAAAATGTTGAGCCGTTTCCTTCTATGCTCTGCACAGATATTGTACCATTCATCAGTTCAATATATTGCTTGGTTATAGCCAGTCCCAAACCTGCACCAGGAATATTTGCTGTATTATCAATTCTTTCAAATGGGTTAAATATTTTTTCGGTTAAATCATCCGGAATCCCGATGCCTGTATCTTTGACCTCGCATATTAGTTTAAAATCATTTTTTCTAATCATATCATATCTGATTGATAGGGTTACTGATCCTGATTCTGTATATTTAATTGCGTTTGACAGAAGGTTTATCATTATCTGTCTAAGTTTTAAAGGATCTGTTAACACAAATCTTACTCTATCCAGTTCAGGAATATCAATAAAAAAATCCAGGTTGCTTTTAGATGATTTAAGTTTCATCATATCAATAATATCGTTTAATAATGTTTGAAGATCGGTCTCCCTTAACTCTAATTTTACCCGTCCTGACTCAATTTTTGACATCTCAAGAATATCATCAATAAGACTGAGAAGGTGTTCAGCACTTTTTATTATTATCTCTATCTTTTCGATGTGGTTGTCTGATAGGGTGTTGTCACTTCTAAGGAGGTTTGAAAATCCAAGGATGGCATTAAACGGGGTACGCATTTCATGACTCATATTTGCAAGGAATCTGCTCTTCGAAAGGTTAGCCGACACAGCCTTCTCTTTTTCGGCAATCAAGAGTTGGTTTGAGTATTCTAGTTCTTTTGTGCGTTCTTCTACAAGTTTTTCAAGATCATTTCGGTATGCAAGAAGTTCTTTTTCTTTAACAATATAATCTGTAATGTCATCAGATATGCCTAGGAGATATAGAGGTTTACCGTTGTTATCAAATATTGGTATTTTTCTGGTATGCAGAGTCTTAGTTCCTGTCTTTACTGTTTGTATTGTCTCCTCAGGGATATCCAGCATCTGTTTAGATTTTATTACCTCACGATCCATCGTTGTAAAAAAGGTGGCCTGTTCATGCGGGAAGAAGTCAAAATCTGTTTTACCCGTAAGTTGCTCATTTGTTAAGCCGATCATTTTCTCACCTGATCTGTTCAAGTGAATAAATTTTAGATCACTGGCGTTTTTTACAAAAATTATACTTGGTATATTATCAATGACATTCTGCAGAAATATTTTGTTCTCTATTAGAAGTTCCTCTGCTTCCAGTCTGTTTTCGCTATTGTTGCAGATTATATTTGAAACTAAAAAACTTCCGAAAACTAGAACAACCAAGGATATTATTTCATGCGGTGAAGTTATTGTAATAATGCTATTTTCTGAAAACCCTTTAATAAATATACCATAAAATAGTTGATCTGTAATCCATAAACAAATTGAAGCGGTCAAAGATAGAAAAAAAATCGAACTGTTATGCTTTGAACACTCTAAAACCTTTAAGCCTAGTGGTTTTCGGATAAATGGTTGCTTTAGAAGTGAGTAAGCTAGAATAGTTATCAACAGATTTCCTGCAAAATTTTTCAAAGTAATCGCGGTTATGATTGAATGCGGCATAGACTCATAATATTTATTTAAGTTAAAATACTGATTTAATTTTAAAAAAATCGGAAATAACCAATAGTTAAAAATAAAAAAGATAAAAGAGGCTATAAGAAATATAATAATCGGATGGTTTATCAATTGTTTTGCCTTTTCACGATTTTGAAATGCCCACCCAAATAATACAAAGTAAAGGGTTCGTGCAACAAATGTTAAGAGATTGGCCAGGCCGTTATCTTTCCAAATATAAAAAGGGTATAAAGCACCGAGACCTATAACTCCGGCAATTAATCCGTACCTTCCGCCATATGCCATTGATATCAGCAATGGAAATATAAAACTCCAATGAAGATTGATTACAAAACCGTCAGTGCTGTATTCGAGGTTATATGGAGACAAGGCGATACATATGAAGCCTGATAAGATGGCGATGATTACCTTAGATAGTTCTAATTGTTTCATTACAAATCCTCATTAATCTCTCTCAAGGCTGTTAAAAGTTCTATATCCCAAAACCCTTTTTTATACTCTTCATACATTATCTGATATGCTTTTTCAAAAGGTAAAGCATCTCTATATATTCGTATTGAAGTTAATGCATCATAAACATCAGCTATAGATACTATCTGAACATCAATAGGGATCTGCCCACCTTTTAGTCCGTCAGGATAGCCGGTTCCATCCAGCTTTTCGTGATGATTTCTAATAATATTTAAAAATGGTTGAAATGTCATCATATCTTTGCATATGTTAAATCCGCTGGTTGTATGGCTTTTTATCTCTTCAAACTCTTCATCGGTGAGTTTTCCTTTTTTTAAAAGTGCACTATCTCTCACGCCAATCTTCCCTATATCGTGAAGCAGTGCACCTTTTTTTATGGTTTGAGAGGTCTCTTGATCGAGTTTGAGGTGACGAGCCATTTTATAGGACAGCTCTGACACCCTCTCAGAATGTCCGCGCGTATATAGATCCCTTATCTCCACAGTATATAATAATGAATTTAAAAAAAATTCCATGTTATCATAGTCACGCATATATGCTATTCGAGCGACAAAATTGTTTATCTTAAGAATCAAAATATCAGGGCTGATCGGTTTCGGCACAAAATCAATTATACCAAAACCAAAAACTCCGTTAATATCGTCTGAGTTTTCTGTAGATGACATTACAATAATTGGTATAATTTTTGAATACTTTTTTATAAACTCAAAACTGGTTGTGTCCGCAAAATAGTAATCAAGTATCAGAATATCCGGTTTTTTTAATCTGAGTCTTGATTCTAGAGCTTCAAGTGTATTAAATACCTCTGTATCAATACCTTTAGAGGATAGGCTGTTATTGATAACTGAAGTGATCGTAGTTGAATCATCAGCAATAAAGACGGTAAGATCATCGATGATAGAAAAAACTGACCTGCTAAACCTCTTTTCCCAGAGTTCTGCAATAGTTGTATTCATAGCTATTTCCTTGATTAGATTGCCTTAGCAAAAATTGTACCATTTTTTATCAATGTATTATTAGTTCAAAAATAGTTCAAATCAACATCACCTGACCAAGGTGATTTTTCACAATAAAAAAAATGAATGTCTGTGTGAAATCACACAGTTGAAGTGTGTGATTTCACACGCCTGTATATTGTTTAGTGTTGAAAAACCTGACAGCTTTAGCATTATGAGGGTGGTAAAATGAACTTAATGATTATTACCGATGGCATAAATAATGCTTATGTATCGTGGCTCTATGGTATTTTTTTGTAACAAGTGAGGTTAGCATGGATAAAGTTATTGTTTTATTTGATCAGATAACCGATTTGATAATTAATTATGAGGATGGGGATGTATTAACACTGTCAACTATTTCTGATATTTGTTCAGAGCTTAAGTCGATGACAGGCGATGAAGAGATAATAAAGATACTTGAACAGGCTATAATTCTTGTTAATAACGCACTAAAGAATAGTGGACCTGATAATTTCCAAGACTTAATAACAAAAGATATTGATAAAATACAGAGGTTGTTGCAGAAGAAGTCAGCGGTTGTTGAGTTGAAAACAATGGCAGATGATCGAAATAATGATAAAGAGGTGATTAAAAGTGGTCTTTCTTTAGTTTCTGATGAGCTTGTCAAGAATTTTATTGTTGAAGCAGAAGATCGAATAGTAAAGGCTCAGGAGCTTATCCTGGAGCTTGAAAAAGATACGGGTAATAAAGAGCTTATCAATGGTCTATTTAGGATATTTCACACGATAAAAGGTGAGTGTGGTTTTTTAAAGATTGCAACTCTTGGAGAGTTGACGCATAACATTGAAAATATTTTAGATATGGTGCGGTCTGATAAGTTACAGCTCAATCCTGAGTTAATTGATATATTACTTGAGGGTGTTGATCTTTCAAAGGACATAGTGAGAGAGTTAAAAAACGGAGAGGTGGCAATATTCAACAAGACCTCATTAAGCGGATACATAAGTACTCTAAATGAGATTAAGAGTGATACAAAGCCAAATTTGGGAACTGTTCTTATAAATAAGGGTAAGGTCTCAGAGGAGGATGTTGAAAAAATATTGGAGCAGCAAAAGGTTAGTGCATTCTCAAAGAAATTTGGTGAGGTCGCAGTAGAGAATCACTATATCACAGAGAGAGAGTTGCAGGATAGCCTAAAAAATCAAAGAGACTTAACAGGAAAAGACTTAACTGTTAAAGACGAGCCGCAAAAAAAGTCAGAAAAAAATGATCAGATAATAAAAGTTAAGGCCTCTAAGGTAAACTATCTGGTTGACATGATAGGTGAGTTATTGATAGCTGTTGGTCAGATTAGTGATAGTAGTCCGGGGATGCTTCAGGCTAGAAAGATAATTAAAATTCTACAATATGCCGGAATGCAACTTAGAACTGAATCTGTCAAGAATCTCTTCGGCAATGTAAAACGGGTAATAAGAGATGTATCAAAGAAACTAAACAAGGTTGTAAATATTGAAACTATTGGAGATGATCTTGAGGTGGATAGAAATTTGATAGAGAAGCTCGAGGAGCCTCTGATCCATCTTGTCAGGAACTCTGTTCATCATGGGATAGAAACAGCAGAACATAGAAATGCTAAGGGAAAACCATCTGAGGGTAGGATAATAATTGGGGCAGAGAGGCGTGGAAATAATATCATTATTTCTATAGAGGATGACGGTCAGGGGTTAAATAGAGATAAAATTATAGCTAAGGCCCTTGAAAGAAATTTGATAAAAGCAGATGAGATAAATTCTTTGAACGATTCGCAGATATATAATCTGATATTCTATAGCGGGTTCTCAACAGCTGAACAGGTTGATCTTGTTTCGGGGCGAGGTGTTGGGATGGATATAGTAAAATCCGTTGTTACGGCAAACAAGGGTAAGATTGAGATACAGACCGAGAAGGATAAGTTTTCAAAGTTTATACTGATTTTTCCTTTAAGTACGGCAATAATTGATGGGATGGTGATAAGACTTGAGGATTCAACATTTATAGTACCTATAGCCTCAATTATTGAGTCGATTAAGATAAAAAATGAGTCTGTGCATAATGTAAATGGTGTATTTGTCTACAAGTTAAGAGATGAGATTCTACCTGTTATTGACTTGAAGGCTGTTTTTAAGGTTAAGGCAAACTCAGGCTTCAATAACATCGGTATAGTAGTAGAATCTTCACTTGGAAAGAAATTTGTTGTTCTGGTCGATGAGATCATCTGTAAAAAAGAGGTCGTTATCAAGTCGCTCGGCAGGAAATTTAAGGATCTGAAAGGTGTCTCATCCGGTACTGTTTTAGCAGGCGGGAAAGTAGGATTGGTACTCGATGTAGATCAGATAATTGAGATTAGTGAGAAGTCTTGTTGAAAAATATAAAGTTTCTGCAAAAGTTATGACTTATAACTTATAACTAAACTTGAAGAACTTAAGAGGGGAAGCAGATGAGACTTAATAAAATGAGTTTAAGTGTAGTTTTTTTTGGAGTATTACTGGTTGTTCAGTCAATCTATATATTATTTTTTAAGGAAAATTTTATACCCTTACTTGTCAGTGATGTTTGTTTTATCTCATTTTTTGTTGTGAGCTATAGATATCAAGCGAAGATTTCAGCAATTCAAAAGATGACACTTAATGATAAAATAAAAGAATTTGAACAACTAAATCGCGACTTTGAGATGTACAGAGATGAACGGAAAATAGTAGAGAATGAGAGTAAAGAATTAATTGCCGGAATGGAATCAAAATCAGGTGATCTGGCAGGACAATTAAATTTTGAACTCGTATTTTACAAAGAAGCGATTAGGAATCTTATTGAATCAATATCTGTTAACCTTAGTGTTACTACAACACCAATCTCTACTGATCTTTTGAACATTCAAGAGCATATCGTTAATTTTTTAAAAAATATAGCACAATATGAAGATGAAATCGTAAATCAAACAAGTTTTAAACAGATATCAAAGAAGGCTGATGATATTCGTCTAAGCACTGAGCTGGTTTTAAAGACTGTTAATAACACATTCAAGTCATTTAATGATAATATCAAGCTCTTTGAAAGTATAACAAATAAAATATTTGAGAGTGCGAAGGAGATTGATAATATTGCAAGTCAGATCAATGTGCTTTCTATAAATGCAGCAATAGAATCAGCAAGAGCAGGCAATGATGGGAAAGGGTTTAGAGTAATCTCTGAGGAGATAAAGAAACTTTCAGGCCATACTGTTAGTTTTTTAAAAGATATTAACCTTACAATAGCTGAGTCAAAGAGAGTTCTAAGTTCAATAAATATCGACTTTCAAACAAGGGAGGATAATATTGTCAATAGCGTTACAGATCAATTGAGATCTAGTAATGAAGCCGGTGATATTTTTTCAAGGTATTCTAAAAATTTTGAAACTATATATGAACAGATACAGGCTTTTATTCAGACTGTTAGAGTAAAAGTTGGCAATATTTCACCTGTAGTTCAGCTTCATGAGATAACGATACAGGAGGCCGGTAATCTTGAGCTTGTAATTGACGATTTTATAACAGACTCGCTTGATAAATTGAAATATATACAACCAAATCAAGCAAGCGGATCAAATAGTCGTGTGTCAGAGACAAGCGGAAGGATTAGAAGTCGACTTACAACTTCACGGGAGCTTGATGCACTGGAGAAAACACTTAGCAAGCTTAATTATGAGGGGCATGTGGACCTGAAAAGAGAAAATACAAAGATAGAGTTATTCTGAAGGAGGAATATTTTTATGAAAAAAATATTGTTAGTTGACGACTCAAGCACAATAAGGACTATGTTAAAATCGAGTCTGATTGGTGAGTATGAAGTATTGGAAGCAGAGCATGGTGAGGACGCTCTTAAGAAGATGGCAGGACAGATGATTGATCTGTTTCTATTGGATGTAAATATGCCTGTTATGGATGGCCTGACTTTGGTTAAAGAGATAAGGAAGCAGGCACAGTTTGCGAAAACTCCAATATTGATGCTTACAACAGAAACCAAAGAGGAACGGAAAAGCGAAGGCAAAGCAGCCGGGGCTAACGGGTGGATTATAAAACCCTGTGAGCCGGATCAGTTATTGGGTGTAATAAAGAAATTGGTATAGTAGAAAAAAAAGGGAAGTTTATGAGTGAAAATAAAAATGATTTTTTAAAAACTAGTAGTAGCAAAAAAGGATTAGTTGTTGGTTTGTTTCGTCCATCAATCAGGAACAAAATATTGATTATTGTTGGTTCAATGTTGATTTTTGTTATTTTGATGGTTAGTTTATCTTTTTGGAGCGCGGATACGCTGGCAATTATAACAAGGATTACGGAGATGGAAAGAAACCATTCTGTATATCTGAATGATGCAATTGCAGACTATTATTTATACCTTGCAACTAATGATAAAGAGTATAGGGAGAGATTTTATACGGTAATTGAAAAACCTTTGTCATATTCTAGTACCTTCGGAGAGTTAAGTAACCTTATGCAGACTAAAAAAGGTAGTGAATTGAAAAAGCATCTTTTATCTGTCTTCTCAGAGTTGAATGATGGTAATGTTGGTGTGTTCACATCAAGGGTTGCATTGTTATCATGGCATCCATTAGTTAAAAATTTGATAAATACTTCTGAAAAAGCAAATAAATCAACAAATGACTTTAAGTCAGCTATTATTAGTCTTGAAAAAGAGACTTTAAAGATAG
Source organism: uncultured Spirochaetales bacterium (assembly GCA_964471825.1). Lineage (GTDB taxonomy): Bacteria > Spirochaetota > GWE2-31-10 > GWE2-31-10 > CAYYKD01 > CAYYKD01. Next base: position 103,639 of record CAYYKD010000007.1, read on the forward strand.
AGAAAGATAAAAAAATGACTGAATTGTCAGCTCTAAAAGAGAAGCTAGCTATATTGGAGAGTGAATTTTCAGGAGGAACTATTGAACTGGCTGATTTTGTTAGTTTAGTCGTAAAATTAGCTTTCCTTGGAGTTTTTTTAATTCTTGCGATAGTTGGCATAACTATTTCCTTAAAAGTAACTTCAGGTATAACCGGACCTATATCAAATATGGTCAATATTCTATCAGAGAGCACACAACAGATGGCCGGTTCATCAAGTCAACTTTCTCTATCAGCACAGGAGATTGCTAACGGGGCATCAGAGCAGGCGGCAGGGATTGAAGAGACTACGGCCTCAATGGAAGAGTTATCCAGTATGGTTAAGCAGAATGTTGAGAATGCAAAGGCTTCTAGTGAGTTAGCAGAACTAACAGCAAAGTCTTCGTTAACAGGATCATATGAGATGGCTAAGATGGTTCAGGCTATAACTTCAATCAGCAAATCAACTGATGAGATACAGTCCGTTATTGATGTAATAGATGATATAGCATTTCAAACAAATATGCTTGCATTAAATGCAGCTGTTGAAGCAGCCAGAGCAGGTGAGGTTGGAATGGGGTTTGCTGTAGTCGCAGATGAGGTCAAGAATCTTGCTAACAGATCATCTGAAAGTGCAAAAGAAACAGCAAAGATGATTAAAGAGGCAATTGCTAGAGTAAATGATGGTCTTGATGTATCAAAGAAACTATCAGCATCATTTAGAGAGATTTTAGATGCATCAAATAAAGTAAAAGAGATGACTAAAGAAGTTGAGTCAGCCTCAAAGCAGCAGGACGAAGGTATAAGTCAGGTGAATAAAGCTATTATTCAGTTTGATGCGGTTGTGCAAAAGAATGCATCCGGCTCAGAAGAAACAGCAAGCTCAGCTGATGAGTTAAAATCTCAAGTGGGAATGCTTGAGTCAATTGTTGGAGAGTTATTCTTGTTGGTAACAGGTGATGAGATAGAGGTAGACAATGAAAAAGTATTAGGGCAAAATAGAATAACTAAAGTAACAAATCAACCAAAAAATAACAATGCTAAGTTTAAACAGGTTGAAAATCGATCACGAACTAATATAAGTGGAAATGATAGTGGAGTACACCGGATAAGTTTTGAGAGCGATGAAGATTTTAAGAAATAATTATATTTTATACTAAGGGGTAAGTTATGAAATCAATAAGTTTGAAGAGAAAGATTATTTGGACATTTATGATTGTTATCTTAGTAAACACAATTGTGTTATCGGGTTTTTGTTAAGAGGGCTTAACAAACAGGTAAATGGTTTATTTGGGATAGAGTATCTTGTTGAGGCTGATAGAGACATCTATCAATCCAATCTTGCGATATTACTGATCTTAAATAATCATTCAAGCTATGATAAAGAACAGATAGAAAAAAATATTTCTGATATAACTTCAAATCTTACCCAGGTTAGTGAGCGTTATAATAAGTTTAAAGCAATATACAAACATAATAGCAATTTGTTTGAATACTTTGACAAGTTTGAAACAGCGTTTAAACAGGTTGAGGCAATAAGTACTACTGTGATAGAGTTGATAAACAGTAGAAATTTCAATCAATCTTTAATCGAATACAATACTGTTTATATAAAAAGTTTTTCAGATGCAAGAGAGTTGTTGAATTATTTTACAGATGTTACATTTTTAACAGCTATTGAAGAGAATAAAGGAAGCCAGTTTATAATTTCAAACATTATAATTATTATCGTAGCTATAATTATAATTACAACCTTTATTTTTCTGCTGTTAGCAAATATTGTTGCAAACTCTATAGTTAGACCGATCAATAATCTATCAAGAGAGCTTCAGAACGGAGCAAGACAGATACTTGGAGCTTCAAGTCAATTAACTTCTTCTTCGCAGGATCTATCGAATGGTGCGACTGAGCAGGCGGCGGGAATTGAGGAAACAAGTGCCTCTATGGAGGAACTTGCGTCAATGGTGAAACAGAATGTGGAAAATGCTAGACAATCATCAATATTGGCAGAGAACACATTGAAAAACTCTGAGGATGGCCGTGATGATATGCATAAAATGTTATCTGCAATGGAGTCGATAAGTCACTCAGCAGATGAAATCCAAGCAGTTATTGATGTAATTGATGATATAGCATTTCAAACAAATATGCTTGCATTAAATGCCGCTGTTGAAGCAGCCCGAGCAGGAGAGTCAGGTATGGGGTTTGCAGTAGTGGCTGATGAAGTTAAGAGCCTAGCTAACCGTAGTGCAGCGAGTGCTAAAGAGACTGCAAAAATGATCAAAGAAACAATATCTAAGGTAGATGACGGATTGGAGATATCAAAAAAATTATCTGAGATGTTTAAAGGGATATTAGATTCGTTTGGTAAAGTAAAAGAGATGACTAGAGAGGTTGAATCTGCTTCAAGACAACAGGATGAGGGGATAAGTCAGGTAAATAAGGCTATAGTGCAGTTTGATGCTGTTGTGCAGAAGAACGCTTCTACCTCGGAGGAAACTGCGAATGCAGCAGAAGAACTTCAGGCTCAGGTTATTAATCTGGAAAATCTAATAGGAAAGCTTTTATTGATAGTTACCGGAAACGGAGTAGAGAGCGAGGTGGAAACTCAATCTAGTATGATAAATAAACGATTGGGTGCAAAAAAATAGTATTGTATTTTGAAATATAAGGGGGAAGTTATGGAGATCAGAAAAAGAAAGTTGTTAGTCGGATCAAGATTTTTAAGTTTTATGATCGAGAATGAGGCTTACTGTCTTGAGATATTGAAGGTTAAAGAATTAATGGGGATGTCAGAAGTTACACCCATACCGCAGACACCTGAGTATATTAAAGGCGTGATTAATCTTCGCGGTCAGATTATTCCAATCATTGATCTAAGGCTTAAGTTTGGAATGGTCTTTAAAGAGTATAATAAGAGGACAAGTATAATAGTTGTCGAGGTTGATTATGAGGGAGAGATATCGTATATGGGAGTTGTTGTTGATTCTATCAGAGAGGTTATAAGTATACCTGAGGAGAATATTTCTAAGGCATCATACATAAACTCAAAGATCAAGTCGGACTTTATCAAAGGTATCGCAAATACGCCTGATGGGATAGTGATCGTACTAGATGTTGTTAAGATCCTTAGTGATGATGATCTTGCATTTATTAAAACAGTAGAAAAAACAGCTTAACAGGAGGAATCGAATGAAAAAGGGTAAAAGTTTACAGTTTAAAATAATGAGTGCGTTTTTAGTGGTTGCGTTAATAGGTACGGCTATCGGGGTTGTTGGCGTGGTAAATATCCGTGAGATAAATAAAGCTGATACATTTTTGTATGAAAAGTGTACAGTATCCTTAAAGGATTTAGTCTATATAAGTACAAATTTTCAAAAATACAGGGCAGCACTTGGTTATATACTGTATAATCATGCAACAAAGAATTTTAATATGGTTAATGATTATTTAAAGATTATTGATGAAATGAAAAAGACTGAAGATGAATACATTGATAATTATAAAACCACTTATATAAGTAAAGAAGATGAGGTTATTTTCTTAAAATTCTTGAGTCTTTATGACGGTTATAAAGTAGGGATCGATCGAGTGGTGGATCTGCTTAACAAGAATCGTATGGCTGAGGCTCATAATTATACTTTTTCAGAACTTGTCATTATAAGGAATGAAGCACAAATTGTATTAGATGAGATTATACGCTTAAAAATTACAGTAGCAGATAAAACGGCTGATGATAATACAGAACTAGCAAATATGTCAACGATTGTTGTAATTGCTACAATAATACTGGGACTAATAGTTTCAATAATCCTTTCCATCTGGATCGGTGTGTATCTGGTAGCCAGACCTGTTAAAAATATCGTATTTAACCTTTCAGCCGGTGCCGAACAGATGTCAACTTCATCGGCACAACTCTCAGATGCTGCACAGGAGATCGCAAATGGAGCTACAGAACAGGCATCAGCTATAGAGGAGACGACAAGCTCGATGGAAGAACTCTCTTCAATGGTTAAACAGAATGTTGAGAACGCTAAGGAGTCAAGTATCTTAGCTGAGAAAACAACTGAAAGCTCGAATATCGGTGTTTTAGAGATGAATAAGATGCTTGAGAGTATGAATGGCATAAGTAAGTCAACTGATGAGATACAGGGCATCATAGATATCATTGAGGATATTGCATTTCAAACTAATATGCTAGCATTAAATGCGGCGGTTGAGGCTGCCCGGGCCGGTGAATCAGGCATGGGATTTGCAGTTGTAGCCGATGAGGTTAAGAGCCTTGCTAACCGTTCATCAGAGAGTGCCAAAGAGACAGCAAAGATGATAAAGGAAACTATACGAAAGATAGAGAGTGGACTTGAGGTTTCAAAGAGGTTGTCTGAGGTGTTTAAGGATATTGTTAATAACTCAAATAAAGTTAAAGAGATGACTAGAGAGGTAGAATCCGCTTCAAGGCAACAGGATGATGGTATAGGGCAGATCAATAAGGCTATTGTTCAGTTTGATGTAGTTGTTCAGAGCAATGCCTCATCATCTGAGGAGACTGCAAATGCCGCTGAAGAGTTGCAGAGTCAGGTTGAGAGTCTAAATAATGTTGTAAATGAGCTGCACACACTAGTTACGGGGTCAACATTTACTAGAGCCGATAGGGATAGCGGTAATAGGCGGTTAAAGAACAATACTTTAAGTCAGCCTGTTCCAAGATTTTCTGAGAAAACAAAAGCAATTGGGAAAACTGAGATTGTAAAGCCTGATGTCGATCTACACAAAATATCATTTGAGTCTGATGAAGAGTTCAAGAGTTTCTAGTGTGTTATAAACGGTAGGGTGATAATATGAATGCTGAGGTTTTGGCCGGATATAAAAAACTTATCTACAATAAGCTTGGTCTTAACTTCTCCGGTGATAAGGACTATTTGCTCGAGTCCAAAATTGAGAGGATAATACAGAGGGAAAAATACAACTCTGTTGAAGAATTCTTTCAGTCGTTAAAATCAGGCGATAGTGAATCATTGGAGACGCTAATTAAGTATGTAACAACTAACCATACTTTCTTTTTTAGAGAGAAAGATCATTTGGATATACTTGTACAGCTTATAAAGAGGCAGGATCAGGCACATCCGGTGATATGGAGTGCGGCTAGTTCAACAGGTGAGGAGGTTTATTCAATTATTATCAGCCTTCTTGAAAGTAATATCAATAATTTTTTGCTTATTGCCTCAGATATAAATTCATCTGTTTTGAAGAAAATGCACGAGGGTGTTTACCATGAAAATCGATTTCATGAAACAAGTCTAAGCATTAAAAATAAATACTTCAAAAAGATAGGGGATGAGAGTTATCAGATTTTACCTCATCTGAGGGATTATATTTGCATCAAGAAACTTAATCTTATTGATTATATGCAGTTTGTAAGTAAGTTTGATTATATCTTCTGCAGAAATGTGCTGATATATTTTGACAATGAGACGAGGAATAAAGTTGCAAAGAACCTCTTGAATAATTTAAAAAAGGGCGGATATCTTTTTTTGGGGCACACCGAGACTCTGCTTAATACAACAGAAAAAATTGAACGGAGCCATAATTCTGTTTATAGGCATTTGGGAGAATGAAATGGACAAGATAAATGTTTTAATTGTTGATGATTCTGCAATTGTAAGGGAGATTTTAACTGAGAAGCTCTCAAAACACCCCATGATAAATGTAGTTGGCTCTGCTAATGACCCTTACATTGCACGAGATAAGATAGAAAAAAACCCATACATCGATGTTATAACACTTGATATCGAACTACCGAGAATGGACGGACTTACATTCTTAAAATACCTTATGAAGTACAACCCGATGCCTGTGATTATAGTCAGTTCGATAACGGACAAGTCAAATGTCTCCTCAATGGAAGCTCTCGAGCTAGGTGCAGTAGATATAGTACCAAAACCGGGCGGGCCGTTCAGCATTGAGGAGGTAGTTGATGATCTTATAGATAAAATCGTCAATATAAAAAAAGTCAATTTTTCCAAATTAAAAACAAGTCATGAAAAGGTTGTCAATCGTACTAAGACCAGCGAAAAGGAGAAGATATTAAGTAAGATAGAGACAACAGAGAAGGTGATCGCGGTTGGTGCATCGACAGGGGGAACACAGGCTCTAGAGACGCTATTTAAGGGGTTTGAAACTGATTGTCCTCCGACACTTGCGGTTATCCATATGCCTGAGAAGTTTACTCTTTCATTTGCGAAGCGGTTAAATGACATTTGTTCAATAACCGTAAAGGAAGGAGAGGATGGTGAAAAGATAATGCAGGGTACGGTATATATTGCACCGGGAAATTATCATATGATGATAAGAAGTGTTGGTAAGGATCGGTACATAAAGATTGTTACGGGGCCCAAGGTTTTTAACCAGCGGCCGGCCGTTGATGTGCTATTTAACTCTGTTGCAGAGAATATCGGTAAAAATGCTGTAGGTGTTATTCTCACAGGGATGGGACGGGATGGAGCCTCCGGTTTGTTAAATATCAGACAGAAGGGCGGCTATACTATTGCACAGGATGAGGAAAGTTCGGTGGTTTTTGGGATGCCCAAAGAGGCGATTTTGCTTGGCGGAGCTGATATTGTATTGCCATTAAATTCGATAGCGGATGATGTAAAAAAATATCTGCAGAAACACCAGAAATAAGGGGTGGAGGCGTATGAAGATACTGGTTGTTGATGATAACGAAGACGCTCTAAGATCATATGAAATAGGTCTTGATTCGTTGGGGGAGGTTATTATAGAATCTTCACCAAGGAAAGCGATAGCTAATTTTAAATCATATATGCCGGATCTTGTAATAACTGATTTATATATGCCTGAGATGAATGGGGTAGATTTTATAAGTCACATTAAGAAAATAAAACCTGACCAGATGATAGTGGTTATTACTTCATTTAGCGATGATTTGTTGTTAAAAAGCGATTCTTTTTTAGATAGTAATTCAAAAGCCCGGGATATAAAAATATTTATTAAACCTGTTGAAATAATAGAGCTTTTGGATTATATTAAACTATTAGATATTCGAAAAACATAGGGGTGAAGTTTTGAATAAATATTCGATATTATACATCGATGATGAAGTTATTAATCTTATGAATTTCAAACTAATCTTTAGTGATTCATTTATAATTCATACAGCACTGACTACTGATGCTGCATATGGTATATTGAAGAGTGAACCTGTCAGTATAATTTTTTCTGATCAGAGAATGCCTAAGGTTACAGGCACAGACTTTTTTTATGCAATAAATAGGGTTGATGAGTATAAAAAAATTCCTAAGGTAATAATAACCGGTCATCTAAATAATGATGAAGTAGAGATAGCATTTAGAGATGGTGTTATAAAAAAAATAATTAATAAGCCATATAATGAAGAAGAGATTGCAGGAACTGTAAAAGAATTGATTGCTGATTTATGAGGTATTGTAAGTATTCCGTCTAAATGTTAGGGGCGTTAAAATTCTAAATAAAAATCAATTTGCAACAAAATAATTTGACTTTTATCAAATAAATTGTTAAACTTCACAAAATTTTTTTTAAAAAAAGGTGTAGGTGGAAATATGCAGGTGACTTATCAAACAGAATCTCTTGATAAATCAAGAATATCATTAAAAATTAAGGTTGACAAGGTTGAGGTTGACAAGGAATATGGTCTTATTCTAGCTGAGGCTCAAAAAAATGCAGTTATTAAAGGTTTTAGAAAAGGTAAAGTACCGGTCTCAATCCTTGAGATGAAATTTAAAGAGGATTTTTTAAAGGATGCTGCCGGTAAGTTGATTGATGAATCGTTCAAGAGTATCGTTGATAAACTTGAGGACAAACCGTTAACCTATGCAATGCCTAAAATGGATAAATTTACAAGTCCTGTTAAGGGTGAGGATTACAGTTTTGAACTTATTTACGAAACCTATCCTAAGATCAAGTTTGGAAACTATAAAGGTGTTGATATAGAGCAAAATATTGTAACTATTGATGATACAGAGGTAATGAAAGACATTGACAGGTCTCTTGAAGAGTTTGCATCAATAGAGGTCAAGTCAGGCAAGATATCAGACGGTGATATTGTTCAGGTAAGGTATGAAGTTAGAGATGGAGATAGGGTAGAGAAGAAATCTGATGTAGAGTATATTCATATTGGAAAAGACTATGACAGTTACAGAATAGGAAGCGATCTTATTGGCCTAAAGAAGGATGATAAGAAAAACTTTGATAAGGATTATTCAGGCTCTGAGATCGAATCGCTTAAGGGTAAAAAGCTATCTATATCAGTAGAGGTTTTAGAAGTAAAAACAAATAAAAAACCTGATTTGACTGATGAATTAGCTAAACAGATAGATAAAGATTGTAATACTGTTGATGAACTCAAGGTTAAGGTTAAAAAAGACCTTGAAGAGTATACAACAAATTTTTTGAAGAATGAAACTGTTAATAGTATTATGGATAAAGTTACTGCTACATTTGAAGGTGATATTCCGGAGTCTATGATTGATGAACAGATAAATTTGTATTACAATGACCTTTTGGGAAGAGTTGGTGGAAATAAAACAAGAGTAGAGCAGCTTCTAAAATTAGAGGGTCTTAATATGGACTCATATAAGGTTAAGATGAGAGATAAGGCTATTGAAGAGATTAAGAGAGCTTTGATACTTAGAGATGTTGCTAAAATTGAGAAAATTACTGTTTCGGACGAAGAGGTTAAGAAACATATAGAGCCATTTACAAAGTATTATAAAATGGAAGTAGATGAGTTTATGAAACTTGTAGAGGCAAATGGACAGATTGATGTTTTTAAAAATGAAGTAGAAGTTAAGAAGGCAATTGATTTTATCTACGATAATGCGAAGATAAAAAAAGGCAAGAAGATCAAACTTGACGAATTAAATAGTGCTGCTAAGTAATAATCAAAATTGATTGCTTAACAAATAATAGTGAATTTATAAGTGGAATTTTTTAAGTAGAATTTTTAAATATAATTTTCACAAAGAGTTTTATTGAGAGTTTTATAGAGAAGGGGCGTAAGATGGTATATTCATCAGTTGATAAATCATTTAGGAGTGAGGCTAGGGGGATAATAACACCTTCTATGAGTCACGGATATATTCCAAGAATTGTTGAAAAGACCTCACGAGGTGAAGAGGTTTGGGATGTGTTTTCAAGACTTGTAAAGGATCATATAATTTTTATCGGCGGTCCTATTGATGACTTTGAAGCTGATATTGTTATAGCTACACTTCTATTTATGGAGAGTCAAGACTCTGAGAAGGATGTCTATTTATATATTAATTCTCCGGGTGGTTCTGTAACAGCAGGTTTGGCGATCTATGATACAATAAAATTTATCAAGCCGGATGTTTCAACGATCTGTGTCGGACAAGCTGCAAGTGCTGCTGCATTGATACTTTCAAGTGGTACAAAGGGAAAGAGATATGCTCTTCCTCATTCCAGAATAATGTTGCATCAACCATGGGGGGGTGCAGGCGGACAAGCTACTGATATTCAGATCCAGGCAAAAGAGATAAACCGTTTAAAGAAACAGCTTAATCAAATAATGGCAGACAACACAGGTAAGGAACTGTCAAAGATTGAAGAAGATGTAGAAAGAGATTTTTTTCTTACTCCTCCGGAAGCTGTTGAGTATGGTTTAATAGATAAGGTTCTTCTAAGAAGTGAGGCAAAATGAGTTGGTATAAGGATTTTCAATCTAAGGATGTATGTTCTTTTTGTGGTAGAAATATGGAAGAATTTAGTCTCAAATTTGTTAGGGGCTACAATTCCAATATATGTTCAGATTGTATAGTAAAGGCTAATGATGCACTTTCAGTGTCAACAAAGACCAAGAAGGATTTTAAGTTATCTATTAATGAGTTGCCAAAACCAAAGGATATAAAGGAATTTCTTGACGAATATGTCATAGGACAGGATCTTGCTAAGAAGGTTCTCTCTGTAGCGGTCTATAACCACTATAAAAGAGTTATACTTTCGGAGAAGGAGATTAAGGACCCGCAGTTTGAAGGGATTGATCTGGAAAAATCAAATATCCTGCTAATTGGACCGACAGGATCAGGAAAGACACTTCTTGCAAGAACACTTGCAAAAAAATTGAATGTGCCATTTGCTATAGCTGATGCTACAACCTTAACAGAGGCCGGTTATGTTGGTGAGGATGTTGAGAATGTTTTGTTAAAATTGATACAGGCGGCTGATTTTGATATAGCTGCTGCAGAGAAGGGGATAATATACATTGATGAAATTGATAAGATATCCAAGAAGGGTGAAAATGTATCAATAACAAGAGATGTGTCAGGAGAAGGCGTTCAGCAGGCTCTATTAAAAATCATTGAGGGAACTGAGGCTAGTGTTCCTCCTCAGGGCGGCAGGAAACATCCAAATCAAGAGTACTTAAAGATCAATACCAAGAACATACTGTTTATTTGTGCCGGTGCATTTGTAGGATTGGATGGGATAATTGCAGCAAGGACAAATGTTAAGAGTATTGGTTTTAATACAGCTAAAAAAGATGATGGTGATAAAAATAGAGATGAGTTGTTTAGTAAACTTCATCCTGAAGATTTGATTAAGTATGGTTTGATTCCTGAATTTATTGGCCGTATGCCAATTCATTCCGTATTAAATCCGCTTACTGAGGATGATCTGGTTAGAATAATGAAGGAGCCGAAGAACTCAATAGTTAAGCAGTTTGAGTGGTCTCTACAAGTTGAAAATGTTAAATTAAACTTCAAGGACGAAGCTATCTATGCTATAGCTAAGAATGCTATGAAGCAGAAAACAGGTGCAAGAGGTCTAAGGGCAATTGTAGAGAAGATAATGTTAGATATCATGTATGATATTCCAAGCTCTAGTGAGATATCTGAGGTTACCATAGATGAAGAGGTGATTGACAAAGGGATGCCGGTTAAAATTCAAAAACGGGTTAACGAGAAGAAGGGGAAAGAAAAGATAGCATGAGGATTTTTTCAGATGATATAAATAAAACAGAATTAAAACTTCCGCTCATGCCTTTACGAGAGATAGTTCTGTTTCCCGGACTTGTTAAGTCAGTATTTGTTGGCAGATCAGATTCTATTGACTCAATTCAGCTATCTATGTCTGACTATGGTAAAAAGGTTTTTGTTGTAACCCAGAAGAGTTCTGCAGTAGAGAAACCATCTTTTGATGATCTGCATCAAACCGGTTGCGTCTGTGAAGTTCTTGAGGTCAGGCCGGGGGCAGATAAGAGTATTATCAAGGTGCTTGTTAAGGGGTTATACAGGGCAAAGATAAAGAAATTTATGGATAAAGAACGGTTATCGCCTGTTCTTATATCTCCAATAAAGAGTACTATTTTACTTGATGATCCGGGTTCAGAGGCACTTCTTAACCTTGTTGTACTGGAGTTTAAGAAATTTAATGAACTTAAAAAGTTGCCCAAGGAAGTTATTAAGCTGATTAGCGAATCCTCGACTGAAGAGGATCTTATAAATAATATTGTTGGACATGTGATTACATCGCCACAAAATCTTGTTGACCTTTTGTCTGAAGAGGAACCAAAGAAGAGACTTAAGATTCTTATTACAATTATCAAAGAAAATATCGAGATACTTGAGATAGAGAAAAAAATAGGAGTTGATATCCGTCAGAAGATGGACAAAACAAACCGCGAGTATTACCTTAATGAACAGATTAAGGGGATGCAGAAAGAACTTGGTGAGTTAAATGACGGAGATTTCTATTCTACTGAGGAGTTTGAGAAGAAACTTGATGAGCTTAGTATCACCGGATTTGTTAAGGAAAAGGTGATCAAAGAACAAAAACGGCTTACAAAAATGCAGTCGATATCACCTGAAGCAGGTATTGTAAGAACCTATCTTGAGTGGATTGTAGATCTCCCGTGGAGTAAGAAAACCGAAGATAATAATGATCTCAAAGAGGCCAAAAATATACTGGATAGTGATCATTATGCCTTAACAAAAGTAAAAGAACGGATTATTGAGTTTCTTGCGGTCAGGCAGCTTAATAATAAAACAAAGGGGCCTATCCTATGCTTTGTTGGACCACCGGGTACAGGCAAAACATCTTTAGGGCAATCAGTTGCAAGAGCCATCGGAAGGGCATTTACAAGGATATCTCTCGGCGGTGTAAGAGATGAGTCAGAGATACGAGGGCATAGAAGAACCTATCTCGGTGCTTTACCCGGTAAAATTATTCAGTCCATGAAAAAGGTTGGAACCAAAAATCCTGTTTTTTTATTGGATGAAATAGATAAGATGAGCTCCGATTTTCGTGGAGATCCTGCAAGTGCATTACTTGAAGTTCTCGATCCTGAACAGAATAATCAATTTGCGGATCATTATTTAGAGGTTCCATACGATCTTTCAGAGGTGATGTTCATAGCAACCGCAAATTCAATTAGTGGGATACCCTATGCACTTAGGGACAGAATGGAAATAATAAATATTTCAAGCTATACTGAGCAAGAGAAGGTTTTTATAGCAAAGAGATTTATTATGCCTAAAGAGATGACTGAAAATGGGATAGCTAATGTAAATATTAGGCTGTCAAAAACAGCACTTCTTGAGATAATACGGTCC
>CAYYKD010000007.1:116293-118168 GCA_964471825.1 uncultured Spirochaetales bacterium
TATACACTTGAGTCCGGAGTTCGTTCACTTCAGAGACAGATTGCTACAATTTCTAGGAAGATTGCTAAGACAATAGTAACTGATAAGAGTGATATTCGAGAGGTAATAATTAAAAAAAGGGATCTTATAAGGTATCTCGGACGAAGGAAAGTCTTTGAAAAAATCTTTGATAAGGAACTGGTACCCGGCGTATCTCATGGTCTTGCATGGTCTGAACTAGGCGGTTCACTTTTGCCTATAGAGTCCGTACTCTATTATGGCACAGGTAAAATTAATCTAACCGGCAAACTTGGTGAGGTAATGAAGGAATCTGCACAGACTGCAATGTCATATATCCGTTCAAAATCAGATCTTTTTTCTATAAAATATGAGGATTTCTATAAAAATTATGATGTACATATACATTTTCCGGAAGGTGCAATCCCTAAAGACGGGCCATCAGGCGGGATTGCAATAACTTGCAGCATTATCTCAGCATTGACACAGGTTCCCTTTAATCACTCCGTTGCAATGACAGGTGAGATTACACTTACCGGCACTGTATTGCCCATAGGCGGTCTAAAGGAAAAGGTACTAGCTGCTCTCAGACACAATAAAAAGATTGTTGTGATACCTAAGGATAATGAAAAAGACCTCTCCGAGATACCAAAGATAGTTAGGGAGAAGTTAACTTTTATTTTTGTCTCACGAATTGAAGATGTTTTAAGTGTTGCATTTGATCATTCAATCTATAATAACTTTACTCAATCACCTACCGTAACAAATGTTCTTTCAACACTAACACAATGAGATACAAACCAATATACAAAGCAATAGTAATTGATAAATTTGAGTCAGATATTTCTGAGTCTATCAGATGCAGTGTTAAATTTGATCTGTTGCAGACGATAACCAGAAATGATCTGCTAAAAATTATATCTAACTATGATATTGCTATCATCTCAACAAGGATAAACTTTGATAGGGAGCTACTTGAGATTGCAACTAATTTAAAATGGATAATTCGCATGGGGGCAGGGGTTGATCATATTGATCTTCTTACTTGTAAGGAGCTTGGCATAAATGTATGTAATACTCCACTGGCAAATATAGCACCTGTTACAGAGTATCTATTTGGACAACTTCTAAGAACCTACAAAGATTTTGAATCACATAATAGAGCAGTGTTATCCGGTAATTTTCGAAAGGGACTTTCGTAGTATGGGCAGCTTTCCGGTAAAACAATAGCTGTTATAGGGGTGGGTAGAATAGGCTCAAGAGTTGCCTCCGTTGCATCGGCATTTGGAATGAAGGTGATAGGGGTTGATCCATATCTCTCTGAACAAGTTAAAAAAAGAATGAATTTTATAAAGTGGATGGATATTGATCATGCATTAGCTCTTTCGGATATAGTTACTCTCCATGTTCCTCTGACTAAAGAAACAAGGTATATGTTGTGTCCCGCAAAATATGAATTGATGAAGGATGGCTCTATTCTTGCAAATCTGGCAAGAGGAGAGTTATTGTCATTTGATGAATTGATTAATTATAAAAACATTTATAAATTTAAAAAGATTATACTGGATGTCTTTGAAAATGAGCCATTCTATCCGAACATTAATAATAATATTAATAATAATATTAATAATAACTTAGAGGATAAATTTTTTTTCTCGCCGCACAGTGCAAGTTTTTCGTATGAGTCCTATGTTGAACGGGCAGAAGAATCTCTAGATCAGATTTTGAAAATAGTTAATGGTGAGAAACCGCATGGTTTAATAGATCCGGATAAAGGTTACTAGGGGGGGGATTATGGTCGCAAGGATACTTTTGTTTATGGTTTTTATTGGATTAACTGCAGCAAAATGTAATGGAGGTGATAATATAACTAAAAAG
>CAYYKD010000007.1:118190-123927 GCA_964471825.1 uncultured Spirochaetales bacterium
TGGGGCATTTTATAAAAATATTTCTGTTGATGAATTTAAATCTATTTTAACCGAAAAGGCTCAAGAAGAAGACTTTGTAGTTATTGATGTAAGAACACCGGCGGAATTTGTATCGGGTAATGTAAAGGGTTCAATAAATATTGATTATTATGGTGCATATTTCATGGATGAACTTTCTAAGCTGGATCGTGATATGAGCTATATTCTCTATTGCAGATCAGGAAATCGAAGCTCAAAATCTATGGAGATAATGAAAGACTTAAAGTTTAAAAAAATATATAACATTAATGCCGGTGTTTTTGATCTGGAGCAGGCCGGATTAATAGAGTAGGGCAAGGTATGTTAAATAAATATTTAAAATTATTACGGGTTATATTTTTTTATTTAGTACTTTTTTCATGTGTTGTTTATGCAGAAGATAAAATAATATGGAGTGTCGATAATAATTTTAGGAACGAGATTTATAGGTTAAAGGGTATAGATCTCAAAAATATCAATGGAAAACCGGTTTATTATGAATCTCAGAGTATAAATACAGTTGTTGATGACACCTATGATCTTTTTTTATCATTTGACTCAAAACTCGATCTTGATGAAACAAGCAACTACAGAATCAGAAAACAGAGTTACAGGGTAAGTGAGAATACTGCAGTTAAGCGAAAATCAGCTTTTTTTATTAATGACGGTGATTTTATTGAACTTGTAGGTAGTCAAAATTATCTTTTCGAGGCCGGTAAAAATATTGATTCATTTACCATTGGTTTTTGGATATATCCTGCAACCTTAACAAATAATGAGGTTATTCTAAGGATAGGTAGTCAGTTTTATAATCAGCAAACAGACAAGGTAGAAGACCAATCGATTATCTGTTATATTAATGATGGAAAGATATCGTGGTTTTTTAATGAGCTGTTTATATCCTCGTCAAATCACAAGAAAAGTATTAAAATTGATGCATCCACAAGATTGAAGAGTAAAGAGTGGACATTTGTTGAGTTGTCATATGATGCATTTACGGGGATTATTCGTTTGAGCCAAAATAGTGTTGAAGAGGGGATAGTCATTGCAACAACTGACGGAAGTTCGCAGGGGTCAGTACTACCATTAAGATACAATGAACGAAATCAGTGTCGAATTGTACTTGGGGATACATTTGTGGGGGGGATAGATGAGTTTTTTATAAAAAAAACCGGTTCATTAACTCCATATGATATACTAAATACTGATTCTGAGATTGTAAGTAAAGTTTTTTCAGCAGGAAAATATGGCAGTAAACTTATCGACAGGCAATTTAATCAAAAAAATAGAGATCAATCAGTTGTTCTTTACTATGTCAGAAGCTCTATGGAGCCGTTTTCACCGGATAGTTTTGGTATAACCGGAGTACCTGTAAAGATTTCAATTGTTGATTTTATAAGTATTCAACACAGATGTAATGAAATGGAACGCAGTCTCTTAAAGAGTTCTTACCGTCTTGATGTAGATAAATATGTACTTGTTGACATGGATGAAAGATCTGTCAAAAAAGTAGTTGATATTTTGAAGAAATACGCATTTTACTGGACTAATATTTCAAAGAATTTTATACCCGGAGATCTGAGTGGAAAGCATTATCAATGGAAGGCTGTGTTTTTAAGCGGTAAAACCATGGGTGTTTCATCCACTTTTTCAGGAATTGAACTTTCATTTGACTATGCCTCACCACCATCACCACCCAAAAATTTCGAAGCAGCATATATAGATGGTACTATATATTTGAAGTGGATAATGAATTCCGAGAAAAATATAAAAGGTTATCGAGTCTACTATGGTTTAAAATCCGGCGAATACTTTGGCGATGCGGCTATAGAAGGTAAAAGTCCGATAAAGATCGGTAAAATTGATAAATTCAAGCTTTCAGGTATAAATGACAAGAGAATTTACTATATTGGATTAACCGCATTTACTGATGATAACGGCGACTATGAGAGTGAGTTTAGTGATGAAATTACTATAAGACCCTATCAGGATTAGCGGAGGGGTTATGAGTAAAGAAACAGATGAAATGCTCAAACGGGCACAGTATTCTATCCGTCTTCGTGATTATGAGTCCGCTGTAAAAAATATAACCGGAACAATAAGAAGTGACCCCTCTTACAAAAATAATCCGAAACTCTTTCTAATGCTTGGGGATATATTCTATAACCAAAAAAACTATAAAAAATCCTATGAATACTACTCATTTGTTCTAAGAATTGATCCAAATAATATTGATGGCCTTTTTAATATGGGAAGAGTGTTAAAAGCATTAGGCCATGTCGATAAGGCATTGTCAGCTTATAAAAAGGCCTCTGAAATTGATAATAAAAGATCAGATATCCTTGTAGCCATTGGTGAACTTTATAGAGAAAATAATGATATTGATCACTCAAAGGAGTTTTATTATAAAGCTCTGAAAGCAAATCCCAAAAATAGTGATATTTATTCAAATCTTGGTCTACTTTACCTTGACTTAGGTGAGATGGACCTGGCTGAGGACATTTTGAATAAGGGATTAAAATTTGATGCAAATGATCCTTTGATTCATTATAATCTTGGAGTTATTCAGGATTCTAGAAATGATCTTGCCGGTGCCTATGAGGAGTATAAAAAGGCAACACATTATAGACCAAATCATAAGGAAGCCTTGAATAACCTAGGACAGATTTGTGAAAAATTAGGTGATTATCAAGGTGCTAGAAGGTCGTTTTTAAAGGCGATAAGTGTTGATGATAAATACATAAAAGCCTATAACAATCTTGCTGCAATATATGAGCTTGAGAGTAGGGATGACGATGCATTAACTGAATATGATAAGGTAAAGAGGATTGATCCTGAAAATACACAGGCGATAGAGCGGTTATCAGAGTTGAATTTTAAGAAAGGGGACTATGCAGGTGCATTAAGTAACTTTAGAAAGTTGATAGAAAAGAAAGTAGATGATAAAGAGTTGCTATTGAAGGCCTCAGAGAGCGTAGGGAAGGCCGGTTCTAAAGATGAGTTGAAAAAAGTTTTATCATACATGATTGAAACCCATTCTAAGGATGTTGAGGTACTACAAAGAGCTGCACAACTATATCTTCAATACGATCTTGTTTCTGAGAGTGAGTTAGTTTATAATCGACTTACTGAGCTGTCTGGTGATAAACCGGAAAATGAACTTTTAAAATCAAAGATTTTATTTAAGTCCGGTAATTTTCAACAGGCACTTAAGGTCTCTAATAGTGTTGCAGATGAGTTTAAAGATGAGGAAGCAATGCTTCTTGAGATAACATTACTTATCAAACTCAAACAATTTGATAAAGCCCTTACCGTTATTAGTAGGATTAAACGAAATAAATTTAACAATAGAATAATTGATCAATTATTACTGAAGATATATAACGGATTGGGGTTGATTGAAGAGGCCAATAATTTAATTAATTCAATGCAAAGTGATCTCATTGATGTTCCGGAAAATCTTTCCTATCTCAATGAGGATGAAGAAAATATTAAAGTCATTTTTAGTAATATTTCTGAACTCTATAAAATTAAGAGAGCTGAAGAAGAAGAAAGTGCAAAGATTGAGAAAAAGCGGGTTGAGGAGACCGCACTTAAGAAAGTTATTGAAGATAGAATCGGTCGAATTAAACAATTTGATCAATCGCCGGTAATTAAGATTGGTGATAAAAAGTTTGAAAGATTTGTTGAAGAGGATGATGAAGAGGTTGATCTTGAAAAATTAGAGAAAGAGGTCATTATTGCAAAGGAAAGGATGTTAGCCGGCGAGGATCTACCGGAATCAAGTCTTTTGAATTTAATAGAAGATGACAAAGATGACAAGCGAAAGTCAGAGACTGAGAGTGCTGTTAATGATTTTATATCAACGCTTATGAACTCTGATAAAATAAAAGAGATGATTGATGAAAAGAAGAACGATTATAATGACAAGCAGTCAGAAGATGAGATAAAGGCCGATGAAGTTGAAGTTACCGATGACGATAGTGATGAGAGTCAACTGCAGGTAACCGAGGAAAATGAGAATGAAAGTAATATGTCAGATGAGGAAGACAAAAAGGGTGAAAATCTAATTGGTGCACCGATTCCTGAAGAGGAAGATACTTTAAATACTGATGAGTCTGAACTCTCAACAGAACAATCAGATCAGGAAAATAGTGAGTTAAGTGACAGTGAGGCTATAGACTCTAATGATGTTTTAAATGTTCAGGGTGGTGAGATTAAAGTTACTGAGGAAGATGAGGACATTAACTACGATAATGATGGTGAGAATGATGAAGAGATTGTAGATTCGATCCTTGATGATATGGAAAATATCGATGCAGAGCTTGATACAAGTAGAATAGATGAATATGATCCGGATTTAAGTAAACTTGAGCTTGACGACTTAAATACAGATGAGGTAAATCCGGAAAATTATAGTGGTCTGGATGAGTCTTCAGGTTTAGATGGTATGAAATTAGATGATAGTGATTTTGATCAAAGTTTTCTGGATGGTTTAGACGGACTTGATAGTCTTAATTCAAATGAACCATTCGATTTTGATGATGATTCATTGTTAGAGAGGGTGATAGATGATTTAAATAGTTTATCAGATGATAGTATTCTTGGCGATGATCTGTTTAACTTTGATAATTTTGATGTCTCTGATGATCGTATGTCTTATGATGATATGAATTTTGAGGGAAATGAAACTATCCCGGATGATGAAATTACCGGTGATAAATTTGGGCAGATTAAGGTTGAGGAGGAAGATGAGGATATTGACTGGGGAAATGAATTTGATCCGGCTGAATACGGTTTTGGTAGTGAAAAAAATGATGATCATGAGATAAGTTTTGATAGTGATTTTGAAAATGGGTTTAATGATCAGATGGATACTATGCATGATGATAGTGTATTTGATAATGGTTTTGATAAATTTAATGAGTCAGACTTGCAGATCCCCTTAGATGGATCTTCATTTGATGATTTTTCTTTTGCCGATTTAGAGGATGAGATAAATATGATTCTTCAGAAAGGGTTTGATCCGGGGACTATTCCGGTTGAGGAGTTAACAACAGATTATAATGATTCATTTGAGATCGAGGAAATATCATTTGATGAAGAATCTGATGATTTTACAATTATTGATCTTGAAAATGACACAGATTTAGATGATATCGCATATTTTGACGATATGAGTATTGATATTGATAAGATATTAGATGAAGATAATCTGATGGAAGAAAAAATGATACTGCAGGATCTGGAGGATTTCCTTAAAATTACCTTTGAGGAGCCTATCCAATCTATGCCTGATTTTAAAGTTAAAAAAAGAAATAATCATAAAGAAATAATTCATTCATCAGACTCTCTATTCTCATTTCCGGAAATCTAAAATAATTCATGTAGTTAATTTGAAATTAGGATTCTCTTTTCTCAAAATCAAACTGCAGGACATTCCGAATCTCACTTCCAAACACAATGCCAACCTCAAAAACACTCTTACCCTCAAGTCCGACATATTTCTCAGCATAGTTCATCTCTCGTATCTGCTTTAGTGCCGCATTCTCTCCAAGTTTATCTCTCTTCTCCCTAATCTCAGCTACGTGTCCTCTGTGTTCTCCGTGGTTAACCTCACTCCCACCCTTTACCAGCTTGATCTCCATAATGTATATGTTATCCCCAAGCATAACAGTCATATCAACCTGTCCCTGATTGGTTATATCCTCAGCGATGA
>CAYYKD010000008.1:0-122023 GCA_964471825.1 uncultured Spirochaetales bacterium
TCGGGGATATTTTTTCTTTGCCTGCTTTCGCTTCGCTCGTTTTTTCGGCAAAGTAGAAAACATTTCATATGCTATGATTCAGTAGAATTCATGTAGAAACAGGCTCTGTGATATCATAAGATGTCCAACTAAAGATTTTATTTTAAACTGATGGATAATTGATGGATAATTTTTAATTGAAACTTTTGTGATTATCGTATAAAATACTTTCCTAAGAGTTGTCAGAAATTTTGGGGCAGAGAATGATGGAAATTAAAGAAATTAGAGAAAAGCAGAGAATATTCATTCAAAGCCAACTTGATTTAGCTCATGATTTTATAAATACTAAATTAACCAATATAGAAGAAATTAAAAGTGTTCTTTTATCTGGAAGTGTAGCCCGCGGGACTTTCATGCCTGATAAATTTTCCGGTGCAATTGATTTAACTTTGATTGTTGATGATATTTCGACATTTAACAAAGAAAAACATTTAGGAAAAATGGAAGAGCCAATTCCAGAATATTTTATAAAGGTAAATGACAACTACTTTCAATTTGATTTTTACGATTTTGAAAAATTATATAACTTTAGAAATCTTTCAGAGGCAAATAAATATGCTCTATTAGAATCAAAAGTAATTTTAGATAAAAATGATGAATATAGTAAAATATTAAAAAGTCAGATATCTAAAATAAAAAATACTGAAATTCCAGATAATCTGCACAACATAAAAAACTACATTCATTATTTATTGAGTGACTATAAGGTTGATCGTTGGAAAAATCGAAATGCAGTAATTCAATTACATTCAAATTTAAATAAGGCAATAGAATGTTTCATAAAGTGTTTGTTTTATATAAATGGGTTTTATTCACCAGCGGAAGACAGAGCTTTGTATTTTACATTTAACCTGGATAATCTACCAAATGATTTTAAGAAAAATATATTTGAAGTTTATAAAATATTGGATTATGATATCAATGATTACGAAAGAAGGGAAAAGATATTCAAGGAACAGTTACTTTGTTTCTTAAATAATCTACCCCAAAGTTTCTGACAACAGCAAGTTGCCGGGAAATTGCGAATGTAGACGAAAACTATGCTAAGGAAATTTTTTATGAAAAATATATTAATTTTGATTTTTTCAACTTTCTTAACAATTTTTATTTATTCTAATGAAAGTAAAGTAGATAATTTAAAAATATCTTGGCATGGAAAATATTCATTAATTACACTCGTAAACAATGATAAAAAAGATTTAGGTTTTTTTAGATATAACAATTTTAAATATTTAGTAGTTGAAGATAATACAAATATTATTTTAGAAAAAATCGATTTAACGAAGTTAAAGACATTGATGTATTATTATAGTAATTTTCATGGTGCAATTAGTGGAATTATTATTAGCTCTTTATTTGCAACTTCAGCAATTACTCTGTTTTCAGTCTTTTTTCCTTTAGATTTTAATACAATTAATAATAAAGAGTTATTCGATGAAACAAATAATACACTTACTTCAAGTGGACAATATCTAATTAGTTTCGCTTTAGGATTATGGTTACTGCCATTAATTATTAACATTATAATTTATTACGTTAATAATAAATTATTTAAAAAAACAAAGAAAGAAATATTGAATTTATATGAAAATGGGTTAAGTATAAATATAGAGAATAAAATAAAAATATGTTTTTTTTAATGCCTTAGCATAGTCATCGTCAAAAAACTAATAGGTTTCTATCCGAAAAATCAAAACAGCAACATTATAAAATTGAAACTACCGTTTTAGTTTTCGAGTAGAAACAGTTGGCCGTTTTCGCATGTCCTTCTCATCACTACGGCAACTTATGGTACTCTCACAAAAATACATACAAATCATTCTGTAAAACAGATTTCAAAGACAGCACATAT
The DNA here is from genome assembly GCA_964471825.1 of uncultured Spirochaetales bacterium. Lineage (GTDB taxonomy): Bacteria > Spirochaetota > GWE2-31-10 > GWE2-31-10 > CAYYKD01 > CAYYKD01. The sequence continues at coordinate 1,892 of CAYYKD010000008.1, forward strand.
TATCATGAGTCATCAGAAAGTTTTGATATTTTTTATTTAGATTCGAGTAAAGGTAAAATTGATTTTTTTCAAAGAAAGTGGTTAAAAAAATCTTTAATAAAATATAAGCAAAATAATATTATTATCTTTATTCATCACCCTATTTTAACTTGCTCTAATTGGGTTATGGAAAGAAAATATCCATTGAAAAATAAAAATAAAATCATTTCTATTTTAACAAAAAATAAAAAAAATATTTATATATTTTGTGGTCACTATCACAATGAAGAGCAAACTTCTTTTGCAAACATAACGCAATTCTTAACCCCATCTTCAGTTGTACAAATGATAATTAGTTATCGAAGACTCTCGATTGCAATACAGAAAGCAATATATCTGTTAGCGAATAACTAATTTCTTTTTTTTTACTTATTGTTGTTTTTTTATTGCACTTTAGAGAATACTCGTTTATAATATATACTTAAAATTAAATAGAATTATTGGGGATAATATATGAAAGTAACTAAAAGACTACTTACAATTTTGCTGTTTATTTTTTCTACTTTATTTATTAATAGTCAAGAATACATTCATTTTAAAAATGGAAGTAGAGTTAAATGTAAAATTATTAAATTAGAAGATAATAAATTAACTGTTTTAGAAAAAGATTCAAAATATAAATATAAAGTATTAGCTGAATATAATATGGATGATATTATTTGTGTATCAAGCAGTTCAAAATTTGATGATAACGACATAAAAAGAACTGCAAAGAAAATTAAGACCGAAATTACGCATTATTATAAACGATCAAACATTAACTATAATTTTCATCTAGGTTTTAAAGTTCCAATTTTTATTTGTGTAGGATTATCATCAATAGGACTTGTATCAGGCGGTGCTCTTGGAGTTGTTGATTTTAATTATCCCCATATCCCACCTGACTCTTATTATATAACTGCCTTTTCATTGTTGGGGAGCAGTTTATTTTTTGGATTATTAACCATTCCTTTTATAATAGTTTCTATATATTATTATAAGAAATATCTTAATGAATTCAAGAAAAATAATTTTTCATTATTTATTGAAAGCGGTAATAAAAAAAATGATTTTAATAATTTAAGTATTGGTCTTACTATTAAGATTGATATATAATCTTTTAATATGTAGAATCAAGTTATCAACGAGGCTTTCTTTATTATACGAACTCTTTATTTTATATTGTAGAGGCTCTTGCAAAAATAAATTTTGAATTTTTGCGAAGTATATTTTTTTGGAAAACAAGGAAAATTGCGGCAAAAAAACGCAGAATAATCACTTTATTTGAGTAGTTTTTGCCGCAATTTGACGCATGTTTAACAAATAAAAGATCAAGCAAAAAACTTAAGGGATTTTTGCAAGAGCCTCTGTAGATAAATCAAACAGAAAACAGCGGAGTTCTAATCCTATAAGAGTATGTAATACGTGAATCAGGAGACGAAAAATTAAATATAAATTTAACATTATAATTTTAGCTTTCTCATTAAATTTAACTAATACACGAACTTCTTCATTATTAATTTTAGGAATTATTAAATTGAACAAATTTTTAAGGAATTTTTATGCATAATAACATCTCTATTTTTAATAAGTGTATCAACTATAAATACACTCTTTTAGAACTTGTTGGATATTGTTTAATAATTACTTCTCTATATTTTTCGTCGCATTTCTCTGCTTTTTCATATGCAGGGAAGTTCCCAATCGGTATTGAAACAAATAATAATGTATATATAAATCAACTTTTATACACTAATTACTATTTTTTCTCACCCTCTTGCGAAACCAACGAGCCGTTTCATCCTGACAATTTTATCTTCTTTGATAATTTAAATGCATTTATTTCTACATACAGCGATAAACTCTTTAAAATAGAAAGCATTAACTTGGATCCAATTTTTAAATTTAACGATTTTGCAAAGTTCTACTATGCAGATGGTAAAATTTTATCAAATGTTAATTCAACAAATCATGGATCCTATTTTTATAACTACAATAGAAATTTAATTAATAATAGCGTAATGACCTTGTTTCCACATTCTATAAACTATGAATTCCTGGACTATCTATATGGTAATGACCGAATAGAAATTGAATCTTCTTTTGAATTAGTCAACATTTTTGGTAAAAAAAGACCATTTAATAAAAAAAATAATGCCTCATTAAATTTAAAAAAAGCAGTAATCGAAATCGTCGAACTTGCAAAAGTAGATGCGAGTGTAAATCAATGGATCAAGAAACTCCACACCATTTCTACCTATAGCCCCAGGAGTGTTGCTGCCATGTCTCGAAAATCAATGCATTCATATGGGATCGCTATAGATTTTATCACAAAAAATAAAGCTCAAAGCAGATACTGGTTATGGGATAGTTATTTCTATCCAAATTGGAGCGACTATAGATTATCCGAAAACAAACATAACCAAACGATCATCCCAAACGATATCATAGGGATTATGGAAAAACATGGATTTGTATGGGGAGGTAAATGGGATCTATACGATATTATGCACTTCGAATATAGACCTGAAATACTTAACAAACGATTATACTGATTTTTTCTTTTTTTCTACAAAATACTCAACCAGACCCATTGTTAATGTAATTAATACAAATAATGATATTGCGATAATCAAACCTTTTATTCCATAAAATGTTATTGCCGATACAATAATTGAAGCAACAACAACTCCCAGAAAAATAAAAATGATAGATTTGATATAGGAAAGTCTGAGAATATATGAAATAAGTGATCCTGTCCATGCACCTGTTACAGGTAATGGAATACCAACAAAAAACATCAAGCCAAGCTCCTCATACTTTTCAATTGACTCTGACTTTTTCATGGTAATTTTAAAGACTATATCTATTAATTTATTAAAGACTGGTACTTTTCTGAATATCTTTTCAAGAATTTTAAAAACATAGAGTATAAAAAATACCGGCATCATATTGCCTGCAATAGACAGTAAAATTACCGGAAACCAATTAAGTTTCAACATTAATATTCCAATTGGTATTGCACCTCTTAACTCTACGATAGGAATAGAGGAGATCAGAAACACAATAAAATATGGATTAATACCATTGTTCTTCAACACCTCTGTTATTCTATCACCAAATCCTGACCCAAAAACAACACCACCAACAAGAATTATCAACATTACTAAAAATTTTTTCTTCACCGCATTTTCCTCTTTCTTTTATTATTATCTAAGTGTTTTTTCTATACACATTGCATCTTATTCTATCTCGTGTTTTACCTCATCAAGGTAGGGTTCCCACTGTTCAAAATCCTTTTGCCTCATCAATACAGTCAAAAACAATTTAATCATTTCTGAATATGTTGCTTCTTTTACAATTTCAAATCTCTTCTTAGCCTCGTCAATAGATATTAGTTTCCTCTTTGTCTGCTCTATAATACTTCTAATTTCTAATTCATTTTTGTTTACTGTTCGTATTAGAAACTCTTCACATATTGACCAAAGTGTATCGCCTTTTTTAACCAGATGCGATGTCCCATCAGAAAACTTGATGTTCTCTCCGGGAAATATCCAATCAGGATCCTTATTACTATAATTCTTTTTCTGGTATCTATAGACAATTTTGTGATAACCATTCTGTACAGCAATCATATTTGTAATGTTTAGTTTATCTAGGTTAGTCATAAAAAATTTATAGTAATAACTCTTTACACTCGCTTTGCTTTCTTCGACATACTTATTCTCGATCAATTCCTCAAAATCACTTTGATTATTTATCTCACTTTGTTCTTTATTTTGAGTTATTTTAGATATTTGATTAAATAGATTAAATCTAAAATTGTTCAAATGACTTGGTATTTTTATATTCTTCAGTAATAAAACTCCGCCAAATAATAATAACAAAACTATTAATAATAATATCAGTATTTTGAATCTTTTAGATACATCAAATTTGATATTACCTTTCTTTGTATGATCACTCTTATTTCTTCTTCCATTTACCTGCTTAATATTAAAATGGGAGCTTTTCGATGGTAACGCAATCCTGCTGCTTTTTTTTTCAGCTGATATATTCTGATTCTGTTCAATATCGAGAGTATTCTCAGTATTACGATTTTCTACAGATTTTTTCTTAACATCTATATTATCGGTAGTAATGGTTTCAGGTGCTTTTTTAAGTACTAGATTATCTTTTTCTTGATTGTTATTATCATTTCCATTACTTATTTTTTCCACATTATTTTTATCTATAGTCTTATTTTCCGAATCTCCACCTTTTACATGTTCTTCTTTATTTATTAGAGTATCGATTTCTTGAACTTTCTCCCGTTTGATAATTTCTTCTTTTTTCTTTTCTATGGTTTCTACAACTGTAAAGAAGGATTTCAACTTTTCTCTTTGTTCTGCAAAGACCTCTTTTCTAGACACCATATTCTCGAATAATTCCTGTGCTTTCAATATTTCAGGTTTATTTTCATCAATCAGATTCTTTTCTTTCATCTCCTCAATATAATCACCAAGTTGCCTCATCTTATCTTTTAGAGCATCAACTTCAAAATCTTTTTCAAATATTAAAAATGGATCCACCTCATCTTTAAATTTAATAAAATCTGTACTTATCACCCGATCTCTGACTATAATGGTTTTATTTTCATTATTAAAGCCAATTCTCTGTTCTAATAATATTCCGCATTCATTAATGACTTTACCACTACACTCTATGGATTTATCCAAAGAAAGGTAATGTCCACAATTAAAATCTGTTTGAAGCATTACAAAATAGAGTAATGAATCAATTGAGTTTTTAGTTTCACTAGAGATATATTTTTTTATTATTTCACCATCGCTTTTTCCTTCTATCTTTATTGATGGTCTTTGATTAGCAGATAAATTTTTAACAATATTATTTATGGAGTCGTCGTCATTTATTTTCTTCTCAAATACTAACGGGTGATACTTTAAGATTGGTAATGCATCTTTATCATAATAATCAATCTTCATTTCAAAAGAAGATTTAGTCTCATCAAGCCCGATATACTCTACCAGAAAGTGATTTTCATTTTCTAGAAATCCTTTTTCTCCATCTAGTGAATACTTAATATTATTATATATTATATAGATCCGCTTATTTTGAAACATCAATCTTATATTATTTAGTTTTACATCTATCGTATCACGCTCGGGATAAAGAGGATCAAATATATCATCAGAAATTAGTTTTAACCAAAGCGGGTCTTTTTCTCGAAGAACTAACTTAATTTTTTCATTTGATGATCCATTATCTATAAAGGTTTTTAACCAAAGTGAGTCAGGATAGACGCCCTCTGTAACATATAAAAATTTAATAGATCCCGGAGTTATACCAACACGAATTGCATCTTTTACCCAATCTTGATTACCTGTAATACAGGCAAAATTATTATTTGAATAAACAAATATTGATTTATCTGATATGATAAAACCGTCTTTCTTGTATGTCTCTAAATAATATTTTCTAAAATAGTCCGTCTTTAAAGAAATTTCCTTTTTTTCACTTACTATCTTGCCTAACCAATCCTTCAAGTCAAATATATTTTCAGCCCGATTAAAAACCCGAATATTCCCATCGTTATAGAATGCAGCAAAACTATGTTTTACTCTTCTTCTATCATATCTTAGTTCCTCGAGAAATTGTTCCTCAGATTTCTTTTGAATATTTTTCCCTTTATTTTCAGGATCTTCAGCATAGACTTTTACAATATTATCTGTTTCAATTCCTCCGGTTTTCAGAAATTCTACAAATTTATTTACTACAGTTGTAAGACCTATTATCTTTCTATCAATATTTGGTCTAAAAATATCTAATTCTTTAAAGGGATTTCCGGGATATAGTGAGGTAAGAAGAGTTATAAAGGTTAGACCTTGTCCGAATTCCTTCAAAAATGGCGAGTTCCCTATCCGTAGAAATCTTTCCTTTTTACTAGATAATTCCTCTGCAAATATAATAAAACATTCTTGATCTATATGAAAAACTCTCTTAGTATTATCCAAATGCTGTGATGTCATCTTTTTTTCCTAACTTATTTTAGGCTATTCTAAAACAATATCACAAAATGTCAATTTATTTCTTGTTTATTACTCTTTTTATCTTTTAATCAATCCAATTTGATTATATTGCAAATAAAGTTTTGGATTTAGTTAGATATTAGAATTAATTATCATTTTAAAACTAAGACTCATCACTAATAATTAAACACTCAAATCAACACTCCAAACATTTCACACTTTAATCAACCTAAATTTAATCTATAAACTTTTATTGTTTAGTTGAAATAACAAAAAAAAGCTACCTTTACAGGCAGCCTTAGATTGAATTACTAATGAGACTCTTGCAAAATTCAAAATTTATTTTTGCAAGAACCTCTATTAATTTTAATTTTTTATAAACTCTGATGGATTCTTAACTACTCTTTCAATTGATGCTTGAGTTACGAAATATACATATGAATTGTAATCAGGTTTAAATACAAAATCATATGATTGATCATCCGAATTATATACATTGATATTTCTTGTATCTCCGTTATTCAATACTATTTTTATAAATCCTAGATTTTTTAAACCATCAACTTTTCCATCGTATTTAAAGTTGTCTGCTTTGAATGAAATAATGGATTTAATCTGATTTTCGAGTGCGAATTCCTTCAACTCTTTTTCGATTGATGGTACTATTTCATATATTTTTTTGCCGGGTTGTGCTGGATCATCTTTTGAAGAGATTGAATAGTCCACATTATACTTAGAACTTTTTAATGAATAGCTAATTGTTTTTACAGAATCTAAATCTATTCCTTTAATTATACTTTGATCTGTCCATTTTAAAACATCATTTGGGGTTTCTACTGCAATTAATGATTTTACTTCTCGGACAGAGTTCACATCACTTTTATTAGTAAACCCATTGTTTATAATAATATACGATGTCCCCTTCGTAGGTCCAACATTCCCTATTCTTATTTCAATGGTTTTTTTATCCATTGTAAATACAACCACTTTTTGACCGACCAGATCATCAAATCCATATCTTTTTTTTGATTCAGGGGTTAGATTGCTTTCGATGACCATCCCTTTTTTTAGAGATTCAATAATCTTAAGATAGCCTTCAACTTTAGATATATTGGCTGGCACCTTTGAGTCTCTATAATTAACTATCCAACTATCAGCATTCTTCTCTAACTTAAATGATTTCTCTGCATCTACAATTTCCAATGAAATAATATTCTTACTAGTAACATTTTTTAACAAAGGTCTATTCATCGAATATAGTTTAATATTCGATGAGGAAAAGATATTTAGTGTTACAAATAATATTACCTGTAGACCGACAAAAATCGCTAGAAAAATTATTAACTTTTTACTTTCTATTTTCATAAATACTCCTCATAAATAAATTTTTTCACGAGGCTGTCCACTAAGTCGGTTTATAAACGATTTTTACTCGTTTTACGCCGGCAATTAACCGGCACAAATAAAAATTTCTCGACTTAATGGACAGCCCCGATATAATCATAGGCTCATTAAGATACCTGATGAACGCATAGGTCTACCTAAAATTGTTCTCTGATACGAGAGAGTTTTTTTCTCTTCAATATATATAGAATAAATCCTAACGCAATAAAAAGTATCGGTAAAATATATGTCGAAAAAACTATTACAATGTTTTTTACAATCTCAAGTACAGGCTTTGTTGTTTTATCTAGTTTTCTTTCGAACATCCCCTTACTTCTAATTTTCATCAGATCACTGTCAGTGTGTAGTGCCTCTACTGCATTAAGGGCAAATGAAAGTTCAGTGTCTGAAACGAGTCTATTTTCATAAAAATAACTATCAACAAATGTTTCATTTCCAACCGCTACAATCTGAGCAGTACCTGAATTTAATCTCTTGTATTCGAACTTTTCACCGCTAGAGTTTTCAGGAATCTCTTTTCCTTCAAAATAACTTTTTAATTCTCCTTGAAAATGAACAGCAAGAGAAAACTGCTCATTGCCTTCTAACCGATGAAATGCATAGTCCTCTGGTGTAATTTTTATATCCTGTGTGTCTGCCCATGATTGTTTTGTTGTTGTAAAAAGAGTTGTCACTTTATCCTTAATAGAATCGTCAATGTTAATTGATGATGCCCAAAGTAAATTTAACTCAGGCAAATCTGATACAATTTTACTATCTGAATTAATATTCATAGATTTTACATTAATATAGATGGGGTATCTAGCCATTTCGAGATAACCCTTTTTTGTAGATGGGATTGGATTAAATGATTCATTGTCTCCAACAATATCTCTATTTATTGTTATACCATATGATTTTAACATCTCAAATAAACCACCAAAAGAAGGCAGAACCATTGGACCACCATATGATTGATTTTCGAAGTTTATCTTAACTCCGGAAGCAGCAACCATTAAATTTCCACCCCTCATCAAAAATTGATCAATCTGAAATAGATCGTATTCTGTTAATGCCTCACTTCCAATAACCAATAATGTCGAAATATCTTCAGGTATATTCATGCCTGTTCCAATATCAACTTGATTCTTAAACTGTGATTTTATATAATGCTTTATGTGTCTGTAATCTCTATCCAATGACTTACCATTTAAACCGGCAATTATACCGACTGACTTCGATCCAAACTCAGCATTTATTAGATTTTTTATCTGAATCGCTATATCGAACTCAAGGCCTTCACTTTGACGAACTATTGGAATTGTTTCAGTTTTATCTTTATATTTAATTATTATTCCGGAAAAACCTAGAACTTGCTTTATTTCGGACTTATCTGATTGAACCAATGGAAACTGTCTTATCCCCTGCTCTTCTAAACCGGCGATCTCTTCCATATGTTTTTCATAACTTAATGTCCGAATTATTACACTGATCTTTCCTCTTGAATACCCCTGCATTTCTTTCAGAATATCTTCAACATACTGTATAACCAAAGACATATTTCTAACCTGTTTTGCCTTATCGTTATAGTAGTATTCTATAATGACACCTGTGTCGATTTTCTTAATTAAATCCTTTGTTGGTTTCGATATGCTATATTTTTGTCCTCTTGTTAAATCTAACCTGAGATACAAAAAATTAGATACGAATATTAAAAAGATAATATTTACTATAATTAAGCCAAATATTACCCACGATTGATTTTTTTTATTTTTTACATTATCATTCATAAGTTAGCTCCCCTTTTTACTATCAAGCGATCGAAGGTTAAGATAGAAAAAAATTACTGTTACTCCAAGGTAATAGATAACATCTCGTGAATCAATCACACCCTTACTAAAATTTGCAAAATGTGTAGATAGACTTGTATAGACCAGTAAATTTCTAAGCCACTCTAACCATGCCGGAAAAATAACTATCATGGAAAGGTATCCAAAAGTAGTAAGAATTAATAAAAGAGACGCACTTATTAAAAATGCATCGATCAATTCCTTTGTAAGGCTGGATAGAAATAAAGTAATAGATATATAACAACCTGCTAATATAATAGAACCAAGATACTGTGTAAAAATTTGCCCCCAATCAAATGAACCCGCAAAACTACTTATCAATGGAATTGAAAGAGTACTTAGTAATGCGATACTCACTAGAGTCAATGCAGCAAAGAATTTACCAAGCATAACCTGCCATGCTTGAACAGGAAAAGTGAACAACAGCTCAAGTGTTCCTGCATTTTTTTCTTTTGCCCACCCGCCCATTGTTAGGCCGGGTATAAAAATTATAAAGATAAACGGAAGCATTGCAAAATAGGTTCTCATTGTCGCATTGTTTTCTCTAAATATCCCGCCAAAAAAATAGAAGAAGAAAATATTTGGGATCAAAAGAAATAATACTAGAAATACATATGCAATCGACGAGTTAAAATAATCAGATAATTCTTTTTTATAGATAGTCAATATAGGTCTAAGCATTTTCATTTTCATCTCCCTCACCCGCAAGTTTCAAAAAGATCTCTTCAAGGTTAGCTGATCCGCTTGAAATTGAAGATAATTTATAATTATATTTATTAACAAACTCATTAATCTCATTCGTGAAGTTTGCATCTTTACCAACCATCGCCTTAAATTTAAACGCATTCTTTGATAATTTTTTTTCAAACTCAATTTTCCATGCAGATTTTATTTCAGTCAATTTCTGCTCTAGATCATTTAAATTATCAGCTTCTATAGTAAGATCAAAGAACTTCTCATCTGCAAACTTCTCTACTAATTTTTGTAAAGAATCATCTGCAACAACTTGCCCTTTCTTGATAATAATTACCCGCTCACATAGTGCTTCAATTTCAGATAGAATATGTGTCGAAAGAATAATAGTTTTCTTTTCGCTTAGGCGTCTTAACATTCTCCTAAAAGTAATAATCTGATTAGGATCAAGCCCGGAGGTAGGTTCATCAAGAATCAGGATTTGAGGATCATGCAACATGACAGAAGCTAAGCCAACTCTCTTTCTAAATCCCTTAGATAGTTGTCCAATTTTTTTTACTATTACAGATTTTAATGAAACCAATTCAACCATCTTTTTAATTGAACTATCTACATTTTCTTTTTCGATCCCTCGAATTTCCGCACAGAACTTCAGATAATCATACACTGTCATGTCATCATACTGCGGTGTGTGTTCGGGTAGATAACCAATCAAATTTTTGATGTACAATGATTCCTCTAGAACATCCTTGCCGTCAATAAATATATCACCGCTAGTTGGGGTTAGATATGTTGTTAACATCCGCATAATTGTTGTTTTACCGGCACCATTTGGACCTAGTAAACCAACAATCTCCCCTCTTTGCACTTCAAATGATACATTTTTTACGGCAGTGGAATTTGAGTCAAAAGACTTAACTAAATTAGAAACTTTAATCATAAAACCACCTGATTTATAAAAATTTATTTTCGATTAAAAAAAACAGAATATTTGTATATTCACAAGAATATTTGGATGTGTCAATACGCTTTACATTTAGTTTAACATAAAACTTTACATTAGTACAGATTAATTAAACCATTCTTGCCGAATTTAAGTATTTACAAATGTTTTATTTTCGTCTATAAAGATTTACTGCAATTAATTTATTCTATCAATTGCATAGTAATTTTGGTGTAAACAACACCTTACCAATGTTCATTTTTTAGAATGAAATTTCCATTTATTAAAGTGAGACTATTATGAATATTCAATATTTAAAACGATCTGATAAAGAAGAACTAATTATATTCTTTTCAGGATGGGGAATTGAAAGCTATTCATTTTTAAATATTCCATCTAAGTCATCAATATTATTTATCAGCGATTATTCTAAACTGGATAATATAAATACAATAAATAATTATTCAGCTAATTATAAAAAAATTACTGTAATTTCATGGAGTTTTGGAGTTCTTATCTATTCTATCATTAAGGAAGAATTGAAATTCAAATCAGAATCCGAAATTGCGATTAATGGCACCCTTAAACCTATTGACGACAGATATGGAATTCCGGAGAAAATTTTTGATAAAACACTGATTAACCTGAATCAAATATCTATAAACCAATTTTACTCAAATATGTTCAATAACGAGGCTGATTCTTTGAGATTTTTATCAAATAACACCTCTAGAGATTTAAATTCACTAAATAATGAGTTATCAAAATTAAAAAATTATGCTAATAATCATTCTAATATTACGAATAATTTTAACAAGGTAATAATATCTAAACAAGATAAAATTATTAGATTTCAAAATCAACTGCGATTCTGGGATCAAAGATGTAAAAATATTTCAATAATTGATAGTGGACATTTTCCGTTTTATTTGTGGAATCAATGGGAGGATATACTTGAAAGTTAACAAAGAATTTATGCTGAGACAATTTACAAGAACGCTTAGCACCTACGAGTCGAATGCATTGGTGCAAAACGATATGGCTGAAAAGTTGATATCTTTAATTACTGAAAAAGCAGGGATTACTCACAATCGTACACTCGAGGTTGGTTGTGGAACGGGACTTTTGACTAAGAAATTCGTCAACGAATTTGCGATCAATGAACTTTACCTTAATGACCTTATCAGTGACTTCGATACATATATTAAAAAAAGAGTACACGATGAGTTTGAAGTTATCAACGGAGACATCGAAGAGATAAACAGTTTCCCTAATGATTTTGATCTTATCATATCAAATGCAACATTTCAATGGTTTAATGACACTAAGAAAACTATCGAAAAACTTCACAGTCATTTAAAACAAAACGGAATATTAGCATTCACAACATTTGGGCAATCTCACTTTAAGGAAATAAAAGAAATAACAAATATTACTCTTGACTATTTACCTGAAAGCTTCTACAAAGAACTATCCTCGGATAAGTTCGATTTACTACACTACTCATCTGAGATAGTTCACCTCTGGTTTCCCGATCCCATCTCTGTTTTACACCACATAAAATACTCAGGTGTTAATGGAATAGAAACACCAAAATGGACAAGATCAACACTAAATACATTCTGTAAGAACTATGAAAAGAAATTCACCTCTCCAAAAGGTGTATCACTCTCATATCAGCCGGTGTTTGTTTTACTTAAAAAGAAGGGGTAACAATGAAAATATACTTCATTACTGGAATTGATACTAACTGTGGTAAAACACATGCAGCGGGACTATTTGCAAAATATTTAAAATCGCAAGAACTAAAAGTAACAACACTTAAAGCGATTCAAACCGGTAGTAAAACCTCAATATCTGAAGACATATTAACTCACAGAAAAATTATGGGAGTAGAGCCTGATCAATTTGATATAGACCTGGTTACCAGCCCTATCTCATTAACATACCCTTGTTCTCCCCACCTTGCTGCCAGCATGGAAAATCAGAAGATCTACACAAGTAAAATAACCGATTCAATCACATACTTATCGGACTTTTTTGATGCTCTCATTATTGAAGGTGCCGGCGGTTTATTTACACCGATATCGATGGATTATACACTATACGACTTCCTAAAAGAAAACATAAATTTTAAAACAATCCTGGTCAGTTCATCCAAACTAGGAGCGATTAACCACACAATCTTGACAATTAATCAAATATCTAACACGAAGGAAATATACTTCAATGGTGTAATTTTTAACGAATTTCTTCACGATGACCCAATTATCGCCGACGGCAACCTAGAGTTTTTATCAAATTACTTTAACAACATTCACTTTACTAAAGTAACTCACGACACCAACATTGAGTACGATTTTTCTAAATTGATTTAGATCTACATTTATTTATTGCTGCAGCAAGAAGTGCTATACTTACAATATCGCTACTTGCTGCAGATTCACAAATTCATCAAAAAACAGATCATAGTATTGATCATCTCTAATACAATTTATCAAAATAAAAACAGATAAATATAACAAAAAATCCCCACTGTCTTTAAGAGATAACAATGATTGCAGATCCCTAAGACACTCTTCCCCACCCATAAACACTGACTTCCTGTATTCAAAATAATTCCGTGAACCGCTAATTAATCCATTAACAAAAACACTCAACTTCGATTTAATTAGTAAATTGTTTCCACTATAGCTCGACTGAATATAGTTTCTCAGTATGGCTAAACTTGAAACAACAATCAAAACATCACTAGACAAGTCATCCGAATATTTGCCGGTAGAAGCCAATGATAAAATCGAATTAAAATCACAATCTTCTTCACAAAAGAAATTTTGATCCACAACAACACGGTAGAGATCTTTTAGTACGCAACTAATAAATAAACCAACAAATGTTTCACGTGAAACATGACCCTCCAAAAACACACCCGCCTTAACCTGCTCATTGACATGCACTTCCTGTTCGCACTTTTGATTGGCTTTATTTAAGGAGGAGCCATCATCAGTAATATTGATAAACGACGCGCTTAATCTGTTGTTATAGATCGAGATAATTCGTTTTGTTATTTCATTATAATCTAAATTTTGATCTGCTTGTTTATTCTCAACGCCTAAATTGTAATGGTTTTGATTGATGTCCGGGTGATACTTTAGCAATAATTCAAGATATTTTTTTCTTAGTTCTTTAGGTGTAGATATGTTCCGGAGTGATATTATGTCGTCGTTGATTTGGTTTTGCAACACAAACTCCTTTTGTGTACGGTTGTGGCAAAGAAGTAATTCAAATTAAATCGCCGGTTAATTCAAACATAGGTGATTAAGTTGTTATTCAATGTTTCACGTGAAACACAGAATAACACGAACAACGCTCTATTTTACTATGTCTACTATTACAATGTTTCGCTCTTTTACGGCGTTTTTAGGAGCAACCTTGATGATTTGATGAATAAATTTAAAACGGTTTTTTTTAGCCAAAGTGATTTCTTCATCTATTGTTGATAGTTTACCTTTAAATAGAACTAGTTTGGTTGGATAGTTGGTTGTGTTTTTTAGTAATGAAAGTATAACCGGGATCGGTTTAAACGCCCGGCAAGTAAGAATGATGTTAGATTCACGCATGTCTGGTTTATACATAATTGTTTCAACAAGTTTATTTTCAACTCTAGCATTACTTAGTTTTAGTTCTGTTATTATTTCGTTTAAAAAGCTACATTTTTTTGGGCTTTTTTCAACAAGAAGAATCTCCTTGTCAGGAAATATACAGGCTAATAAAATACCGGGGAATCCTCCGCCGGCTCCGATATCGGTTATTTTATTATACGGTTTAAATAGATAAAAGGCAGATATACAGTCATAAAGATGATCGATTAATAGAGATTCCTTTGTTATTGTGCGTGAAATCAAATTTAGTTCATTGTTTTTTTTTACTAAAAGCGATATGTAATGAGAGATTAATTCATAACTTTCGCTATACAATCCGTCTAATATCAAGTTTAGGTCTTTTGTTGTTACGGTGATATTTTCTTGTGTTTCAATCATATTAGCTAACCACCGTACTATTTATTTGTGGGTTTGCATCTTTATAAAGAGGGAGTGAAAAAATTACAATAGCACCTGACCCACTAATAGGTTTCTCAAATCTTATATTACTGCCATGTTCATTAATAATTCCCTTGCATATAGACAGGCCAAGCCCAAAACCACCCGTGTTTCTATCTCTTGACTTATCTACTCTGTAAAACTTCTCGAAAACAAGCTCAAACTGATCTTCAGGTATGCCGACTCCATTATCCGTTATTTTAAACTCAATAAACTTTTCTAATAATCTGGATGAAATAGTTATCTTATTAGCTGATGCTTTTATAGAATTGCTAATCAGATTAGTAAAAACTCTTTCGATCTTTTCCACATCAATATACAACTCGGCATTTTCAACTTCATCAACATCTAATACAATATTATAGGCAGATTCAAAAGTCTTTGCAACCAAGAGAAGTCTGTTTCTCAACTCCTCAGATAGTACTGCTTCATTATAAAGAGTTTCTTTTCCCATTTCCAAGCGTGATATTTCAATGATTTCTCCGGCCATCTCATTAAGAAAATCAACTTCACTTAGAATGTTTTGATAATAATTTAAAACTTCCTGTTTTGATAAATCCAAGTCCATTATAATTTCAGTATAACCCTTAATGCGTCCTAACGGTGACCGCAACTCATGACTAATAGTTGCGAGTAATTCATCTCGGATTCTCTTCATTTTAAAAAGCTCGTTGGACATGAAATTTAATGATTCTGATAATGCACCAACCTCATCATCTGAAATATGATCTATTTGTACTCCAAGATTACCTGATGCTATATTTTTTGCAATATTAGACATCTGTAAAATGGGAGTAACTATACTTTTAGAAAAAAATATGATAATTGGAAACATGAAAATAGCTGTTAGAACCGAAGCAAAAACAAGACTTCTCAATATTATTAAGTAGTAGTTAAATTTAATCGACAGATGTATAGATTTAAATGGCATGTTTTCTGCAAATTTAACCTCTCTGGTAATTTCCAAAAAGTATTTTTCCTGTCTTCCATCATATATCAGCTTGGGTGTCTCTTTGAACTCAATAACCCCTTCTATTACCGGTATCCTAATATTGTAACCATGAAAAACTTTTTCTACAGTTCCAAAAATAATTTCGGATTCATTAACATCCATTTTTTCCTTAATCTCATTTAAGTCAAAAATGTTTGTTTTTGCTTGATATAAGTTTTCAATCTGTTTTTTAAAAACCGATGTTTTTTCCTCAAAAACTGACATCTGATTATCTATCAATTTTTGAAAAATAAAATATGAAAATACAGCGGTTAATAGTAATGATACGGTTAAAAATCCAAAATAATAAAAAATTATTTTTTTGGTTAAAGTAAATTTTACTTTAGGAAACAATATCTTTGCACTCAAATCTATACCCTGATCCCCATACAGTTTTGATAAAACAAGTTTGCGGCTTCTGTAGTTTCAATTTATTACGGAGATGACTAATGTGCATATCTATTGATCTGTCATAAACTGCATACTCTCTATCCGAGACTAGTTTTAAGAGTTCCTCTCTACTATAAGTTTTATCTGAGTTAGCAGCAAGAAGATAAAGGATTTCAAACTCTGTTTTAGTTAGTTCATACTCTACGCCATTTAATAATAATGCTCTTTTATTTTGACTTAACTCGAAACCGGGATAATTAACATCCTTCTTCTCAACGAAATCATGGGTGGAAACTGTACTTCTTCTTAACACAGTTCTAATCCGTGCAATTAATTCTCTTGGAGAAAATGGTTTTGTAATATAATCATCGGCTCCCATTTCTAATCCAATTACCTTATCAACTTCCTCCCCTTTTGCAGTTAACATTATTACAGGTATCGTGAAGTCTTTTTGTACTTTTCTTAGAATATCGAATCCATTTCTATCCGGCAACATTACATCTAACAAGATTAAATCAGGCTTTTCTCTTGAAATTATTGCTTCTACCTCTACGCCTGTATTAGCAATTAAAACTTGAAACTCGTAATGCGAAAAATATTTTTCAATAATTTCGGTTAATTTTGTATCATCATCAATTATTAATATCTTTTTTCTGTACTGCATTTGCTTCTCCGTAATTGTAAATTTTTACAATTATAAATAAAGTCTATTTTTTTATAAATTGCAACAAAAAAGAACATTAATACAAATTTATTACAAGTTGATTTTATATTTGAAAATATTTTATATAAATAAATTTTTATTCTATAATGATATTTATTTTAATAATATTTATTTAAACAAAAATTTAAACAGATATATGGAGGCTATATGTTGAAATGCTTATTTGTATTATTAACACTAACACCAACAATATTGTTTTCCGGCAATATAAATATTGACAGCATAATTTATAATTTTCCTGATGATTTAGTTCTAAATGAAAACATTATATTAGAAAATCAAGATTCTACAATTGTAGAACTAACATCGAAAATAGAGTTATCAAACAACTCAGAGGACGATATATCAACAATGTATCTTCATCTGACAACGCCAGCCACTAATAATGATTATCAAATTCTTTTAAGTATAAATGCAACAGGCTATGAAAAAATCGAATTAAAAAATCATAAAAATCAAATCGATAGTTACCTGCAATTCACATTTCCACTCCAAGCGAAAACTATACACAATATAATTGTAACATTTAAATTATTACTTATTCCGGTAGATTACAACTTTGTTGTGAATAAAATAAAAGAATTTAAAAAAAATGAGACTGAAAGTATCTATACTGAACCATCAAAATATATAGAATCAGATGCTAATGAGATTAAAATACTTGCTAATAATATTGTCAAATCATCTAATAATTTGATCGAACAGACAAAATTAGCATATAAGTTACCTTGGAAGTTGTTACGATTTGAAGTGCAAAAACAACCATTGGGAGCGTTAAAATCCTACTTGTTAGGCAAGGGGGATTGTACTGAATTTGCGGCTTTATACTGTGCGATCAATAGATCACTGAACATCCCATCAAGATTATACTCTGTATTTTCATTTGGTAAAGATACATCTAGAACATGGCAAACACCAAACCACACTATTTCCGAGATATACCTAAATGAAATCGGCTGGATACCAATAGATCCAAATCTTGGACAAGGAAAATTTGCAAATCAACATAGTTTTGGTAAAACAACTAATAATATAATTTATTTCAACCATGAAAATACATGGGTCTGGGGAATACATATTCCCGAAAAAAACTTAAATAGAAAAAAAATAAAATCAAATATTAAATGGAATGGTAAAATAATTTCTTATGGAAAACCTCATGAGCTTTTCCATAAGTTTAAATTACAAAATAAATATGATTAAAACTTCAACAATGAAAGTCGGTTAATTGCTTCCTTCACATCTTCCTGCTTACCAAAAGCAGATAATCTAAAATATCCTTCGCCGCACTTACCGAAACCAACGCCGGGAGTTCCTACAATTTGGCAATCGTTTAGAAGTTTTGAGAAAAAATCCCATGAACTCATATTGTTAGGTGTTCTAAACCAAATATATGGGGAATTTACACCACCGGAATAAATAAACTTTAGTCTGCTTAAACCATCTGTAATAATTTTTGCATTTGCCAGATAATAATTTATTAACTCTTTTGTTTCCTTCTGACCTTCTTCAGTGAAAACTGCTGCAGCACCCTTTTGAATAAAATATGCAACACCATTAAATTTTGTTGATTGTCGTCTAAACCACATTTGGTTTATATTATTAACAACACCATTTTCATCTGTAATATTAAGACTCTTAGGCACTATAGTATACGCACATCTTGTTCCTGTAAAGCCTGCAGTTTTTGATAAACTTCTAAACTCTATAGAACATTTATCTGCTCCATCAATCTCAAATATTGACCTCGGAATATTATCCTCAGTAACAAAAGCTTCATATGCCGCATCAAAAAGTATGAGCGATTTATTTGCTAATGCATAATCAACCCACTTTTTTAATTCTTGTTTTGTTAAGACCTGTCCAGATGGATTATTTGGAAAACATAGATAGATTAGATCAACCGGTTCACTTGGTAAAGAAGGCTTGAAGTTATTCTCAGAACTACATTCTAGATATACAATTTTTTTATACCTGCCTTCTGAATTATCTCCTGTTCGACCAGCCATGACATTTGTGTCGATATAAACCGGATATACAGGGTCTGTTATGGCAATTTTTATATTGTTTGAAAATATTTCTTGAATATTAGCTGTGTCCTCTTTTGCACCGGTTGAAATAAATATCTCATCCTTATCTATATTGATTCCTCTTCGTTTAAAATCAAAATCAGAAATCGCAGATCTTAAAAATTCATAACCATTTTCAGGACCATAACCTTTAAAGGTTGAAGAATCAGACATCTCATCAACACCTGATTTAATTGCCTCGATGATTGTAGGAGTCAAAGGTTTTGTTACATCACCGATTCCCAATCTAATTATTTTTTTTTCCGGATTCTGTTCTCTATAAATGTTTACCCTTTTTGCAATTTCGGAAAATAAATAACTTCCCTGAAGTTTTGAATAATTCTCATTTACTCTAATCATAATAAATATCCTCCTATATTATCTACCAACAACAAAATCTTCATACGAATTATATAATAATTCACTCATATTTAAATATGAGCATGGATCTTCTAATAAACCAAATAACTTTGAAAATCTAGCATAATAACCATCTGCATTAATATTTCGAACATTTGAAAGAACAGGAATAGATAAGTTCTGAGAAGTGTATTTGTAAAAATCAGATTGAAAACCGTTTAAAATAGCTAAAAAACCATTATTACTTTCGTATTCTTTAATCATATTAAAAACACTGATAAAATAGGCTTCTTCATTTTGATTATTCTGATAATTTACCTCTAAAGCAAAGGGTATATTAGATCCTAGAATTGTTTTAATGTTTTTTCCAATATTAAAACTTCCGTTCAATATTAAAAAGTCAGCTTTATTATTCGTTATAAAATTAGTTATTTTTTCTAATGATATCGAACTTCCGGTATATAACGAAGTAACCGGTAAATCAACTGCAAAATATTTGGTAGAAGTGTAATTTTGAATAATATGATAAAAAAATTCTTCCTTTATATATTGAGATGACTTAAAACCATGCAATAAGGCAAACTCATCTAAATCAAATCTGAAAAAATCAATATTTTCAATATTGATTTTTTCTTGAACAACATTATTAATTACAGACAAACCAAAAACCTTTTTTTTATTCAATTTCTTTTCTTTGAAATAACTGGTTATATGATTCATAAAATATTCCTATTGATTATCTTCTATAATTCCTTCTTCCTTGTAGAAAACTCTAACCTTCTTTAGAAGTCCATCGCCTTCTGACTCAGTTGTTACAAGTTTATCATCTTTTAAACACATATGAATAATTCTTCTTTCAAAAGGGTTCATTGGTTCCAGAAGTATCGGTTTTCCTGATTTTTTTACATCAGAGGCAGCTTTATGAGCGATATTTAGAAGGATTGCCTTTCTTTTATCCCTATAGTTACCTACATCAATTATTATTTTTGTCCACTTGTTAAAGGATCTATTCATTGTAACATTAACAAGTGTTTGAATAGCTTCAAGAGTTTGACCTTTTTTACCAATTACGATTGCTGAATCAGGTGATTCAATTTCAATAATAATCTGTTCATCATCTTCATCTATAAGATAAATTTTAGCTTCAATATTCATTTTCTCTAATAGATCCCTTACAAACATAAGTGACCTATTCCCAAACATTAATTCTTCATCAAACTTAATTTTAAGAGTTACCTCTTCTTTTTTTCCAAAAGAAAATAGTCCCCCCTTAGCAGATGAGTCGACCTCTACCTCTACTTGATCTCTTTTTAACTTTAGTATATCTAATGCTGATTCAATAACCTCTTGCTCATCTTTTCCTGAAAATAATCTTTCTATCATAATATCCCCCTAACTTTTCTTCAGTTTTTTTAAAATCTCATTTCTATTAACAAAGACCTGTTGAAATAAATTTAATATATTCATAACAGTCCAATATAATACAAGACCTGATGATACATTATAAAATATAAAAAAGAAAACAATCGGTAACATAAACATCATCATCTTTGTTTGACTATTATTGGTTCCTGAGCTTGGAGTTAACGCACTTGTTAAAAATTGAGTTATAACCATTAATATAGGTAGTATGTGAAGTGGAATTCCATTCATACCAAACATAGCAAAGGGTATTTCTAAAATTTTATCCGGTGCTGATAGATCTTTAATCCATAAGAAAGAAGAACTTTTTAACTCAACCATATTTACTAACAATTCATACATTGCAATAAGCAACGGCATCTGTAATAGTAATGGTAAACATCCGCCTAGCGGATTGATGCCTGATTTTTTGTAGAATTTCATAGTTTCTTCATTTAATTTTTGCGGGTCATCCTTAAACTTCAACTGTAATTCTTTTAACTTTGGTTGAACATCCATCATTTTTTTCTGTGAAACCATACTGGAATGTGTAAGCGGTGCGAGTAATAATTTTATTAAAAATGTAATAATAATAATTGCCAATCCGTAATTTTTAACAATACTATAGATATAGGAAAGGCCCCATCCAATAACATTACCGATACCAAAAAGAATGCTTCTTTCTAGTTTATTTATCTTAGAATTAATAATTGAATTATCTCCAAATTTTCTGTTTTTATTGTAATCGCCCAGCACACTACCAACTTTTGGACCCAGATAGATATTAAAACTAGCATTTGCAACTGACTTAGATAACTCTCTCGTATAGCCTGTATAATATTTATTATTATCCTTCTGTCTATAATCAAAAAAGTATCTATATCTTTGATTGTCTGATAAAATAGCAGTTGCAAAATAATGTCCATTATTTACTACCCATCCATCAATATTTTGAGGAATCTTATCATTAAATAAATATTTGTCAGGAAAGGATTTTTTATCATTAAACTTAACATCTACTATTTTTTTCCCATCGAAATATGAGAGAAAGTTTTTTAGTTTCTTGTCGTTTTTTTCGTTAACAATACCTAGCGTAGGCCCCCATCCAATACTAAATGATGAGTTGGAATTATCAAACGCCATTACTTCAGACTTAGAGTTACTGATTTCTATATCACATTTAAATACAAACTCATCTTTATAGAAAGTAAAAATCTTTTTAACTGTATAGATTGATTCTGTTTCAATATTTTTAAATGTTGAAGTAAAGACAAATTTATTATCATCCCGTTTAAATACGAAATAATCATTTCCATCGGTTAAACTATCAAGTGTTATATCACTATCCCAACTTCCTAGTTTTAACAACAAACCACCATCTCCATCTGTTCCATAATTAATATGATGTAATACTGAGCCATCTCTATTTAAAAATGTGTCTTTAATGAATGCATCTGTTACAACAGCACCCTTTTCAGAAAATATTAACTTGATATTTTTATTTTCATAGGTTAATAATGACTGATCATAATATCCTCTCTCAGTTAGAGAAGTAAATTTTGATGTTTTTTTTACCTGATTGTTGTTTACTAAATTAGGAATATCAGGTTGAATTTGAGTTTGTTCAGGTTTGATTGCAGCATTTTGAGGTTGCCAAAAAATCCAATAGGCAGTAAATAATAATGCCATAATAACCATAAAGTAAAATGATTTGTTTGTGTCCATAAAATCTCCATTGTTTATTTAAGTGGGTCAAATCCACCCGCATTCCATGGATTGCAGCGAATTATTCGATAAATTGATAAAAAAATTGCTTTAATGAAATTATACTTTTGAAATGCCTGTTTGGAGTAATCCGAACAACTCGGATAAAACCTACATGACGGCGGGAATAAAGGAGATAAAAATTTCTGATATATTAGTATTAACTGTATAAATAATTTATTTATTATCTTCATTATACTTATTTATTAAAAAAAGAAATTCGGAATTCAAGGATTCAAATTTTATAGAGTTTTTTTTAACTATCACAACAATATCTACATGAAATAATAATTGTGACCTGATAGATCTAAAAAATTCTCTTAATATTCGTTTTTGATAATTTCGTTGTACTGAATTTCCTGAAACTCGTTTGCTTACAATTATTCCAAATCTGGAATAATCTAATGAGTTTTTAAAAAAACCTATAATATAAAATTTACCCTTTAATACAGTACCTTCATTTAGTACTTTATTGAATTCCGTTTTTTTTTTAGCCGTTCACATTGTTTAAAAGTATAATCCATTGATAATTAGCCCTTAACGGCTAATTTTTTTCTACCTACCAGTCTTCTTCTTTTTAAAACAAGTCTTCCACCTTTAGTTTTCATCCTTGCTCTAAAACCACATTTATTAATTCTTCTGGTCTTTGACGGTTGATAAGTCATCTTCATAAAAAAACTCCTATATATACATAAAAAAACATTTAATTTAAAATAAAATCTTCAAAATTGAGAGTTGCGAATATATCATTTTTTATATATATGTGTCAAGTATAATTTAGTATTGAAAATCTTGATAATCACTGAATATCAAAATAATCAACCTTTAAGCAGATATTAGAGATACTGTAGTATCAATTGTCTTTAAAGAATAATTAATATTTCGCAATAAATAACTTTAATCAATGTCAAATGACCCGAATTTAAATTTAATATCTATAATATCAGATAGTTGAGAAAAGGCAATAATTTTTTTTAGTAATTCGGATTTAAATTGATTTAAAGTTGTTACCCAGCCGGGATGATTACACAATATAATTAAAACATTTTTATCAATTTTTTCAGGTTTTGTAACTTGATATATTTTTTCACCGGCAATTTCTTTCCATTTTGTTTGAATTTTTTTTAATTTAAAATCTACAAAAAGATTATTTTTTTTTAAAATTTCATCAAGTATATTTTTTAAATCCTCCATACAGCACCTCGATTGTTAATTATAGACTTTAAAAAAAATATTATAGATTTATTACATTAATATTTTCTTTGTTTTTAATAAATTTTATAAATCTATTATCTGTAAAAGTTGCAAATACCTGTTCATTATTAAAAATTTCATTAAAAATATGTTCCTGCCTAAATAGATCTAATTCTAAAATTACATCATCTACCAGTAAAATTGGACTCTGATTAAATACTTCACTAAATATATTTTTTTGTATTAATTTAATAATCAATGAGGCTAATCTGCATTGTCCGAGTGAACCATATTTGTTAAATTGTGCACCATTTAACATAAAAAGATAATTATCCCTATGAATTCCAAAACACATATGGCCGATTTTAATAGATTCGCTTCGTTTTGATAAATAATAATTATAATAATTCTCTGCAGTAAAGTTAGAGTTATTGTTTTTTGATATATTTGGTAAATAGAGAACTTTAGTATCAAGATTAAAATTACCGATATTCTTAAAATAATCTGTAAATAAAGATGAAAATTTATCAATAAAGATATGCCGCTTAGTTGATATGTATTCAGATTTTGATGCCATTTGAAAATCATATACATCAAGCATTTTAATGTCTGATGAATTTTTTAAAAGAGAATTTTTTTTTCTGAGTAGATTATTATAGTCGCGTAAATTGGCAAGGTATACACTATCTATCAGGCATAATATTAAATCAAAATATTCTCTTTTATATGTAGGTTGACCTAAAATTATGTTTAAATCCTGTGGTGAGAATAAAACTGTTAATAATTCACCAAGTATTGCAGAGTACTTTGAAACCTTTTTATTATTAATAAAAACTTCTTTTTTGGTTTTATATTTAATAGAGATATCTTTAGATATACTATTTTTTTCAAACGATAAATTTATATAAAAACTATCTGTTTGATTTTTTATTAACTCATTATCTTTATATGATCGAAATGACCGTAAATACGAACTATAATATATTGATTCCAATAAATTTGATTTACCTGTACCATTTTGACCAATTATAAAATTGTAGGGTTTGAGTTTAGTAAATTCCAAATGATAATTACTGTAATTTCTAAAATCATTTAAGAATAATTTAGATATTATCAAAATATTAAACTATGATTTACTCATTGGCATCATAATATAGATATAATCATTGTTATCTTGTTCTTTAACTGTAATAGTACTATTTGAATCTTTAAATTCAAAGATAGTATATTCTGTTTTGATAACGGATAGGACATCTAAAATAAAAGTATAATTCAATGCTACTTCAAAGTCGTCACCGCTATATTCTACTTCAATAACTTCTTTTCCGGAACCATGAGAAATATCTTCTGTGCTTATTTTTATATAATTACCTGATAAACTAAAAAGAATTTTATGTGATTCTTTATCACCCATAAGTGCAATTCTATTTAATACTTTTTGCATTAAAGATGTTTTTATTTTAAATGTTCCGGTTTGATCTGTTGGTATTACTTTTTTGTACGGTGGAAAATCTCCATCTAATAGATTAGAAATAAAGTAATAATTGTCAATTTTAATGTGAATGTTTTTTTCTGAGAATCCTATTTTCACATCTCCATTGTTTTTTGACAATTTAAGTACTTCTTGTAATATTTTTGGAGGTACAATAATTCCATTTTCTAATGAATTTTTTATATCAAACTCTTTTTCAATAAATGATAATCTCTTACCATCAGTAGAAACCATTCTTATAAAATTATCAATTGTTTCAAAATATAATCCGCTGATAAATCTACGGTTTTCAGTTAGTGATACAGAAATTATTGTTTTCTTTATCATATTAGAAAAAACATCTTGCGGTACAGAAATAAATTCTATGTCATTCGGTTGATCTATTCTAGATAATTTTTCAGGATCAATTGTTTTTAAAATATATTGACTATTTTTATTATCCTTAGGATTTATTAATAATTGACCATTTTGATTTGATTCTATTGATATTTCATTACAATCAAAACTTTTTACTATGGAATAAAATTTATTACAAAATACAGATGTTTCCCCTTCTTCAATTTGTTCTATTTGACATTCTCCAAGAAAATTAATTTTTGTTTCAAATGCAGATAATTTCATTGTATTATTTGATACCTGGATTAATACATTAGAGTTAAAGGATATACTGTTTTTTGCAGAAATAATACTATCAGCTATACTTAGCATTTCGATTAAAGTTTGTTTCATACATATAAATTTCATTTTTTTCTCCATAATATTTTAATAGTATTTATTAAAAATTTGATTGTTATTAACAATCTCTTATATCTATCTTAATCTTATAAATTTAGTAGTAGTAGTAGTAGAGACTGTAAATAAGTTAATAACCCATCTAACTACTTGGTTTTAATAAAATTAAATAATACAAAACCGGTTAATAAATTCGCAGACTTATTCACATTATTAACAATTACAAATTCTATTAACAGGTATTTGATAACTAGTTAACATATTATAAAATAATAAAAAACACAAACAATTTTTCATTATTTGAATATAATTTTGATAAATGAATAAGTTTATTTATTGCAATTTTTTTAAAATTAATTCGATATCTTTTTTCGTTTCTTGAACAGTATCTATCATATCACCTATTTTTTTGGTTGCATGCATAACTGTTCCGTGTTCTTTGCCTCCAAAATATGCACCTATTTGTGTTGTTGATAATCTTGTTTCTTTTCTGCTAAGATACATTGCGATTTGTCTGGCCATTACAATTGACTTTGTTCTTTTTGTTCCTGTGAGATCATGAGATTTTAAATTATAATATTCGGCTACTCTTGTAATAATTGTATCAACTGATATTGGTGAATTATGTGCTTCATTAATTTTATCTTTAAGTTTATCTTTGACAATAGCTAATGTAATTGGTTTTTTCATTATACTATAGTATGCCCGTACTATTCTAAATGATGATTTTAAATCCCTTATGCTTCCTGATATATTTGTAGCAATATATTCAAGAGCCTCATTGTCAATTTTAATTTCAAAGGAATCTTTTTCATTTTTTAGAATTGCCATTCTAAGTTCAAAATCCGGCGGTATCAGATCAACATTTAACCCCATACCAAACCGTTGTCTTACTCTTTCTTCTAAATTTGACACCTGTTTAATTGGTTGATCACAGGAAAAAACCATCTGTTTAAAGTCGTGATAGAGTTGATTAAATGTATGAAAAATTTCTTCCTGCATCATACTCTTGTTTTCAAAAAATTGAATATCATCAAGGAGTAAAACATCAACTCGTCTATACTTCATTCTAAATTGAGGCATTTGTTTTTTATTAAGATGTTCGTAAAAATCATTTCCAAACTCTTCGGAGGTTGTGTACTTAACAATTTTATCTGGATATGTTTCTTTAATATATTTTTCAATAGATCTAAGCAGGTGAGTTTTTCCTAATCCGCTACCTCCGTAGATAAAATATGGGTTGTATTCTAGTCCGGGTTTTTGGGCGACAATTCTTGCTGATTTAGCTGCAAACTCATTTGAGTTTCCTATTACAAAAGAATCAAAAGAATAATCCTCAGTAGAATCACTTTGATCTGTGCCTTCTCTAAGAATTTGAAGTGAATTGATGGAGTTGGATCCTGTGGATTCCGTGTCAGATAATTTATTTTCTAAAAAAGAAATATCATCTGATATCTGTTTTTCTTTAATTAAACTTTCTACTTCAACGATATCTTCGTATTTTTTTGTAATAAATGATATAGAACACTTATAGCCAAATAATCCCGATAGACATTGTTCAATTTCAGGTGCTAGTTTAAGTATATTATCCTTAATGAAATTTGAAGCTACAGACAAGGTCATAATTTTCAGATCTTCATCATAGGTTTCAAATTTAATTCTTTTGATCCACAGATTAATATCGTTTGTAGATATAAGCCCATCAAGGTTTTTAACAGTTTCATTCCAAAAAACCGAGTAATCTGATCCCATTTATCCCTCATTTTTGACAAGTTATTAACATTTGAATTCATATGCGTTCTAAAAAAGAATGATAAATTCTAAATTCAAAACAATAAACATCTAGTTGAAAATCAACAAGTTAAGAAAATGTCAATAGTAATAAATATTATAAAAACAATTTGTTTATAACTTATTAACAACATATTGACAAAGTTATTTAACATGACGATTGATATTCTTTATAAATTTAAAAGTAAAAAAAATCAATCTTTAAAAAACTTAAAAATTGAATATATATTTGTTTATTGATTTTCAACAAGTTATAATGAAAATATTTACCGGTTATTAACAGGAAAAAATATCACTATTTATTAGAAAATAGAAATTTTTCTGAATTTGATTAAATTCAAGGGAATTTGACAAATTTATTTAAATTCAATTGTTACTCAAACCATAATGTAAAATTAATGCTAAGGCGATTGTAAAAAAGGATACAATATTTTTGAAGAGCATCTTTACTAAAAAGGATAATTATTATATACATCGTTAAAGACAAAATAACGGAGGTTGGTATGAAAAAAATTGAAATGAAAACGCCGATAGTTGAATTAGATGGAGATGAGATGACTCGAGTGTTGTGGCCGCATATAAAGGAAAAACTCATACAACCATTTATCGAATTAAAAACAGAATATTACGATCTTGGGCTTGTCAAGAGAGATGAAACAGATGATAAAATCACAGTAGATGCTGCGAATGCAATAATTAAGTATGGTGTTGGAGTCAAAAATGCAACAATAACTCCAAATGAGGAGCGGGTAAAAGAATATAATCTAAAAAAACAGTGGAAAAGTCCGAACGGAACTATTAGGGCTATGCTTGATGGAACAGTATTTAGAAAGCCAATAATTGTTAAAAATGTACAACCATCTGTAAGAAGTTGGAAAAGTCCGATTATTGTTGGAAGACATGCCTATGGTGATGTATATAAATGTGCAGAAATCTATGCTGCAAATGGTGGTGAGCTTAAAATTTCGGTTACAGATAAACAAGGTGTAACAGTAAATGAAACTATTATTAAAGTAGATGAACCGGCTGTTGTACTCGGAATGCATAATACAATACCTTCTATAGAGAGTTTTGCAATATCATGCTTCGAGTACGCACTGGATCAAAAAATTGATATCTGGTTTGCTACAAAGGATACAATATCTAAGATCTATGATCAGACATTTAAAAAGGTTTTTGAGGATATTTTCAATAAAAAATATAAATCTAAGTTTGATAAATTAGGTATAAGTTATAATTACACGCTGATTGATGATATGGTTGCAAGGTTGGTAAAATCAGAGGGGGGGTTTCTTTGGGCATGTAAAAACTATGATGGAGATGTTATGAGTGATCTTGTTGCCTCAGCATTCGGAAGTCTTGCAATGATGACCTCAGTCTTAGTTTCTCCTAAAGGGTATTTTGAATATGAAGCTGCTCATGGAACTGTTCAGAAACACTACTACAAGCATCTAAAGGGAGAGAAAACATCAACAAATCCTGTCGCTCTAATATTTGCATGGAGTGGAGCATTAAGAAAGAGGGGTGAGCTTGACAATATAACTGAGCTTGTTCAGTTTGCAGATATTCTTGAGAAAGCAGTTATAGATATTATAGAATCCGGAATTGTTACCGGAGATATTGCATTAATCTGTGAACCTAAAGCTGTCAAGACTCTTAATTCCCTAGAGTTTATAGACGCAATAGCTTCTAGATTAACAGCATTAATAAAGGTATAATTATGAAGATTGCGGTTGGTTTAAGCGGCGGTGTTGATTCCTCAGTTGCTGCTTATCTTCTAATAAAAGAAGGTTATGAAGTTTTTGGTCTCACTATGAAAAACTCTCCTGATATTATTACTGTTAATAACGGTAAATCAGCTTGTATAGGTGAAGACAACAAAGAAACAGAAGAAGATGTTAGGAAAATTGCAGAAAAATTGAAAATTTCCTATCATATTCTAGATTTAACAGAGGATTTTGAAACAAAAGTAATGACCTATTTTAAGGATGAATATAAAAAAGGGAGAACACCTAATCCATGTGTTGTTTGTAACTGTAGAATAAAATTTAATGCTCTGCTTGATAGGGCATTAGCAGACGGAATAGAATTTGATCTCTTTGGAACCGGTCACTATGCCAGAGTAGAATATAATGAAGAAAGAAAAAGATTTATCTTAAAAAAGGCTATTTATCTTGAAAAAGATCAAACCTATTTTCTTGCATTTTTAAATCAGTTTCAACTTTCGAGATTGATATTTCCACTTGGAACTTATACTAAGTCAGAGGTCAGGAAAATAGCAGAGTCGATAGGTTTGCACACTCATGATAAGATAGAGAGTCAGGATTTCTATTCAGGTGATTATAAAAATCTGCTTGATGTAAAACCGATTGCCGGGCCGATAAAACATGTTGACGGTAGAATCCTTGGAACACATATGGGTTATTTTAATTATACCATAGGACAGAGAAAGGGGTTGGGTGTTAGCTATAATTTGCCGATATTTGTAGTCTCATTAGATCCAGAATCAAACACAGTCTTTGT
This sequence comes from uncultured Spirochaetales bacterium, assembly GCA_964471825.1. Classification (GTDB taxonomy): domain Bacteria; phylum Spirochaetota; class GWE2-31-10; order GWE2-31-10; family CAYYKD01; genus CAYYKD01. Next base: position 32,339 of record CAYYKD010000008.1, read on the forward strand.
TGGAGAAGAAAAGTACCTGTTAAATGACAAGTTATATATCAATAAGTTTAATTGGGTCTCTATTGAGAATCCCGGTAAACAATTTAAAGCATCTGTAAAAATCCGCTATAGGCATGAAGCTGAATCAGCAACAATAATTCCGATAAGTGATGAATTGCTTGAGGTTATATTTGATAATCCGCAAAAAGCAATAACCCCCGGTCAGGTGGGGGCTATCTACATTAATGATGAATTAGTAGGTGGCGGATTTATTGAATTAGAAAGCTCTTTATAAAAGAGTCGCGGTTGTAATAAATTTACTGTTGTTTATAGGGGGATAAATATGTATAGGAAAATATCAATCTTGATATTTATATGCGTAGCAACTTTGATATCTTCAAATGAGATTAATAAAGTTGTGAATGATGTTACCAATGATGTTATCAATAATACTACCGGAACTACTGTTGATAATGTTATAGTTGAAAGTGTTGATGAAAAGAATATAAAAAAAATATATATAGATAAACTAGACTCAGATAAAATTGACTCAGATAATAAAGACATTGATAAAAAAGACATTGATAAAAAAGACGTTGATAAAAAAGATAAGTTAACCAATCAAGAGAAAAAATTATTAAAGGAACAAAAAAAAGAGATAAAAAAAGAAGAGAGGCTATTAAAAAAGGAACAAAAAAAGGAAAAGAATAAGGAAAAAGTATTTATAAGGAATCAGAAGAAAGAGTTACAAAAAGAACTGAATGCTAAAGAAAAAGAAGAAGCACAGTTAAAAAAAGATGAGAAAAAGTTTATTGGCGGTCTGACATTCGCAGTTGGCGGTTGTTTTTCAGATGTAAGTAATTCATATCTATTTAGATATTCACCTGTATATACAGATGATATCCCGGTTATAAATCAAATTGTTAAAAAATTTAACGCCCCTGTGTACCTTTCAAACTTAGCCGGATTTGATACTTCTTTTATGGTTGCCTTTTCATATTATAAGAAAAAAAACTCATCTATGGGATTTGTTAATAGAATCGGGTATAAATTTCTTTTGACTGATCCATTTAGTCATTTTATTTTTGATAAACAGTTTAGGATACTTAACACATTTTTTACAACACTGGAAATAAAAAATACGATAGGTAGTTTTGATAAAAACACCTTTTTATTTATGACTAGCGGGTTCTATTTCTCTGTTTTTTTTCAAAACTATAGTCCTGAGAAGGAAAGGGTTCTTCCATATGGTGTTGGAATTGGCCCAACTTCAGAGATAGGACTTGAATATCATAAAAATAATTTTGTATATAAAACATCAATCTATTGTAATTTTATTTTTAGGCTACGAGGGAAATACGAGGATTATCTAACTGACTCAGATCTGTTCATGGAGATAGATATTGGTGTATCACATAAGTTTGGATATTTGACAAAAAAAAGATTTATAAAGGAATCTAACAAAAAAAATTAACTTCAACCTATAGTGTATTTAATATCGTGGTCTGTGAAAACCGGAATAATGGGTAAAGATGGTGTATATCAAAATTTTTCAAGAGGTTCTTTACATATAAAAAAATATAGTGTAAGAACTATTATGAGTTTTAAAAGGATGCCGATATATATGTTAAAGTCTAGTGTTAGTCATTATGGAGCAGATATGATAGCATTAAGGGAAAAACTAATAACTTTAAGAGATAACTATGGTTTGGTTGGCGTCAAGGGCGGAACTGAAGTTGAAGCAATGTCATTTGAAGAGATTAAGTTCCTAAAACAGGTATCTAAGGGAATCGTACCATTAACTGTAAAGATCGGTGGTCCCGAGGCAAGAAACGATGTCGAGTTTATGCTCTCGATTGGAACAGAGGTGATTCTTGCACCTATGATTGAGTCAGTATATAGCCTTAAAAATTTTGTTGACATGATGAAGAGTATAGATTCAGAAAGAAGTTCAGCGTTGGCAATAAACATAGAAACAATAACTGCATATAAATCACTTGAGGAAATTTTTGGATCAATATATTTTAACTCAATACATAGTGTAACAGTTGGAAGAACTGATCTATCCGGATCAGTTGATATGGATGTTGATGATGACTTTGTTATGAAAATGACTTATAATATTGTTAGATTAGCCCGATATTTTAACAAAAAAACATCAGTTGGTGGTAAAGTTGATACAATGAACGCTAACTCAATAAAAAACATAATTCAGAGTGAATACCTGAACACAAGGCACATGATAGTTAAAAATAGTCAAGAAGATATTTCAAAAGCAGTTGAAGCAGCTCTCGACTGGGAAGCTCAATTATATCAGAAAATGTCAGACTTTTTTCCACTTAGAAAATCGTTCTATGACGCAAGAATCAATTCAATATTTAACAGAAAATCCAAAATCTCTGCTGCCGGCGGAGGGATAGCTGTAAATGAAGATGCAAAATGTACTTGCCGCTAATTCTACAGGAGATATGGCATATCTCTGTGGAAAATGTGGTCATGAAGTAGATAAGAGAGCAAATGTCTGTGATAATTGCGGAGCCAGGCTCGGTGGTATAAGGTGCCCGTTTTGTAATTTTTCAGGATCGGCAGACGCTTTTAAAAATGACACCTGTCCAAAATGCGGTAGAAAGAGTAAAACAGAAAAGCACTCATCTAATAAGCAAGAAGCCGCTAATAATAAAAAAAGAAAAAATGATCATAATAGAAGTAATAATCAAACAAATTTATCTCTTAGACAAAAATCGCTTAGACAAGAACCATTTAGACAAGAATCATTAAGAAAACAGTCAGTTATAACCGGTAAAATATTCATAATCTCGCTTATCTGCCTGATAATATGTGCGGTTGCAATTGCATGTGTATATGTAATTCATTTTAATCTAATCTAGAATTGACCAACCCCATAGATGGCTTCTTTTACTTTTGTAAGTAGTTCATCGTAGTCAAACGGTTTTTCAAAGATTGCAACAACATTTTTAGAGCTAAGCTCTTCGTATTGATCCTCGTTTAAAAAACCTGACATTACTATAATTTTTGCTTCGGGATGTTTGCTTAGAATGTAATTAATTACCTCAATGCCGCTCATTCCCTCCATCTTAAGATCGGTAATAATCAAATCAAATCTAATTAATTCCTGTAGGTCGATTCCATCTATCCCGGAATTGGCAATGTTGATTTGAAATTTATTCATAGTTAAAAATTTAATTAGTGGTTTTAGAAAAAGTTGATCGTCATCAATAATGAGAATTTTTTTGTAGCTAAAAGGCATTGTAAGTCTCCTAGTGTTTTTCCATAAGTAAGAGTATCTGATACAATAACATATTTAAGTATTAAAAGTCAATCGAAAACAACATTGCTTTTAAATAAATTTTCTAATGTAGTTATATCAAGGCTCTTTGAAAAATTGGAGTTTAATTTAAAGTTAAGAATCGATTTATTGATTAAATAGTAACCCTTGAAACAAACAATCGGAGTCACATAGTAATTATTAATTAATTCGATAAAATGATCTTTTGATTCGGATACAATTGACTTGTTTTCAATTAGAGTTTGCCTATATTGTGTAAAATATTCATGATACCCATTAATGAGATTGACAAAATCCCTATAGACAAAACTTGTTTCAGCATAGAACAGATCAAAATCACGATTATAAAATACTGTGTCAACAAATTGAGTAAAATTTACGATTTTTATATCAAATGCGATTCCTGATGATGAGAGAGTTGAAGTAAGTGCATTCTTAAGCAATGCGGATTTGTCGCCATCTTTAATGAATATTTTAATAGGTTGGTCAAAATGTTGATTTGATGGGTTTTCATTCTCAGTTTGATTTTGTGAACCTGCAAGTATTACTGTGTCATTTATGTTAATAGCACTCAAAACCTTACTTAATATTTTTCTTCTATTTAATTCATACAATTGTGAATTTGGGTTAAGTGTATTATATATTCCGGTAAAGGCACTACTGTAGCCGGTAAAGAGAGTTAAATATTTATGGTTATCTGAAGTATCATAGGGACTTTTGATCGGTATTATATCATAGTTTAAAGTTGAGTCAGCAAAGTCAGCAAGCATAATTTTTAGATCTGATTTTTTAGTTGGACCAACAACTCCCCTGGTATAGTATGGGTTTGGAGATAATGTAAGGGAGGTTTTGTCAAATCGGCTAAATGTATATGGGCCTGAGAATGAAAGATTCTTAATCTGAAGTCTGGAAAAAACTCTGCTCATATCATCAATGTTAGAAAGTTTACTTTCAATATCCTTGTAATGTAGAATCGGGTATTCGGTAAGAAGATATAAAAGACTACTTAGATTTGTAACACCTGATATGGTAAAGCTATAGTCTGTTAATTGAAGAATGTTGAAATTGCTGTTGTTGGAGTTAGATAGCAGCTTTTTATAGAAAGTACCTTTAAGTATAGAATTTATTAAATTGAGTGATGCTATTACAGATCTCGAGGTTAATAATTCTCCATTGGAAAAATAGTTATCACTCTCAAGTTCTATAGTAATTGTATCCTCTGATTCGAGTTTGTAAAATTTGACTAGCTGGTTTTCAATCTGTCCATTTTCATTATTTATCTTAAATAGTGATGAAAACAATGCGGAGCTTATTAAATGATCGATGGTATTCATCCTGTAGAATGGATTTAATGACATTGAACTGCTCTCAGATCTAATAACAATCTCTTTTCCATTTTGCTCTGATTCACCGGGTTTATAAAAATTGGAATAATTAGGTACAAGAGTGTTCAAAGAGCTATCAAATATATAGTTTTGTTCGTTTTTATGTGTACATGAGTTGAAGAAAAAAAAGGTAAACAACAGTATGATTGTAAATAATAGTGCAGCGGTAATATTAGGACTTATAAGTGATAGTTGGCGAAATTTGTTCTGTAAAATTTTGTTCATAATCAAGTTCCTTATATTCGACACAGATTACATTAGGGTTTATTGAGAAATTATTCCTTAATAATCAGGAATTTTTCTTAATCATAACATCTAAAAAAAGCTATTTCTCTACTATAAAAAATAATAGTGTGAGAAAGAGGATTACATATGTAATAATATCCAAAAACAGATGAACTATTTGTTTGGATATTAATAAATCATCCAATAAAATTATACCCATACTATCAAGGTTTCTAATTACAACCGTAGAAAAAAGTACTAATGAAAAGACAAGTAAAAAAATAAGACTGGTTTTTCTGAGTTTTGAGTAGGCGATAGCTGAAAGTATGGTAGTAATAGTTGCAATTATAATCAGAGTTGTTGACAGTACTTCAGTATTGAGTGTAAGATTTTTAACTATTTCGAATATGCTCATTAACCACTTTCCTTATCTTCTAGTTTGATTAATTAATAGTTCTTTAATCTGTAATAACTCGTCTTTATGAAGGTTTAATTCTTTCAAAATTGTATTTACACCGGATCTATTTATATCATCACCGGAAATTGAAATATTAGTAGAATTGTGATTTGGATTATCCTGAGTAGTCTCTATAAAAAAATCATCCTTAAAATCCTCAGAGAACATTTTAAAGATTGATCTGATTTTATCCTTTGTATTCTCAATAAACTCAAACTTAGGTTTATACAGTGAAATTCGTTTCTTAAAAGAATCGTATATTTTAAACAGATCTTTTTCATTAGCACATTGCTGTTTTGCAGTATTAAATTCGTCAATTATACCATCAAGCTCTGCTTCAATAGAGATACACATCTTACAGTAAGCAGAGACAGATATATTTAACTCCTTGGCAAATTTTTGTATTGTTTCTCTTGTTCCTTTTGGAACCAGTAATGTTATTTTTTCAATGTTATTGTTAGAAATCATCTCTACACCTAAATATATTTATTTCTCTAAATCATTATTATAGATAATCTATAAAATTTTTCCGCTATGGCAAATAAACTATAGTAAAACTAAAAACATAGTAATGCTATGATAAAAAAAGACAATCTTTAGAATACAGATGCAAATTGAATCTGTGAAATTATTAATATCTTAAAAAGGGGAAAAAATCAATTGATAATATTGATAATATTGATAAAATATTTATAAAGCAATGATAAAGTGCAGGGGTGGTATCAAAAAGGAGGGGGGCTGTCCACTAAGTCGGTTTATAAACGATTTTTACTCGTTTTACGCCGGCAATTAACCGGTACAAATAAAAATTTCTCGACTTAATGGACAGCCACATTCTTTTGACTTTTTGTCCACTTTTAGAAAAAAAGGGGAATTTCTAAAAAATATAACTTTAGCTTGACTTCAGTTTTATAATATAATAGCATATAAAAGACTACGAGGCAGGATTTATGAATATAAAGATAAAAAATGAGACCGGACGGCTCAAATCAGTAATATTGGGTATTCCACCAAAGATTATGGCAGATGAAAAAAACCACGATGATTTTACGGAACGAGACATCAAACAGAACTATGAGATCAAGTCATTTAAGAAGGTCCTGGTAGAAAACGGTGTAGAAGTAGTTCGTCCTAAGAGAATAAAAAATATAGAACATAAACTACAGATATTTACAAGAGATATAGGATTTGTTATAGATAAGTATTTTATTAAAGGAAATATGCGTGTAAATGATCGAGCCTATGAGTTTGAAGCTCTTAAAGACATTATTAAGGATATAGATAAAAATCACATCTTAACACCACCGCCTGAGGCGGACATAGAGGGTGGGGATGTAATTCTGTGGAACGACTATATATTTGTCGGACTTAGTGCAAGAACTAATTATAGGGGCTATGAGTTTATTAAAAAATCTTTTCCCGATAAAGAGGTGATACCATTTGAGGTGTACCTTTCAAGCGATGAGAGACGGAATATTCTGCATCTTGATTGTACATTTCAACCTATTGGGAAACATCATGCCCTGATCTACGATTGCGGTTTTGAGAGGCCACCCGATCCGCTATATGACTTATTTAAAGAAAAGAATCTAATAAGGGTTCATGCGGATGAGGCATTTCATCTTGCAACAAATGTTTTTTCAATATCAGAGGACCTTCTGGTTAGTGAAAAAGGTGCAAAACGGGTAAACAATGAACTAAGAAAAGCAGGTTTTAAAGTAATAGAGGTTCCGTATTACAATGTAATAAGATGCGGCGGCTCTTTTAGGTGTTCAACACTTCCGCTTGAGAGAAAATAACTCACAGCTCGACTTATAGTGGTTTTTTGAAAAACCATGTGTAAATTATTGGACAAGTTATTGGAAAACACTATTGGAAAAAATTATTGACGATTAGACAATAAGGTAAAATTTAATAAGCTATCTAGAGGTTTAATTTACCACAAAACTAACATAGAAAACATATGAAATTAAAATATATACTCGCATCTCTACTCATTTTTAATTCAATACTCATCTTTGCTGATTATAGTTTTACTGCATATACAGTAACAGCAGGATTATCAAACAACTCAGTCTTTGATGTTTTCCAGGATTCATATGGTTATATATGGATCGCAACAGCAGATGGATTAAATAAATTTGATGGGATTAATTTTATTACCTTTAGACATGACTACAAAAATCCTAACTCGCTTCCTGATAATTGGATTACCTCTGTTACAGAGGACAGAGATAGGAATGTGTGGGTAGCAACAGAGGGTGCAGGTGTAAGTAGGTATAATAGAAATGAGAATAAGTTCTATAACTATTCGAGTGTACCTGATGACGAAAATACAATATCTGATAATCAGTGCTGGAAAGTCTACTGTGATCAATCAGGTGATATTTGGATATCCACATATAATGGAGGTCTAAATAAGTATATTCCTAGAGAGGATAATTTCGTTCGTTATGTGAACCGAACAGACGATGATACATCAATATCTGCTAACAATGTATGGCCAATAGTTCAAGATAAAGATGGAGACATCTGGGTTGGTACTGAGGGTGATGGGGTAAGCAGATATAGTAAATCAGCAAATAGATTCTATAATTATAGAAATATTTCTGACAATAAAAACTCCATTAGTGGTAATATAGTTTGGGCGATACTTCGTGATAGTTCAGACAATATGTGGTTTGGCGCGAACTATCGAGGATTAAATAAGTATAACATTGAAAGTGATAGTTTTGTAAGATATGATTTGCCGGATGAAATAAAAAATGAACGAATCTATTCAATATGTGAGGTAGAAAAAAATGTTCTTCTGATCGGTGTAACAACAGGATTACTAGAGTTTAATTGTATAACCGGCATTTACAATAGAATAAAGAATCCACAGTATAATGAGAAAAATGAAGATAATCGAATTAGGACTATAATTAAAGATAAATCCGGAGTAATCTGGGCAGGCGGGATGGATGGAGTCAGTAAACTAACATTAAAACTATTTAAATATCACGCAAAAAAAAATAATGAAAATTTGTACGGGTCAAATTATGAAGTACTGTCTCTTGCTGAAACAGGAAGCGGTAAAATACTAGTATCTACAGGACGAGGGGTGGATGAGTTCAATCCCAAAACAGGGCAATTTACTCAGATAGCTTTAAACAAAAGATTTGCCGTTCGCAAAGTATATGCTGCTGTTGAAGATCAGCATGGGCGGATCTGGTTTGCATTGAGTAGCGGGCTGTTTTGCAAAGAACTTGATGGAGAAATAATCGACTATGGAAATAAATTAAAGTTGAAACAGATTATTGTCAACTGTATTTTATCTGATAGAAATGGATTTGTGTTAGTTGGCACGGAACAGAACGGACTAATTAGAATTGGTGGTCTTAGTGAAACAGTAGAATATTTCGGCATTGATGAGAATGGACAAAATACACTCTTTAGTAGAGGTATAACTGAGTTAACAATGGATAAATCGGGTGATGTCTGGATTGGTACAGGTGGAAATGGTTTGTACAGATTTTCGCTTGAGGCCGGAATAATTAGAAAATATTCATCAGAGGCTAATGAACTGAGCAGTAATATAATTCAGAGCGTCCATTCAAATAGAGATGGAGCAATATGGGTAGGGACGCAGAATGCCGGCCTAAATAGGATTGATAGCGTTACAGGAAAGACTAAGATATTCGATCAGCCTGAACTATACTATAGTACTATTAAAAATTCTATTAAAAGTCTTGTCGAATCAGATGATGGGATGTTGTGGATAGCTACAACCTATGGGGTTGCAAAAATTAGAAAATCAGATCTAACATCAAGAATATTTACAAAAAGTGATGGTATCAATGAGGTCGAATTTAATTCGCGTGCTGTTCTATACCATAGTAATGGAAAAATTTATTTTGGTACAAGAAATGGGATTGTAGAAATAGATCCCTCATTAGTCGGAGAGACTTCCTATCAGCCCCTGGTTGTTATAACAGCATTTCGGATATTTGACAGGGAGTACAACTCAGATAAAAATCTCGAAATATTGGATAAAGTAAGGCTGACATATAGGGATAATTTTTTTAGTTTTGAGTTTTTAGCACTAGATCATGCAAACATCGAGAATAATAGTTATAAATATATGCTTGAAGGTTTTGATAAGGAGTGGATATATACCGGAAATAGACGATATGCAAGTTATACTAATCTTGAAGGTGGAAGATATCGTCTTCATATTGCAGGAACAAATCGTGATGGGGTATGGAGCTCAAATATCAAAACTATTGATATCACCGTAAAGCCCCCTTTTTGGAAAACGATTTACGCATTCATCGTGTATGGAGTTATTGCGATTTTTATATTTATACTCCTGGTAAGATGGAGTTTATATCGGTATTCTAAAAGGATGAAAAAAAATGATGAATCACTTATACAGGAAAGATTTATCATTGAAAGGGAACGGCTGCGAATAGGCCAGGATTTACATGACGACATAGGACAGGAGTTAACCGGGATTGCCCTTTTCGCTAAATCTCTCGAAGAGGACATCTCGGAAGAGGATAAGGACTTAAAATTAAAGGCAAAAAGCATAGTAGATTATCTGAATCGAGTTATCGATAAAATTAGAAACCTTGCAAGAGGGCTTGCAACAATCGAGATAAAACACGGCGAGTTCTATAAGGTTCTATGTGAGCTTACAAGAGAGATAATGAATAGAAATCGAGTAAATATTGTTGTCGATATAGATGAGACGATAATTATTGATAATGATACTGTAGTTAAACATCTCTATCATATTATACAGGAATCTATAAGTAATGGAATTAAACATGGTCACGCTCAAAACTTTATCATTTCACTTGCTAGAAAAAAAGGCTACGAAGTTCTTAGAATAGAAAATGATGGTCATTCAATCGTAAAAACATCTGACGAGAACCTAGGAATGGGAATTAAGACTATTAAATATCGAACAAATTTGATTGGCGGTTCTGTTCGTGTATATTCTGAAAATGATAGAACTATTGTTGAGTGTCAATTCAAAGAACGAACTCTAATGAGATTTGAAGATTGATAACAAAAAAGTTGTTGACTGATGGACTCAGGCCTCTTTTTTTATAAGTAATTGTGAATATATCCCATTTTCATTCTTATGTGTTTCTATAGATTAAAATCAATTGAGTTTCTCTATCTCAACGATCACTTCATTATGATCATCGCGGACAGTGATATCTCCATCCTGAATGGTAACCAATATGCTCATCGATCTGGCTGTCATTTTAGTCATCTCTTTTACGGCGGACTCATCTACATTGTAGATAGTTAGATTTTTAACTCTTGTTAATTTTTGTGATGCCCTACCCCACCAGTCTCTTGTTTTAAGTTTATATGAATAGATGATGACATTATTAGAAATACCACAGGCTTTTAGGATTGATTTTTCTTCAGGTTGTCCAATATCGATCCAGAGTTGTATAGAGCCTGTCAGGTCTTTGAGGCACAACTCGGGTTCTTCAGGGTTAGTTAAGCCGTTAGCAAATTTTAGATTATCTGTGGCATTTAATGCAAATGCAAGTATTCTCATCATAAGTCGCTCCTCAGTCTCTGAAGAATGACGAGCAATAGTCAGGCTATGTTCTGCATAATAATGTGTGTCGATATTTGCAACTTGAAGGTCAACCTTGTAGATAGTAGATTTTATAGCCATATATATCCTTCCGGTCTACAAATAATGTTGTATGTCGGCTTATTTTTTATTCTATGTAATTCAAAGCAATTCAAACCTTTAGTAACACCGTAAATTTTCATTCCGGTGTTAATATAAGGAAGGTTTTGCACATTACTCTATTGTGAGACTATCCTGTCTGCATAGTCATTCCAGCCGAAAGCGGCTTTGTAAGCATCCACAGAACCTGCGGGGACTTTAATATTTCCGGGTGTATTCTGAAATACCAAAACACTCATTGAAGGCGGTGTTGTCGGCATAACAATTATTTCTGCAAGACTTATACAACCATAGAATGCATAATTCCCAATAGATGTAACACTATCCGGTATAGTAACCGAAGTCAGATTTGTACAACGATAGAATGCATAATTCCCAATAGATGTAACACTATCCGGTATAGTAACCGAAGTCAGATTTGTACAACGATAGAATGCACCATAGTCAATAGATGTAACACTACTTGGTATAGAAATCGATGTAAGGCTAATACAATCTCCGAATGTCCCATCCCCAATAGATGTAACACTATTCGGTATAGTAACCGATATCAGACTTGCACAATCTTGGAATGCATAATCCCCAATATATGTAACACTATTCGGTATAGTAACCGATGTCAGACTTATACAACCATAGAATGCATAATTCCCAATAGATGTAACACTATCTGGTATAGTAACCGAAGTCAGATTTGTACAACGATAGAATGCACTGTGATTAATATTTGTAACACTACTTGGTATAGAAACCGATGTAAGGCTAATACAACCTGCGAATGCACCATAGTCAATAGATGTAACACTATTCCCAATAGTAACCGATGTCAGACTAATACAATCTTGGAATGCACCATTCCAAATAGATTTAACACTATCCGGTATAGTAATCGATGTAAGACTAATACAATCTTGGAATGCACCATTCCAAATAGATTTAACACTATTCGATATAATAACCGATGTCAGACTTAGACAACCTTGGAATACATAAGAATAAATACCTGTAACACTATCCGGTATAGTAATCGATGTAAGACTAATACAATCTTGGAATGTCCCATCCCCAATAGATGTAACATTATTCGATATAATAACCGATGTCAGACTTAGACAACCTTGGAATGCATAAGAATAAATACCTGTAACACTATCCGGTATAGTAACAGATGTCAGATTAGTACAACCTTCGAATGCGCGCTGCCCAATATCTGTAACACTATCCGGTATAGTAACCGATGTCAGACCTAGACAACCCTGGAATGCACCGGACTCAATAGATGTAACACTATCGCTAATTACAAAACTCTTCAATGAAACATAATGTCTAAAATTATACGAGACCCTTTCAGTAATTACTGCATCTTTCATGTCTACCGATAGGAGTCCGTTCACAATAATAGTTTTTTTTAGATGGTCTATGTCGTCTTTGTTTAGGGCTACACCTTCCGCAGTAGTTATAATCAGATTTTTTTCGGTCATTCCATTAAGTAATGAACCCAGGGTGCCAGCGGCAGATACATTTACTGTTTTCAAAGAATTATCATCCGCTGAACCCCCTCCGTCTTTACCATCTTTTGCCAATATCTGCCAAGCTGAACCATCATAGATATATGATATGCCCTCTGTCAAATTGTAATATGCCCACCCGCCAACAGGATTTAAAGGTGCAGTAGCTAAGCCGCCTTTCCATAGTATAATGTTATAAACAACGGTATTAACTGATGATCTTGTCATACCGGTTTTATACGCAATAGCTTTTAAGGTCATTGTGTTATTTACTAACACTTCACTATCATATATTAGTCCAACAGTTTCAGTCGGTTCACTACCATCAATTGTATACCTTATAGTTGCACCGGTAGTCTCAGTTAAAATAACTACAGTTTGTTCACCAAAGTATTGCCCGGCAATTTGACTGAATGAAGGTGTAGAAACTGTATAACTCCCGCCATTTATATTATTTGTTTCATTCATAGAACATGATAAAGTAACTACAAGAACCAGGAGTCCAAAAATCTTGACTTTAAACATATTACCCTTCTTAAAAAGTATTATTCAGACCTAAAAACAAATCTATATTGCGATAAATTCAAGCACAATTTGCTTAATATTTAATATTTATACAATATAATAACTATCAATTCAAGATATATAAAATATTTTTGTGTTCTAGTCAACGCAATTTGCGTTCTGATTGGCCAAGGGGACACATTATGTAATTTAATAATTTTCGAGATACAGATGCATCATAAAAATTTGGTTTACCTGTTTCTTTAATAATATAAAACTCACTTTTCTAATTAAATATTGGTCTTTTACTCTAGTTAAAAAAAAATTATTAATATAATATACTGCTTGACAATCCGCAGATTATTTTTCATATTTAAATGCTTGGTTATCTCTTCGAAATAATCAATCAAGGTAGTAAACAATGAAAAAAATCAGCGAAAATAACAAAGAAAACGCAACAAAAGCTTTTAAGTTAAATATTTTTAAGGTTTATTCTGTTGTCTATTCATTAGTTGCTATCCCGATGGCTTATTATGGTCTTAATTTTATCGAGATGGTCTATAAAAACATTGTATTCTTTTTAATAACAATATCAGTCGTAATGGTGTTGTCGATAGTTATTTGTTATATCGTTCAAAATAGTACAACCGGAGATATAAGAGGTTTTTTTAATAACACACCATTTGACAGCTTAAAGATTAAAAAAAGTGCCTATTATTTACCTTTTTTCGTGGTTGCGGTTATGGATTTTGGCTGGCTTGTTTTAATGAATCTGATCGTGTTGATTCCGTTGTTTTTAATATATTCAGGTAATTTTGTAGAGCTGATAGTTATGAATATGTTGGTACTATCAGGTGCTTTATTGTCAACTCCGTTGGCTTATTTTATAACCGAAAACACTTCTGCACAGTTATTAAGCATAAAGGAAGTTAGTTTATTTAAAGAACCTGAAAAAGCGATAAAAATAAATTTGAAAACAAAAATTTTGATGATCTGTTTGATTCTGATTATATCTCTTGTTTTAAATATAACATCCGGGATGCTGCTTGCGATTCTTCACAATCTAACTCAATATCAAACTATAGTTAATATTTTTGTAATTAGCGGATCGCAAATTGTCACAGCAGTTGTTATTTCGATCTTTTTTGCCGATTCAATAACAAAACCGATACTTAGGATGAAATTATCTGCTAATTTCATCCAAAATGGCGATATATCAATTACTATTCAAAAGACATCAAACGATGAGCTTGGCGACACTTCCGACTCATACAATGCATTTCTTGAGAAACTGTCATTTATGATTGCAAATATTAAAGACAGTGTCCACACCACGCTCGATAACATTACAGAGTTAAATAATGCCATGAACAGCACAGGGAGATCTGTAAATGATATAAATCTAATCTCTGATGAGGTTCGAAAAGTAATTACAAATCAGTCAGCAATTATTACAGATATTACAACAAAAATGGAGCAGATTGCCGGCACTATTACTAAACATGATATTAAAATCAATGATCAGACCGGCAGTCTCTCTCAAAGTTCGGCGGCTATTGAAGAGATGCTTGCAAATATCAGCTCTATTGCTACAAACCTGAACACCAATTCTAGCGAGTTTACTAATCTTCATAAAGCGATTAATGCCGGAAACACAGATTTAGAAACACTTAAAGAAACGGTGATTTCTCTAAACAGACAATCAGATAGTGTGATCGAAGCAAATGCTATTATAACAAATATTGCGAGCCAGACAGATTTGCTTGCAATGAATGCGGCCATCGAAGCGGCACACGCCGGAGAATACGGAAAAGGTTTTGCTGTTGTGGCAGATGAGATCCGAAAGCTTGCGGAAGTTTCAAATCATCAATCGAAGTTCATATCAGAAAACTTAAATAATCTCAAAAAATCTATAGAAGAGGCGGTTATAATTACGGATAAAACTGAAAAATCATTTGAAATAATCATTAAGTCGATTGAAACAGTAAATAATCTGGAAAAAGAGATAAAAAATTCGATTGATGAACAATCAAGCGGTAGCACTCAAATTCTACAGGCAATAAACAATATCAATCAGATAACTATAGAGGTTCATGCAGGCTCAAAGGAGATGATGAACGACAGTAAAAATGTCATCTCTCAGATAAACGATCTGTTAGCGATAACCGAAAAGGTGAAGTCCTCTTCAATGAGTGTTGTAGAAAAAGCAAAAACCGTTAAAGAAGATGCTGACATTTCACTTGAACTTATTAAAACAAATGACAATAATACAAAAAATATTAATTCATTAGTTGAAGTTTTCAAAATAAAGTAACTGCGAGGTATATTTTTTGCGGGGTATCTTTTTTAGTATTATGTGGGGGACAGCCTAAGGTTGATGATAACAAAAACAATAAATAGAACGAAACAATAAATAGAACAATTCGACAACAAATATAATAAATTTATTTTCTTTACAAAGCCTATATAATTATATAGAATTATTATAAGAGGCAGTTGCAAAAAAAAAATTTTGAATTTTTGCAAGAGTCTCATCACATCTAAATTATTAATAGTTAAATAGTTACGGATAAATTATGAAGAAAAAAATTTTTATTGTTGACGATCACGAGATAGTTAGACTCGGACTAATGCAGATTATTAACAAACGAGAAAATCTGATAGTCTGCGGTGAGGCTGATAATACCTTAGATGCACTAAAGCGGATTGAGGAACAAAACCCCGATCTGGCAATTGTTGACATCTCATTAAAAGACTCTAATGGGCTTGAACTTATTAAAGATATAAGGGTTAGGTTTCCCAAACTACCTACACTTGTACTATCAATCTATGATGAATCAATTTATGCAGAGAGAGCGTTGCGTGCAGGTGCATCGGGCTACATCATGAAACAGGAGTTGACAGATAGTGTAATTCTTGCTATTCAGACAATTCTTTCAGGTAGGAAATATCTCAGTTCTGATATGTCGATCAGGATGGCAGAACTATATATTGAAAATAAAGGCGACAAGGAAAAAAATCCCGTAAGTGTGCTTTCAGATAGGGAATTAGAGGTTTTCGAAATGTTTGGAAGAGGTTTGACTACAAAGGAGATCTCTGAAAAATTAAACCTAAGCATAAAAACTATTGGTAACTATCGAGAAAATATCAAGAAGAAACTCAACCTTTCAAATACAAATGAGATTGTAAGATTTGCAGCTCAATCCGGTCTACTAAAATAGGTTTTTTACCCATCACCTTTTGATAATTTATACCCTTGAATTTTAATTAACAAATACATATAATATTTGAAAGAGCCTCATTTAAAAAGGAGTGTAGTATGGCAAATAAATACTTAGTTGATTTTAACATAGAACCAATGAGAGATGGTTTGAGCAGTGTTAAATTATCGCAGAAATTCATACCGGTGAAGTATGTTGTTACAATTATTATTCTTGCATTTATGATACTGGGCTGTTTGGATAGAAACAGTATTTTAACAACTGATGAAAAAATTGGATATGATAAAATGCTATCAATCCTTGTCGACTCAAGTCTAAAGAGTCACATAACTCTTACTGAGGAGGGGACAACCTCTCAGGGAAGAAAGATTTTTCTGGTAAATCTGAATACTGGAAACAGAAATGGAAAACAGACAAAAGTATTTCTATACGGTCTTCAACATGGCGATGAGATTTCCGGTAGAGATGCCTTGATAGGACTAATCAGGGATATTGCAAACAAACCATCACTTCTTAATCACTCAGTAGATCTATTTGTTTTACCTTCACTTAACCCGGATGGCGGGGAAAAGAATGAAAGAAGAAATGGTATGAAGGTCGATCTAAATCGAGATCATCAACTATTAAGTCAGATAGAGACAAGAATTCTATATAGGATTACCCAAAAAATACTACCCGATATTGCAGTAGATTTTCATGAATACAACCGTACAGGTTCAAGTTACACAAATGCAGATCTTCTAAAATGGGCTGATATTACTATGGACATTTGCAATAATCCATTATTCTCTAAGGAAATATATGCGGCTGGACTTTCGTGGATTGCATCTCAAGAGGATGCAATGAAAAAGAGAGGGATTAATTTTTCAAGATATTTTGTCGGCGGTGCACCACCTGATGAGGAAATTCGGCCAAGCACTACAGATATTGATGACGGAAGGAATGGAGTCGGATCATATGGTGCTGTTTCATTCATTGTTGAGACCGGTGTATATTGGAGTTATCCTGATCCATATTTTGATCTGAATAAAAGGATAACAGCAAATAGAATATTAATCAATAATCTGCTTAATGATAATCGCTTTTTGAAGATATCTAAACAACTGGCAAATGATTCCAGAAATGCTCCATTACCTGATTTTATTCCTGTTAATTACTTCTGGGGAAGTTGTGGCGTTAAGGAAAACTCAGTTAAAGTAATGGATACTGAGAATAACGGGTCAGTAATAAAGACGGCAAATATGATGACCGATCTAATTGTTAAGAAAACAGTACGAAGACCGGAGGCATATATAATTGGATCAAATTATAGTGAGATTTTTACAAGTTTTCTTAGTTCACATGGCATAGAATTTGAAATTATACCTGAAGATAGAGAGTTTAAAGTGGAGGATTGTTATCAGGAGGAAATGTTGCTTGATTTTGACAAAATTCATCAGAGATATGCCGGAAGACAAATCGTATCACTTGATGATCCTATAAAGACGATATACCAAAGAGGAGCATTATTAGTTAAGCTAAAACCAGGGCATAGTTCAATTCGAGCTATTGCACATCTTGAACCATCTATGATCTTTGGCCTATATCACTGGGATAACTTTGCAAAGACGATAGATGAAACCGGAAAAATGCCGGTATCTAGAGTAACATCGCTTAATCCGAGCGAATAATAGAGTTGAAACTAAACAACCGGACAAATTTTATTATTATAGGGTACCTCTAAATACCATATATTCTGAATTAAAAAACCAAAAGTCCATACTTTAATGGAAATCATACCAACTCAGATACCTATATGGCACTTCAAATCCCGAGAATATCGAAGTGCCTTATATTTTTTAGTAAAATTGTTTACCTTTTTCATTTTTTTTATTAATAGTCATAGATATAAAATCAATAGTCATAGATATAATTTCGTGTGATTTTTTAACAGCATTATTTGTTTCGAAAAATGGAGAAGTTTAAAAATGGAAGAAAAACTAAAGTGGAGATCGACAACCGTACTTGTTGTAAGAAAGAATGGTGAGGTTGCGATGGCGGCAGACGGACAGGTGTCTCTTGGCCAAACTGTTATGAAGACAGGTGCCAAAAAACTTAGGCGTTTGTATGAAGACAAGATAGTTGTAGGTTTTGCCGGAAGTACGGCAGATGCATTTAATCTCTTTGACAAACTGGAAGCTAAGGTTAATGAATATAGAGGTAACTTAACACGGGCATCTGTTGAACTTGCAAAGGATTGGAGAACAGATAAATATTTAAGAAGGCTGGAGGCCATGCTTATAGTTGCAGATAAGGAAAGCAGTTTTATTATATCCGGAAGCGGTGATGTAGTAGAGCCGGATCATGGTGTAGCAGCAATTGGAAGTGGCGGTAATTACGCACTATCAGCAGCCAGGGCACTTCTTGAGACTGATAATAATATGACAGCATCTGAGATAGCAAAGAAGTCCCTTGAAATAGCTGCGGACATCTGTGTCTACACAAATCACTCGATTACTCTAGAGGAGATTAAATGAAACTATTAAAAGACTTGAACGATCTAACCCCTAAAAAAATTGTAGAGGAACTGGATAAATATATTATTGGACAGAGAAGTGCAAAGAGAGCTGTTGCGATAGCACTAAGAAATAGAACTAGAAGAAAGCATATTCCTGAGGATATGAAGGAAGATGTGTCGCCCAAAAATATTATTATGATGGGACCTACAGGTGTTGGTAAAACAGAGATTGCTCGAAGATTAGCTAAACTCTGTGCTGCACCCTTTGTTAAAGTAGAAGCAACTAAATTTACTGAGGTCGGCTATGTTGGTAAAGATGTAGAATCGATGGTCAGAGATCTAGTTACCGTATCGATAAATTTAATAAAAAGTGAACTAAGAAACTCAGTTATGGAAGAAGCTGAAAAACGAACTGAGGAGGCATTAATTAATTGCCTAGTTCCAGATGTTCATAAACCAAAAAATGTATTTGAGGGTGGTTCAGAGTTAAACGAACCTCCTGCATTTACAGATGTATCATCAACCAGAGCGAAATTCAAGGAATTGTTAATCGCCGGTAAACTCGAAGAGCAATCTGTAGAGATAACAGTTACCAGTAGTGTATCTCCAATGGTGGAGATGTTCTCGGGGGCCGGTTTTGAGGCCATGGGTATCAATCTCTCGGATCTTGGCAATGCATTTGGCGGTGGTCAGGGAAGAATGAAAAAAAAGAAGATGACTATTAAACAGGCTCGAAAAGTTATACTGGAACAGGAAATTGATAAACTGATAGACATGGATAAAGTAGCTGATTTAGCTATTGAGAGGGCCGAAAATGAAGGAATTATTTTCATTGATGAAATTGATAAGGTGGCTGTCAAATCAAAATCGGGATCGGGTGCTGATGTATCAAGAGAGGGTGTTCAGAGAGACCTATTGCCGATAGTTGAAGGTTCACAAGTAAATACGAAATATGGTCAGGTTAAAACAGATCACATATTATTTATTGCTGCCGGTGCATTTCACATGTCTAAACCATCAGATCTTATACCGGAGCTTCAAGGAAGATTCCCGATTAGAGTTGAGTTAGATAGTTTAACAAAGGAAGACTTTGTTGAGATTCTTATTAAACCAAAAAATGCAATAACACTTCAATATATTGAGTTACTTAAGACTGAAGGTTTATCAGTTATTTTTACTGATGATGCCCTTGAGACGATAGCTCTTTATGCCTTTGAGGTTAATAGTCAAACAGAAAATATCGGTGCTAGAAGACTCCACACAATATTAGAGAAATTACTGGAGGAGATCAGCTTTAATGCTTCTGAAATGGAAGAAACTGAAGTTAAAATTGATAGTAAATTTGTGTCTGATACACTGAAAGAGATTGTTAAGGATCAGGATTTATCACGATATATACTTTAGTTTTAGAGACTCATTTTATATATTGTTTTTACTAGTGGTCTGTAATGCCATAATTGAGATTATGATCTACAGGCCATTTTGATTATTTAGTCAGTGAAGTTTAACAAATATCAAAATATCATCTATTTTAACATAACCGTTTTTAATTACGCACATGTCATATTTATCTTGACAAGTGTGTGTTTTTTTGATAATTTACCGTAAAATTAAAAAAGTACAGGCGGATTAACATGAATAATGAAATTCTTCACAAATTAAATGAGTTTAAGGGCGTCAATCTTATACTTTCAGAATCAATTAAAGGTAATCTACTAAGATCGGTGAATCGTGATTTTGAGGAGCTATATAAATACTCCTCGATTGATTGTCTTGAAAGTGAATGTATGGAGAAATTTGATAATAACGATTTGATACTTAGAATAAAGAAGGATGGTTCAATTCGCATTGATACTGCACTGTTTAGTAATTCCTATGGATCATTTGTACCTGTATCAATCAAGTCATTCCCATTAAAAAAAGATAATGGGGCTGTAGTTGGTGTAATGCAAATAATGAATGACAACTCAGTTGAACAGGAAGCCTTAAAGATTGTTAAAAATCTACAGGATAAAATGAGGCATGATCATTTAACTGAAATAGGAAATAGGATTGGTATAAAAGAGACCATAGAGAAAAAAATAGAGGAATACAGAAGGCATAAGACTTGTTTTGCAGTTATATTTATAGATATTGACAACTTTAAAACAATTAATGACACCTATGGGCATGAGCTGGGCGATAAGGTGCTAGTCAAGATATCTGAGACATTAAAGAGTTCTATAAGAAATATTGACTATGTAGGCAGATGGGGAGGCGAGGAATTTATTGTTGTTGCACCATATGCTGAACCGTTGAATTCTTCAATAATCGCTGAAAGAATACGGGTTAACATTGAGAAACTAATAGTATCTTATGATAACATTGAAATCATGACTACTGCAAGTATAGGAGTAACCAATGTTGTTGCAACAGATACCGTTGATTCTTTGATTGCCCGTTCTGATAAATTGATGTATATGTCTAAAGAAGATGGTAAAAATAAGGTAACTGAGCAGATATAAGAAATATTTATTGAGGCAAGAGCATCTAATTAAAAAACAAAGAAAAAGACAGACTAAAGATCAAGTTCTCGTATCGCTACCCTTAAAATCAAAAAGGAAGCGATGAAAAACTTAAGGGATTTATTTGCAAGTGACTTTAGAGACTATTATTCTAGTTAGAACTTCTATCAAGATAGAGTGCATTAAAAATTTTATAGATTATCTTTATATCTGAGAATGGTGTTAGAAGTATATAGTCTGTTCCAAGTTTTCTGTAGTTCTGAGCTTCAGTAATATTTATCTTTTTTGCAATAATTACTACAGATATAGTTCTCTTATCAGCTCTCTTTCTTATCTCATGTAACATTTGATATGAACCTGGATTCTGCATATCGTGCTCAATAAATACCAACAGGTATTTTTTCATTCCCAGAGTTGTAAGAAGTTTAGCTCCTGTGTCAATTACATCAATGTTAATATATAGATCAAGAGATGATCGAACACTCTCGATATTATGTTGGTTTGTTGAAACAATCAGAACATTTTGACCATCAAGTTTTTTTAAAAAAAGAACAAGTTTCTCGTTAACAATCTCTATATATTTATCACTGGAATTAACCTCTTCAAATTCCATCATTAGGGAGTCTTTTTTATTAACCAATCCATCCATCATCACTTCACTTGCACCCGAACTAAGAATATCAGAGTCATCCTCCTTCTCAGAAAAATAGGTTAGTTTTTTTAGGCCGCTATTCAAGAGGTATTCTTTAATCTCATGGCTAATTATAGAAAGAGCGGGAATTCTTAGATCGCCTTCTTCATCATATAGATCAAAAATACATTTTGTTCCAACCTTTAGAAGATCAAGAGGAATATCCTTTTTTTTATTAAATGATATATTTAGCCCCTGGATACCATCATAGTAATTATTAACAATTTCATAATCACTATATTCTATATTTTCACGAAGCATATTAATTATATTTTTATTACTTGTGAGGACTTTTATATTTTGAGGTTTAATTTTGAATTCTTCAAGTTTAGTAAAACTAAAAAGAAATTCAAAGTTTTCCTTAGTAATGCTTTCAGGGTAGATAGATGGAAAAATAAATAAAACCTTTGGTTCCTTAACTTTTTTTTCATGAAAAAATGATCTTAATTTAAATGTCATGATTTCAAGTTTATCCGGATGGAAATTCCCCTCAATTTGAATTACGAGAATATTTCCCTTAGAATGCATATCAAACAACATTGTAGTCTGCTTTGAAGGGCCATCAGGTATCCGTTTAAAATGACGGTTAAGTCTTTCTACAAGTGCCTCAATATTAAGCGGCATAGAAAGAAATGCCTTTACATTGTGTTCCTTTAGCTTTAGAATCTCCTGTGATGAAAAGTCGCCTATAAGAAAAACAGGAATCCCCTTGATAGCCGGTGTTACTTTTTTCTTTATCAGTAATCCACCGAGATCAACGCCCTGGAGTGTTTTATTAATTACAAATAAACCGGGAAAACCTTTTACACCTTTCTCAAATGCCTCACCGCCATCTGAGGCCTTAATTACTTCAAATCCTTTTTTTCCTAAGAAGCCTGACACAAAATCAAGAAAAAATTTATCTGGATGAACAAATAGGACCCTAGCCATTAAATATCCTTAGTACTTTATTAATAATAGTAAATTTAATATTATAATTATTGTAATAAATCAAGATATTTTGTATATTTATTATACTATGATAACATAGTAACAGCAAACTAATATTTAACCAATGTATAGTTTGGGTTTTGATAAATATTAACATAATCCTGGGCGCTTAGATAAATAAATTTATTATAGTTTATTATAGGGTACTTCTAAAAACCTTATATTTTAAGGTTTTTACAAGCTCAAACCTATTCCTATACCTATATTGCATTCTAAATATAAAGAATTTAGAATGCAATATAATTATCTTAGGATAAATTTGTTGATTTTTTTAGCATTGTGATATAGAATATTAAAAGTAAAAATAGGAGTCGTTTATGTATAGATTATCGTCAATGAAATTTTTATTAGGCTTAGTGGCATCTGTTGTGTTGTTTTCTTCCTGTACAACCCTTGACTACTCAAAGAAATACACTCATTCAACGCCTGCATCAGATATAACTAGTCTATTTGCAACGAACAATGTCGGCTCAGTAACGATCAATCCCTCAACAGATGATCAGATTACAGTTAACTACACGGTATCTGTCCCAACAGAATCGGAAATTACAAAAGTTATAGTTGATTTTTCAAAAACAAACTCAAGATATGACATAACCGTTTCATCGGAGGATAAGTGGTTAAATTATAAGGTAGACATAGTTATATATCTCCCCGAAACAGTTGAGGCGGGTGTAAACAACAGCACCGGTGCGGTCTCAATAACCGGTATTAACAAAGTAACTTCAGTTGTAAATAGTACAGGAAGCATAAGCATTTCTCAGGTTAAAGATGTTGGACCGATAACTAACTCAACCGGTACCATATCGATTCTATCTTCAGAAACAGTCTCAGATATAACTAACAGTACAGGTGATATAGTTGTAGATATAGCCGGCCTTAAGGCTCCAACCTCCATCGAAAATAGTACCGGTGACATAACTATCAGACTTGCAGCCGATGCTTATAGCACTTTATCCGAGTCAACAAGCACCGGATCTGTAAGTAACACTGCAAGTCCCGGTACAGGTACACACTCTTTAACTATAACAAATTCTACAGGTGATATAACCATTACGCCTTTACTGTAGAATCTCTCATTCTAGAAAAGCAATTACTAAAAATATAATAATCTCTACAATTCAGATAGATTTATCAAATTGTATAGGTTATTTTCTTTTCCAAGAGGCTTTTTCACATCTATACAGAGACTTTCTTCATTATATATTTTACGAGATACTCATAGGATTTTTCGTAAAAGTGTGTAAAGTTTACAGCCAATAATGTGTTTGAGATATTTACAATCTTTGCGTCAGAGTCAACCTGTTTATTGTGGACCTCAAATAGAAGATGCTCAAGCAGACTGCCCTTGGTGAGTTCTGTAGATTGATAGGCAGAATACAGCTCAAAAGCCATACCGCCAAGCGATATATCAATGATTTTGCCCGAAAGCCGTTTTTTATCTTTAAGTCTGAAGTTAACTCTAAGGAGTTCATCAACATCCGGAGTGATCCGCACATGTTTTCTGGCCGGAAAGTGATCTCTAAATTTTTCAAGAAGCAGGTTAATTTTATTTGCAACGACATCCTGACTCAGTGGTTTAATTAGAAATGAAATAACGCTATAAATTTGAAGCTTTTTTATAATGACGGGAGATGCATCGAGGCTTGTTGTTAAAATGAATAGGCCTGAGAGAGAGCTATCCTCTTTAATTGTTTTTAAAAGTTCAAAGCTCTTGTTATCAGAAAAATCAAGATCTAAAAAGAGAAATCTGGATTTGCTGGTGTTAATTAAGTCATAGGCTAATTCCGGTGATTCTGCTACATTACAGACAATTCCGTAATTCAATAACACCTTCTGTAACATCGCAGTGTTATTACTATTGCACATACATAGACACATATTAATGTTTTCCATAGAACCTCACAGGACTGAATTATTTCAACAATGTATTATAAATCTACAGAAAATGCAAATCTAATTAACGATTTTTAGTTCTCTTTGATAAGTTGATAAATTAGTAATATTTATGATTTACAGTTTAATAATATCGAGAGTTGACGAAAATAATAAAATAATCGTTAAAAATAATTTTGGAGATATAGATGGCTAAAAAGCAAACAACAAGATCTACAACAAAATCTAAAAGGAAAAAAAATTCAAGCGGATTTCTTTTTTTCTTTCTTGTAATTCTAATTGCATTAGGTGGAGTGTTATACACTCTTAGGGATAAACTAAATATAAGTTTAAATAGTAATAATATAGAACAATCGAATAATACATTAAATAATACTAAGGGGAGGTCAAATCTTCATAATTTTATAGATAGATTCAAATCAGGGGTTAGCAAAAGCTCAGCCGGTTCATCGTCAAGCTTATCTTCAAAACCATCAGAAAAAACCACCAACAACACCTCATCAAAGTATAGTTCTTCATCAATGGTAATAAGATCATCAAAGTCTGTAGAATCTAAATCATATTCATCACTATCGTCATCTGCTTCAACAAATATATCGTCGTTCTCTTCATCGAAATCTGCTTCTAAAAGTTCTGTTTCGTCATCTATATCATCATTATCATCAATATCTTCTATATCCTCAATACAGTCATCTACTGCGGTAAATAAGACCGAAAAAACTAATGAGAAGACTTATTCCGGCAAGGTATATTTTGCAAAGATCAGTGATGATGAAAAGATATTTGTGCAATCAGTAAGTAGAAATATTAGATATATAGATTCACCATTGATAGAGACATTGGCAGTACTAATTTCGGGTCCGTTAAAATCAGAGCAGAACAAGGAAATTATTTCATGCATTCCACCAAAAACAAGATTGCTCTCTGCAAAAGTAAAATCAGGAGTTGCCTATTTGAACTTTTCTAAAGAATTTGAGTTTAATCCTTATGGACGAGAGGGTACATATAATCAACTAAAACAGATCGTATTTACTGCGACCCAGTTCCCTACTGTAAAGGCGGTAAAGATACTTATTGAGGGTAAAGAAAAGGTTTATATAGGTGGTGAGGGAATTATGATAAATAAACTGTTAACAAGAGATGATTTTTCTTGACATTATCAGATAAATAATATATAAGTTTTTTTAAATTATGGCGAAGTAGCTTAGCTGGTTATAGCGCTCGGCTCATAACCGAGAGGTCACTGGTTCGAGTCCAGTCTTCGCTAATATTTATCTACCGGGGGCTGTCTAAAAAGATGAATTCTCACACGGCACTCACATAGTATAATGGAGAAACCAAAATAATGGTAAATGTCTACTTATTCTATATGAGTTCCGTGCGGAACTTTTTGGACACCCTTTTTTTTGTCATTTCATAAAATTTATGAAAAATGTTGTTTTTTTTATATTCCGGTATTAAATTGTACAAATTGAGAGTATGACTTTCATTTTCGGAGGATTTCTGTTTGAATATCTCAAAGGACTTAATACAGGAAATAAAATCCAGAAATGACATAGTAGAAATTGTAAGTGAAAAAGTCACCTCACTCAAAAGGACCGGAGGAAGCTGGACAGGTCTATGCCCATTTCATCAGGATAAGAAACCCTCATTTAGTGTCTCACCGGCTCATGGAATTTATAAATGCTTTGCATGTGGCGAGTCCGGTGATCTAATCAAGTTTGTTGAGAAAACAGAGGGACTTGAGTTTATTGACGCCGTTAAGTATCTTGCAAAGAGAGTTGGTATTGTAATTGAGGACTCTAAATTTAAAGGTGATGAAAATTCTGACTATAATAGAAGAGAGAAGTTGGCTGTATTTAATTCTAGAATTGTAAAATACTTCAAACATTATCTAACAGAAAGGCCGGAGGGTAAAATACCTTATTCATATTTATTAGATCGAGGACTAACTAGAGAGACGATAGATAAATTTAATCTTGGGTTTTCTCCGCCGGACAGGGGTAAATTTTTTGATTTTCTCACAAAGAAAGGGTTTACTAAAGAATTCCTACTTACAACGGGGCTTTTTTCTAATAACTATGAAAAAGTAAGAGCTATGTTCTTTAATAGAATTATTTTTCCGATATTTGACCATAGATCGGAATGTGTGGGGTTTGGAGGCAGGGCTCTAGAACCGGAACAGATGCCTAAGTATTTAAATACACCGGAAACGGTTCTATATAAAAAAAGTAGAATTCTTTATGGAATAGATCTCGCTAAGAAGTCGATTATTGATAATAAGCGTGTGTTTTTAGTAGAAGGTTATATGGATGTAATAGCCATGAACCAGAATGGGGTAACAAATACTGTTGCACCATGCGGCACAGCAGTAACAAAAGAGCAGATTAGTATTTTGGCAAAATATGCTGATGAGATAGTTGTATTACTTGATAATGATGCTGCCGGGGTAAAAGGGGGTATTAAGGCTGTTAGAGAGTCGGTTAATACTGCCGTTAAGATATCTGTAATGCGACTCGAAGGTGCAAAAGACCCGGATGAGTTTTTTTTAAAGCACGGCATTGATGAATTTAACAGGCTTGTTGAAAAGAGAGTTGAAGGTTTTGAGTTTATGCTTAATGAAAAAGGGACAGGGATTGATGTTACAGATGTAAGACTTCTATCTGAGACGATAAACTTTTTCTTTGACTTTATTAGAAATTGGGAAAATGAGATTATTCAGAATGGTCTTGTTATGAAGTTGGCTGATAGACTGAATGTTGATAAGAGGTCGCTTGCTGGAGATTTTTTGAGGTATAAAAAGAAAGCCTCATATTCATCTACCTATTCATCCTCCTATGAAGTCCCGGTAAAATCAACAGTAGGTGATAGAGATTTTATTCAAGACTCAAATAAAGATATAAATAAAGACTTAAATAAAGATGAAATTATTCCGAAACAGACCTATAATTTTGATAAACAATTTAAAAGAGAGGCGGAATTAATAATTATTTTATCAAGACTCAGTTCTACAAAGGATGTTGTTTTGAGAGCATCTCTTAGGGACGAGTGTTTTGTTAATGATGTAAATAGAGAACTCTATAATTATGTTATAAGTGAAAAATATTTACCGGAAAACAAAAATTTTATGGACTATATAGCCGATAATACCGTAAGAGATTATTATGCTTCAGGAATATTTTCCGGTGAGCTTGATATTGAGGATGAGAATTTACTGCTGAATATATGCGTTGATAGGATTGCTGATTTAAAGAAAAAGCACCTTGAAAGACAAAGCAAGGAGATAAGCAGTAAGATAAAACTTGGGATTTTTTACAAGGATAATGAACTTGTAAAGAGGATGCAGGAAGAAAAGTCAATTGTAATTGGGGAAATTTTGAAACTTAATAAACTACAGGAGTTAAAAAATTCATGGAAAACTTATTAGATTATCCTGAAATTAAAAATTTATTGGAGACAGGCAAAAAAACAGGGCTTGTTACAATAGATGAGATGAATAAATACATCCCTTCAGAAATTATAAACAATGAAAGGATAGATGAGGTTTTTGTAATCCTCGAACAGAATAATATTAAAATTCAGGAAGAGGATGTTGAGAATATTGAAGATGATTCGTTTCTGAAGAACAAACCGGAAGCCGAAGTTATATACAAACAGGCTAAGGATACATCTAAGAAGGTTGTACATACAGGTAATGCTTCAATAGATGATCCAATACGAATCTATCTAAGAGAGATTGGACGGGTTGATCTTCTGAATGCTGAACATGAGGTAGATCTTGCAAAGAAGATTGAGAAAGGCGAGAAAATGATCCATGAGTCAATAAAGAAACTTGGTATACCAATCATTGAGTTTAACAATATACTTGAAAAGATCACTGTTGAACCAATCGATATGGATAAGAATATTGTGACTATCAGATCTGACTCTCGAGAGTATTCATCAGAGAAAAAAAGAATTAAAAGTAAGTATAAAGATATTCTACAAGACTATATGAAAAAGACATTGGCATTCAAAACATTGATAACAAAACACAAGGACTCAAGATCTGAAAAAGAACGAGTATCAATTAGAAAGGAAATCGATAAGGTTAAAGATGAGGCATTTGCAATAATGTTTAGTCATGAAGTTGATAACCAGGATATAATAAGAATTGCTGAGGAAGTAGTAAAAGTAGTAGAAAGTGTTCGGGAAACTGAAGCAACTAATACAAGGATTCTAAAAAAATTGCATTTTAGTAATGCTGCACAACTAAAAGTATTGAGCAAGGAAGTTGAAAGCGGAGAAAATGCAGCAGCGATTGAAAACTCACATAGCTTGAGTATAGACAAACTTAAAGAACTGATTAAAAAGTTTAAAACTAACGATGTTACGCTTAAGCAGATTGAATTCAAGTATGATAACACACTTGAAGAGATTAAGGAATATGGAAATGATGTCTCTAAGGGACTTGCTATGGTTAAGTCAGCAAAAGATAAACTTGTAAAGGCAAATCTAAGACTTGTTGTATCAATAGCAAAGAAATATACAAACAGAGGACTTCATTTTTTTGACCTTGTTCAGGAAGGAAACATAGGACTAATTAAGGCTGTTGACAAATTTGAATATCGAAAGGGCTATAAATTTTCAACCTATGCAACATGGTGGATCAGACAGGCAATAACAAGATCAATAAGCGATCAGGCAAGAACTATCCGTGTGCCTGTTCATATGATTGAGCAGATAAATAAGGTGCTTAGAGAAACCCGTCAGTTGCTACAGCGGCTTGGTCGAGAACCATCAGATGAGGAGATCGCTAAAGAGCTGGGTTGGTCGGTCGGTAAGGTTAAGGCTGTAAAGAATGTTGCAAGAGAACCTGTTAGTCTTGAGACTCCGATAGGAGAAGAAGATGATAGTGTTCTCGGTGAATTTATAGAGGATAAAGGGTTTGAAAACCCTGCAAGTTTTGCTGCCTTTAAAGATTTGCAGGAGCAGTTATCCCTTGTTATTAGAACTCTCACAAAGAAAGAGCAGGATGTATTGAAAATGCGATATGGCCTTGACGATGGCTATTCTTTGACACTAGAGCAGGTTGGATATATTTTTAATGTAACTCGTGAGCGTATACGACAGATCGAGGCAAAGGCATTAAGAAAACTAAGACACCCTGTCAGACTAAGAAAACTTAAAGACCATCTCGATGATTTCCAAAGAGAATAGACAGATTCGATAGATGAAAGAATTAACTGACAGCCTTCCAAAACTGCCCGGTGTATATATTTTTAAGGATGCGTCCGGCAAAATAATATATATCGGGAAGGCAAAGATACTCTACAATCGTGTAAGGTCATATTTTCTAGATAACAGGGACATTAAAACTGCTGCTTTAGTCAAGAAGATAGCTGACCTAGAGTATTTTGTAACAAATTCAGAAGTTGAAGCATTAATTCTAGAAAATAATCTGATAAAAAAACACACCCCGCAGTATAATATAAGTTTGAAGGATTCTAAAACTTATCCCTATATTAAAATAACAAAGGAAACGATCCCGCTTGTAATAAAGTCGAGGGAAACTAAAAACCATAGAGATGAATATTTTGGTCCATATTTAGATAGTGATTTTATAGTAGCTACACGGAAGATTTTTAAAAAAATACTAAAACTTAGATCATGCAGACAGGTACTTAAACCGCCATTTAATAAAACGCCATGTCTTAATTACCATATCAATCAATGCTCTGCTCCATGTGCAGGGAAGATAACACCTGAGGATTATTCTAAATCTGTTGATTTGGCAAGAGAGTTTTTAAAGAATAATTATAATAAAATTTTGGACATTCTAACTGAGAGGATGAATAAATATTCATTGAATATGGAATACGAGGCAGCAGCCAAAATTAGAGATCAGATTAAAATTATTGAGTCAGCTCAAGTATATCAGATTGCTGAAAATCAGCATGCCAAGGATACTGATTATATAGGAGTTATGAATGATTTTAATAGTGCGGTTGTCTCTGTAATTTCTCTTAGGTCCGGTAACTTGATTGATAAAAAAAGTTTTTATATTCAACGAGTATTGAAATATGAAGAACTTTTGCCGGATTTTATTAAGACATTCTATATGGATAGGGATGATATACCCGGACGAATTGTAATTGAATATCAACCAACAATACCGGAGGATAGAACTAAAGGTGAAATAGAGTGTGATGAGATAGAATCAGAGTTAATAAATATAGAAACTGCGATTTATCAAAACAGGAATATGAAGGTAAAGATGGTTCAACCAAGTAGTTTAACCGATAGAAGACTTCTTAAACTCGCAAAAGAGAATAGTGAAATTATCTTCGAGGAGCAGAATTTTCGTTCAGATAAGATCCATCTATTAAGGGATGTTAAAAAAACACTTGGATTAAATAAGTTGCCCGTAATAATTGAGGGATTCGATGTCGCAACACTTGATGGACAATCAAATGTCGGTGCAATGGTTAGATTCAAAAATGGAATTCCCGATAAAGAGGGATATAGAAAGTTCAATATTAAAGGAGATGGACATCCGGACGACTATAAGATGATGGAGGAGATGATAGCACGGCGTTATCAGCGACTTCTCAATGAAAAATCAGAACTACCGGATTTGATCTTAGTTGATGGCGGAAAGGGTCAGCTTGGGGTTGCAGTGAAAATGATGAAAGCACTTTCGCTTGATATAGAGATAATAGGGCTTGCAAAAAAGAATGAGATCATATATAGGGCCGGAAAAAAAACGCCGATTATTCTAGAGCAGAGATCTCCTGTCTTACGGCTAATTCAGAGAGTAAGAGATGAGTCGCATAGATTCAGCAATATTTCGCTAAAAAAACTTCTTAAAAACAAACAGTTGGTTTCTAAATTGGAAGAAATAGAGGGGATAGGAAAAATTAAGGCTAAAAAACTCTTGCATGAATTTGGATCGTTTAAAAAAATGAACGAAGAAAATATATCAACTCTAAAATCAAAACTAGAAAAATTAAAATGGTTGAGCAGTAAGGAAATTGAACGAATATGTCATTATTTTGGGAAATCAATATAAAATTCACGGAATACGCTAATACTTAAAATATTTACAAAATAATTATAAAATTATAGAATTTTACTTGATTTTTATTTTTTATTACTTTATAATTTATAAATATAAAAAAACTTTATTTACAAAAGGGAGCTGTTATGTCTGATATTTATATGGAACTACATGAAGCTATTGCTGAGAACTCTTTAAACAAGTGTTTAAGTGATTATTTTACAAAGAGACGGATTGACAGAACTAAAATTTCTTCAGAAAAAAAGAAAGAATCTTTTGAAGAAGAATTTGGTATGATACACCATGCAACAACAAGTACCTATACTTATAATAATATTTTTGAAAACATTGCAGATGTTAAGAAAGATATTAAGAGTTTAAATGATGTTAGCTATGGAAATGTGATAGCATTTTTAAAAGATAGCTTTCAAGATGAGGGTATGTATAAATCAAACTATGTTGCATATAGATCATCCGGCAAATCTGTTAAAGAATCTTATGAAGATGCATTGAAGAATTTTACTTCTCTTGTTGCTAACCTTAATGATGGAATTATGAATGGAAATTTTGCAGCATTGAGTACTTTTATTGAGAAATTCAGATTTAAATAGTTATACGACATAAACTAAACATTAACTAAAATGTAGATGATGGTGACCTAAAGGATATTATCAAGAGTATATCAATATAACATTTTAGAAACCTATTTGCGGATATAGGATATGGATTTAAGATGCCAGAATATTGTATTGTTTTCGATAACTATGTGAGTAGTGCCGTTCGAAGGAGCGGCATTATTATTTATAGAATTACCCTATAAATTGAATTACTATCTGAAACTCATCTTGAAGGATTATAAAGTTTTCGATAACAATGTTAAATTTTATTATTGCTTCTTCCATAATTTCCATAAACAGGGATTGCGTTTCCTCTGAGCAGAGTTGTTTTGCTGTTTCCGGTACAAGGCTTGATTTTACAAAATATGTTCCACCTTCTATTTTTTCGCGGTTTTTTCTCATGGTCTCTCCTCGTTTTATTTTGAAGTTTGTCACTTTTTAATCATCCAGAGTTAATTAAGCAATATGCTATTTGTTTAAAAATGTTAAAAATAATTAAATACAAATTACTAAAATCAATTATTACGGATTATTACGGATTTTTTATTTGCAAAAAAAAAAAAAATCAGATACAATATTAAAATATTAATTTGTTATTAAAGAAGAGGCTCTTAGAAAAATCATTATTTTTGCCGGATTAGGAACAGATGGGTCGAGTATATGACCAAGTACAATGCTGTTAGGTGAGTACATTTGACAAAAAAGAATGTTCTGCTATCGAACACATCAAGTATGACACTTGTTTTTGATACTATAAAAAATAACGATGAGATTTCGATTTAACGAAATTTAGCAGGGTCCTCTATAATCTGTAGTTTTTATGCAGATGTTAATAAGAGATTTATATAAATAAACAAGATTAGGGAGTATTTAAATGAAATTAGACTCAGTAAAAAATAAAAACTTTGTGATAACAGGTGGCGGAACTGGATTAGGTAAAGAAATGGCAAAAATCCTTCTTGAAAATAAAGCTAATGTAGCAATTATCGGTAGAAGACTTGAGCCACTAACAAAATTTGCTTCAGAGTTTGAATCACAAAAGAAAAAGGGTGGAAAACTATTTACTATTCAAGGTGACATTTCAACTAAAGAGGGGTGTGAAAAAGTTTTACAGAAAATTAAGACAACACTCGGAAACTATGAGATATTAATTAACAATGCCGGAGTGTTCTTCTCCGGTAAGTTTGAGGACACAGAGTTCTCTGATATTGATAAAATGCTTGATACAAACTTGAAAGGGTTGATCTATTTTACTAAACTCTCACTTCCTAATATAAGAGCCGCAAAAAAACCAGCGATCATAAATATATCATCTATTGCCGGTAAAGTCGGCATGCCTTTTATGACTATCTATTCTACTACGAAGTTTGCTGTAGCTGGCTTTACTGAAGCCCTTAGACGAGAGCTTGTAGATCAGGTTAAAGTAATTGGAGTCTATCCCTCAGGAATCTCTACAGGTTTCATGGGCGAAGCACAATCAAAATTACAAAAGAGTAAATTTAAATTTGATAAACCAGATAATGTAGCTTTAAGAATAATTGAAGGATTTGTTAAAGGTGAGGATGAAATTATCATAGGAGATCATTCAAAAAGTACTGTTTTTTGGAATACAGCAAATAAAAAAACGGTTGATAATTCATTCAGAAAAATGAAGACAAAGATTATGAGTGCCGTCAATGGAGCTAGTTCTGAAAAAGAAAAGATTTTTCCGGTAGACAAGAAAGTTTTTAAGTCGAACAAATAACTTAATTAAAAACTCATACATTATTTAGAATATTTAACTATGCTATAATTGTAGATTTATTCTGAAAAGATATATTAACTGACATAAATTTTAACACCGTCAATTAAAAATGGCGATTTTGATAATTTAATCATTTAGGTTGTAAAAAAGATGAATTATTTTTTAAACATTGCTGTAGATGACATTAGAATAGGCAGTTTTTTAGGCGGTGTGCTTTTTATTACCGGATTATACTATATCTGTTTTTATTTACTGCAGAAGAAAGAGCGACACCTTTTGTACTTCGGGCTATTTTGTATAGCTATCTTATTTAGGCAACTCACCCCACTGGCTAAGGATATCGTGGTGGGGAGGGCAGCTGATTTTAGTATAAATCTAATTGATAATATATCTTTTTTTGTAGCCCTACCATTGTTTATTTCATTTATTACATCGTTATTTCAAAATAAGTATAGTAAAATATCAAAGATAATTTTCTATGTAATTTCAATATTTCTAATAATATTAAATATTATAGGAATTGCAAAATTGGCAGCTCTTTCAACTATCCTTTATCAAATAGTAGCATCATTAGCGATTATATTCATATTTACAATTCTTATAGAATCAGTAAGAAAGCACGAAGCAGGAGCTTTCTATACATTGTTAGGGTTTATAATATTCATATCTCTATTATTAATAGATGTAGTGATATCTGATTTTCAACCAAAAATCGGGTTCTTTACACAGACCGGTATAATTATATTTGTATTCTCAAATGCCTATATACTTGCATATAGATACTACAGATATATTGCTCTGTCAAGCATAGAGAAGAACAATCTTGGAGAATTTTCAAAGGGACTTGAAGCTCGTAATGTTATTCTCACCGAGTCAAATAAACTGAAAAAGGATCTATATAAAAATGTTGCCTCAATCATTAAATCCCCTATTGATGAGATTACAACGATTGTTAAAGAACTCCATTCATCGGGACGCCTAGACAAGATAACTGTCCATAGAAGTGTAAATAACCTAATAAAAATAATTGATAACACAATTATTGAAGAAAATTTAAAAAAATTAATCATCCATGAGATGTCATCATTCGCCATGAACTATGATACCATTGATGATCTACGCCTCTATATTATAGACCGGTTAGAAAAACTATTTGAAGATAACAGTTTTATTATTGATGAGCTTGTAAAAATTGAAGGAGTGGTGGAAGAAAACAATTTAACAAGAATTAGAAATCTGGTAAAAATTCAAACCGCTGCATCACGGATATCATCATTTATTAATAATATCCAGAACATTATAAATATTGACAATGAAACAATGAAGATTTTCCCGGAACCAAATGTTATAAGAAGATTGATTGCCGGTGTCATGGTAGAGGCCAGAAAAATACTAAATGAATCAGGTAAAAATGAGTCCTTAGAGTTAAAGTGCAATATATCTGACAATGTTCCTGAAAAATGTCTATTTGATTATATTCAAACAGAAATGGTATTAAACAACTTTCTCTCAAATGCTATAAAACATACAGATAAAGGTGAGATAGAGATGCTGTGTTATATGGATGAAAATGAAGTTAAAATTGAAGTCAGGGATACAGGCAGTGGTATTCCCGATGATTTAAAAGAAACCATATTTAGCGATTTTGGTCTAACAAGTGAAAATCATAATCAAGGATTACTTCTGTCTCTATCAAAGAGGATAATCAAAATGCAGGGGGGAAATATTGGGTTTAAGTCGACGGTGAATTTAGGCTCGATATTTTGGATAACCTTAAAACATGCCGAATAAATATAGTAAATCTGATGTAGAATACTAGAAGCTCTTGCAAAAATTCAAAATTTATTATTGCAAGAGCCTCACTAAAAAAAATTAAGCGGCAAAAAAAAGTAATTTTTGTAAGAACATTTATTGATTGTGAAATCCTGTACCTGGAATTCTAAAAATCTTATCAAGATGATCGAACCCCTTTGTAACTATATATATTAAGAAAAGATATACAATACAGAGAATGATAAAAGATGGTATATAGTAATATGTCATTGAGAAGAAGTTCTGAAATGCAAAGTAAAACTCTTCAACTTGTATTATACCTGCTACAGAGGTGTATTGCAATAGATAGACCATCTCGTTTGAAAGGGCAGGTATTGAAAACCTTAGGGCCTGCGGAATCATAATTGTTCTTATGGCACCCCACTTCGAGAGGCCGATTGAATATGCGGCTTCCATCTGCGTTTTTGAAATTGCGAGGAAACCACCTCTTATGTAGTCAGCCTGATAACAGGTACTATTAATAATGAACCCTATTGTTGCGGCATTTAAAGGTGTTATCTTAATCTGTTGAGGAATCGATGTAAACCCAATGACCTGAATAAAAAACCAATCTAAGTTTAATGATACTATTATCTCTCTGATTGGTAGTGATGGTATGCCATAATATATAAAAAATAGTTGGACTAGAAGCGGAGTCCCCTTAATAATTAATATGAACGAAGATATAAAAAGTTTAATCGGCCTATATGAATAAATTGAAAGGATAACCATAGGAAGTGCAATTAAAAAACCAACAACTGCTGACATTATGGTTAATCTTATTGTTATTAATAGACCTCTAAATATTCCGGGAAGATATCCCACTATAGCAGTAAAAAATGTCGAATCTTCCATTAAATTAATCCTATCGTAAATTAATAATAAACCTAGCAGTATACATGGAGTATTTTACACAAAAAATCGCGTGTTCTCTGATGTTTAGCATTTGAGAATATCTCAGAAGGTGTGCCTGTTTCAACGATTTGTCCTTCATCCATAAAAATAATTTCATTGGCAACGGATTTCGCAAAACCCATCTCATGGGTAACACAGATCATCGTCATTCCCTCAAGAGCAAGTTTCTGCATAACAGATAGTACGCCACCAATTAATTCAGGGTCTAATGCAGATGTAGGTTCATCAAATAAAATAAGAAGCGGATCCATTGCCAGAGCTCTTGCAATTCCAACCCTCTGCTTTTGGCCTCCTGATAACATTGAGGGATACTTGTCCATATGTTTATCAAGACCAACGCGTACAAGTTCAAACTTTGCCTTGTCAATTGCATCTTTTTTGGGAATTTTTTTTACTTTAATTAATCCAAGTGCAACATTATCAAGTGCAGTAAGATGATCAAAAAGTGCAAATGTCTGAAATACCATTCCAATCTTTTGTCTATATTGTTCAATGTGCCGTTTAACCGCTGTTAATTCAATATTCTCTAAATAGACCTTGCCCTCATCCGGGTGATTTAGCATATTTATACATCTAAGTAGAGTTGATTTTCCGGATCCGGAAGGCCCGATAATTACTTTAGTTTCTCCCTTTTTTACAGAAAAAGTAACATTGTCAAGTACCTTGTGTTTACCAAAAGATTTACTTACATTTTCCATTTTCAAGATAGTTTGATCCATTCTATTTTACCGCCCTGATTCTCTTTGGAGAGTTAATATGGGTGTTATGATTAACGCCACTATCATCGTTGTTGTCAAAAAAACTTTCCGACCTCATCCGTTTGTTTACAATTTTAAATATATATTCAACTATGAGATACATAATAAAATAGATAACTGCACATATAAAATATAATTCAAATGGTCTGAAATTTGAACTAATTAAGTTCTCAGCTCTCTTTAGAAGTTCTGCTACTGCTACAACATATGCTAATGGTGAATCCTTCAATACTATTGTAAACTCATTAGAAAGTCCGGGTAGTGATAGTCTTAGTGATTGAGGAAGTGTAATGTGTAAAAATGATTTAAAACGAGTTAGCCCAAGAGACAATCCTGCCTCTGTCTGCACCCTACTGATCGAGTTTAATGCACCTCTGATAATTTGAGTTTGATAAGCACTAGATCTAAGGCCAAGACCAACGACTATTACGGCAAATGAACCCAGATTTATCCCAATAAATGGTAAGATCAACCAAAGAAGTAAAAGCAATACCAATATAGGCAAACCCCTAAAAAACCACTCGTAAACAACCAAAAATCTTAATAAAAATCCACTTGTATGAAGTCTGAGATATGCAATTCCAACTGCTAATAAAAACCCCCCAAGAACTGCACAAAGTGTTATCATAATACTTACTAAAGCACCTTGCAGCAGTACCGGGAGCGATGTTATTAGAAGTTGAAAAAATGAACTCATCTAGAACAGGTGTTTCTCCATAATTTTTTGCCAATCCTCTGAATCTAAAATAGCATCTATTGAATCTGATATTTTATCTTTGAGTTTTGATCTCTTAGGGAGTGCAACAGCGTAGTTTTCGCCTGTGTCAATAAGGAAAATTCTCTTTACCGGCTTAATCTTAGAATATGCCTCTGCTACTGAGTCATCTAGGATTGCAATATCAATATTTCCATTTATCAAATCAAGAATCATCTGTACATTTGTAGAATACTTTCTTACCTTTGATTCTTCAATTAGGTTATTTTTAAGAAAATTATTGTCAAGATAGATCTGTCCTGTAGTGCCGCTTTGACACCCTATAGTATAGTTTCTAATGTCCTCTTCTTTACCTATCCTGATTCCTGAGTCGTTTCTTACAACTACTGATTGGCTGGCAACATAATATCTTCTTGTAAAATCAATATTTCTATTTCTATCCTTTGTAACAGAAATTCCGGCTATAGCAATGTCGATTTTTTTTGCCATAAGAGCAGGTATGATAGAATTAAAATCCATATCAATAAATTTCACTTCCATACCAAGGTTTTTCCCGATGAGATTTGCAAAATCAATATCAAGACCCTTTAACTGACCATCCTTATCAATGTATTCAAAAGGGGGATTATCGGATGAAGTACCAACTCTTAAAACGGTAGTCTTGTTTGAGCAACCTGTGATTGTGAATGCAACTAAAAACATAAAAATGAATTTCTTAAACATTAAAGCCTCCATATTTTTTTTAATCATTATCTTTTATAAACCAAAAATTAAATATAGTCAAGAAACTTTAATCGAGTTTATTATCTAAGAAAAAGTATCTTCAAAATCTATACAGGCTACTGCGAAATCTTTGATTTTACAAAAGCCTCTCAATATTAAATTTAATACATTATAATTACAAAGTTATGCAAAAATCAACATAGTCTGTCAACAGACATGCGATGGGTTGTATATACCCGGCTTGAAGTGACAAGATTAGTAAGTTTTTTGTTTTTATCGGGTATTTTGTTAAATTTTAATTGACAGGGATTATAATTTTTCCTATCGTATATTATCAGATTATTGATTTTAAGGAGTGATGAATGAATCGAAAAATATTTGCTGTCCTAGCAGCAATCGCAAGTCTTCTAGTTCTAGGGTGTCATATTCCGACGGCAAATTCGCCTACAAATGGTATCGGGCCTTCGGACTTAGCAACTATCATGCTTTCTGCCGGGACTTTGGTTCCACCTTTTGCCTCAGGAACCACAGCATACAAAGTGCAAGTCTCAAATAGTGTAACAAGTATAAAGCTAACCGGGGTTCAGGCCCATGGAACTGCCAAGGTTTCAGCACCTGAAACTTTGGAGCTTGAAGTAGAAATACCTAAAACAGCAACGATTATTGTTACCTCCAGTACAGGTGAAAATAAGGCATATACCATTACCGTTACGCGTGACAAAGCCGATAGTTCTAATTCAAACCTTAGGGGTATAGTTCTGTCTACCGGTAGTTTAAGCATTCCCTTTTCTTCACTAACTACTGATTACACTGCCGGTATTGCCTATGGAGAAGCCTCTGTAGTGATTACTGGAGAAGTTGCCGATTTGGAAGCCACAGTTTCTGAGCCTGTAACCTTAAGTAACTTTACAGTAGGAACACCCCAGACAGCTACATTGGTTGTAACTGCCAAGGACACCTCCACCAAGACTTATACGGTCGAAGTCACCATGAAAGAGAATGTAAAAATTGAACTCATCGCTGCTTCACTGACTTCACCGGAAAAACTTGAGAGTGGGAAGGCTGCAACTAATGCCATCTCTGAGATACCTGCAGATGATGAAAAACCGGTTACTGTTGTGGAGCAAGACCCTGACGATCCCAAAGTTCGATACAGGGTTACTACCCAGAAAAAAACCGCCTCTGCTACCTATGATCAGAATAACATTCTGAAACCTGATACAGATGTGATCTATCCGGGTTCTGTGCTGCTGGGACAATCCATTGACGACGGTAGCTACTTGGAAGTGACCTCTGGTGTAAAACGCCATGTCAATATATCTTACAGTCTTGCAGGTATTACTGATGGTATTGTGGGAAAATCTATCATACCATCTTTATTTGAAACCCGGGCATTACACAACGAGATTATGGCCCAGGAGATTCCCGGACAGGCGTCAAATCAGTTTCAATTTGAAGCAACAGAAGTGAATACGGAAGAAGCACTTGATTTGAAAATCAGTGCCGGAGTTTCTTACTCTGGTCTGGTATCAGCCAGCGTGAAAGCAGGTTTTAATTATAGCAAGTCTAACAGCACCAATAAATTTTTGGTCAGATTTTCTCAAACCTTCTACACTGTGGATTTGGACCAAGCAGGTGATAAATTCCTTTATGAAAGCTTTGATCTAAGTGCTTTCAAGGGTTACCGTCCGGTATATGTATCCTCTGTAGCTTACGGCCGGGTGGGATTCCTATCTGTAGAAACCACCTTGGATAAAAAGACCTTTGAAACAACACTGGCATTAGCTATTTCTTATGGTTCTGTAGAAGGAGAGACCGATGTTTCCCTGGCAAAAACTAAGTTAACTGAAACATCCACCATAAAAATCAACCTAATCGGCGGGACATCGACCCCGACCTCTATGGAAGAATTCTTTAATGAGATCCGTGATGGAGTTTTTTCTGATAATAACCGTGGTGTAATCATCGCCTATAAACTAAGGTTCGTGGACGACAACTCTATTGCAAACACTAAGTTCACAGGTGACTATACTGCTCGCCAAGTGGTAGCTTATACCGGTGTCTACACAGTAACCCTAACTCCATTTGCTATTGACGCCAATGTTGCTGATGCCGGTGGTAACATGGAATTATATGGTAAACTTTGGAGCAAACAAGGAATTAATGGTCCTGAAAGCATTCTCTGGGAGAGAAGTTCCGATAATTATCTAGATGCTCCTAAGTCTGGTTATTCGGCT
Source organism: uncultured Spirochaetales bacterium (assembly GCA_964471825.1). Lineage (GTDB taxonomy): Bacteria > Spirochaetota > GWE2-31-10 > GWE2-31-10 > CAYYKD01 > CAYYKD01. The sequence goes on from CAYYKD010000008.1 coordinate 73,767, forward strand.
ATATCCGGAAACTCTGTTACCTATAAAGACCTGATTTCTGAAGATGATACCTTTGTAGTGATGATGAGGGATTTTGGAGAAGCCGATACCGGGGCTGATGACATGATGAATTATGGAGAGACCACAATTTCTATAAAACAACTAAGAGATGGCATTGCTGGAAATCCGCAGTATTATTTCCGTGTGAGAGGTGTCTTCACAGACTATCCAAGTGAGTATGTAGATTTTTGCATCGCACCTACAGTCGTATTTGATTTTAACGAATAGGTTTGATATATTATATTATATTATAAAAAAGCACTCCATCAAAAGCACTCCATCCGGGGTGCTTTTATTGATGGGGGTAAATAAAAAAATACGAATTTATTATCCTTATGCTGTCTATAACAAATTTAATCTAATAAAATTTGACGGCCAGTTTTTAATAAAATATCATTGACAATATTGTTCTTAAGTATTACTATAACGCATCAAAATCTATGACTTACAGGAGAGTTGCTATGGCAGTTAAGATAGCTATTAACGGATTCGGAAGAATCGGAAGACTCGTTTTTAATGCTCTGGTTGAGCAGAATTTATTAGGATCAAAATTTGATGTAGTAGCAGTTGTTGATATGACAACTGATGCTGACTACTTTGCATATCAGTTAAAATATGACTCTGTTCATGGTAGATTCAAGGGTGAAGTTAAAACAGAAAAGTCAAATCCATCTCTTGAGGAAGCTGATATCCTTGTTGTAAACGGTAACAAAATTAAATGTGTTATGGCAGAAAGAGAATTGAAAAATCTACCATGGAAACAACTTGGTGTTGAATATGTTATTGAGTCAACCGGTCTATTTACTGAGGCTGAGAAGGCTAAGGGACATATAGATGCAGGTGCAAAAAAAGTAATCATTTCTGCTCCGGGCAAGGGTGATCTCAAGACTATTGTAATGGGAGTGAATGAAGCGGAATATGATCCTGCAAAACACAACATAGTATCCAATGCATCATGTACTACAAACTGTCTTGCTCCGGTTGTCTATACTCTGTTAAAAGAGGGGATCGGAATTGAGACTGGTTTAATGACTACAATACATGCCTATACAGCAACTCAAAAAACTGTAGACGGACCTTCTAAAAAGGACTGGAGAGGCGGAAGAGCTGCTGCTGTAAATATTATTCCATCAACAACCGGTGCAGCAAAGGCTGTTGGTGAAGTGTTACCAATAACTAAGGGTAAGTTGACAGGGATGTCATTTAGAGTTCCAACTGCTGATGTTTCAGTTGTTGATTTAACTTTTAGGTCAGAAAAAGACACATCTATAGAAGAGATAGATAAGGCACTTAAAAAATCATCAAGTACATACCTAAAAAATATTCTTGGTGTTGCAACTGAAGAGTTAGTTTCATCTGATTTTATTCATGATAATCGATCTTCAATTTATGATTCACTTGCTACATTGCAAAACAATCTTCCGGGTGAAAAGAGGTTTTTTAAAGTAGTTAGCTGGTATGATAATGAGTGGGGATATTCAAATAGAGTTGTTGATTTATTAAAATATATGTCATCTAAGTAGATATATGCCGTTTCAATAGAAACGGCATTATTAATTTATAGGGAGTTATTTGTGACAAAAAAAACTATTAAGGACATTACACTAGATAATAAAAGAGTATTGATAAGGGTTGACTTTAATGTTCCTGTGCAGGACGGTAAAATATCAGATGATAAAAGAATTAAAGAGGCATTACCAACTATAGAATACATTTTAAGCAAACCCGGAACCTCTGTAATATTGATGAGTCACATGGGGCGACCGAAGGGAGAAAAGAAGCCTGAATACTCTTTAAAACCTATTGCAGTTCAGCTTGAAAAACTTATGAAAAGACCTGTTACAATGCTTGATGACTGCATTGGAGATAATGTAAAAAAGGCATGCCAAAATGCTAAACCGGGCTCAATTATCATGCTTGAAAATCTAAGATACTATGGTGCAGAAACGAGTAAAGATAATTCAATTCGAGAGGATTTTGCAAAAAAACTCGCAGAGCTTGGCGATATATATGTGAATGACGCATTTGGTACTGCACATAGAGAACACGCATCAACTGCTACAATTGCCAGATTTATGAAAAGTGCAGTTGCCGGGTTTCTTATGGAAAGGGAACTCGAATTTCTCGGTAGAGTGATAACAAATCCTGAGAGGCCATTTGTTTTTATAATCGGCGGCTTTAAAGTCTCAGATAAGATAGGTGTACTTGAAACAATAATCGATAAGGCTGATAGAATTCTAATTGGCGGCGCTATGCGATTTACATTTCTTAAGGCAAATGGAATAAATGTAGGTAGATCTCCTGTTGAGGAATCAATGCTTGATAAAGCAAGACAACTAATGAAAAAAGCAAAAGATCTTGGAAAGGAGCTTTTATTACCAATAGATGTTGTTGTTGCAAAGGGTTTTGATGATGGTGACAACGCAGAGATTAGGATGAATGAGGATTTTACTGACGATGTAGAAGGTTTTGATATCGGACCTAAATCAACTCATCTTTTTTGCGAAAAGGTTAAAGATGCTAAGACTGTTTTTTGGAATGGACCTATGGGTGCATTTGAAGTTGATGCATTTGAAAACGGCACACTTGGTCTTGCAAGAGCTATCGCATTAAATAAGAATTGTATAAGTGTAATTGGTGGCGGTGATTCTGCAGCGGCAATTCATAAACTTGGACTTGACAGTGATTTCACTCACATATCAACCGGCGGTGGTGCAAGTCTTGAATTCATCGAAGGCAAAGATCTGCCCGGTGTTGTTGTTCTAAACAGTAAATAGTTTTTATAAATAGAAGGAGAATATATAATGGGAAGAATATTTAATTTTAGTGCGGGGCCGGCGGTTTTACCTCTTGAGATTTTGGAGGAAGCAGCAAAGGATCTGGTTGATTTTAAGGGGCTTGGCCTATCATTACTAGAAATGTCACATAGGTCAAAACCATATGAGGCAGTTCATAATGAGGCTGTTGCGTCAATCAAAAGTCTGTTGAATGTTCCTGATAATTTTGACATACTTTTTATACAGGGGGGTGCATCAACGCAATTTGCTATGGTTCCGATGAATATAGCAATCGATGGAAAAACCTGTGACTACATAACTACAGGTACCTGGTCAGAGAAGGCTCTAAAAGAAGCAAAAATTATTGGTAAATCAGTAAAAGAATTGGCAACTACAGTGTCTACAAATCACAACAGAATTCCGAAAGAAAACGAATATAAGATCGACAGTGATGCATCATTTGTTCATATCACTTCCAATAACACAATATTTGGAACTCAATTTAAGAAACTTCCTGATACAAAAGGTGTTCCTTTGGTTATTGATGCATCTAGTGATTTCATGTCATGGGAAGTAGACTGGAAGAATGTTGGTATCATTTACGCAGGTGCTCAAAAAAATGCGGGACCTGCAGGTGTTACAATTGTAATTATTCGAAAAGATCTCTATGAGAGAGAAAAATCCGGAACTCCAACAATGATGAAATACTCAACACATGCAAAAGAAAATTCTCTCTATAACACTGCTCCAACATTTGCAATCTATATGGTAGGACTTAATGCAAAATGGTTACTTAAACAGGGCGGCGTAAAAGGGATCATCAAAAAAAATGAAGAGAAGGCCGGTTATATCTATGATGTAATTGACAACTCAAATGGATTCTATAAAGGGCATGCAGAGAAAGACTCAAGATCACTTATGAATGTTACTTTTGTATTAAAAGATGATTCTCTAAGTGATGCATTCAACAAAGAAGCGGAAGCACTTAAACTCTCAGGACTAAAGGGGCACAGATCAGTAGGCGGGTTTAGAGCCTCAATCTACAATGCAATGCCGGCTGAGGGATGTAAAAAACTTGCGGACTTTATGAAAGACTTTATGAAAAGAAACGGTTAATCGAAAATCTGATATTTAGGGGGGACTCCTGCCCCCTATTTTTTATTTTTTATGGAATAAATATGCAAATAAGTGAATATTTTGAAGACATAATATGTGCGAGAGCAACGCCTCCGGGAGCATCAGCTGTTGCGATAATCCGCGTCAGTGGAAAAGAATGCTGGGGCATATTAAAAAAAATATTTATGTCACATAAAAACAAGATTATATATTTTGCATCGCATCGAGTTTATTATGGATCAATTTTAGATAACAATCGAGAAATAGTCGATAGTGTTATTGTTCTCCCATTTGCAGAGTCTAAAAGTTTTACAGGGGAAGAATCATTTGAGATAAATTGTCATGGAAGTGAAGTTGTAGTTGCAATGATTTTTAGGATTCTAACAGATCTTGGAGTTAGATTGGCCGAACCGGGTGAGTTTTCTAAACGGGCTTTTCTTAATGGCAAACTGAGCCTTGCAGAGGCTGAATCAATAATGGATATTGTCCATTCATCAACAAAAAGATCGGCAATGATTGCTCTAAGGCAGTTGACCGGAAGACTCACCCGCGAAATTGATTCAATTAAAGACAGGTTATCCGACTTGTTAGCCTCAATAGAAGTCTTAATTGATTATCCTGAAGAGGATATCACAGAAGAGGCCGAGTTTTGGCTAGGTGAAATATCCGGTACAAAGAAGGAGCTTGATTATTTGATTAATGGGTTTCAACGAGGTCGTTACTATCGAGAGGGAATCAACGCAGTTATCCTGGGTAAAACGAACTCAGGTAAATCAACACTATTTAATCTTCTGTTGAATGAAGACAAGGCAATTGTTTCAGATATTCATGGCACTACTCGCGATTATATTGATGGGGTGATCAACATCTCCGGTTATGGTGTACGGATATTTGATACCGCCGGTTTAAGAGAGACAACTGATTCAATCGAATACGAGGGGACTAAGAGAGCTGTAGGATTATCAAAAAATGCCGATTTTATTTTCTATGTAATTTCCTCATCAGAGGGATTGACCACGGATGATATGAATAACCTGAAACAGATTGACAGATCAAAAAAATTACTTCTAATTATCAATAAAATAGATATTGATAAAGTAAAAGATCAGTCCTCAATAATTACATTTCTACAAAACAACTTTGATCACTATAAAATCTCTGAAATGTCAGCTCTAAATAAAACCGGAATTGACCTCTTTAATAAAAACTTTGTTGAGATGCTGACAAATAAAGATCGGGAAAATAGTTATGAAAATGATGATCCATTGATAACAAACTCAAGGCATGCAGCACTTATTGAAAAAACCTCATCAAATATGATTAATGCATTTCAGAGAGTTAACGAGGGAACACTTGATCTTGCAGCATTTGAGATTCGAGACGGTATAAACAGTCTTGGTGAAATAACAGGAGAAGTAACGCCTAACGATATAATTCAGAGAATATTTAGTAACTTCTGTGTTGGCAAATAATACTAGCCGTTTGATGAATATAGGATATTTCCGCTGATCGCACCGCTATGCTTTTTACCATTAATGTATGTTATTAAAAATTGTTCATATTTAATTAGAGCTAAATCCTCAGGTAAAACTTTTGCATAGTATTCCAGTTCGGATAAATATCTTGTCATAAATGAGATGTGTTCAAATGTGTAATTCTTTAGTCCTGCTTCCAATTCTACCTGTTGTTTTTTACTTCTAATATTCATAAATTGAAATACTACAGAAATTGATTTTTTATAGTTTATAATCTGATCAAGAAACATTAAAAATCGTCTGTGCGACCATGATAATCCGCTAATTATTGTTCTTTCATCAGAATAGAGGAGAACATGAAGTATATCTAGGGCTTTTGACAGATTTTTTTCCATTATCGCCTTAAATAAAGAAAAAGTAGACTCCTCTTTTGTATGTGCAAAAAAATCCTCCATGAATGATGCACTTACACGATTGCCATCGGACTGTTCTTTTATAAATGATGAAATTTTTTCTATCTCATATCTTAATTGCTGTTTGTTGTTCTCCACAAGTTCAAGGATCATATTTACTGCATCATCATCTGCAATCAGACCATTCTTCTTAAACTCATCCTTTGTCCAGGTTGTTTTTTGATTATCAAATAATTCCCAGAAAATTACAGTCTGATTATTTGAAATATACTTTCCCAGTACAGAACCATAATCAAGCTCATCAGATGAAACAATTAGAAGTGTATCGTCAGCCGGACCCACATATCCTAATGGTTTTAAAATATCATAAATCTTTTTTTTGCCCGGTCCTTTCTTTTTGTCTGATAAATAATAGGCTCCATCATCGGTTGACTCGGTATAACCGGACTCCATGATCTCTCGCGATGAAATATCTTTAATTTGACCTAATATATTTTGAAATGTTTTACCGCCAAGCCTACCTGGAATCAGGACTGATTCTAACAATTTCTCAGTCTTAGCCTTTATCAGATTAAAATCCTTAATATGAATAATCTTTTTTTCGGAAAATAATGATCCTGTTTGAAGATTTTCTAATAGAATAGAAGAATCAATGTCAGAAGATCCATAAAAAGTCAGTTCATTAATTTCAGAGCCTTCAGAAAACTTTTTTTTAATAAGTTGATAGGCGTCATCCTTCTCTCCGGCTTCAGGGCCGAAAAACTGATAAATATTTTCTATCTTTTTTTGTTGAATTAACCCTTTAAATGTATTGAAATCTATTCCCATTACAATCCTCTAGACATCATTTTTTAATTTTTTTACATCAAGTCCCAATTTTCCTATTTTAGAATGCAGATTACTCGCGTATATCCCTAATGCCGCAGCGGTCTTTGATATATTATAGTTGTTTTCAATCAATTTTTTTTCTATAAAATCTCGTTCAAAAACCTCCCTTGCATGATTAAGCTTATAGCTATCGTATCTTGAATCATTTTGATTTACTTGTTCCAATGATTTATACTCATCTAAAAATGCTGAAACATGAGTATCAAATATTACAGGATCATTAACCATAATTATTAGTCTTTCAACAATATTTTTTAGTTGCCTTACATTTCCGGGCCATTTATATTTTTTCATATACTCTATGGCGTTTTTATCAAAAGACTTTGGTTGATATTCTTTATTGTATTTTGCATTATCTGCATAGAAACGATTTGTAAAATGTTCAATTAACAAAGGGATGTCCTCTGTCCGCTCTCTTAAAGGCGGTAAGTTAAATGGTATTACATTTAATCTGTAATAAAGATCTTCACGAAAGTTGCCATTTTTTATTTCTTCTTTTAAATCTTTATTAGTCGCTGCAATAATCCTCACATCAACAGAAATTTCCTGTGTTGAACCAATTCTTGTAAATTTCATTTCCTGCAACACTCTCAAAACTTTGGCCTGAGTCGCAAGAGACATATCCGCGACTTCATCCATAAATAATGTACCTGTATCAGCCCGTTCAAATTTGCCGATTCTATCAGCAATTGCTCCTGTGAATGAGCCTTTTTCATGACCGAACAGCTCTGACTCGATAAGATTTTCAGGAATGGCAGCACAATTAATCTCGATAAATGGTTTATTTCTTCTACCGGATTGAATATGAATCTCTTTAGCAACAAGCTCTTTGCCGCTTCCATTTTCACCAAGAATCAAAATCCTTGCATCACTCTGTGCTGATTTTGTTATGAGTTGTTTAATATTTTCCATAGATTCTGAACGAGATATCATTTCATCTTTTTTAACTGATTCTGCATCGATATTATTTGTTTTAGTTTTTTTACTGATTTTGATGTTATCAATTATACCAAGCAATTTTTCGATTGACAAAGGCTTCTCAATAAAATCAAATGCACCTAGCTTTGTAGCCTTAACGGCAAGATTTATTTTCGCATGACCGGAGATCATTACTACCTCTACACCGGGGAACTCTTGTTTTATTTTTTGCAGGGTATCGATTCCGCCCAGATTTGGCATCCAAACATCAAGAAAGCATATATCTATCCGCTCACTTTTCAGAACATTGTCAACTTTGGAGCCATCCTCAGCGGTAAATACATTGTATCCTTCATCAGTAAGAACATCTTTAACTATTGATCGAATTTGATCTTCGTCATCGACAATTAAAATGTTAAATGCACTGTTTGTTGATCGATTAACTAATTCACTCATTATCGTTTACTCCAAATCATTATCTTTTTTTACAATTGGTAATTCTATAAAGAATGTCGCACCTGACCCTTTTTTACTAACATAATAGATCCTGCCTCCATGATTAGTGATAATCCTTTGTGCAATTGCAAGTCCGAGTCCCGATCCATCTCTTTTGGTTGTGTAATATGGCTCGAATATATCCTGATCCTCATCAACAATTATACCGGGACCATTATCCTTTACAATTATTACTGCATAATTGTTGATACCAATTATTTTCTTATCAATAAATAGCTCTATCCGATCACCAATTTTACTTGTCTCAATTGCATCGACAGCATTCTTTACGAGATTAATTATGACACTCTTAATCTGGCCCGGATCTCTAAGGCAAAAGTAGTCTTCGTTTATCGGTGTGGCATCTATCCTGATACTATTTGTTGCAGAAAATAGACCGGTTACATCTTTCACTATTTCTACTAAACCCCCGTATGACTTCTCTGTTTCCTGCATTACAGCAAAACTAGAAAACTCATTTAATAGCTTATCCATATGTTCGACTTCTTTTATAATAGAATCAATACCACTTCTAATAACTCCATCAAAATCTACAGATTTCTCAATGTATTTTTTGTATATTCTTTCTGATGATAGTTTAATAGGTGTAAGCGGATTTCTAAGCTCGTGTGCAAGTCTCTTAGCGATTTCCTGCCATGTTGCTACCCTCTGACCTTGTAAAATCTTGGTTCTGCTCATTTCTAATTCGCCTACCATCAGATTAAATGAATTTGATAGAACCTCAAACTCATCTGTATCTGACCGTTCATCAATTCTAAAATCATAATCACCAACGCTGATTCTCTTGATACCTGAAAATAAATTATCAACAGGCTCTAAAAACCTGTTAGTTAAAATAATTGATAGTGAGAAAACAACAAGAATAATAGGAAATAAAATCCCAATAAATAATATAATAAATCCACGAGCAAGAAACATTTTATATATGTTTAATGTGTTGTACTGTGATAGAGCGATATCAATTTCATTCATAACTTTCAGTAATTCAGGTACTATTTTAATAGAAATGTTTACAAACCCATGTGTATTTTGTTGTGCATCTGTAATTTTTAACGGAAGAATTAGATATGCATTTTGATCCTTAGAAATTGTAAAAAAGTTTTCGCTGTTCTCCAAAAAACTAGAGTCAAGCATTGAATTGTTCAAAATATTAGCTTTAGCAGATGTGGTAAAAAGCTTCTCACCAACTTGATGGACTAATTGACCATCTGAACTCCATTGACTGATATTTACGATATCATTATCAAGAAATACAGTAAAACTATTCTTATTCTTATCAATCCTGTAAGCTGATATAAGTTTTTCCGCCCGTATACTTAGCAACTGTTTTTTTTCATTATAATAGGTTTTAATTATTGACTCGGAATAATCGAGTGCATCTCCCATATTCTTTGAAAACCAGATATTCATTGATGATTCAATAAATTTAACCCCGATTCGCATAAATGGAATTATTGGAATCATCGTAATTATTAAGAAAAAGAGTGTCATTTTTAATCGTATTCTGGAACCGAACTCCTTTTTATAGGCAGCTCTGATTAATCTTATCAGATATGTTAACAGGAAGATGGTAAGTAAAAAAGTTATGATCGAGATAAATAGTAAGAGATTCTTTTCTTTTTGAATCATAGTATCAAGACTTTCGGAGAAAATCTTAAATACGAACCGGTCTATATAGAATGATATCAATAACCAGAAAATTATTGCAGCTATTATTAAAATATTACGCCTACAGAATGAGAAAACTAATTTTAATATGGTTCTAATATTCATATAAATCTCACTGTGAAGGTTGCAAAGACTCTTTATTTAATAAAAAAATGCGGTCTTTTATCTTATAGTCAAAATTACCGAACTTGCCAATAAATCGTAGAGACTCGAATGGTGGCGGCAACTTAATAGACTTTACAGATAAAAAAAATCCAACCTTTACTTTACTTAATGTATAAATATCAATCATAGGCAACTTCACTTGTTTAATAATTGACAAATACTCCGACATATCATTGAATGTTTTAAAAATGTAACTCTTCTGAAGAGTTACATCATAAACTTCATATTTATTTTCCCATCTATTATATACTATTTCAATTGAATTGTTTATGGTATTCAATCTGTTATTTAAGCTAATGCTTATTGTATAGTCAATTTGACCTTTACTAAATAAGGTTAGATTTTTTTCTATATCTTTTAAAACGAGCGGGTCAATATTGACATCAATATAATAACTATAATCAGCATGATAGATTACTATTGAACTCTGATCCACCTTGTTGCAGGCAATTTGTAAATATATCGATAGGATAAAAGCAACAAAGATCAACCTTTTCAAATTCAAACTAGAACTCACTACTAAAGAATTTTTTTAACTTAGTTTCTGCATCTTTCTCATCATCGCCTTCTATAGTTACGAAAACCTTTGATTGATATACAGCACCTAAAGTTAAAACTCCCAAGATAGATTTTGCATCAACGCTATCATCGCCATTTGAAAAAACAATTGTCGATTTAAATGTATTTGCAAGCTTTACTACTTCACCTGCAGGCCTTGCGTGTAATCCTGTTTCCCAGATTATGTCCACTTCAAACTTTGTCATATTATATCCAGAACTTTTTTATAAAAAAGGAGTTAATCAAAATTGACTAACCCCTTAATTATAAACTAATTTTAATTAAAATTCAATCAAAATATTCTAATCCATTTACCGTTATTTTCTTTAAACATAAGGCTGATTGCCTTAGTAGAAGTATCAACATATACATCATAGTGAAAATCATTATCCATAATTCTCTTCTGAGCATCCATTGTACTTAGATTTTCAATAGGTATATCCATTTCAATTTTTACTTTTTTTACTGCGTCACCGTCGGTGGTTAATGACCACACTTCATAGTTATCAGCATCTTTCTTGTCAAATAGATATAAATAATCATCGTCTACCTTCCTCAAGAATCCCGGTGCGACTTGATTTTTCTCATTGATAAAATTAAAACCTAAAAATTCTGCATGTTCTTCTTTCATCTGTAGATATGCATCAATTAGAGTTGTTGGTTTTTCATTTATCCTTACATCTCTTGTCGGTTCGGGTAAATTCTTTTCATGTTCATAAAAAAATTCTACCTTAGCATCTGTAGAAAGCCCTGAATGATCTTGAATTCTAGTTTTCTCTCTATTAATCTTAACATCTATTTTATGAATTATTTTATCAATCGCTGTATACATCTCATTAGCATTTGCTTCAAAATTGTATTGCCCGAATTTTGGCATATTAAATCTTGCAGCTACGACGAAAGTATGTTTTTCATTATTTAAATTAAATACAAGATCATTAATATGACCTTTAAAATAACTTAGTTTTTCTACCCTTTTTTTAATATAATTCTTCATTCTTTCTGATACATTAAATGTTTGTGATCCTTGTACCTGTACATTCATAATTTCCTCCAATAATTTTTTTCCCTCTTTATAAAGGGTAATTTACCGTTGTTACGGCGTGTATCCTCCTTTTATTTAAGATTACGGTAAAATTATATATTTACCTTTTCTTCTTAAGTTAAAAAATAGTAAGAATTCAAGCCTGATAATCTCATATTAAGAAACTATTTATCAAAAGTCAACACATATGTAAAAATATTACACAGGAATTAAAATCCAAATGATAAAATGCCATATAGCCCCCACGCAGGCTGTGTGTCCCCTATTCTATACCCGATGGCACCGCCAAGGGTAAAATCCGCTTTAAGATTTCCATATGCTGCAAACATACTAATTGTAAATTCTAACGCCTGATCAAATAATATCCCGTAAAGAGCATTGATTTTTGAATTGTAAATATAGACAAATTCGGAAAATGTTCGGAAATACACCTCATTGAATACCAGTGTTCCAAAATGGATATATTTTGTTTTATTATAGATGTTAATTTCTATACCCATATCAACACCTGCAAATGCATTTCCGGTGCTTATCTTACCAAGCTCTGTAACAAATGCCTTTGTGTCTATATTAAAAAGAGTTTCACTTTCTGAACCAAATTGACCGCCCAGCCCCTGTATATTTAACATATTTGTACCGGCACTCAGAATAGAGTTACCGGTCAACTCTGCTGCTGCTTTAATATTAGTAAAGAAGAAACCCCTGCCGATAGGAAGTCTACCTAAGAAATTTGCAGCCAAGATAAACAGACTATAGTCTGTAAATATCGGGGGAAGTTGAAGACCAGTTAGGCTAAATAAAAAGCCGCTATCCCATCTATTACTATAATTGGATCTGTTTATATAATAAAAACCAAGCGTCTGTATAAAATACAACTTATTAACAACACCATTCTTAAATTTATCATCATATTCATAAAAATAATGAGTAATTGATGCTCTTCCAAACATTACACCGTATGATGCGATCGGGAGCTCGGAGGAAATGTCAAGTGAGTTACTAAAACAAATAGGGAATCTATTATTTATTGGTTGACCATATATCTTGTCGTTTACTATCATCTTTGAGCCGCCTGCCCAGTTTGACCAGCTATAACCAATTGTGAGAGCAGGGAGATTAATTCTAAAATTGAAAGAATTCTCAGGATAGTTTTTCATGTAGTCCCAGCCAATCAGTATATCGTAGTAAAACCGTCCAAAAGGGAGAGAGTTCTCGGTATATAACGCAGGCCCGATAATTGGGAAGTTGAAGTAACTCGATCCGTCAGAAATGTAGAAATCTGTGTTTAAAACTTTTGGAACAATTGACCAGACTCCGGGAAGTATGTACCTCATAAAATTAGCAGGCCTAACTTCCAATTTATCATTTAATTTATCTATGTTTTTTAGTTGCGGTTTAATATAGTCGTATTTTTCAGGAATTGACTCAACATGAATATCTCTATCAAATCCATTTAACCTATATAAGCTCTCACCATTTATGGTATAGTCTGATATAACAATCCCATCTTCCAGATGACATGGTATAATCACAGTACCTTGACTTTCATAGATGAGATATGTTTTATTCGATACGATATCAAAAAAATAGAGGCCGTCTGCAGCACCCTTCTTACCAACAAATAGAAGATTGTTATTCACATCAAATATAGCATTGAACCCTTCTATATACTCGCTATACTCACTATTCTCGTTGTCAGCTTTAACAAAATAGCCGTTATTGTCACTAAGATTCAATATATAAATAGCAAAATTTCCAGATTGAGTTTTAACAGATATTGCAAGAAGTTCATTATTATCACTTAGTGAAATATTTCCAATAAAGTCAATATCATTGTGAAGTTTAATCTCAACCTCATCTGATAGCTTTCCGTTTTTAATTTTTGCACGAAAGAGAGCCGTTGTTCTATCATTTTCATAGATGCCCCCTTTGATATAGAATAGATCGTTAGTGGTCTTTGATGCAGATATTTTTAATACTCTTTTTTTTATAGTTATCTGCTTCTCTATTTTAGTTTTGAAATTGTATTCAAATAGGTCTGAATAGTAGAAACCTCCCGGATAACTAACATCTTTTGTATAGATAACGGCATCTTCTTTAATGCCTGATGAGATTGACCCTATATAACCTCTGGGACCTCTTATAGTTTTAGAGTTTGATAACCTGTATAGATAGTTCTCTTTTTTTTCTCCATTTGTAGCAATAAAAATGGTATTATTATTATCAGAATGCAATGCACTAATTACACCGTTTGATTTAAAAATCAATGATGATTTTGTGTTTGATAAATCATAGTTTTCTGTTAATCTATAGATATTTGCGTATTCATATTCTCGCCACTCATTCCAAAGTTGTTTTAATGATTTGCCATATATTTTTTTGAAATTTAAAACAAATTTCATAATAAATGGCCAGAAATCATCTGATATATCCTCATAAATTTTATTATACTTCTCATCACCATATGAGATCTTAAGATACCTTAAAAATCTCGCCCCAAAATGATATGCACCGGATTCATTTGGCCATTTTTTTATTGGATAAACAAGCTCGTCGAAGGAGGGGATTTTTTTATCGATTGCAGCACGATTAACCATTGCATTGTTATATGAGGAGTTTACCCGGCCACCCATCCCATCAGATGATTCGACCTCAGTTGCAAACCCCTCAATATACCATGTAAATGATCCGGAAACGGGCTGATACAACTTGCCAAATAAAATTTGCCAAAACAGAGCGGCACCTCTGACCTGGTCAAGATGCATAATGTGAGCATACTCATGTAGTATAAGATTGTAGTAGCCGTCTGATGAATATTGAAGTTGATGGCTGCTTTCTGTTGGTGTTAGATAGAGGTGAATTACATTTCTAATGAATGGATTTGCTGAACCGTTAGGACTATCAGTATGATCAGTAAGAACTACAGTGGTTTTCTGCCTAGGATGCCACTTAAGTTTATCTGATAGCTTGTCGTGGATATCTTCACAGTATAGAGCTGTTTTTTTTGCTATTAACTCATGTTTATCGGCAAACATAATCACAAAATGATCTGTCTCTATCTCTTTTAAAATACCCTGATAAGGTATAAACTCTGACTCGAATGAATACAGACCGGTAATAATTCCCAAAAATAATATGCAAAGGTGTAGCTTAATCAAATACATACAAGTCTTTTCCGGCAACCTGAATTTTAGAAGTAGTATCTGAGTTTATATGAAGAGGTTTAAGAAATCGAATTGATTTTCGTATTAGCTCCCCATCAAAACTGTATATTTCTGTTTTAATTTCTTTTGCCAATATTACGACTATTTTTTTTTCAATGATTGTATTTTCGAGTGCGTCAGTCACTTTTTCTTTGACAAGACGGTTTTGATCATTATAGTAGAATATTCGTTTCCCGATTAGTTCGCCGTCAACTGTGAACTGATCAATGCTCTGTAGAATAGCGTCCATATTATTGGTAGTTTTCGTAGCATTATTATCTGAATAGTTGTTCTGTAAAGAGTTGTCTTGTAAATAGTTGTCTTGTAAATAGTTGTACCTTTCTTCAAGGATAGTAGCTCCGTTGTCATTTTCAGATATTCGTAACTCAAGTCTTCCATTATCAGAATATACATATCGTTTTCTGGAAATCATCGTACCTGAGGATAGATAGACAGCTGATACAGATAGGACTCCCTTAACAAAAAAAAACTTTTCATACTGTTCTGCTTCATTTTCATTATCATGTGATACTATTTCAGTCAATTGCCCTTGACTGTTGTAGACAAATTTTCTATGAATTGGATAGGTTTTATTGTCTGCATCAAGAAAAATTTCATTGTCAGGTACATAGACTGCCTCAGTGCATGAAGAAAATGGAATAATAAGAATAATTATAGTTAATAATAATATTAGTTTTTGCATTATTTAAAAAACCTGATTGCATTTTTAAATATCTCAAGGCCATTTATGCCGCCCTTGTTGATCCCCTCTGTCCATCTTGGATGATTCTCTTCAAATATATAGGCCTCAGGATGGGGCATCAATCCAAATACAGTTCCCTTTTTGTTTGTTATACCGGCAATATTTTCTGTAGCTCCGTTTGGATTTAACGGGTATGGTACATCTTTACCGACCGGGTTACAATATCTAAAAGCGACTTGTTTATTTGAATTTATCTTTTGTAGAGTCTGTTCATCTTTAGTAATAAATTTGCCCTCACCGTGTCGAACTGGAAGATAGATCCTATCAATACCCTTAAGCCATGGTGATAGATCACTTGATTTCTCAAGCCATACCCATCTATCCTCAAACTTTGCAGAGTCATTTTCTACCAAACTGGCATTTTGTTCAAATGTATCGTCAAGATCAGGCACAAGACCAAGTTTTGTAATAACCTGAAAACCATTACATACTCCCAATATCAACTTGTCTTTTTCAATAAATCTTCTGATTTCATCCATAAAGTTAGATTTTATCAGATTTGCGAAGACCTTACCGCTGCCGATATGATCACCAAATGAAAACCCCCCCGGAAATCCTAAAATCTGATAGGCGTCTAGAATTGACTTGTCTTCTCGCACATCTTCAATATGAAGAATATCAACCTTACCGCCACTCATTTCAAATGCCCAGGCAAGCTCCTTTTCTGCATTAATTCCATAGCCTGTTAATAATAATACATTTACGCCCACTTGCTTCACTCCGCTTTATTGTGTTTTAAATTTGTTAATTGTTTCTTCTACATGTCTTATATTGTTAGAATTTTCTGAACCTAACTGTGATAACAGTATTGCAGATTTTGAAAGCTCCTTCATACCGACCGTTACTTCATTCATTCCACCATGACTCTCATCTGCAAAATTTGAGACTGCTTTAATAGACTCTGTTATCTTCTTTATTGAAATGGATATCTCCTTGGAAGAGGAATTTACATCCTGTGAAATTGATTGAAGACTCATTAAGGCTTCAGTAATTTGACCGGATCCAACATTAACTTCCTGCATACCCATAACCATCTCGTTTAATCCTGATGATAGATCTGTTATCCCGCCAATAATTTTTGTCATCTTGTCACCTGTTTCTACAGTTAACTGAGATGTGTTTTTAATATTTGAAACAATTTTCCCGAGAGTTCCTGATATCTCTTTTGCAGAGACACCTGTTGATTCTGCTAATTTTCTAATCTCATCTGCAACAACAGCAAAACCCCTACCGGCTTCACCTGCGTGTGCTGCTTCAATTGCCGCATTCATTGCAAGAAGATTTGTCTGTGCTGCAACGGCATTAATCATGCCTACGAGTTGATATATTGTCTCTGTAGATTTAGTGATTTCTTCAATAGAAACGACTGTGTTCTTCATACTGGCTTCACCATCTATTGCAATTTCTACAAGTTTATCTGCTGCTTTTTTTCTAATCTCTGAGTTTGACTCAATTGATTTGATCGATGATATCATCTGTGCAATAGATGCAGACGATTGTGACACAGCAGCAGTCTGATCAGATACCATACCATCAACCGCACCCATATTTTTTTCTATTTGCTCAATATTTTTTGCAGTACCATCAATTTCTGTACTCAATTTTTCAAGTTTATTATCCATAGATACTATAGTTGCAGTTATCTCTTCGATAGTTGCAGATGATTCCTCAGAGGCACTTGCCAAATTTGAGCCTAACAAGATACTTTTCCTGTTTACCTCTTTAAGTCCATTCACAATATCCAGGAGTTTTTTTATAAACTCGTTGAAATATCCTGCCAGCATACCGATCTCATCATGACTTGACACATCAATTTTAACTGTTAGATCGCCATCTCCATGAGAGATATCTTTCATGACTGTACTTAATTTTTTAATAGGATTGATTATTCTATCACTAATATAAACAAAAACGATCATCAATAATCCAAATCCGATTACCGTAAAAATGATAATGTACTGAATAAGTTTAACCGAGTTTTCATATATTTCTTTTGTCGGTACAACCGCTCCGCAAATCCAAGGAGTTTTTGCATTACCTACAAAGATTGGTGTAAATGATTTTGTTGTGTTGGATTTTAATGCCTCAGACCACTCAACAGACAAAAATGATTCATTTTTATTTACTCTATCAGCGATCTCTTGCGATTTGCCACTTTTAGATTCACCCCAAGGTTTTCCGAGACGATCCTTATGCGGCTGAACAACAACTATACCACCGGCAGATACAACTCTAAGAAATCCAGTTTTGTATAGTGTTCTATTATTAAACTTTTTATTTAGTGTCTCTAACTCAATATCTACACCTATTACACCGATAACTTTGCCTTTATTCTTTATCGGTACCGCAACTGTAGTCATAAGAACTTCATTGTTCTCTATCGGGTTTATGTAGGGTTCCAGGATTGTTTCTTCACCGGTTGAAAACGGGATTATATAATAATCGCCTTCTCCGGGAGTAAGGTAGGTAGAAGATGGACTTTTGTCCTGTATAACTTTATCACCATCTCTATAGAAATATGGAACAAACCGCCCTGTTTGATCATGACCAAAAGCACCTGCATACTGGCGGTCTAAACCATCCAGTACATTGGGCTCCCATATACTCCAAATACCATTATAATTTGGATTAGCTTCTATTAAGGATTTCTGTATCTTAATGAAATCAGACCTTCTCTCATAAATGTTTAATGATTCGTATCCCTCAAAAATTACAGCAATATTCCTGGCTGTTATCATAGCATTTTCCAGTTCATTTTTGATTTCACTTGCAAGAACCTTAGAATCACTGATCATAATTTTTGCAGCGTCTCTGCGTGACTCCGAAACATTAAAATACATCGATACAGTTGTTACTACACTCAACATAATTAAAACAGGAACAAGTGTGAATAATAAAATTCTTGTTTTTAATTTCATAAATATCTCCTAATTATTTTGTGTCTTAAATGACAAAACGGATTCTGTAACATTGTTTTCATCATTGATTGATGATTTTGTCTTTTTTAACCCTCTGGTTTGCATCAAACCGCTATTTGGATCTTTAGATATAATATAATATCCATAATTATCATCATAAACTGTATGGGGAATACCGGTTGCAAGATCTTTTGATCCCATACCGACGACCTGTACAGTTTCATAACCAAAAGGCGGCTCAATTGAGAATTCTCCCATTTCTATCCAGGTGTTAATCTGTTCGACAGATATATAATATAGAAATTTATCATTTCCTTTTAGATCCGGGTTGAATTCTAAAAGATAAGAATATTTATCCTCATTGTCAAGAAAAATATGGCCGGCAATAAATATATAACCGGGTTTATTTGATTTTAAGTATAATTTTACAGTATCTTCAGAGTTAAAAAGAAGATTTCCGCTTCCCTTGTCTGTAGTGACCTCGATTTTAAAATCCTTATTAGTAATTTTTCCTTTTAATAGTTCATTTTCAAAGGCTTCATTCTTAGGGCGATAGGTGTAATTCTTGTAGACGGTTTCAGCAACTTTTATTAGTTTAGAATCGATAACCTTTTTGTCCATATCCAAAAGTTTGTAGGATATTTCCATTGTGTTTCCAACGATTCTATAGCTTCCCGAAAAAATATAGTCAGAATTCAATTTATTTTCAGTCGTATCTTTTAAATTGTTTTGAATAGAGTTTTTTAAACTAACTGCAAAATCGGTCACCTCATTATAGTTTTCGAATGATGCCGGTTCTATATAGATGTTTTTTACATTTATCCCGTCAGATATAAACCTGCCTGCAGCTACCAGGTCATCTATCTCTGATGATAAGAATAGCAGTTGATTTTTTATCTCTGTCTCAGATATAGTTACCTGTGGGATACTGTTTGACTCTAGAAATGTTGCAACCAGTTTATACTTATAGTAATTATTTACCATGCCCATTAGATTTTTTAAAATTATATATTTTTCTGATGCTGAAATATTCTCAGAGAGTTTCTTATTTGAGAAGTTTACTTCATTAGCTATCTTTTTTAATTCTAATTCGTAGAGTTTTAATGATTTGTCAGATGAAAGAGTCGCATCTGTGTAGAAAAGGTTAGCCTTTTTAGTTGTCTTAAAACTAGCTCCAAGGACTGGTAGTGAAGATTTTGTTTGAATGATCTGGCTATAGATCTCCTCTGACTCCCTTTTATCATTTACTGCGGTTTCTTTGACAATATCATTGATCTCTGATTGAATATGTACCTCGATAAATGATGATAGATCACTTAATGCAGACTTCTTTGCCGCATCTTCGCTATTTCCTACACCTTTTCCGGTTACCTGTACTGCAGTTAGGTTAAATACAAAATTTAACATAATTAATATTAAAAATAGCTTATTCATAGTTACCCCTTATGTTTAAATAGTCGCCCGGCTATGATTTACTTGCAATTTCTCTAAATCCTTCACTATTTTGCAAAAGTTCTTCATATGTACCGGATGAACTTAGACTACCTTTTTCTATAAAATATATCATATCACATTTTTTTACCGTTGATAACCTATGGGCAATAATTATTATAGTTTTCTTTCCTGTCAAAGACTCGATCGCCTCCATTACGGCAGCCTCGGTAACATTATCCAATGCAGATGTTGCCTCATCAAACACTAAGAGATCCGGATTATTGTATAATGCTCGTGCTATCCCAATCCGTTGTCTCTGACCGCCGGAAAGCCTGACACCTTTATCTCCGACAATGGTATTATAACCTTCATCAAGTTCATTTGCAATAAAATTATCAAGATTTGCTATTTTTGCAGCTTGAATAACAGCAGATTCATTTATATCATTTACATCAACTCCAAACGCAATGTTACTTTTAATAGTATCATCAGACAAAAAAATATGTTGCGGCACATAACCGATTTGTTTTTGCCAATCTCTTAGATTTAAATCAGTTATCTCAACATCATCAACTATAAGTTCCCCTGCATCAGGTTTTAATAATCCTAACATGATATCAATTATAGTTGTTTTTCCGCATCCGGTTGTACCGACAAATGCAACAGTAGTGTTTGCTTGTATACTTAAATTAATGCCGTTAAAAATTGGTTTCTCTTTATTTGCATATGTAAAAACAATGTTTTTTAATACTATTTCATTATTTAACTGTATAGATGATTTGTCACTTTTGAGAGGAATGTGAGCGATTAATCTACTTGTATCAATATAAACTTCTTTATATAGAAGGTCTAATGAGGCAGAGCTGCCACGAATTGATGCAAATGAACGAAAAACAGCTTCTATAGCAGGCATAAGTCTATAACCCGCAAACGCATAAACGGCTAGAACCGGAAATATCTCATTAACATTTTTTTTTAGAATAATAAGCGTTAAGGATAATGCAAGAATTCCTCCAAATGCTATTGTCTCAAGAAAATATTTTGGCATTTGTCCGAGGATTTGAATATGACACAAGTTATTTTCAAAGTTCTTTGAAGCTCTTGTAAAATTTTTAAAAAAGTAATTCTCTTTACTCATGAGTTTTACATCTTTAATCCCGCCGAATGATTCAAGAATTTCTTTATGCCTAGACATATTCCATTTTACCATCTCTGTACCGGAATGCGAAAGTGATTTTTTGATAATTGTAAAAATTAAAATATAGACACCACCAAGAACAAAAATCACAAAAAATGCGGTTATAGGGTTGTAGTAGATAAGAAAGCTTAAAATGGCTAAAGTCAAAAATGCTTTTGAGATGAGATCAACTAAGGGTTTTATTGTCTGAGTGATCACATTATTGACTTCAGAAATAATGTTTTTTAATAATTCGGAAGAATTTCTTTGAAGAAAGAACTCATAGTTATTTGAAAGATATTTGTTATAGATATTTTGCGATAAACTTATGCCGATGTTTCTGGAAAACCTTATATTATACCATGTCGAAAGTGCAATTATTACATTGCTAAATATAAAGACAACTAATAATACTCCGCCAACAAATACTATAAAATTAGTAATATCAGAAAATCGTGTAAATTCGTATATCATCTTTAACCATTTATTAGAAATGATATAATGCGGATCTGAAACAATTTTCATAAACGGTATAATAGACGCGATTCCAAACAGGCCTACAATAGAACTAAGTAAATGAATTATAGTCAAAAGAATTAATTTTTTTTTATCACCTCTATTTAATATTCTAAGCATCTTTTTCAAAACTGTTATCATGTTCATTTCCCTGTCTAATATTTTATTGATTCGAAGCCTTTACCATATACGCTCATTACTGACCTAAGTGTTGTGAATGCCTTCGGGTCTATCTCATGAACAATTCTAAGGACTTCATGTGATTCATTTCTTTTTACAACAACCATTATCAAATTTTTTTCCTCACCACCATAGAATCCGATCCCTTTTATGAAGGTTACACCCCGTGAGACATTCTCGGATATCTTCCTTGCAATATCATATGACTTGTCGCTAATTATCATGACCTCAATCGATTGTTTATTTCCCTGCAGATACATATCGATTGTTACTGCGACAACAGCCATCTCTACAAAACCATAAAGCATCTTTTCTACAGAACCAATAATAAAATATGAAGAGCTGATAATAAATATATCGATAAAAAAAAGTAGTCTTCCCGGTGAAATATCTTTGTATTTGTTAATAATCATTGCGATAATATCTGTGCCGCCTGTACTGCCGCCCTGAGAAAACGCGATCCCCATACCGATACCGGCCATAGCACCGCCGATAATAGTTGACATAAATGAATCTCTGGATATTCTTGTTGTGATATAGTGTTGAAATACTGTCATCGCGATAGAAAGCACTACAATTCCATAGATAGTTTTTATACCAAAGTTGTTTCCAAGTATCTTTATGGCAATTAAAATCAAAACACCATTTATTACTAAAATAGTTACCCCGACCGGGATTGTTTTATTTGAAAAGAAATATAGAAGCGTACCAATACCTGACAATCCGCCACCGACAATACCTGCCGGTATTAAAAATGCCGATATTCCAAAAGCATTGATCATTAGTCCAACTGTAATAAAAAAATATGATTGAACTGTTTTTAAATCTAAACCCTTAATTTTTTTCATATACACCCTGTATTTAAGTAAAATGATATCATTTTAAAAGTATAATTAGACATTTATAACTTAATAATAATAATGTGTCAATTACATTATATTTTTGAATTAATAAACTTATCATAACCTGTTACACATTATTACAACCATACATTATTACTACCATTGACAAATAATAAAAAATAATAAATAATGGATTTAACGGGCTGTAGCGCAGCCTGGTTAGCGTACAAGTCTGGGGGACTTGGGGTCGGCAGTTCGAATCTGCTCAGCCCGAATCAGGCGGGGTGTCGATGCGGCGCCCTTTTTTTTAAATTGAGTAATGGAGTGCGATATGAGTTTTGATTATTTACCTTTAACAATAAAGTCAGGAGTATTGGCAAATAAGGCATATACCTTGAAGCCGGAAAACTGTTCTATAAAACTTAATCAGAATGAGTCTCCCTATGACTTGCCTGGTTTTATAAAAGAGCAGGTAATAAATAGGATGAAAGAATCTAATTGGAATATCTATCCGGAATTTATACCTGAAGAAGTATATCGGAAAGTGGCAAAACACCTAAACACGGAATTTGATCAGATTTTAATTGGAAACGGTTCAAATGAGATGATTAATACAATCCTTACCTCATCTGTCGAATCCGGCAAGAAGGTGATAATACCTGTACCGACATTTACAGTGTATGGCCTTATCTCATCGAATCTAAATGGAAATATTGTAAATGTCCCGTTAAATGATGATATGACATTTGATGTGGCTCAGATATTGCAAGAATCAAAGACAATTGGAAGTGTTACTGTCATTTGTTCGCCAAATAATCCTACCGGATCGTATATGAAAATTGATGATATTGAGAATATTGTTAAGAATTCAGGCGGTATTGTAATTATTGACGAAGCATACATCCATTTTGGGGGACAAACAGCATTTGATCTTTTGAAAAAATACGATAATCTGGTAATACTCAGAACATTTTCAAAGGCCTATGGACTTGCAGGATTAAGAATTGGGGTAATGATATCAAACACAACGCTAATAAAGGAGTTCTCAAAGGTAAAACTTCCATATAATTTAAATATTTTTACTATTAACACGCTCTCTGTTATATTGGATAATCCTGAATTTATAAAAACCAATATTCATAAAATAATGTCTGAAAAAACAACTATGTTTAATAAACTATCAAAATACAATTCTATAAGTGTCTATCCAAGCGAGGCAAATTTTTTCTTAATAAAGACTGCTGATTCTTCAAAACTTTTTAATTATCTTAAAAATAACGGTGTCCTAATTAGAGATGTGTCGTCATATCAAAAACTAAAAAATCACCTAAGAATATCAGTTGGCAGTCCTGATGAAAACACAAAGTTGTATAGTCTTCTTGATAAATATTGATATGATCAAAAATGGTATTTTTAAATATCGGGTATTTAATGTGCCATATATCAGTTTCCTAAAACATTAAATTTAATCTATTTTTATATTAATATTTATTTTTTTTTGTTTTTCTGCTAAATTAAAATTATATTAATCACTTGGGGTACAAATGAGCATTTTATCACTATTTTCACATTCTCTTGCAAAAGAATCATTCGTTTTCTTTGATGTTGAGACTACCGGACTTTTTCCTCTGGCAGGAGATAGGGTTGTAGAAATTGCAATGATAAAGTGCGAAAAAGGAAGTGTATCGGGGACCTTTGAAATGATGTTTAACCCAGGTATCCCGATGCCTCAAGAAGCCTCTGCAGTAAATAAAATTACTGATGAAATGTTAGCCGATAAACCGCTTTTTGATGTTGAAATTGGCAAGCAAATTATCGATTTTATTGGAAGTTCTATTCTTATAGCACATAATTCTGCATTTGATCTCGGTTTTCTTTCATTCGAATTAGCATCTGTAGGACTGATATTTCGAGACTGGAAGTCTATTGATACTCTTAGAATGGCTCAGAAATTATATCCTGGGCAAAAAAATAAACTAGAGAGTCTTATGAGAAGATATAATATGCTTCCCGAAGGGGACCTTCATAGAGCCCTGGTTGATACTGATTCACTTAGAAAAGTATTCTTCGAAATGCTCAATGAAACAGAGATCAGGAATAAGACACTTGAACAGTTAATTAAAGATTATGGATTTCAGGGTATTAATTTTCATAAATTTATTCCCGCTAAGGTTAGAGAGGCGATGGTTGATAGGGAAATAATACAGGCAAAGTATAAAAAAAGAAATGGTGAGATAGTAAACATGAGTGTTTTGCCGATTGCACCTGTCTGGTCGGGACGAAAATGGTTTCTTATAGCACAAGACGAAAAGACCGGAATGAAAATTTCCTTAAACGGAAATAGCTTTATTTTTTAATCTAGAGGCTCTCTAGATAAGGTTTTTGAAGTAAATGTTAAACGGGAGGGTTATATTGATAAGAAAACAAAAATTTAGTGGTACTCTATACCCGAGTACTTACGAGGAAACAATTTCATTTTTAAGGGAAAAGTCTAAAAATGAGATAACCTATGATATGGATAAAATTATTGCAATTATTGCTCCAAATGAAAGTTATAAAGTCGCAGGCAGTTTCTATGTTGAGAGTTATAGTGCGGTTAAGAATTATAAACCGGATTTGATTTTAATACTGTCATCTGTTCATAATATTGCATTTAATAGTATTGCTTTACCTGACTATGATTCTTTTGAGTATTTTGATAAGCAATTCAAGGTTGATAAAGAGGCCATGGAGATTATTAGATCAGTTAATGAAAAAGATATTATCTATGATAAAAATTTTCATGAAACCGAGTTCTCTATCGAAACTCAACTTCCTATGATAGATTATACATTTGGAAGTGAGGTTATGATAGCACCTGTAATTATGGGGGAACAGAATACAAAATTCACAACTATTCTGGCAAATGCTATCGGAGAGCTCAGGGTAAAACTAAAAAAAAGGATCTTGATAGTTATACCGACTATATTGAGTAGTGGGTTGAATTATCAGCAATCCTTAATTAAAGATGGTAAATTTATTGAATTCTTTAATTCCACAGAACCGGATCTTTTATCAGAACAATTAGCTATGCGAGTTGTAAGTGCAGATAGCGGCGGCCCGATTGTTGCCTTGCTGAGGTATTTTAAAGCTGAGAAGATTGATATTAAAACTCTGGTTCTAAAGAACGGAAATTCAGGCGATATTATTGATGAAAAGAACATAGTAACAGGATATCTATCTGCTGTAATAAGGACCTGTGAAAGTACAAACAATTAACGATTATTCTAAATCCATATTGTTTAAGTAAAATGCAATTCTTTCCGATAAAATATGAGGCGGGTTGTTTTTTATATAATCTTATTCTTGAGCCTAATAATTTTCAAAAAGACAGCAAACCGTGAGAGATTTATCTGATTAATATTGGAGAACTAGATGAGTAATGATAACAGTCCTAAGGGGCTTGCCGAGTACGATTATAATGAAGAATCTCAAGAAAGCACTCAAAATGAAGGATCATTTGCACCCGGGTCAGAGGAAGATTTTATACGCAGCCTTCAGGAGAAGATGAGTGCAGGAACATTAGATTCTTATGAAAATCCGAGTTCTGAACAAACCAATAATGACACTGCATCGGAAGTAAAATTCAAAAATGCCTTCAGAAACAAACAAGCAAAAAAGAAAAACACAAAAAAAATTAAATCAACTCCACTGAGGACAGTTATTTCAATTCTTTTGTATTTTATACTACCGGCGATAACCATATTTGGGGCATTCTATGGAGTACAAACCATCAATTCAATTTTTTTTACGATCACAATAACAGTTGTGATGACGGTTATCGGCGGATTTTATTTTATTACATTAACCGGTAGGGACTGGAGTTATAGATCGGGTCTAATTGATAGGCTTCTCGATCTGATTGCCCGCGGTAAGTTGACCATGGATCCTGCAAATGACAGTCTACTAATAAGAGAGCTTGGAGAGATAGTATTAAGTCTGGACCGTGTCATAAAAGAGGTCTCTGATATGGTAACTAAGGTTGAATTATCTGCTATGGATATGTCGGGGAATTCTGATGCATTATCCTATTTTGCTACAAGTATGGCCAATAAGACTGAGGAACAATCATCCAATATCATAAAAATAGACTTCTCAGCAAAAAATCTAAATGAATCTATGATGGATGTAAAGAAAAATGTTGAAACGGCTTATGAAATATCTAAAACAAGTAAGATAGAGGCAGATAACAGTTCGCTTGAAATATTCAGTCTTATTGAAGAGATGAACACGATAAATGATATGTCTGATAAGATAATAACAACGATGAATTTTATCGAGGAGATAGCTGATGAGACCAACCTTCTTGCGTTGAATGCAGCTATTCAAGCAGCCCATGCAGGAGAAGAGGGAAAGGGATTTGGAGTAGTAGCATCGGAGATTAGGAACCTGGCAGAATCAAGTTCTCAGGCAACAAAATCAATCTATCAGATAATAGAAAAAACTGTAGAATCAATATCAAAGAAAAAGCTAAAAAGGCACTCTCCAAGATTGTATCGTCGATAAAATCAACTGAGGATCTTATGTCAGAGATTAATCTATCAATGAATAAACAGTCAGAAACAACAAACACATTAAAATCCAATATAGAGAATATTAAAGAACTTACTAAGAATATAAATAGTGATACACAGAATATGAAATCTGCAATAGATAATCTTGCCGGTCAGGCTTCAATTTTAACAAACCTCATAAAAGGGTTTGAGGTAAATCAATCATCAATTAAATCCAATGTAATATTTGGAGTAGGTGCGGATTAAATTGGGTAAACTAATAATGGTAACCGGCGGTGGTCGCTCAGGTAAAAGTGTATATGCAGAAAACCTGCTTAGAGAAAAAAAAGAAGTCCTATACATAGCAACTACTGTTCCATTTGATGAGGATATGCAAAACAGAGTAAAAATTCATGCTAATAGGCGGCCGTCTAACTGGAAGACTATCGAAAAATATAAAGATTTTAGTAGAACAATTGTTGATCGTTCTGATGAGAATGATGGTATTCTAGTTGACTGTGTTACTGTTATGATAAACAATCTAATCTTTGATACAGGTGCTGATTTTGACATGATATCACTTGATGAATATGCAAAGATAGAATCAACTATTTTTAATGAAATTGATGAGTTATTGCTGCTAATTCGGACTAGTAATAGAACAGCTGTAATTGTTACAAATGAGGTCGGCCTTGGAATTATCCCTGAAAATAGACTTGCCAGGTTATATCGTGATACAGCCGGCAAAGTTAACTGCAAAATTGCTGATTGTTCAGATGAGGTTTGGTTGGTTGTCTCCGGCATACCGGTAAAAATCAAATGATAAAAAAATATCTGTTCAGCTATATCAATGGTTTTTTTCTACAGCTCACATTTCTTACAAGAATTCCTTTACCATTAAAGTTAAACTATAATCCGACAGACCTTGGAAGAGGGATGATATTTTCACCGATAACAGGTTTGATAATTGGCTCAATTCTTTACATAGTATATTTTATGGCTAGTTTTATTGGTTACCACCAAGTTTCAATTATTATGGTATTATTTACTGACCTGATCATTACCGGCGGACTTCACTATGACGGGCTTGCAGATACTTGTGATGGTGTGTTTAGTGGTAGAGACAGAGATAGAATGCTTGAGATCATGAAGGATTCCAGGATTGGAACAAACGGAGTCCTTGCTGTTGTCTTCGCATTATTATTTAAGTATGTTTTTTTAAGTCTTGTCCCTGCAGATAAAATGTTTGCAGTGTTAATGATGATCACGAGTCTTGCTAGGGCAATGATTGTTGTGTTGTCTTCAATTTCTGAATATGCAGGAAAGTCAGGCGGACTTGGTGAGCAGATTGTTGCAAAAAGTAACATTATTTCATCGGCTATTGTAATATGTGTTTCAATTATTATTCTTTACTTATTCTGTGGGTTTACTTATATTGTTATTTTACCGTTTTTATTATTATTTATCTTCGTTGTAGGCAGGTATTTTAATTTTAAACTTAAAGGGATTACCGGCGATGTGATGGGGGCAGTTATAGTAGTATCTGAAATATTTATTCTGATTTGTTATATAGTTTTTTTAAAATTTGCAATAAAAAAAGTCATTTATTTTTAGAATATATCGACAATCTATATATCTCTAAATATTTAATATATACTGTGGAGTGACATGTACTATCTTAAAAAACTTATAATAAGTTTTATTTTATTTATCATCTTGGCAATCTCATTATATATAGCCGTATTCTCCGGAGTTCTTGATGTTGAGGTCTTTAGAATGCTTAACTCAAGGCTTGAGCTTCGAGAAAAAAAGATGCTTGAGTTAATTAAGCAGGAGATTAACTCAGTACTGATAGTAAAAAATAGATCGGTTGACCGCTTTCTAACTGTGTTTGATCCGACAAAATTCTCTGATAAATCAATCTCAAAATCAGCTGATCTGAGTAACGAAACAACATCATTTAATAACATCAAAATTATGGATAAGGATCTGCGTAAAATCAAGTACATAGATAACTCAAAGCGAGTGTTATTTAGCACTGATGAGACAGAAATTATTAGAAGAGCCGGTTTTATTTCTTATAATTCAATAGATGCGATAGAAAATAATCCTCGTTTTTTTGAATTTAAAGATGGTATTGATTCTTATATTGTTGATAGAAATTCGAAATCATTCATATTAAAGAAAAATATTAAAGTGTTAGAAAAAACCACCGGAGTAATTTTATTCTATTTTGATATAAATCTGTTCAATGATGCACTTAGAAACCTCTCTGTTTTTGACTTTAAGTCTGTAGATTTTGTTGATGATAGTATAATCCTTTTGAATAAACCGGAAGGAGTAGAAATAACAAATTCATTGATTATAAATGGGCAAAGCACCTTTATTGAGATTGACTATAGTGATAGTGCAGGTAATGAGTATAAAAAAACATATCGCGTATTTATAAATCGGATTTCTGAGGAGAAGGAGTTATCTGTCTCCATGTTGATAGATAATGATTATTTTAAAGTTGATAAGCGGAATTCTATTGTATTATTTATTGTTGTGCTATGTTCATTCTATATACTTATAGTAATATTTCTTGTGTCCGGTAAATCTGAGTTTCAAAAATCCCGTGAGAAATTGGGACTCTTTGCAGCAGCATTAGTAGAAGAAATGATGAATATCAAATCTAAAGATGATTTTGAACTACTTCGTTCAAAATTTGATGACAGAAAATCAATACTTGTTAAAAATATATTTAATAATTATAAAAAACTAAAATCAGATGACAAAGGTAAACTAGAGGGTGAACTTGATCTTGTAGTAAATAAAATTGAGAGTGCGTTTTCACAAAGGTTTGAAGGTGCTGTTTTCAAAGAAAACATGGATCGGATGGAAAAGCTGCTTGAAAATTTTGTAAAAACAATTGCAGAAAAAGGAATACAGGTAAATACCCCTGTTCAGTTTGTTCAATCCGGGACTCAACATGCAACGAAGAAGAAAATTACGGATAAAACGGCAGGAAATCAAGCAATTAATCAAGAATCAGATATTAAGGAAGCTGAAGAGCTAGATGAACTGGATGGCGACTCTGTAGAGGAGGCTGAAGAGCTTGATGAACTGGATGGTGACTCTGTAGAGGAAACCGATGAAATAGTTGAAGCTGATGAAATAACTGAAGCTGATGAAATAGCTGAAACTGATGAAATAGTTGAAACCGATGAAATAATTGAAACTGATGAAATAGCTGAAACTGATGAAATAGTTGATGCCGATGAAATAGCTGAAACTGATGAAATAATTGAAACTGATGAAATAGCTGAAACTGATGAAATAATTGAAGCTGATGAAATAATTGAAGCTGATGAAATAATTGAAGCTGATGAAATAGCTGAAACTGATGAAATAGCTGAAACTGATGAAATAGCTGAAACTGATGAAATAGTTGAAACCGATGAAATAGTTGAAACCGATGAAATAATTGAAGCCGATGAAATAGTTGAAGCCGATGAAATAGTTGAAACCGATGAAATAGTTGAAACCGATGAAATAGTTGAAACCGATGAAATAGAAGAGTTAGAGTCGGGCGAACCCGAAGAACTGGAACTATTGCCGGGGTTTTCTGAGTCTACATATTCTATTGATCCAATAAGTTTTTTTGATTTTGCGAATAGCACAATCGAGAGATATAAAGAATTTGACAGCAGTAAATATGAAAATCCGCATAGAGATATTGAAAAGCAGGCGGAAATATCGGAAGAAGCAGTAGATGAGCTTTTAGAATTATCAGAAGAAGAGGCTGCCCCTTTAAAAATTACTATTCATGAAAATGAAAAAGCGAAAACTACCAGAATACATTATAAAAAAATACCTGATCTTGTTTCAATTTTGCCAAGTATATTTATTGATAAAGAAAATACTATTGTTAATAGATCGCAAGAAAGCCACACAATTGATGCACTAAGTGATTTTCCCGTAATTTCAGAGGATAAAACTATGGAATTTGTTGACTATACAGAGCTTGAAGATGAATCAGATGCAGAGCTGGAAGTAGTTCCGGAGATTCCGCAGGCAACTTATGAGAGTACTGAAAGGAAAAATGACGAAATAGTTGAGATGCTGGATGAAATAAATGAAGATAATTCTCCATTAGCACCGGAATTTCATTTAATATACAATGAATTAAAAGCTGAAAGTGTTTCATTGTTAATTAATATGAACAATCCTTACACCTACATTCTTACTTATGAGGTAAATACTAAGGGTAAATTTAGTATTCGGAAGATGAAGTTTTCCTCAGAAAATGAACATATTGCACTCCTATATAAGTCTAAAAAACCGGTAGAAATTTCTGACAAAACTGAGATATTAGCCCTTTTTGTTGAAGGGTTTGATGATGATCATATTAAAGATGCTGAGGATATACTGCTCTATCCGGTAGAAATATTTAAAAAGATAAGGGCAATAATAATTGTTTTGATTAATAAAAGATCCAGGCCGGATAAAAAAACGATAATAAGTGCGATCGATAAGAATATTGTGGCTCTCAAGAAGAAAATTATTAAACTTATATAAAATTTTCTAAACAGAACAGCATTATAGCATTAAGGACAAAAACGATTAAAGTGAAAGGTGCAATAAAAGGTGAATAAAATGTCTCGTATAAAAATTAATAATTTAAAGTTGAGCGTATATATCGGGGTTTTTCCTCATGAACTGGTAAAGAGTCAGAAAATAAGTTTAGATATTGAGATAGAATATGACGACAGAATTCCATCTGAATCAGATAATATTGCTGATGCATTAGATTATTTTAAGATATCAGAAAAGATTACCAATCAACTCGAATCATCAAGATATGGATTAATTGAAAAGTTAAATCGGGATGTTATAGAAATAATCATGAGAGATAAAAAAGCGATATTCTGTTCAGTTGCAACAACTAAATATCACTGCATAGAGAATGCGGATTCTGTGACACTTGTGACAGAAAGTGATTAGTAGAAAAATGTTTTGTTTTTATAGAATTGTTTATCAGAATTGTTTTAATTTATAGATTTTTTTTACAAAAAATTGTTTTAAAAAAAATCGGTCTATAAAATGATAAAAAAATAACAAATGTGTCATGTTACCGGTAACTAGAATTACAATATAGAAAAAATTCTAACGAGATAGACCATGATAAATAATTTAGCAGAATTCATTTTTGTTTCAGCTGACTCATTTTCAAGTTTTCTAATAATATATTCAATATAGGCATCTTTTTTTTCTACCAGTTTAATTAACTCGTCCTCAAACCATTTCTTTGTTTTTTCGGATAGAAGTGCAAATGACTTTCGAATGTTTTTCTGTGATGATGGGTTGATCTTTTTGCCATTTTTCAATCCATACCGGTTAAGGTTTTGTAAAAATAGAAACTTATTAGCATCATCAAATCCTAAAAATTCGTTTGCTGTCTTAAAAGTAAATTTATTAAATACTGTTACTGCCTCATTAGGATCATAATTTAATTCTTCAATAAAGATGTCAAAGTTTTCATGAATTGTATCATCTGTAAGAAGCTCTACACTAAAGGTTTTTTGAGGTTTAACTTTTTCATTTTCTATCTTTAATTTATTTAAAATTTCCTCTACCAGGGACTCCTCTTTACCCGCAAATACAAGATCAGCTGTTTCCTCGTAGGTGCCATAGAAGTTTGTATCAACAAACTGAATCTGGAGTGAGTATTGTTTACAGCCCTCAAGTATCGCTAATATAAGAAAGGCAAGTCTCTTGTCGTTAGATTTTTGTTGTATAAACTCAGTAAGTAGATAGTTCATCGCACGGATAATTTTTTTATCATAAAAATCAGTCTTATTTTCAAGGTTAGGATAAATATAGGTAGTATATAGACCAACCCACTGTAGGAAACTTCCAACAACATCTTCCTTGCCTCTTGAGTCGGCTGCTCTATTGTGTAAGACCTCAAGATTTTTTAGGTTTTCAAGTATCGGCTCAATAAGAGAGTTGTCTGTTGAGTCATCAATAATACTTCTGATATAATCAATTTCACCCATACTCTTAGAGAGATCTGCGGTAAAATTTGTACACACCCTATTTATTGCAAGTAGCCATAGTGCTATTCTCTTATTGTTCTCCTCAAACCTAAGGTACTCAGCCAAAAGTTCGTGAATCAGGTAAATATCAACAGTATCAAGCCTACTGATTGAAACTGCCTTACCAAACCATTTTGCACAGAACTTATCAACAACTTTATAGAAATAATCCAACTCAGCAGTAGAGTCCTGGAAATATTCAAGCGAACTTATAATCGGTGCTACAACACTTCTATCTTCCATATGGACTCCTCAATTTTTCAAAAACTTCTACAAGATTATATACAGATAATAACAGCTATAGCCCAACTACATTTCTCACCCTGTCCATAATCTTTTGTGCGGACTCTCTGGCTCTAAGTGCTCCTTGAGCAAGAATTGATTCAACAAACTCCGGATTATTTTTTAGTTTTTCGTATCTTGACCTTGATTTGTCAAAATATGATAGAATCATATCAAGAAGTTCTTTTTTTGCGTGTCCATACCCAAAGTTACCGGCCAGATATTTTTCTCTGAGCGAGTTTCTTTGCTCAGGAGTAGCCATTAAAGAATAAAGTGCGAAGACTGAACAGGTGTCCGGATTTTTAGGGTCCTCTAGCGGAGTTGAGTCTGTGACAATCTGTGATATCTTCTTTTTAAGTTGTTTTTCATCCCAGAATTGTGATATAAAGTTATCATATGATTTGCTCATCTTCTGTCCGTCGACACCCGGAACAGTGGCGGTTGATTGATTAACTTTTAATTCCGGCACCTTAAAGACTTCGCCATATTGATTGTTAAATTTAATTGCAATATCTCTTGCGACTTCTACATGTTGAATTTGATCCTTGCCAACCGGAACTATGTCTGAACCATATATCAAAATATCTGCAGCCATAAGTACCGGATATGCAAAGAGTCCATGATCGGCAGCAATCCCTCTTGCTGTTTTATCTTTAAAGGAATGACATCTCTCAAGTAATCCCATCGGTGTCAGAGTTGAGAGTATCCAAGATAATTCGCAGACCTCAGGGACATCAGATTGTCTAAATATTGAAACTTTGTCAGGATCAAGACCTGACGCAAGATAGTTTAGTGCAACATCAAATGTATTTTGCCTCAAAAGATTGCCATCTTTTATTGTTGTAAGGGCGTGGTAGTTAGCAATAAATATATAACATTCGCTTGACTCCTGTAGTTCAAGAAATTGTTTAATTGCACCAAAATAATTTCCAAGATGGATTGTTCCTGATGGTTGAATACCTGATAATACTCGTTTTAACATATATTTCACCTGATACTTTTTGCAGTTAAATTTTTGTTCAAAATGCAGGTCAATAATAACAGATTATACTAAAAATTCCTATAATATTTTTGCTAGAATTTTTAGTCAAAAATTTATATTGGATTGTCATTTGTACACTCTATCTTCATAAGATTAGATGAGATGATCTTTTCTAACCATGAATCAATTATTGTTTCAAGAACAGCGTAGTTTTTTTCATCAATCATATATGGATCTTCAACATCAAAGGCTAAACTAACATCAGAGTTGTGATTATTTTTTCTTGCAACTATCCCCTTTGATATTTTAAATGTCAAAATAATAAAGTCAATCTCTATCGAAACAAACATACCCAGATTAAATACAGATGAAATGTTCATATCGTTTAAGTATATCGAACATCCCTTAAAACTAAGGTTCTCGATATAACCTGTCCCAACATTGCCACATACATTAATTTTTGCCTTAAACTGATTCTCAGTAAAGCTGATCCTAAGACTTGTTCTTCTGATATCTGATTCATAGAAGTAATTTGTGAAGTTTGCACTTAGCATCTCAGCAATATTCTGATCAACCGGAAGTACCCAGTTTTCGATATACTCAATATTTGTACCCTGGAGGTATGGTCTAACGAAGTCTTCACTGAACGATCCTGTTAAAAACAGTTTAGGGCCTTTTACACGACACATTTTTTCTACTACATACTCTACTACAGTTTCTGCATTTGTTTTATCATCTGTTAAAGATATGAAATAATCAATATTAACAAATAGGGCAAGTGCGTTTACTTTTCTATAGTCTACATCCTCGAAGTCATCGCTAAATTTACAAAGCCATATATCCTTTTTTAAAAAGTCAATTAATATCTCATCAGAAATATTAAAAGAGTAGCCATGTATAATAATCACCTTTGGGAATATATCTATTGATTCATTCAAAACTAATTTCATGTTTAACCTTTCTTTGAAATCATATCATTCTAAGTAGTTGTAAGAATTTATTG
Source organism: uncultured Spirochaetales bacterium (assembly GCA_964471825.1). Taxonomy (GTDB): domain Bacteria; phylum Spirochaetota; class GWE2-31-10; order GWE2-31-10; family CAYYKD01; genus CAYYKD01. The sequence goes on from CAYYKD010000008.1 coordinate 109,257, forward strand.
TATTCTTAAAATGAACTATAATGAACAGTATAATATAATTTTAATATATAAAATGCAAATAGAAAAATCAAAATTAACGCACTAAAAGATAAAATTTTAAATTAATCAGATTCAATTATTCTGTTTTAATTTTCTTTGATTATGAGCTAAAATATCAAATATCATCTTACAATTTTTGCTTTTTTTTGATATTATTTTTTAAGGTTTAATTAATGGAGTGTTTAATTATGAAATATATAATTGCTAAGTTTGGCGGATGGGCTAATGCATCTTCAGAGAGAGTAAAACTTGCAGCAGATCTGTTTGAAAAGAACAAAGACAGACGGGTTAAGGTTAACTCTGCTATTGGTAAAGTAGAGGGGTTGCCTAAAGTAACAGATCTATTAACTCAGGGTGTAGAGATTGCTTTATTAAATGGTAAGTTTCCGGATGAGGTTTTTGATAAGATTAAGCAAAATCACTATGTTGTATTTGAACCGCTTGGGATTATAAAAAAGAAAATTGATGAAGTAATGGATATTCTATACGGTTATATTCTAAGAAAAGATGAAATGTCAGCAGATCATTTTCGTGCCTTGATAATCGGATCCGGCGAGGAGCTGTTTTCAAGGTTAGACGCATACTACATGAATGATATTAGAGGGATTAAGGCACGGTATGTAGATCCGAGGGAGATAGGTCATTACCTTGTAGGTCATCCGCTTGATGGTAAGGTAACTGATGAGACATACGGCAAACTGCACAAATTACGAGAGATAGAAGAGGTCGTTGTATATCCCGGATTTTTTGGGGTTTCCAGGAATGGGCTTTCCATGATATATAGTCGAGGCGGCTCCGATAAGACCGCGGCAGATATTTCTGCTGCCTGTCGAGCTGATCTCTATGAAAATTGGAAAGATGTAGAAGGTATCTACTGTGCAGATCCAAGGATTGTTGAGAATCCAATGATGATGAATGAGGTGACTTACAAGGAGATAAGAGAGCTTAGCTATATTAGTTTTAATGTTCTTCATCAGGAAGCAATGTTGCCGGTTAAGAATGCTGATATACCGATTAATCTAAAAAACCTTCTTAAACCAGATTCGAAGGGGACAATGATTGTAAGTCAGAGGGATATAAATAAAAAATATCCGGTTGCAGGGATAGCTCATATTGAGGAAGTATGTTTTATAAATATCGAAAAAACATTGATGAATGAGGATGTTGGTTTCGCAAATAAAATACTAAATATATTTAGAGAACATAGAATTAATATTGAACAGATCACTACAGGCATTGATTCAATATGTCTGATTGTTTCTGAAAAAGAGTTCAAGGAAAAAAATATCTATGTAGGTGTCTCTGAGGGAATAAGAAGAGAGATCGAGCCGGATGAATTTATTAGATGGTTAAAAGAGGATTCAAAGGCAGATTCGATAAGTCTAAGACGGAATAAAGCACTTGTGTGTGTTGTAGGCGAGGGGATGAGACAGACAGTGGGAGTTGCCGCAAAAATTACCGGTGCTATGGCCTTAAATAAGATCAATGTAGAGATCATAGATCAGGGACCAAGCGAGAGAAATATAATTATTGGAATAGACTGTACTTCAGACAAATTTAAGGCTAAAGAGGCAGTTAAGGTTCTCTATAAAGAGTTTTTTTAGAAATATCTAATATCTACGATAGTTAACTAGACACTCCTGTATTTATTGAATTTCCTGTATTTCATAGAGGGCTTTATCGAGATTATTTATATTCTCGATATTGTCTCTACCTATTTTATTTACACGCTCAATTTTGTTCACTATTTCACTGTATCTTTCAACAATAAACTCTATCTTTTTAGATATATCAGAGTTTTTACCGACAACATTATTTAGATTTTGGTGATTGCGATCTAATATTTCATCTATCTTCTCAATAGAGGAGCTTGTTTTTTTGTTGGCATCGACGAGTTCCATCATGCCCGAGTCAATTCTACCGGTATCTGATGACAGGTGAGAAATATTCGTTATTATTTCATCTATAGAGCCTGAGAAGTCAAAAACTTCTTTACTGGTGTTGACAAGAACATCGCGAGTGTTAAGATTTATTCTGCTGAGACTTCCAATCAGATCGGCATTTTTTTTGAGGTTGTCAATAATGATCCTGGTGTTTCTGTTTGTTTCGTCTGATAGACTTCGAATTTCATGTGCAACTACTGCAAATCCACGACCTGAGTTTCCTGCGTGGGCCGCCTCAATAGAGGCATTCATAGCGAGAATATTTGTCTTAACCGCTACATTCTCAATTGCCTTTATCATCTCAAGAACGCTATTTACTGATTCTGTAACCATGTTCATATAACTGACTGAGCTCTGAACCTCTGACTCCCCTCTCTTAACAGTTTCTAGAATTGTTTTAATTGAATTGCGTTTTGACTCTGATAGAGAGGCTATTTTGTTGATAAACTTTGTCATATCATCAATAATCTGATTGTTTTTTGTTACAACATTGCTCTCACTTGTGACATTTTCCTTAATAAGATGTATTGAGCTTGCAATCTCATTCATCAGAGATATTGTATTTTTCATATCATTATTTAGATTTTTTATCTCATCCTTAATGTTGAATAGGTTTTGATTGATATCAGCGGCAATCCCTTCACAGTGATTTGAATAGCTGACAAGTTTTCCTCCAATTTCCATATTTTCTTTAAAACTGTCAATTATTGTTTGAAGAAACTCAAGTCTTCGTGCATTTCTGTCTGTTTCACTTTCGGCTACCTTTACAAGCCCCTTTGCAAGTCTAACGATGTAGTATGCGGCTGTTGTGAGAACAACAAATGAGAATATAACAAAAATAAAAGTAGCTATATGATCGTTTGCGGTAGATTGTGCATAAAATGGATTTAAACGAAAGATGAACATTATTGTTACTGAGATTCCATTAAGCACCCCAAAGATTATAACTAGAAATTCATTTGTTACTACAAGGCAACCAAACATCAGCAAAGCCTGCATATAGAAAGCTGTTTTGTATAGTTCAAAATGGTGTTCCATGTTTGCAGTATATAAAATGGCATTTGCACTAAGCTCACACATAACAAGCGTCATAAAGGCAGCGGCATTGTATTTTGTTTTTCTCATCAGAATCATTGAAACAAACATTAGTGATATTAGCATCGTAAGTCCGATAGCCATTTTATGATTTACATTAATAAAAAACCTTACAAATATGACCATTGAAAAGAAAGTTATCAATATGGCATTCATATTGAGTAGATACCGAGACTTTTTCTGCATCTCTAATGGCAGTGTTGATAAATTTGGTATAAAAAAATTGACAAACCTATTTCTCATAAAAGCTCCGGTTAATTCTAATTTTGTATAATGATGAAATATCGGCTATTAAGGTATAATACAATTCGGCATCAATGTCAAAAAAAATTAAAATTATTTTTACTTTTTTATGTACTCTTTTGTGAGACGGTTAAAAAGGATTAGCAATAAGTAGTTTTACAAGGTTCTAAAAGCATAAATATCAAGAGTATTAGTTTTACCCTTTAATGAGACTGCATTGTGTTTGAAAAATCTCGGGTCATTTTTACATCGGATTAAAGCGATAGCCTGGTCGGAGAATATACATTTTTCATTAAGTTGACCTGCTATTGAGACTAGTCTTGAGGTTGTGTTAACTACATCTCCAAGATAGACAAGCTCCTTTTTTATATTGCCCATTTCTCCGGCAATGACTTCGCCACAATGGATACCAATTCTATATTCAGGAACCAGGTTGAATTTTTTTTGATAATTGTGTGATATTTGGCTGATCTTGTTTTCTATCTCTACTATTGAATTTAATATATTTTCATGTTTGAGTTTTTTGTCGATATTCCAAACCGCTATGACCTCATCGCCCACATATTTATAAATCTCGGCATTGTTTTTGTCAAGAATTGCTGTAATGTCGCAAATAAAATCATTGATAAAAAGATGAAACTTCTCATTAGTAAGTTTTTCTGCAATTGTTGTAGATCCCACTATATCAAGGAATAAAAAAACACGATTTACCTTTCTTGGTCTAAGATAGGATCCGGTTAGAAAATCGAAGAATGTTTTTCGGCCAATTATCCTATGCAGCTCCTCAATGAATGAAAATATCATAAACATTACCAGCCCGAATGCAAGTCCTAGAAACAATCTACTATCTGAAATTATACTTTTAAAAGCCAGGTGTCCGTAGAAAATATATATAGTTAAAATAATTATAGTTGTAAGAAATATAACGACTGTTGCAGTTTTAACAAGGACGCCGACTATAAGGCTCAGCTTATTGAAGATTCTTAGTTTAAATAAGAATTTGTCTAAGATATTGATTGCAGGAGGCATAAATATAGCAACTGTAGCTGAAACAAGAGAAGACTTTATCTCTTTTCCCATAAAGAGGTATGAAAAAATTAATGCAAGTGATGCAGATAGAAACATAAGAATGAAATATTTTTTAAATAAATCATTTGCTCTTTTCATAATATTCTCCAATCGGAATATGCCAATTTATTATCAGAATATATTTTATTAATAAAGAAATGTCAAAGAAAGAAGTGGAAATAAAACTATAAATATTTAGTATTGATAAATCCTGGTTTTTGGTTTATATTTAAAGGCTAATATATAAATTGTATTGCTGGAGAACCCCATTGAAAGAACTAATCAGAAACTTCTCGATTATTGCTCATATAGATCACGGAAAATCAACCCTTGCGGACAGACTAATTCAGTATTGTAAGGTTGTCGCAGATCGTAATTTTCAGGATCAGATGCTTGATACACTTGATATCGAGAGAGAACGAGGAATAACAATAAAGAGTAATGCTGTTCTTCTTAGCTATACTGCTAAAGATGGTAAGACATATAAGCTTAATCTCATCGACACGCCTGGGCATGTTGACTTTACAGATGAGGTTTCGAGGTCATTAAACTCATGTGAAGGAGTCCTACTGCTTGTTGATGCAACTCAGGGAGTTGAGGCACAGACCCTTGCAAATCTCTACATAGCATTAGAGCATGACCTTGAGATAATTACCGTTATTAATAAAATAGATCTTCCATCTGCGGATATAGAGTCAGCCAGACATCAGATTGATCATGAGTTAGGTCTGCCGTCTGAGAAGGCAATTCTTGCATCCGGCAAGGAAGGGCTTGGCATAGATGACATATTTGAGGCGATTGTCAGGGAGATTCCACCGCCTAAAGGTTTAACTACCAATCCGCTTCAGGCATTAATATTTGATAGTCACTATGATGAGTATAGAGGTGTCGTTCTTCATGTAAGAGTTTTTGAGGGGAAGATATCAGCCGGTGATGAGCTTCTGCTAATGCATAACGGCTCTTGCCATCTGGTTGAAGAGGTGGGTAATTTTAGACTGTGTTTAGCTCCGTCTAAGACACTTGATGCTGGTGAGGTAGGATATATTATCGCCGGAGTTAAGACAATTACTGATATAGATGTAGGTGATACTGTAACCCTTAAGAAAAAACCTGCCATGGAACCGCTTCCCGGTTTTAAAAAGGTTAAGCCTGTAGTGTTTTCATCTCTTTATCCGATTGCCTCTGATGATTATCAGGAGTTAGCTGACGCACTGGCAAAGCTAAAACTTAACGATGCTGCACTTGATTTTCAGAAGGACTTTTCTACAGCACTTGGTTTTGGTTTTAGATGCGGTTTTCTTGGTCTTCTTCACCTTGAGGTTGTTCAGGAAAGATTAGAACGAGAGTTTGGTGTTTCACTTATATTAACAAGTCCCTCAGTTCAGTACACTGTAAAACTAAAAAGCGGGGTAGTTGAGGTGATTGATAACCCTTCAAAATATCCGGATCCGTCAATTATTGATTCGGTAGAGGAACCCTATGTGAAATCCTCAATTATATTACCAAAAGATTTCCTTGGACCTATCATGGGGCTATGTACAGAAAAACGGGGAATTCAGACAAACCTTCATTATCTCGATGAAAAAAGAGTTGAACTAAACTACGATCTCCCGTTAGCAGAAATAGTCTATGACTTCTACGATAAACTCAAATCCCTAAGTCGCGGTTACGCATCATTTGATTATGAGTTCTGCGACACGCGTCCTACAGACATTGTTAAGGTCGATATTCTTGTTTCATCGAAACCGGTTGATGCCCTGTCTATGCTGGCACATCGCGACAAGGCAAGACAGAGAGCGATCAAGGCCTGTGAACGGCTTAGAGATCATATTCCAAAACAACAATTTAAGGTGCCGATACAAGGGGCTATAGGTGGTAACATTATAGCAAGAGAAACTATAAATGCATTTAGAAAGGATGTTACGGCAAAATGTTATGGCGGTGACATATCCCGAAAGAAAAAACTTCTTGAAAGACAGAAAGAGGGTAAAAAGCGAATGAAGATGGTAGGAAATGTAGAGATTCCGCAGTCTGCATTTCTTGCAATACTCAAAACTGATGATGATTAGTTAGTCTGATTTTTGCATTACTCTTATTATATAGTAGATAGATTGAATTAACTTATTTAAGAAGTGCCGATACCATAGTACACCGGATTCCCTCTCGATTCCCTTTTTAGATAGAATCATAGTAGTCATTATTGTAAAACTGTTTAGTATTTTATACCTTCTTAGAAGGCTATCCACAAAGTTTGATAGCTCATGAAGTTCAAGATCATCAATATTTTTTGTTTGAATATTATTAAAAAATGACTGAAGTGTATTGGCTGACTCATATAAGTCAAAACAGATCTGTCTATTGCTTTCTTTATCCTGTATAACATTAATCAAGTCTGATAAGTTATCCGTTATATTATAGCCGGTAGAGAGATCATTAGTTTTATAATCCAAATTGCTCATATATTGTTTGTCAATTAATTTATCAAGAGTTATCTCGTCTATATTGTTAATCTTTATTCCGTCTGAAGTTGAGTTGTAAATAACTACTTGATCAAACTGGTCAGGAATCGAGGCGGTGTAATCTCTGTAGTTACAGAGTACAAAATCACTTAAGACCATGCGATTGTTTTTTCCATTGACGAATGTTGGTGAACGATCACTGATCATTTTTATCATCTGGGATTCTATGCTATAAAAGTAGTAAGAATGTGAGAATGCACGGCTATAGTATGGTGAACCATTAGCATGAGTAGTATAATTAGGGAAAGAGAGGTCAAGTCCTGCTAAAAATATTGTTGTAAAACCAAGCTGAATAGCCAGATTCATAGCATAATCAGAGACGGTTCCACCTGTAGATATCTTCATGATATCAGTATAGCCTATATTAAATAGTGAATATGGCAATAATTCGATAATATTATCTGTGATAGTAAAAACAGTTCTGTCCTGTGCTATTCTATTAACCTGAGGATAGCTTATTACATCCGAAACAAGGATTGTCTGATCGGGGAGTGAGTTTGTGAAGTCATCAAGAGAATAATACTGAGCATCAAGGGTAACAACTATATCAGGAGTAATCTGCCTTGCCAATAGGGATTTATATGCTGTGTCAACACAGATTATAGTTAGATATTGTCTATTATGGATAATCTCCTCTACAACTCTATCAAGGGATGGCCCTGCAGATACTACACAGGCAACTTTGTTACAGTTAAGATGTCTGGATCGGCTAGATAGAAATTTGATTGTGTCATTAGAGATGTTTTTTACGAAGTTTTTAATCCAAAGCGGTGCAAAACGAGCCTCGGTCATTAATGACTGAGTAATTATATTGATGGTTCTGTGTACAACATCGCTGAGGTATACTGCCCTATCATGAAATGTTGACCTGTATGCCGGATTTTCGATAACTGTTAGCCTATAGTCCAGATATCTATTCCTATTCGATATGAAATCATAGATACTGTTTTGATCAATCCTATTCGTATAGAGAACTGATTCGGATGATAAGAGTTCTCTTATTATAGCCGAGTGATTATCTTTATTATCCTGCGACTTTTCAATTTTATTGATATTTTCCAGAAAGACCTCTCGAACCGGTTCATATATAATGAAGATAGAATCTCTGTGATTCTTAAATAAGTTAACAGCACCATATAATAGGCCGCCGCCAAATAATAAAAAAAGCCGTCTATTGCTGTGAATTATCTCAGCATGCTCTTTTAAGGGGTCGTATTTTGAATGTATATATTTATCATTAATTATTAAGACTCTATGACCTGATCTTGAATCTGTATGATTAATAGAAAAGAGGCCGTTACTCGCGGCCCCGATTTCTTTATCTATCATTATCTATTTAATGATTATAATCTATTCTGCACCGGTCTTAAAAAAATCCGGTGTTATAGAAAAGTTAAAATTATCAATAATCTCATGATTCTTTCGTTCTATGTTAAAATAGTCCTGCTCAATAGAGTATCTGAGTTCTGATGCAGCATTTTTGTAAATCTCAGGATAGGTCATGTCAATATTTGACATGTCAGGCTTGTCTATGGAGATAACCTTTAATACAGCGATTCCTGAATCATGTTTATATGGTGCTAGAGTAGTACCTGCTGCCGATTTAAAAATAGTTGCTACAAATGATACATCACTCTCTTTTGCATTATCGATAAATGATGGGCTTGTATCAAGAAATATCATTTCAGATTCCTCTGCCTCAAATCCCAGATTCTTCGCAGCGGCTGAAATTGAGCCGGTTTTAGCCTGGGTGAATAGAGTTTCAGCTGTTTCTGCATTCTTCTTGATAATTAACTCTAGGTTTTTTTCGAGATATTTTTCTTTTGCTCTATCTCTAACCTGAGGGTTAGTAATCGTCCCTTCTCTGGTATTGTCAACAAGAATAATGTTAAATCCGACTTTTGTTTGGATCGGCTCTGCTGTAATCTGTTTATTGGCAAGACCTCTTACAGCAATGTTGATGGCTTCCTCTTCAAATGTACCGTCTAGAGTAAAATCCGGGTATCTAATATCAATTGCTTTTTCCTCACTCTTGAATCTCTCAGATATAACGATAAATTTATTAGGATCAGAACCTATCTCTTTTAACGCCTCAAGTGCGGCTTCTCTAGTCTTAAAAACGACATCAATAATTTTATATGATAGGAATTCGTTCTTATTGGAGCTTACAAATAAACTAAGCTCATTGTCATTTACCAGATCATTTCGAATATTTACAAACTCAACTTTTACTTTAGTATTTTTAATAATGTGATTTGAAATTACCGAGGACTCAAGTAGAGGCAGCCCATCAAAATATTCTCTTTCAAAGGTCTCATGTACTATGTTTTTCTTCACTGATATGACATGCTTAGAAACTTCCTGTAGGTTCTTTCGCATTCTATAATGATCTACTACACCATCTTTGCCCTGATAATACCGTCTGCCGATTTCGTTAAACAACTTGGTCTTAGATATTTTAATATTCATCTTCTTTGCATTGTTTAACGCAATGATCTTATTTAGTTCTCTGTTAAATTCATTCTTTGCATACCAGTACTTCTGATACATATTGTAGGTTGCGTTGTTCTTGATGTACATCAACGCCCTTGTAAAATCATTCTGCTCGCCTATTCTTATCTTTTCATTTAATACTCTACCAATGTACAGTTCAGGAGCTTCAAAATTATCGCCTGTCTGAGCATCTGCCTGAATAGAGAATGTGCCATCCGGGTTGGCAACCTTAGTTTTCTTTACATCAGAAAAAAATTGTTTTAGACCTAGTATAGATCCGGCTGACCCGACAAATGTAACTATAATAATACCAATTACAATCTGTGCAAAAAGTGTGCTTATTGTTTCCTTTGGTTTATCAGTTTTTGATTTTTGTTTTTTTATTAACTTTGGTGCCGGTTTAACTTCGCTTTTTTGTTCTTCCTTTCCCTCAATATCATTCTCATTCATAGTTATCAACCTTAAATATATAGAATTACCGGGTCTCATGCCCGGGTTTAATCTGAAATGGTATTTTATCATTAAAATAAACAATTGTCAAACCGATTATTAAAATTTATATGATCGCGGGTAGTGTTTTAGTTTTTTTAGAGAAATTACTTAAACAAATTATTCAAATTAATCAAATGAATCTGAGTGAGATTGCTATTGTAGGTTTGTGTGTGCGTTGAGTTGGGGACAACCTATGCCTGTCTAGTGCCGGCTGAAAAGCCCCTATCAACAACTATAGGTTGTCCCCTATGATCTTATCTAAAAAAAATTGTAATATTTATGTCAATTCCATAAATACTTTGTGACTTTTTTTCGTTTAAACTAGGTGATAAAACTTAAAATATAACGAGGACAGATCATGAGAAAAAATAGAGAAAAAATAGAAGGTGGCACATACTTCGTTACATCAAGTATAGTTCCAGAAACTTCAGAACAACTTTGTTCAGAAGGTACCCAATCATTGTTTATGGAGGTTTTAGAAGAGGCAATGATAAAGTTTGACATAAAAATCGAGAATTTTATCATTCTTAAAGATGAGTTTCAGATAGTAATTCAAACAATAGGTAAAACAGACATATCAGAGGTAATGCAATGGATTAAACAATCGTTCTCGATACGGTTTAACAGAAGATTTAACCGATTTGGGACAGTATGGCGAGGCCGGTTCAAAAGCGTTCTCCTCAAAATAAAAGAAAAGATTAAATATTTTATTAAAATAATTAACGAATTGCCCATTAAACTAAATCTATGCCTTGAAATAGCAGACTATAAGTTTTCAGGGCAGTATCATATAAAAAATCGAATTAAGACAATCATTAACAAAATTTCCGAAAATTAAATTGAGCAAAAATTGGTTTTACAAGGTGATCAACAGGTAGAAATGTTGGTTTTGTCCCTTAGTAGCGAGTGTAAATATAGAATATGAGGTTGACAAATCATAAAATTGATGTAAAGTAAATTTACACTTTATTTAATCGGGGGCAAAATCTATGAAAAAAGCTCTATATATTATAATATTATCTCTGTTCATCCCCTCATGCTATCTTTTTATGAAATGGGACACTCCGAAGCCGAGAACAGATTTTCATTATGATCCGAAGTTAAGCAATGCTGAAATTTTATTAAAAACCGATATCCTTGATTATGTAAAATATCCTGTTAACTCACAGATCGCGATATATGGTGATAATGTGTATATTAACTCGCTGAATGATATTGTGATTTTTAACAAGAGTGATTTTAGTTACAAGGAGACTATTAATTTTGAAACTTACTTTTTACCTGACTTGTCCGGTGATCAAACAACCGAGATAACTTCTGTGCTGGTAGATGAAAATGGCACGATGTTACTGATTAATATATATGATAACTTGCTGCTTAAACAAGAAATTTATAAACTTAATAATAATTATGAAGTTATTGAAAAAGATATTATAGAAATAAATCTTGTTAAAGATGATTTTTATAGCACATTAGGACTACCTGGATTAATATATACAACTAGTAAGAGAATATTAAAAAAATTAGTCCAAATTAATAATAAATTATACTGTCTTACCACCAAAATATCATATGCAATGTTCGATCCATTAAACTTCGAATCACAAATTGCCACTCTCAGTACTATAACAGACTTCTCAAACTTAGTAGACTTATCAGACGACTCTTTAGATGACTCATATGAGATGATTGGGGTTAGTTGGTACTATGGTGAACAAAATATTTTAAGTAGATGTAATTCATCTGTTCTACACTCTACAAGATATTATTATTCAAATCCTGAAACTAACGAGTTTCATGCTGAAGTTTACTCAAATAATATAAGTTATGATGCAAACAGTAATATAATATTATCATCCGATGAAGAAAAAATAATTGATTTATCTTACCTGGGGAGTGATAATTTCACTGAACCGCTTGATTTTGATTATGATGGTGAGTTCTTTTATCTTCTGGCAACTGATGATGAGTTTGTTGATGTTTACAGGATTTTATACGGAGATAAACTATATCTAATGAAATTAAAGAGAGTGAAGTGAGTATACTTGGGATTAATTCTGCAGAATACTTCGGATATCCATGGTTTTCGAGAATTAATGCGATCATGAGCTGGATAAAACCAAACGGGATGGAGATATGGGATGCTGATGCAGTGATAATATTTGTAAATGACCCGGATATCTGGGCATATTCTTGGATTTATGGATTTGAAATAAATTATAGAAGGGGGCAGCCGATACATCCTGTTGTAATACAGGCCCCGGTTGGACACAATCCAACTGACACAGACTACCATGATCATGTTATCTCAGATGCAATAGTACATGAGTTAGGGCATGCAATTGCTAAACTAGATGATGAGTATGTTCTAGATAGCCTTTTATACAAATTTTTTAATACACCGGCAATGGCTAGGTTTTGGTCAAGAAATTGTGATTGGACAGATTATATGCCATGGTCAAAATTTCAGGCATTTAGCGGAAAAGGGTATGATGATCTCGGTAATGATTATAGTTTTAAACTTGTAGAAGGGGGGCTTTACAATGATACATGGATCTATAGAACATCAAAAGGGAGTATAATGTTAGATTATAAGGATTATGATCACTTTAATCCTGTATCTGCATACCATATGGCCGCATCAATTAAAACGCGTATAGGTAATGTTCCTTACTCATTGCCAATCAATGGTATATATGGAGAGTCTATCTGGTGGGATAACTATACTTTAGATCAATTCATAACGGAGTTTCCACCTGAGGAGTTTAAATAATGAAGTACATATTTTCTGTTTTTTTGATTAGTGCTGTGTTTTACTCATGTTTTCTTCCAGCAGAGCCATTTCCTTACGATCCAGCAAAGGCTGGTGCGGATA
>CAYYKD010000009.1:0-4793 GCA_964471825.1 uncultured Spirochaetales bacterium
CATACTACTTGATGTAATTATGCCTGAAATGGATGGTTTTATGGTACTAAAACAACTAAAAAGCCTATCTAAGACAAAAGATATACCAGTTATCATGCTTACAAACCTTGGGCAAGATGAAGATATTCAAGGTAAAACCAAATCAGGCTCTCCGGATATGTTTGAACTGTTAAGTAAAATATCACTTGAACTTTCAACTTTAAATTTAAATGAAGAACCTTTTAATTTTTTCTTTAGTAAAATATCGGATAATTTTGTTTTATCTAAGTCTGCCCTATTGATCTATTCACCTGAACAACAGAGATTTGTCCCAATAGTTAGTAACGGTTTAGATGATGAATCACTTTCAAAATTGTATTTAGACCTACATATGAATGGAATATATAAATCAATGGCGAAAGAAAAAATTTATCTATCAAAAAAAATTGATCAGGATTTCAGTAACATTCTTTCTGAACCTGATTATAACGAATCATCATATCATCTATGTGTTCCGTTTATTTTCTCATCGAGAATAATTGGGGTCCTTACAGCTTTTAATGATTCTATTGAGATTACAAACAACAAAAATATATTAGAGGGTATAGAAATAATCTGTAGATTAAACGGCGCCCTGCTATATAATATTTTTCAAAAAGAATTACTAAAAACAGAATTTAAAAATCAAATTAACAATCAAACGCCCTCTAATAAAAAAACCGATGATAATCTAAAAAAAGAGATAGAAATATTAAATAAAAATACAACCGAAGTAATAGAAGAAGAAAGAGAAGAAGAAATAGAAGAAATCGAAGGTATTGAAGAATTAGAGCTGGAAGAAATTCAACCGGAAACCGGTTCACAGATTGATTCTAGTGAGAATGATGTTATTCTTGATCCGATAGACGACATTGATAATATTCCGGATGAAATAGAAACACAGGATCAAGGAGCTATAGAACTCGATGAACTTGATCTAGATAATGAGGGAAATGTCGACACAAATTCGGAGGTTCAAGGAGAATTTAAGAATCAACTTGAAATATCAGAGAATTATGACGCTTATAGTAAATCTAATGATACCTCAATTGAGACAATTGAAATTGAAGAACCGGTATATGAAGATCCGCTCTATAATGAAGACCTTAATCTTAATAATGAAGACCTTACTTCAACTGATGATACAGACATTGATCCAAATCTACAAAATGATGAAATTTCAAGTACTATGGCAGAAACTAATGAAATTGAATTAGAAAATATTGATGAGGAAGAATTAATTGAGCTTGATGAAAACGATAATGTTCAAAACGATGATAATAATGAGGAAAATCTCGAAGCATTTAAACTATACGATCAATTAAATTCATCAGAAATTTCAGAGCCAGAACCTTCAGTGCTATCAAGAGACCTTCAAAAACTTGCATACTATGCTCAAGAAAGCATTAAAAAATACCCGGATTCACCTTTAAATCTTATAAAGATTTGTTTAATAAACAGAGGGGTTGAAGCTGATTTCTCCTCTTTAAAAAGTGATATTCATTTTATAGTAATTAATGAAGTTGGCACTAATGGATATGTTGACATATCCTCTGATAATGTCATCTTCGTGATCCTTCCGGGCATTGAAAAAGACTCATCACAAACTATAATGAAGAACATTACAACCTCTCTTGGTATAATGTTTACAGAGATATCACCCGATTACGATGTAGATTTTAAAACGACAATACGAAATTATCCTAATGATACAGACAACTACGAGGGGCTTTTTCGAGACGAATAGATAATCAGAATAAAAATGATTAGATTAAAAATGATTAGATGAAAAATATACCCATCGGCAGATTTATCTCTTTAAATTGATTGTAAATAGAGGCTCTTGCAAATAATAATTATTTATTTTTTATAAAGGTTTTATATAATTCCAATATAACTCCTATATAATACCTTTAGTTTAACTCTCTATATTATTAACTATTTCTGCAATTCTCTCAACTGAAAGCTCCTCGCCTCTTATTGATGTTGGTATACTTAGCTTTTCCAGAGAATCTAGTATTAACTGTTTTTCTATATCATTAAGTTTCACTGCAAATAGAATATTATTTTTTAGTTGTTTTCTTCTATTCATAAAGATAGAATTTGAAAATCTGAAAAAGAGATCAATATTTTTTACATTATATATGTTATCCTTTTTTTTAAACATGATAACAGATGAATCAACAGAAGGACGCGGATAGAATGATGAGGGAGAGACATTTATAATCACTTTAGGATCTGAATAAAACTGACAATAGACACTTAGACTGCCATATTTTTTTGTACCGGGACCTGAGATAATCCGTTCTGCAACCTCTTTTTGCAACATAATAATTATTAGATCAAAGCCAAAACCACTTGTAAATATTTTTTCAAGAATGGGGGTGGTGATATAATAAGGAAGATTTCCAAGAAAAACAGTTTTACGATAAGCATTTCTGTCAATCTTTGTTTTAAGCCCATCAAAAGTTTTTAAAAAATCTCCGGCAATTAATTGAAACTTTTTATTTTCGTTAAATAGTTTATTAATGTGGAGGATATATGCTTTATCTATTTCAAAACCATAAGTTGTCGGATTTTCAAGTAAAATTCTATTTGTTAAAGATCCGAGACCACAACCTATTTCAAAAACCAGATCATCTTCTGATAATTCTGCTTTTTTAACAATAGAGTCAGCTACCCCGGCATTAATTAAAAAATTTTGCCCAAACCTCTTGTTTACACTGAGACCATTTGATTGAAGAAATTCATTGATTTCATTTACACTATAATATTTAAATTCCATTTCGAAAAAATATATTATATTCCTTGCAAAAGCAAGAAAATTATATTATTTTTAATTTAATTAAAAATAATTTATCGAAACTTTAACTACATTTTACTACAATAGGATTTATCATGAAAAGATTGTTAATTGTTTACTTGGTATTATTAACTAGCTTACTTTCTTCTCAAAATATGAATTTCTCTAACTTAGATATTGAAGAAATCTATACTAAAATTTCACTTGGTGAAAATATAGATAAACAACAGTATTATGTATGGAATTGTTATGTACTTAATGAGATTTCTGACAATTCATATAATAACTTAGAGGTAGGTAAAGCTCGTTGGAATAATAGAGAAGCAATAAGTATATACAAAGCAGTATTAACCGTTAATAATTCAGAGATCAATAATATTATTAAAACATTATCAAAAAATGACAGAATATTAATTATTGTTAAAATAAACAACATACAAAACGATATTATATCTGCAACACCTGTTTTCATTCGTAAATCACTTTAGATGAATAGGTTCTTTAGAGTATCATTCTCAATTCTTATATTTTTAGTCCTTTTTTATACAAATATTTTATCAAAAGAGTTGACGATCTTACCTACAATACTTTATTTTATTTACGAATCACTTAGTTATTTTATACTCTCTTTTTTAATAATGCAAATGAATGACTTCACCAAAAATTCATACACAGATAAATTTATTACCTCAATAAAACTTTCAACTATTTCTAGTTTACTATGCTTGGTAGTCTTTTTTCTAAAACTCATTTCATATAATATAGTATTTCAATTAATATTAAACAGTATCTTATTTGTTTATTTATCAGCATTACCTCTAATAAGGGATATTTTTTTCTATCATGAAGATGAAAATCACCAATTATTTGTTGATATTTTTATAATCGCCGGTCTCATATTCTTAAAATTACTATTCTCTCTTATTAACTATAAATTTAATGAAATTTCACAAGTGCCGTTTTTTGTAACGACTGCAATTTTTTTATTTATTTCAAAACCCTTAATTCAAAGTTTTTTTGTTAACGGGTTTATAGAATATGAAAATAAATTATATCCGATCTTTAATCAATTTACAATTGGTAAATCCAAGATATCTGATATTATACTAAACGATGACTCAATTAAAAAAAGCATACTGCTTAGGTTATACTATACAGGTAAAAAATGGTTTATTAAAACATCGCAACCTGTTGAAGTAAATAATAAATTACTTGACTCTAAATCAGAATTACTAGATGAAGATATAATAAGTTATAATTATGATTACTTCACAATTATTCAATCGAGAAAAAGCTATATAAAAAGATTTTTTCTATTATTTACTTTTATAATCTTTAACTCTATGGGACTTGTGGCTGATAGTAATCAATGGCTTCTCAGGGGAGAGAAGTCTGCAATAGTCAATACCATTGATTTCATAAATCACCCGCAAATATCAGCATATATAACTTTTAAAAATCATTCGGATATCGAAAAGTTTACACTTAATAAAAATTATTATTCAATAGTTGAAGATAACTCTAAGATAAATATTAAAACAATAGAAGATAAAATGTTACCTCTTGACTTAATTATCATCTTAGATAGAACTGCAAGCATGGATATAACAATTGATCAGTTAAAAAAATCTTTTCCTATATTTTATGAGAAATTAAAACTAAAAAGAGACTTAAGAATTGGATTTATTACTTTTGAAGATTATTATGATAAAATTAATTATTATCCACTCTCAAATAATAAAAATCAAATTATTAAGGCTATAAACGATATTCATACTGTTTCAGGTGGAGATTTTTTAGAAAATTCACTAGATGCTATTCATAAAATTAAATCAGTTGACTTCAGAAATGACGCTCAGAAAATTGCTGTACTAATAACTGATGCTCCACCGCATGAAAAAAATAATACTTATGGAAACTTTGGTACCGGATATACAGATAAGACAGTTAATGAAACTATCAGATTTATCAG
>CAYYKD010000009.1:4803-19468 GCA_964471825.1 uncultured Spirochaetales bacterium
ACTTATTTCTATCACACCACTATGGCATGATGGACATCAAAATTATCTTAAGATGGTAGATCATAATATTTACAAACACTACGATCTAGAGTTATTTGATCATGGTAACGAAATATTAGAGCTGCTAAACAAACTCTATTCTTACCAAATTAAACTAACATTTAACTCGATGAAAAAAAACAATTTCTATACTAATGGCAACAAAGATAAGGTTCAGGTCGAGTTCTACTCTGAAAATGAACTAAAAAAGGCAAACAAATACTACAAATCATCTGTACTCAGAAAAATTTCATTCTTCAACTCATTATTCAAAGTATTTTAAACAATAACCATTATAAGAAAATTACATTTGAATATTTATTTTATCAGATTCATTTTTTATATCATACATAATATTTGATATCTTTTGAATTGCTTCATAAAAATCTGTGAACACCTGCTTGACACTATTAAGGTCTTTTAAAACCATGTCTCCCCGCTCATTTACTTTACTAATCCTATCCAATAACTCTTTAACCATTGGAGTAATCTTCTCAACCTCCGAGCTTGTTTCTGTGGAGAGTTTATCAACTTCCTGTGCAACTATAGCAAACCCCTTACCGGCAGATCCGGCTCGTGCAGCTTCTATTGCTGCATTAAGTGACAATAAGTGAGTTTGATCAGATATTGCAGTTATTGATTCTACAATTGGATTAAAATTATTAGACAACTCAGATAGAAGAACATTAGACTTATTAACAGAGTTAAGAGCATCATGGGTAACCGAAAAAGAGTTATTTACCTCTGCAAATATCATTTTAATAGTGTTCAAGGTTTCTCCCATAGAGTCCATTGAGACTTTAACTTTTTCAACTAAGTTTTTAACTCTATCCAACTGGTGCTTGTATATCTTATCTAAATAAAACCTACAGTTTTCCTTAACATTGATCCCCTTTAATATTGCAATTGCCATATTTCTACATGTCAGATAACCGCATGAAGCACAATCTCTAAAATCAATCGGTTCACTTTTTTTCATCTGTTCATATATAGGGATTAGTTCATCATCTTTTATGTCATCAACTATAAATGTCGGTAATCGTCTTGTATATTTTCTTTCAAACAAGTTATTCTTTAATTTATCAAGAATCCTTTTAAAACTTTTCTTAAAATTTTCTTCACCATTATATTTTTTACTTTGTTCTAAAACCCTTTTGTTTATAAATGAGTCTACCTGATCATTGGTATATGAATGAAGCGTACCTGGACCAAAGTTACATCCTTTTTCACAATTGAGAACATCAATAATTAATGGTACTTCATGATTATCCTCAATATCTTTTGAAAGCTCATTAAAATATTCTCTGTATATAATCTCACCTTCAATCTTCTTTACTCGTACAGATGAATTTAACTCCCTAAGAATAGTTTCTTTAAGTCCACCCGGCCTCGAAAAGGCAACTGCTCTTTCTGCTTCTATCGAGTCAAATTTATCTTCAGGAAAACTACTTAATGGAATCTCCCGTTTTTTAATATACTCATTTAATTTTTGAAAAGTAATATTATAGTTTATATAATTTTGAGTGTTTGGATCAGAAAACTCATATTGCTTTGCAATACATGGACTCAAAAAAGCTATTTCACCCCTAAACCCCTCAATTTCCCTAATATATCTTGCAGTAGCCATTGCAGGGCTATCAATAGGTGCAAGATACTGCAGAAGATCAGGTTTATAAGTCTCAATATATTTGACTACTACCGGACATGGTTGAGAGATTACACATTTTGGTTTATTCTTTTTGATATGCTCTATATATTTATAAACTACAAGTTCTGCCCCAAAACTCACATCATAAACTTTTTTTGCCTTAAACTGTTTTTTTAGGAATTGAATCATCCTCTTATAAATCGGCCCCCAGGAGCCAATTACAGCCGGAGCAACAATAAATATTATGTCTTCATGCGGTTTACTTAGGTATCTATCGAGGTCATCAACAAATGATCTGGCGTCATGCCTACACGCATCTATACACCTTCCGCAATAAATACAGTCCTGATGATTGATTGATACTTGCTCTGAATCAGAACCATCATTGCAGTAATGCACCGGACAAACAGCAATGCACCTATGGCAATTTACACATTTCTCTTTATTAATTCTAATCAAATCATCCATATATCAATCCCTTAATGATGTTATTTTAAAATAGTTAACTCATATATCAGTTTCGTCAATTTTAAAAGTAAACTATACAATTTATACTATATAATTACTACTAATGATTGATTTTTTTATATATTTTTATTTTTTCTCATGCTTTCGTGTAGCCTGTTAGCCTGTAACATAAATGTTTCCAGTCTAGCCTCAAGAATCTGTGAAAACGGATTACCATCACACTCTACACTCAAAAATGGTAGTATATCAATATCATTTTTTACATTTTCATAGGATGCTGTTCGGCCCGCATTCTTAATCGCTTCCTCTTTACCCGAAACGGTCATATCAGCTGTAGTTACAGCCTCTGTCATTCTCGAATTCATACATCCAAAAGGTCCGACATTAATTACACCACAGTATTTATCAATCAAATGATACATCGATGCACCGGTAGAAAGCCCCGGCTCCCCTGTCAATGTAAGCGGAAAAATATGTGTTGAATGGTCAAGATACTCTTTAATTTTTAAAGTTTCATATTCGTAGAGACCCGTCTTAGAAAACAATCTTTTTTGTCTCTTTTCGTGATACTTATGAATCATATTTGATACTATTGACTCTATCTTTCCAAGCAGCGTTGATCGAGTCTCAAACATCTTTATTGAAACCAGAAAATCAACATATCTGACCCACTCTGTTATATGTGCATCAAGCATAACAAATTTCTTTTCTGCCAATTTATCAGGGATCCCCATTAATGAAAAATGATCTCTTCTAACAAAAATCTCACCAACGACCCCAATATATTTAGCATCTTCAATAGGTGTTTCCAGTTTAATTGTTTTTAACCGATCTACTGTCAATTTTATCTGTTTATAAAATGGTACTTTGTTTGTCCTATCTATACTGCCTAATATCTTATTATATTCTTCCTGAAAAATCGTAGAAGCATTTTGCTTATCAACAGCAAGAGCTTTAATTGCAGATCTAATATCATCCATTATATCCGATGCATAGAGTATCTTAAGAGCGTCTATTCTAAATGATACACCTAAACCTGCATAGCCATTATCATTTGCAAGAGTAATAACAGCTACATCTTTAAGTTTTAGTTTATCTATTGTTGTTTTCATCAAGATTTCATATTGCCCAACCCTACAGCATCCACCTGCTGAAACTAAAAATACGGCTAGTTTCTCATCCGGATTTTTTCTGTATTTAAGGTATTTTAGAACTTCACCAATAATGTTAATAATTGGTAAACATTCTTTACTGGTTGTTACTGAACGCCCAAGATCTAAAGCCTCTCTATCACAGACAGGTAATGCCTCTGCATTCCACCCCTGAGCTCTAAAAGCAGCTGCAGCCCCCCGGTTGAATAGATCCCCCATTGAAGGAACAATTACTTTAACCCTATGATCCTTAAAAGAGAAAGAAATACCAGACGAATCTATAAAGGCAACATTGCCACTTGTATCGAGCTTGGTTTCTGCTCGTATAAATGTTGATTCAATATCTTTTATTCTATCGCTCATTTTAAGATAATTTCTAACAACATCCATGAATGCTTCTATTCTTGTATTGACACCTGCATCAGCTGTGTGACCATCAACTTCAATTGTTAAAGACGGTTTAGTATTCATAAGATCTCTAAAATGCGGGACCATCATAGAATCAAGTGCACATAAAAAATTAGTCAGGTAACATCCAAATAATTGTGGATGTCTCTTAACTATTCTCGCCGCTTTAATTATCCTCTGTCCCATCTCCCAGTAAGTCCCTTTATAATTATCCTCATCTTCATAGGGCAAAAAATCATAAGGTATTATCTCTATGCCACGACTTGCAAACTTAAATGGAACACCCTTATTAGTTTCAGAGGCGAAGGCATTATATGGCCTTCCAAACAATACTATAGCAACTTTTGACGGATCTGACTCAAGTGACTTTAAAATCTTCCGTCCCTCCTCTTTTAGGGCAAGAAAAAACTCTGATTGTTTTTGATACGCAATTGCATGTGCCTTCTTACCCTCTTCAGACGAAAAGCCCATCTCTTTTGCTACACTTATAAAAACTGATTCCTGACTGTCAAAACCTGACATAAAATTAAGAGCCGGCATCAACATCTTTGGAGGATTCTTTCTATCCTTTAAAAAAGTCGCCCTTTGATAAAATGCCTCCCCCTGTACAAACATACATACTGTTTGAAATTCTTTTCTATACTCTTCCTGTTTAGAGACATTCATCTCCATTATCTGCGGCATGAATATATAATCAGGCTTCTTCTCAAGGAGATCCGCAAACATTCCGAGAGCAATCTGACCTGAAAGACAGTAACTTGTTAACCCCTTATCACTTGCACCCTCTACAGGTGAATCTGATAGCACTACCTTACAGCCGAGTTCATTAAAAAAATTATAATAAAAAGGATACAGAGTGTTTGTCTGAAAAGATCTATTTATACCAACTATTATAGCATCTTCTTTAAGATTGTGATTTTTTAAAGTAAATCTCTCATACAATAACTCTCTTCTTTTTTCAACATGATTCAGATGATCAATATCATGCTTAATCTTATGTGCTATATTATAGTACTTGTTACAGGCCCCACCAAAAGGGATCTTCTTTCCCATAACGAGAATCATACTGATATCACACTTTCTATCACAATTCTCGGCAAGACCTTGACACTTAAAACTATCACCGTAGCCGACTTCTCTTTCAAATAACTCCTGTAGATTAAAATCTTTTTTTTCAAGGAATCCGGCATTTATCATATTTTTTATCTCAAGTGCAACGCCAAAAGCCCCCATTAACCCCGGTTCGGGAGGTACAATAATCTGTCTACCCGTCAAAGCCGCCATAGCTACCGGAACCGCTTTATTATAGCAGACTCCACCTTGCATAAAAACCTTTTTGCCGGTCTGTCTTGCACCTTTTACCCTGTTTATATAATTTATGCATATAGAATAGACAAGACCTGCTACAATATCATTCTTTTCTAACCCCTCTTGAAATGCAGTTTTAATATCAGAGCTGATAAAGGCTGCACATTGATCACTAAAATTAGGTGGTTTTTTGGATTTCATAGCAATAGGCGCTATATCCTGCATCTTGATATTTAGAGACTCAAGTGCAGATTCCTCAAGAAAACTACCCGTACCGGCAGAACAGGCCTCATTCATTGCATAGTCAGAGGCAACTCCATTTGTCAAGAATGTATACTTTGCATCCTGACCGCCTATCTCAAATATTGTATCGACCTCTTTGTCAAAATGAGCAGCGGCCTCTGCATGTGCTATTATTTCATTTATAATCCCATCTGTATCGGCGTGCAGTCCTGCTATATACCGACCTGACCCTGTGACACCTAAGCCATATATCTTTACAGATACACCTTTAAGCTGATCAAGAATTGCCTTGTAGCAATCTCTAGAGGCCTTAACCGGATTACCGTTTGTTCTAAGGTATATTGACTTGAGTATCCTATCATCGCTAACTCGAAATAGAACTGCCTTAGTCGTGGTAGAACCTACATCCAACCCAAGAACACACTCATCACCATCTTTAGGATCTGCATAGGGCATCTCCTTAAAGTCCACCATATCTTCAAACATAGATAACGGTTTTAGAAAATCAAAGGAAGAGGTAAATGGCTTGTAGAGATTATTTTTATCCGGTACTATATCCTGTTTTACCCTTAAAGCCCATATCGCTGCACCTAGAGCTTCGAAATATGAGGCCTCTTTAGGTACAGTTACTTCTTCAACTGTCTCTTTAATAAAATCTACTACAACATCATTCTGAGCCGTCCCGCCAACCATCATTATTCTTTTTGAACCAATCTTAGCAATCAGCTCCTCAATTTTTTTTGCTATCATTTTTGACAGACCTGCTGCAACATCAGCAATACTCTCACCCTTATTTAGAGCATGTGTACAATCAGATTTACAAAAAACAGAACATCGACCTGATAATTCATGCGGATTAGTTGAGGTCTTCGACATCGATATTGCATCTTCGATACTTACATTCATCCTTCTTATCTGCTGAAGAAAGAACTCACCCGTTCCTGAAGCACATTTGTTACCGGAACTGACTCTTGCAATTTTGCCCTTTTTATCGATTTCATAAACTATAAATGACTCTCCACCTGCTGAGACAATTGCATCATAGTGTTGTTTACCATGATTTAGATAATTATATGCTATCTCAGCTGCTTCAGGTTCAGTAATTGAGGATATGTTTAATAGTTGCCTGAATTTCCTTCCGGTAACTGCCATAAATTTGTTATTAAGATCATAGGAATCTATATATTTTGAAAGTGTACCCTTTGGATCACCTTCATGGGGGATTACGGTTGTATTCTCAACTGTAACAATACTATTTTTACTTTTTAACTCAACAATAGAAATAGTAGATGCTCCCAGGCAAATTCCCAATGACTCACCATCGTGCATTATCTGACTTTTTTTCATAATTTAACCTCTGATTTTTCAAAACAAGTGAAAATAAAAACCACAGGATAATATAATAGTTTGTAAAAAAAATCAAGATTAAACACAATTATCAAAACACAATTATTAAAAAATAAGAAAAATGAGTTTACAGCTATAGTTTACAGAATATTTTAAAACTATGTTCTATAGAGATCAATCATCACTAAAGAGATCAATCATCACTAAATAACCATTTGTATATTATCAACTGGAATATATTGACATTTAAGATTTTTTAATTTATCTAAAGAGCACTTCTAAAAAGTCTATAGATAAACAAATTGTGACAATGTGAGGTTAATTATGATTGAATTGGTGTGTAAAAAATGTAATAATTCATATAGCAATAATGAGTTAATATGGAAATGTAAATGTGACGGCCTACTTGATATTCAAATAGATCTAAAAAAGGTCAAATTAAATCTTGCTAATCGAAAAGACACAATTTTAAAATATCGAGAACTAATACCGGTTAATAACGATAATAATATCATTTCATTTAACGAATACTTCACACCTGTAAATTCAATTCAACATAACGATAGAACTATAAATCTCAAATCAGATTATCTATTAACTACAGGCTCCTACAAAGATAGAGGTGCCATGACACTCATAAGTAAAATTAGAGAACTGGGAGTTACAAGTATTGTTGAGGATTCATCTGGAAACGCCGGATCATCCATTGCAACCTATGCAGGTAGGTCAGATATTAATTGTGAGATATATCTATCAAATAATACCCCTCAAGGAAAAATTGATCAAATCAGATCTACGGGGTCAGAGGTCGTAATAATAGATGGAGATAGGAATACCCTGGCTAAGGCTGTCCTTCAAAGAGCAAATGATCTTTACTATGCAAGCCATTCATGGAATCCATTCTTTTTTCATGGAACAAAGACCTGTGCATACGAGATAGCAGAACAGTACAGAAACAGACTCCCCGAGTCAATATATATCCCTGTAGGGAACGGCACTCTAATTATTGGTCTTTACATAGGTTTCAGTGAGCTTCTAAAACTCAAATTAATAGATCAGATTCCAAAACTAATTGGAGTTCAGTCAGAGAACTGTAATACCGTCTACAAAAAATGGACTGATAATAATCCGGATTTGAAAAACAAATTTGAACTTACTTACACTAGAACTATTGCAGATGGAATAGCTGTTGGAGATCCGGTTAGAATCTCAGATATTATCGAAGCTGTAACTAAATCAGACGGTCAAGTTATAACTGTTAGTGAATCAGAAATCCTCGATGCGTATTCAATACTTCTATCAAAAGGGTTCTTTGTTGAGCCAACCTCTGCTGTCAGTTTAGCCGGAGTTCTCAAGTCATCAGATCATGGTAACAACCTGGTTATTCTCACAGGTCACGGCCTAAAAACAGGAGTTAAAAAGTTATATTAGGGCTAATTTATCTCTAGGCTAATATATCTCTAGCTAATTCAACTAATATATAACCACAAGATATCATATCTACTTTATACTATTTCTTACACAGGCAGAATATTTACGATCTTCGACCATTATGTGATTTTTCCACCAATTTCTAAGCTCCCTATCGACTCTAATAATAAAGTACTCGGTCGCCCCCTTATTATAGAATTCTTTTTTTAAATCAACATAGTTTATAATAAACTGCTCATGCATTTTTTTATGAACTTCATAATCCCTATATCCACAACTAACCATTAAAGACTCTTCAAGTTTAAAATGCTCATCTATATAATCGCTTAAGAAATCAATTACAATTTTAACTTTGCTCTTTGCTTCACCTGAATAAAGTGCAATTTCAAATTTATCTACAACGCTAAATATCAGTTTATGTTGTTCGTCAAGTTGTTCATGACCAACACTATACTCATTTAACCATTCAAACGCCATCTAGACCTCCATCATGCTTCCTCATATGCTTCCAAGAAATATTCGCCTGATACAGGATCCTCTTCCAAAAAATCCTTGATATGTTCCATCAATAGTTTAAAGACACCGGTACGCATAAATAATTCTGCAGACTCTTTATTCTGCCATGACCCGATTGCAACAAATTCATTTATCGATGGTCTTGAATACGCCTGTACCCTCATAAATCCCGGTTGACTTATTATCTGTGAATATACAATATTTTTCCATAGAGTCATCCCTTCATTCATTACACCTTCTTTAAAAATATATTTAACAATCGCATTATACATTACTTATAGCCCCCTTAACAAATATTAATCAAGTTAATCTTGAAAAAAGTTCATCACTAAACAATATTATACTAATAAAAATAATTAAACAATAGTTTTTAAATAGTTTTTATTTAAATAGTTTTTAAATAAAAGTATTTTTTGATTGAATTATGTTTAAAAGAATGATATAAGAAATTAACTATTGAAGAATAAAAGGCAGGAAATTATGAGAAATATGATTCACAGATATGTTATGGATTTAACAGGTGACAGAATGGCATCAGGTTATTCACACTGTCAAAGGGTTTATCACCTTGCTAGAGAACTTGAAGAAAATTACGATGATGATGTTCTATATGCATCATGCTTTCTACATGATCTTGTTGTTGGAGATGACGGACATAGAAAGTCCGCAATTAAGGCTGAGCAGATTCTACATGAAGTAGGTTTCCCGGCAGATAAGATATCTATGGTTGTTGAAGCAATTGAATCACATTGGCCTGGCTCTAGACCTAAGACAACTGAAGCTAAGATGTTACATGATGCAAATCTTCTTGATTCACTAGGTGCAATTGGTATAATAAGATTATCAGTTGGTTCTTTCTTCTGGCATCAAAAATATGGAATAAAGGATGTTCTTGAACTTATCAAATGGTATAGAAATAGAGCTACTGATCTAATTTTTGAAAAATCAAAAGAACTTGCTAAGATTAAGATTGATTTCATGGATAAGGCAATCAAAGAACTTGATGAGGAACAACATTTATAGTATGATAGAGTTAGAAAAATACTCAGGAATAATGTTAGAAAGAGCTGCTTCCGCTTTACTTAAAAACAACTTTGGTGTAGTAGTATGTAAGGATAGAGTGGAAGCTCTTTATAATTTAAAGAAAAATATCCCAATTAATGCAAAAATTGGATTTGGCGGATCAAAAACTCTTGAACAGATTGGTTTTTTTAAAGAGTTTGAACCATTTAAATACCTTAATATTCTAAACAGAAACAAGGAAGGGTTAAACCATGATCAAAAAAATAAAATACAACAGGAAGGATTAACGGCAGATGTTTTTGTATCGTCTGCTAATGCCCTAAGCATTTCCGGTGAGTTAGTCCTTATTGATAAATGGGGAAATCGTTCTGCAGCAATGACCTATGGTCCTAAATTACGGATATTTGTAATTGGTAAAAATAAAATAACAAGCAATCTTGAATTAGCACTAGATCGAGCAAAGAACAAAGCTGCAGTAATAAATAATATTAGATTTGACACAAAAAACCCTTGTACACTATCAGGAAAATGTATGGATTGCAATAGTGAGAACAGAATCTGCGGAGTAACAACAATAATACACAGAGCTATCCCGCCGCAATCAATAATAGTAATCTTGATCGATGAGGACTTAGGATTCTAAAAGGAGGTTATATGAAAATTCAAATCATATCACAAAATGCACCTCAGGCTATAGGACCATATAGTCAAGCAATAAGAACCGGCAATCTCTTGTTTATCTCAGGACAAATCCCATTAGATAAAGATGGAAATCTTGTTGAGGGGTCTATCGAAACACAAACGAATCAATGTCTTAATAACATTTCAGAAATCTTGAAAACTTCCGGATTGAAAATTGACAATGTTGTTAAAACAACAATTTTTCTAAAAGATATTTCAAACTTTACAGAGGTAAATAAAATATACGGTAATTTCTTTGAAGGAACAATTTTTCCAGCCAGATCAACTGTTGAGGTATCAAGATTACCAAAAAATGTTGATATTGAGATCGAAGTAATTGCTGAATTTAATTAATCAAAACTACTTCTTATCCTTTGGACTGTGATGTGGAATATACGGTACTTTTTTAGTTCGGCCGTTTCTGTCAAAGATTACACCTTCACCCCATCTAATCATATCAGGAACTTCTTTTTGAATCCAATCTTTAATCATCTCAAGGGTAGTAACAAACCTGGATATTAGTCTAAGAATGTTTATATAATCTTCATCATGCCCCAACCTATAGATCTCTATATAATCAGTCTCATCCGGTGAATGTAAAAAAGGACATACAATAATAAATTTAATCTGACTGAGTTGATAAATATTATATGCATTAATTGTTATAGGAACAGCCTGACCTTTCATAAGATTAAATGACAAAACAGACTGGCACTCTTCTTTACCAACATCAATCTCTTCAATCATCTTATCCATAACCATTCTTAAATTATTATAAAGCATCTTATCCGCCATTTTTTTAATGCAAATCTAACTAATTTGATGTTGCAGTTTTTTATATTTCTTAGTTTTTATATATTAACAAATTTACAATAAAAATCAAAGGAAAATAAATATATTTTTTTTGTAATTAAAATCTACTTAAATTGTTTTAAAAATTTCTAATAATCCGATTTCCTACAACTAATCCGGAATTTAAAACACAATTGATTCCACCGCCGGTCTGAGCATCATGTCCAACAAGATGAAGATTTTTCAATTTTAACCTTGATCCGGGCCTATTAAATCCAAACTGTTCAACAATATGATCTGAGCCCACCATTCCACCGTAAGCATTTCCTGAATAATGTTTCATAGTTCTAGGAGTTGCCGAAAAAATCAACTCCCGTTTATCTAGTGGAATTCCGGTTAATAATGCGATCTTATTAACAACTTTATCTTGAAATTCCTTCTTTTTTGAGTAGTAGACCTTATTATCCATATCTGCCCATTTCTGATAAGAATCATATGTAGCAATCGCAATGCTGCTCTTTCCTTTAGTTGAAGACCCCTCTTCAAGCATCGAGTAATTTGTTATTATATAAAACTTATCATCTCCACAGTCATCATTAAAAACACTCATCATATCAACAGAGTTGCTAAACATAGTTGTAGGTGACTTAAACCCATACTCTCTAATATCAAAAGGCAAACCAAGATAAACCTGAAATATACTCTTTGAAGAAATATATTCATGAGTCTCTATCTGTTTGATATGCTGACTTTTTAATAAAGAATTTGAAGTTGTATAAGCATCGGCATTAGAAATAACGAATTTTGCATAATGCTCTTCACCATCGGCTAGCCTCACACCAACCGCTGTATTTCTCTCGATTATTATTTCATCTACATTTGATCTAAAATACATCTCTCCGCCATTCCCGGTTATCTTTTTAATCAATGCATCGATAAGAGTTTGAAGTCCACCGCATACCCATACAGGTTTTTTCATAAAAAACTGATAAATCAAAGGTCCACCGACAATAGCTGATGCTTTTTCTGCCGGTAATAAGAGACACATGGCGGAAATAAGTGAAATAACAAATTTAAGTTCTTTATTCTCTATCTTTGCAAGAATATCTGCAAAGGTTCGATTAATGTTGTCCCTCATGGCAGGGTAAAAAAGATATCCTAGTTTACTTGTTATGCTTTTTTCCTTAGCTAAAAGGCAGATTGCTGAAATAAGATCAACAAGATGCGGCATAGTATTATTGGCCTCAAGTTTTAAGAGTCTATATAAATTCCTGGTTATCTTATAGCTTTTATCATATATATCTTTTATGTTAGTAAGTTCGTCCGGAAAGTAGTTTTGAAATGAATCTAGTGAGTTTGACTCTCCTGAATTTATAAGATATCTTTTATCTATCTTATCACCATTAAACAGTATTGCCTCAAAAACATGCTCTAGATAAGTTGTTTTTACATCTGTAATGCCAAGATTTGCCAGATTGTTATAATTAAAATCCCTCTCAAAAAAATCATATAAAATATGAGTGGAGCCCTCAAAGTAATACTCACCCCGTTTAAAACTATTTACATAACCACCCGGATGAGCTAACCTTTCAAATATTTTTACTTTATAACCCTTCTGAGCAAGATAGGCACCGGCAGAAAGACCGCCTATTCCAGAACCAATAATAATCACATCTTGTTTATATTTACCCATTTAACACCTATTATATGTACATTTATTTATAATGCAATTTATATATTATTAATTCACTTTAAAGTCAAGATTTCTTACAATTTTAAAGATATATTTTAAGCTAATTAACCCATTTAAACTAATCTACAAAAAGTTCTTTGGTATTTAATATCAGGATATCCTGCAGTAAATGTTTCATATACCCTATGATTAAGTGGAATACCGGCAATTTCCTTTAATTTACGACTAGCATTAAACCCTTTTACCAGGAAACCATTAAAACAAGTCCCCAACCCAAGTGACTCTGCATAATAAAGACCAACCGTTGCCTTAATAATTGCATCCTGTTCTGGGACTGCACTTCTCTTGGTATCAGCATGAAATATCATAACCATTGGAGCATTATGTGTTAATATATCCTTATTCTCGTTTAAACTCTTTTTAAGTCTAGCACGATATCTAAATATCGTTTTAGTTAATGACACACCTAAAAAAACACAAAATATTGGAAAAGTTATTGGATTGAAAAAAACCTTGCTAAATGTGTGAAAAAATCTCATCATTTTAAATGATAAATCTCTTATCTTTTGTTGTGAATTAATAACTGTTACATAAGTTGCCTGAGAGTTTGTTCCCGTTGGAGTATAGTTAAGCACATCAACGATATCTGCAACAATCTTGTCATCAACATGCTCTTCCCTATAATGCCTTACACTTCTTCTAGACCTCACAAGATTTATAAAATCAAACTTGAAACCATCAGAGACTTTGTTTATCTGCTCTATAGAAATACTATCAGAAGAGACCGCATTAACCGGACAAACTGCAATGCAATGTCCACATAGAGAACATTTCTTTTCAATTATATTCATCTTCTCTTTGTCTATTGCATTAAAAAAACAATCCTTTACGCACAGTCCACATCTGGTGCATTTTTGCAGATCAATAATAGGGACACTACTCATAAATTCCTCCTAACCAATCTCCGACCATAGTAATAACACTGTATCCGGAAATAACAGTATTATTCTTATCTATTTTTACCATAACAACACCACCTCTTTTTGAACATTGATAACATTTGAGTGTATTTTTGGATAACTTTCTGCTCCAATAAACAGATAGCACCGTATGTGCTGATCCGGTAACTGGATCCTCACTTATACCGCACCATGGAGCAAAAAATCTTGAGTAACAATCATAAACATCTGAAGTACTCAGCGATTCTTTATTAATATTATAATCATCTATTGGTTTATTTATCCTATCACCTTTTGCAGTCACAATCAAACCATCCGGTGGATTGGTCAGTTCAAGAAGGGCAAGCTTAGTTGAAATATTTAACGACTCCAGATAATCACAATCATTCAACTCGATTAGTAGATATCCGGTTAGTTCCCCGTATCCCATTTCGACAACTCTGCTAATATCAAACAACGATAATATCTGTTTATAATCTGAATTTTTATCAGGCTCATTGATATTAACAATAACATCACTTCGAAATGTTATGGCAATCTGCCCGGATACTCTTGTAGCACTTAAAACTCCAGATAAAGAATCAAAATTGATTATTGCATTATCGTTCTCAATAATGTCAAAAAGGACTTTTGCAGTTGCTAATGTTGCATGTCCGCAAGCATTAACCTCAGTTGTTGGGGTAAACCATCTTAATTTAAAAAGAGATGCCTTTTTTATATCAGTGTTATCTATTGGATAGGCAAAAGCTGTTTCAGATAGATTCATCTCAAATGCTGCATCCTGCATAAATTTACTTGAAAGCGGCTTTTCTGTTATCATTACACCGGCAGGATTCCCCTTGTATGGCACATCAGTAAATGCATCTACTCTATAAATCTTCAATCCACTCATATTTTGCATAAGCTATTCTCCAATGATCTTAATCAATACCCGCTTATTCCTTCTACCGTCAAATTC
>CAYYKD010000009.1:19478-22063 GCA_964471825.1 uncultured Spirochaetales bacterium
AAATTCGCCATAAAAAATCTGCTCCCATGGTCCAAGATCGAGCTTGCCATCTGTAACTGCAACAACAACCTCTCTTCCCATGATCGTCCGTTTAAGATGTGCATCTCCATTATCCTCATATCCATTATGTGCATACTGAGAATACGGTTTTTCAGGTGCCAACTTCTCAAGCCATTTCTCAAAGTCCATATGTAAACCGGACTCATCATCATTGATAAACACACTTGCAGTTATGTGCATTGCATTTACAAGACATAACCCCTCTTGAATCCCGGAAAGAGCAAGCTCCTTAACTATGTCCTGTGTAATATTCTTAAAACCGCGTCTTTCTGTAATATTAAACCAGAGTTCCTGTCTATAGGTTTTCATATAGTATTCCTCAATTAATTTATCAATTTTCTAATTCATCGTTTTTTATTTATCGTTTTTTTATTTATTAAATGTCTCCATAAACGAATTCAGCACTTTTGATATTATTCCACCTTTAGTCTTAAGGTCTACATCAGCCCCTGTTTTTATAAATATCGAATCCGGTTTTTCAGGCTTCAATAAAACTAATCCTTTTGATGAGTTTATATAATTCATGAGTTTAATTACATTTAAATCCTTTATCATGTTAAATTTAATCTCAACCATTCCACCCCGCTCTACAACCTCAACAGCGTTTATCCTCTTACAGACCACTCGCACCTCAGAAAGATAAAACAATGATTGAACCTCATCAGGAATATCACCATATCTATCTATTAGAGTCCTCTTTATCTCTTCAATCTCCTCAATATGTGTAACCCCTGCAATCCGCTTATAGAAATCAATCTTGGTTTTTTGATCAGGTATATAATCATCAGGGATAAATCCATTATAGGTCATATCTATGTAAACCTCTTTGTCATTATCAATCATCCCTTCCTCACCCTCTGCTTTAGCAATCTCATTCACCGCATCTTTTAACAACTTACAATAAAGATGAAATCCAACGGCAAGAATATTTCCGCTCTGCTCTGGCCCAAAAAGATTGCCGGCACCTCTAATCTCAAGGTCTTTCATTGCAACCTTAAATCCACTCCCAAGATCAGTATACTCCGATATAACTCGAAGTCTTTTCATCGCAACCTCTGTAAGTGCAATATCTTCACTAAAAAACAGATAGGCATATCCCTTTTTATCAGAACGGCCGACCCTACCTCGCAGCTGATAGAGTGATGCAAGTCCAAACCTATCAGCTCTATCTATGATAATTGTATTAGCTCTGGAAATATCAATACCGGATTCTATAATTGTTGTTGTTAGAAGCATATCAAATTTATGATTTATAAAATCGTGAATTACAACCTCAAGTTCATCTTCATCCATCTGACCATGAGCAACTTCAATTCTCACGCCGGGCAACAATTTTTCAAGATGCTTCTTCATCGTATAGATTGTACTAACTCTGTTATAGAGAAAAAACACCTGTCCATCTCGTTTAAGCTCTCTTGTAACAGCATCAACGATCACATCTTCATTATAATCCATAACAAATGTTTCAATCGGTAATCTCTCTTTCGGCGGTGTATTTATTACAGACATATCCCTTATTTTAGCCAGAGACATATGAAGTGTCCGGGGAATTGGAGTTGCAGTCATAGAAAGACAATCAAGACTCATTCTAAACTTCTTTATCCTCTCCTTATGCTTGACACCAAACTTATGCTCCTCATCAATAATCAGAAGGCCTAGATTTTTATATTTTACATCTGTTGATAACAGTCTATGCGTACCAACAATAATATCGATCTCACCGGCAGAAATCTTAGATACAATCGAGGTCTGTTCTTTTTCATCCCTAAATCTTGATAACATTTCAACCTTTATCGGATATTTCTTCATCCGTTCAGCTATATTCTCATAATGCTGTTCTGCAAGAATTGTAGTAGGAACTAAGATCGCTACCTGTTTCCCGGACATTACAGCTTTAAATGCTGCTCTAATTGCCACCTCTGTTTTTCCAAACCCGACATCTCCACAAATCAATCTATCCATCGGCCTAGGCGACTCCATATCCCGTTTTACTTCCTCAATTGAGAGAAGTTGATCATCTGTTTCCTCATATGGAAATGCAGCCTCAAATTCTCTCTGCCAAGGCGTATCTGCAGCATAGGCAAACCCTTTTTGCTGCAATCTATATGAATATATTTTCACAAGCTCCTTAGCAAGCTCCTCTATAGACTTTTTTACTTTTGATTTTGTAGATGACCACCCCTTTCCGCCAAGTTTATCAGGTTTAGGTGAACCGATCCCGCTCGAGATAAATTTCTGTATAAAATTTAGCTGTTCTATAGGGACAAACAATTTCTCA
Source organism: uncultured Spirochaetales bacterium (assembly GCA_964471825.1). GTDB lineage: Bacteria > Spirochaetota > GWE2-31-10 > GWE2-31-10 > CAYYKD01 > CAYYKD01. The sequence continues at coordinate 21,817 of CAYYKD010000009.1, forward strand.
TCATCAGCATAGAGTACCTTTAGATAATCCTTCTCAACACCTAAACTTTTGAGCCGTTCAATTCCTTGAAATAATCCGACCCCATGGTGTATGTGAACAACATAATCACCGGGACTTAGATCAATAAAACTATCAATCTGTTCAGTCCTTTTTGTATAGAAATGTTGACTGATCTTTCGTTTACCAAATAGTTCATAATCATTTAGTAAAAATATTTTTTCAGAATCAGAAATAAAACCATAGGCAA
>CAYYKD010000009.1:22073-23958 GCA_964471825.1 uncultured Spirochaetales bacterium
CAAGTGACAATGGATAAATGCTTAGTCCTCTCGATTTATACTCAAATCGATCATCAACAGGTTCAAAACTTGAAAATAACGAAGAAAGACGATCCGCCTGGACTTGACTACCACCAAAGAGAATTATCTTATAATCTCGACTTAAGAAATCATCGATATCTCGTCTAAAAAACTCTAGGTTACCCAAATATACAGGAATTCCTTTAAAACCAAAGTCTATTGCATCTTCTCTATCACTGTTAATTGAGTCAATCCTCATAAGTGTCTTTGAATAAGAGGATAGTTCACTAAAATCAAAAAGTATATCCTCTTTTTGAAATTTCGGTATTTCCTTATTAAATGGAAGATGATAGTTTTCTTCATACTCATCAAATAGTTTTTTAAAGTTCCTGCAAGTGAGTGTGTTTTCATTGACAATTATTACCTGGTCTAAAAAATGATCGATTAGTGAAAATCTTTCATAAAATAGTGATATGTAAAAGCTCTCACCATCAAACTGCTTATAGTTAGATATATCCTCGATCATCCGGCTTCTATTTTCTACTGATCCGCCAATCCTGTCTATGTATAATTTTGCCCGTTTAATTTGTTCATCACCGTAAAGAATCTCTTTATATGGAGGGATAACTACTCCGCTCAAAGATTCTGTACTTTTCTGTGTCTCAGGATCAAAGTGTTTAATAGTTTCGATAATATCGTCAAATAAATCAATTCTCACAGGTCTTTTGTGAGGTGAATAATATATATCAATTATACTCCCTCTTACAGAATATTCTCCTGCCTGACTTACTGTTTGCTCTCTAGAATAGCCTGATTGATTAAGCAGCATTTTTAACTTCTCAATATTTATCTGCTCATCAACATTTATATCTATAAAGAAAGGGGACACCGCAAACAATGGGGTAATCTGTTCAGCCGCAGCTGCAACCGAACAACAGATTATTAACTTATCATTTGATGCAAGTCTTCTAAAGACATCAATTCGTCTCGATGAAATTTCCTCATTCACAACAGCCTTGTGATATGGTGAAATGGATACAGATGGAAAAAAATGTGCCTCTTCACATCCAAAATTTATCAGATCTTCATAAAATGCTCTTGCATCATTTTCATTTGGTACAATAAAAAGAATTGACTTATTAAGTTTGGCAAATAATGAACTTGCTAACAATCCAGCGGTACTACCTTGAAGACCTTTGATATGTAACTCATTATTATTATCTAATAAACTTAATACAGTTGAAAACTCTTTTTTATTCTCAATAAATTGATTTATATTATTTTTGAAACTCATTTACTTAACCTTAAAAAAAAAAATCCGATAATAAATATATGAAAAACCATAACTTATTACTTATTACTTTTTCCATTATTTTTTTATTAAACCGCAGTTTATTTGCGACTGCATCCACTTCAAACGCCTTAACTGTAGTCATTGCACACACTAATCCTAGAATATACTATCAAGGAGATGAAATCTTTATTGATATTAAAATTACAAACAACACAAGAAATGAGATTATTTCACTTATATCACAGGATAAAAAATACAGTTTTGATTTTAAACTTATAACATTAAACAATAAAAGTATCTCATACAGCAATGATTATATCATTTCTTTTCATAGAGTGCAACCTGTATTTAATTCAGAATTAAGACTTGGGGCGAAAGAAAGTTACACCATTACTATAAAACTTAACGACTATTTTAATATGGATGTAACCGGACAATTCTATCTTAGTGCGGTCTACTACCCTGAGCTTAAAAGAAATCTACAAGAGAAAAATAGTAGTATTATAAATCCGTCTATTATAGATACATTTGTCTCAAAATCAAAAGAATATGATGAATTTGTTGAAAATGGAAAAAATAAATTAAATATTC
>CAYYKD010000009.1:23968-44104 GCA_964471825.1 uncultured Spirochaetales bacterium
ATCTACAAGAGAAAAATAGTAGTATTATAAATTCTTCAGAAATACCATTAAATATTAGACCTAGGGGTTTTCAGGAAGATTTTGTTGTATCCTCTAAATCACTTGAACAAGAAAAGATGCTGGTAGCTGAAAAAAAGTCTCCACCCGAAGTTATTCAATACACCCTTGATGCTAGAATGAAAATGGAATGGGAAAAGTTTTTTTTGTACATTGACATTGAAGAATTAATTAAAACCAATTACATATTTAAAGACAGATTCATGAAAAGTGACTCCGAGGTAAAAATTGAGATACTAAAACAATACAAAGAATATCTAAAAAAGAATACAGTTGATGATATAAGTTTTCTTCCGCATCACTACAAAATTGCAAGAGCTGACTACTCACCAATTGAAGGAAAAGGTAAAGTAGATGTAATTGTATATTTCAAACATCTTGAGTTTACAGAACAAGTATTTTACACATACTTTCTTCATAAAAAAGGGGACCGCTGGTTAATTCGAAGTTATGAAACAATGAATATGGTCGTTAAGTGACCTAATTAGTCTAAAGATATTGACTTTAAAATAGTTTTCTAATATATTAGTATAATGAATATTAAACGATTAATAATAGTGGCAGGCGGAGAGTTTATTACCCCGGAATCATTTTTTAGTAACTATCAAGAAACTGATATAGTGATTGCTGCGGATTCCGGATATAATTTTTTATCCAAGATTGATGTGATACCAAACATACTAATTGGTGATCTTGATAGTGTCAATGAACCGTTAGATAAAATTCCACAACAAATAGAAATTATAGCTTACAGCAAAGACAAAGACCTTAGCGATCTGGAATTAGCAATTCAATATGCGATAAAAAATGAATACACAGAGTTGATAATCCTGGGAGCTATAGGCACATATATTGACCATTCATTTTCAAATATTTTATTATTAACAAAATATTCAGAAAATAATATAACTATTAGACTAGTTACACCAAATTCAATTATTGTTCCTTTTAGAGATGCTCTTATTTTAAATGGTTTTAATGGACAAAGATTTTCTTTTTTTCCTTTAGAACCAATTAATGATGTTGTAATTACAGGTGCAGACTATCACTTTAAAACCAAAAGTGTATCAATTCTTCAGTTTAGCCTGAGCAATAGGATAAATAATGATACTTTTTCTATAAAATCTTCAGGAGGAAAAGGTTTTGTTGTTATATTCTCAAAAACCATATATTAAAAATGCATTTTTCAAAAAAATTACTTGTTTATTTAAATAAAAACAAGCGACTTATTATATATAGTTTATTTAAAATTTCTATCGGCATTACTTTCTGGGTTATGTTACTCATAATTGTTGGTAATTACCAAAAATGGACGCTTCCTAATACAATCATGATTTTAAAATGGCAACTATATATCAATTCAATATCAATTTTTTCTATGATTCTTAGTTTGCTTTTCCCGATTAAAATAATCAACATTACAAAAAGAATAATGCGATTATTTACATACATACTTTCATTACTTCTTATAGTATTAACAAGTGTAATCGCTATTGTAAGCTTAGCAGTTTCAGTATAAACTCAATTATATTTTGATGACAATAACAAACTTATCTATCTTAAAATTTCACCGGTTAGTTTAAGATCATTTATAGAGAATACTACAATCCCCCTTGAAGGATTAGTAACAAAAATACTATCATTATAGAATGTTAGATGCGAGTCCTCCTGTATCGGATCACTACTTCTTGCAATCATCTTTAAGTTTAAATCAAACTTAGCCAGGTAGCTTTGATTGGCAATTCTTGCTATTGCAAAAATCTCTGTACTTCTAACCTCTATGAAACTCCGCCAAAAAATGCTATCTGTTCCTTTAATTTTCAGTTCTAGTGTATCACGATCTAGTAGTGCTAAAATATGTGGACTATTATGCCCTTTTTCATGCGATATAACAAGAACCCCCTCTGAAAAAACATCAAACTTCCTCCCGCAAATTTCTTTAAATGAGGACTGTAATATAATTTTTTTGTTATCAGGATCAATAAGAAAAAGTTCATTATTGTAATGTCCCCCTTCCAACCACTCTTTAGCTTTTAAGTAATATATCTTATTATTAAAAACCTCTTTATTGGCCATCCCCTGTTTCAACTGATCTTCCCTTTTATCTAATTCCTTCTCTTTCTGTTTAAGTTCCTCTTCTTTTTGTGCGACAATATCATTCTTAGTAGAATCCCCACCTTTATTTAACTCTGATTCATCTTTTTTAATATCTTCCTTCTCTTTAACAATAAGTTCTTCTTTTTTTTCCAAGTCAACCTTTGCTTTTTCAAGTTCTTTAAGTTCCTCATCAGACTTATCAATTTTTTCGTTTAGCTCTTTATTTTTTTCATCCACAATCTCAAGTTTGTCATCGATCTTTTTTTTATTTTCAATATCTCCACTACTCTCAATTTCCTTCTTTTGATTTTCAAGAATCTCCTTTTCTTTTTCTAATTCTTTTTTATCTTCTTCTAAAATAGTTTTTGTGAGTTCAATTTTTTCTTTTTTTTCTTCTAGAATGTTCTTTTCTTCTTTTATCTCATTCTCTTTTAACTTCACAATCTCTTTTCTATCATCAAGCCCCTTATCATCCCTGTTTTTTAACTGCTCAACTATCTTCTCATTGCCAACCTCTTCAATAGCAGGTTTTTTATCTCCGTCATCTTTTATAATTGATTTAGAAATCAATGGAATAATTATTTTAGTCTGCCCGGGCCAATCTTTGTAATCAATAGAAATTCCCGCATTATTAATTGAAATTTCTTTTAAAACCACATCTTTATAGATCTTAGACAGATACTCAACATTGCCTCGATAGAATGCATTGTAATAGGTAATAAATGTTGCAATTGTGTAGGCATTGCTAAATTTGTATCCATATACTTCTACTAGATATTGTGCAATTATCAATCTGACATTCTTCACATGATCAATCTTTGCATCTCGGTCAATTGAAATAATATCTGCATCAAGTCCCTCATTACTTGTATTGTCAATACATCGAATAACTGAATACTTTGCGTGATATCTGAAAAGTTCATTGTCTTTTTTATAACCGGCAAGTCTCTTTCCTATAGCTCTTATTTCAATTATGGATTGATTTACACCGTATTTTCCGGAGTAATTAATGAAATTTATATTATTTACGCTTTTTAACTCTTGTTCATCAACAGTTAATGAGTATATAGAAAAACTAATCAGCATAAAAACCGATAATATTATCATCTTAACATTCATAAATTAACTCCGAAACACTGTTTTATCTATGATTTTCGACAATCTAGATCTTTAAATCAAACTTTAATCAATTATTCCAAGGAGTTCCTTTGCTAATCTTACAGCTTGAATACTATCCTGTCCAAAACCATCTGCTCCAATTTCATCAGAATACTCCTGAGATATTACAGCACCCCCAATGATTATTTTTGATTTCAGATTTCTCTGTTTAGCTAGATCAACCACAGTCTTCATTTCAGTCATAGTTGTTGTCATAAGTGCAGATAGTCCGACAATATCAGCATTGTTCTTTAACGCCGACTCTACAATTACATCAGCAGGTACATCTTTTCCAAGATCAATTACATCAAACCCGTAGTTTTTAAGCATCAACGCTACAATATTTTTTCCTATATCATGAATATCACCTTTAACTGTAGCAAGAACAAATTTTGGCTTAGATTTACCCCCATGCCCCTCTTTTTTAAGCATCATAGGCTCTAGATAGGCAAAGGCTGTTTTTAGAGCTTCAGCACTTGCAATAAGTTGCGGCAAGAAATAAACTTTTTTATCATACAGATCGCCCACTTTATTAATTGATGCGATCAGATATTTATCAACTATTTCCTGTTCATTTGTACCATCAACGATTGACTTTTTGATCAGATCTACTATAACCTCTTTATTACCACCGAGTATCGCCTCAGCAATCAGCTCGTTAATATTTTTTTGAACTTTTAAATTACTACTTTCAGGCTTAACTTCCGAATAATTAGCAATATATGTGCGACTTCCCCGATCTGTACCGGTCAACACATCTGATGCATATTTTGTTGTCATCAATATTTCTTCGTTTGGATTTGCTATTGCCATTGTTAAACCACTATTTTGTGCCATTGCTAAGAATGCAGCGTTAATATTTTTTCTATTAGGAAGCCCAAATGAGACATTTGATAAACCACATATTGTATTTACTTTAAATTCTTCACTACACCACTTAAATAGTTTTAGCGTTTCCTTTGCTGCATTCTGATCTGATGAAACAGTCATAACTAATCCGTCGACAACAATATCATCTCTTGTAAATCCAAGATGCTCCGCCTCTGAAAATATCTTATTTATAACAGATATTCTGCCATCAGCAGTAACAGGGATCTCATTATCAGTTAACGGTAATAATATAAATACACTTCCATATTTTGCACATATTGGTAGAAGTTTTTTTAACTTATGTTCCTCACCGGATATAGAATTGACAAGTGCTCTGCCGGGGTACATTTTCAGAGCTTTTTCAATGACAGCCGGATTTGATGAATCAATTACAAGCGGAAGATTACTGATTTTTGACAACAATGATATTGTCTTAACCATCATATCTTCTTCATCTATACCTGACATCCCCATATTTACATCAAGAAGTTTTGCACCCGATTCGGCCTGTTCATTAGCATATTTCCTTACAAGGTCAAATCTACCCTCTTTTAATTCTGCTTGCAATAACTTTTTACCTGTTGGATTGATTCGCTCGCCTACAATAGTCAAAGGGTTATCAAGTTTCAAGATAACATTCGATCTTGCCGATGAGACTGCACTTATACTTCTTACAACAGGAGCTACAGGTACAAATGTTTTTGTTCGAACAGCAATCTCCTTTATATAATCCGGTGTAGTTCCACAACACCCACCATATAGATTGACCCCTGCACTAAGGAAATCGGGGACATACCTACCATACTCTTCAGGCGGCATATCAAACACAGTCTTTCCATTAACTAACTTAGGAAGTCCGGCATTAGGTTTTGCTATCAATGGCACTGTTGCGTATGGTTTCATCATTTTTATTACTTCAAGCATTTTATCAGGGCCTGTAGAACAGTTGCAACCAAATGCAGACACACCTAGACTTTGAGCTGTTATCAACGCTGTAACAGGGTCGGTTCCTGTTAAGGACCTTCCATCCTCAGAAAAAGTCATAGTCGCTAATATAGGTAGATCGGATACCTCTTTAACACCAATAATTGCAGCTCTCAACTCTTGAATATCAAGCATTGTTTCAATAACAAAAAAATCTACCCCACCGGCAACAAGACCTTTTGCTTGTTCTTTATATATCTCTACTGCATCATCAAATTTAAGCTCACCAAATGGCTCAACAAATAATCCGGTAGGGGACATATCACCTGCAACAAACCCTCTACCATTCATCGCTTCTTTTGATATCTCAGCAAGCCGTTTGTTTAATTCAAAAACACGATCCTGCAATCCAAATTCCTCTAGTTTGATTCTATTAGCTCCAAATGTACAACTATATACAACATCAGCCCCGGAATCTCTATAGGCTTGCTGAACCTCAATTATTACAGAGGGGTTTTCACTAACCCAAAGTTCAGGACAAACACCTTTTGGCATCCCCTTTTTTTGAAGTTCAGTTCCGGTTGCACCATCTAAAACTAGCACCTTTTTTTCAATTAATTTTTTAAACTCTTTTTGTGTCATAGTCATTCCTTAATTTAATATTACTTACCGATAATACGACCGGCTATCTATACATACCCTTTGTTGCTCGATTTCTTCCATTTTGTTTAGAAAAATAGAGTGCATCATCTGCACATTTTATCATATCAACATCATCAGTTACAAATATCCTATTATACTCTGCAACTCCAAGACTGACCGTTACAGTATGTACAACGCCATCACACCTAAACTCATGATCACTTATCATTATTCTAAATTTTTCTGCATATTCATATGCAGCATCTGAATCAACATCGGGTAACAATACAACAAATTCTTCCCCTCCATACCTTGCCGCAATATCCTGCTCTCTTATATAACCTATAAATAACCTTGCAATCTCTTTAATGATATAATCACCCTGAAGATGGCCAAAACTATCATTAAAATTTTTAAAATGATCTATATCAAACATTATTACAGAGAATGATCTGTTTGACTTTTTAGATTCAACTATCATGTTGGATAACTTCTCTCTAAATGTATGATGTGTATATAACTTTGTCATTCTATCTACTGTAGCTTTTCTAAATAGTATTGCATTTTCAATTGCAATTGAAGCAAAATTTAAAACAGATATACAGAAAAGGGTATCAACCATTAGATTTAGCTGAAATCCGTTAGAATCACTTACATGATCTTTAACTGATTGAAAATATACACCTATGACTTCAGACTCACTTTTCATAGGCACCAAAAATTCTGGATTAAGTTTTTTTAAATCGTTAATAATATCAGTATGTTGAAATTCTTTCTGAAACTGTTCAAATGATATATAATTGTATTCCTGCTTAGCAAAATAGTCAAGAATTGGATCGATTGACTTAAAAGTAAGCACATGATCTTTTTTATTAATCCCTTCATAACAAAAAATAACAGGACTGGAATCATCAAAATCTTTTCTTATGATAACAGCTGATGTACTTGGGCTATATTTTGAGAACAAATAGTAGATAACATTTTTAATAATTTTTTTTATATTCAAATCAGAGGAAATATGCTTAGCAACCTCTATTAACTCTTTTAGATTCTGATTCTCTGAAATAAGCTCTTTGCATTCATCCATAAGATCCTCCATATTATACTATTAGATTGATCACTTTATTTATAGTTGTATTAAAACTGTCCTTCCCTGATAGAAGATCACCTACAAAATCCACCTTTTCTGACACAGACTTTATCATAAGATCAGAGATGTTTCTAATATCCCACTGGGCGTGTTTGTCGGACCTGAGCCTGGAAAAATGTGTTAACTCTCTAAAATTACACTTAAAGATTACATTTTTTCTGTGTGCATTTGTTAATACATAGTCAGCTGTTTGACCATATTTTTCCTTTAACTCATAGTACAACTCATTAACAATTGCAATCTTATTAAGAAAATATCGGTCTAAACCGTTCTCTACGATTGAATCCGGTATTTTAACCCCATACATTGGATTATAGTCACCATCGATCACAGAAGCCATCCGATGCCTCTTTAACTGAGCAAAACCGGTTGATGAGATCAAAATATTAAATACAAAGTCTGACATCTCATACTCTTTTAAAAGTGCATCATATGAATTCAATTTTAATATTGATTCCCTCATTATTCTTCTTTTTAAATTATCATCCATAGAACCTGTAAACTCAAGAGCTGAACGATAGTCAGCTCCCTTAGTTTTAACTATAAATCCCGCAATTATCTTATTTATAATTATACTATCAAATTCGATAAGATCAACCTCAGTTAGACTAGCATTTTCCTTTATATCCGGTAATATATTACGAATACCGGAATATGTATCTCTTTCATACTCTGATGGCTTAGTGTACTTTATCAATGATGGTGCATATCTATATACTTCATCATAGATTGCCTCACCTATTAAATTTAACTCCTTTAATGGAGATGAATTCAGTTTTCGAAGCATTTTTTCAAGACTACGAGCATTAATTGTCATCCCAAGCTGAGTTTTAGCACATAAAGGCAATAAATAACGAGCATCCTCTTTGGCTAAATTCACGATATCTCTATAGTCGCGTTTATTTGTTGGATCTGCATTAAACTTTTCTGTGAAGTATGGAACTAATTTATCATGAATATGATTATAACCATCAAAGAGCTCATCAATAACTTTTTTGTATTTATCTGAGTACTTGGAGTCATCTGCTATTACATCCGGAATATATTGATTTGAGGATATCTTAACATATCTCTGCGATTTTTCTGTATAACTTGCCAGTCTAGACTTCTCTATGTGTTCAGAAGCAATCCTTGAAATATCAACCAGATCAAGATTGAATACTCCATGTTCTGCTATAGAGGAATGTCCCATTTCAAAAATAATCATATCATTGGATTTTCTGGTTTTCTTTATCTCTTTTCTAGCCTCATTTCTCAGCTGGGCAATATCTCTTTCATCTCTTGATATTCTAGCATAGGAGGCACTAATACTTTCAGGCGTCCATTCCATTTCTCTTATGGCCACCAAATCATCACCTGTTAGTCCATCTTTAAGTAGTGCCTCTTGAAGAGTATTTATATTTTCAACATCTACATTAAAACCCGCAAGTTTTATATTCATTATTTATTCCTTACATATTCTGATTATTAGGTAATTTTAGAAGTCCTCAAGTAATTAATTATTGAACTAAAGTAATTATTGAACTAATTTTTACCATTTTTTTTTAATTTTGAAAAGCAAAAGATAGATGCTGGTGAATAATAACTAAAGTCACTATTAAAAAAATGGAGCAATTCAACATTATATATGTATCATGCTCCAATTATAAAAAAAGAATTTAAAAAAAATCAAAAGAAATTTACTAAATTAGCAACTCATTAGAAATCTTCATAAATTCAACAAGTCTATCCCCTTTAAGTTTATTCTGTGCAAGCAATGCAAGACTATACACAAAATTTACCAGCTTTGTAGTTTTCTCAGTATCAGCAAGTTTGTCAAGATCACTAATTCTTTTAATAACCTTATTATTTGTATTTACAATTAAGGTGTAAGCAAGAAGATCATCTTCTTTTCCATCTAACCCCTTATTCATAAAAGAATTCATTTCCTTAAATCTTCTCATATATTCAGATTGCACTAGGACTGCCTGTGTCTCCACATCCTTAAGAGCAGACCCCTTAATAGTAATTTTAGTATCTCCTGAATTTAAAACCTTCTCAAAAATATCCTTAATCTTATCATCAGAACTTTTAGCATCTGCATCAAGAACCTTGTCTTTATCATTTTCCTCTGTAAAAGAATCATGAGTATCACTATCAATTCTCGAAAATGTTATTTTATCATTCTTTGTCTCAAGAAAGTGAATGAAGTGAACATCAATCATTGAATTTAATATCAATGCTTCTTTGCCCATTGATTTTATGATATTTATATATGAAATCTGATCCTTTTCACCGGTAGTATAGAGTATAATATTCTTATCATTTTTTTGTTTATTTAGCTGTTTATTCTTCTCAATATATTCATCAATTGTTTTATAATCACCATTAGTTGTTTTGTAGATAACAACTTCCTTAACTTTATCATAAAACTTAGAATCATGCATCATTCCATATTTGGTAAATATACTTATATCATCCCAATTTTTCTCAAAAAGTTCTTTTTCATTCTTTGCTAAATATACGATCTTTTCAGAAACTTTTTTTGTTATATACTCAGATATTTTTCTAACATATGGATCATTTTGGAGATATGACCTGGAAACATTTAATGGTATATCAGGAATATCCAGTGTACCTTGAAGCAATGTTAAAAATTCCGGAATTAATTCCTTTGAATGATCTGAAACAAAAACCTGATTGCAATATAATTTAATCCTCCCCTTAGAACTGTCAAGTTCATGCCTAAGAGTTGGAAAATATACAATCCCCCTCAATCTAAATGGAACTTCTACATCCAACTTAATCCAGAATATTGGGTCTGATTCATATGGAAATAATTTTCTATAGAACTCTTTATACTCTTCATCAGTTATATCTTTACTGTTTTTTAACCATAGAGGGTGCTGATCGTTAATCACCTTATCATTCAACTTAATCGGCACAGGCAAGAAGTTACAATATTTTTCTATAACAGCTTGAACTCTTGATTCATCAAGAAATTCTGAACTCTCATCATTAATATAAAGTATTATTTCTGTTCCTCGCTCAGATTTTGTAGAATCATCTAATGAAAATTCTACCCCGCCTTCGTTTACCCATCTTACTGCCGGTTCATTCTGAAAACTCTTAGTAATTATTTCAACCTTATCACTAACCATAAACGCCGAGTAGAAACCTAATCCAAAGTGACCAATTATCTGATTCTCTTCTTTATTGTCTTTATATTTTGATAAAAAATCTTCAGCTCCTGAAAATGCTATCTGATTTATATATTTTTTCACCTCATCCCTGGTCATTCCAATACCGTTGTCTATAAACTTAAGTTGCTTCTTCTCTTTATCAATCTTAAGTACAACCTCAAGCTCGCCAAGGGGTTCATTATACTCATTTAAAGCCGCAAGTTGTTTAATCTTTGATATTGCATCAACTGCATTTGAAACTAGCTCTCTGATAAAAATCTCTCTATCAGAGTATAACCATTTTTTTATTATAGGAAGAATATTATCCGTATGAATTGATATCTCCCCTTTTTCCATTTTTAATTCCTCTGTCATACTTTCCTCCAGTTATTTTCATGCTTGAGGAATATAATAAAAATTATACTAATGGTCAAATAAAAAATTTAAAAAAAGAATAATCAATTGACATAAATTAATGAATCACACACAAAAAAAAACCCGAGTGAATTTAATCACATCGGGTTTTCATGATAAGAAATTTGTTTAATTAATCTATAGTTCCCGGTTTTCCAGCTAATTGATTATCATTACCATTCATAGCTTTTAGCTCTGCTGCAAGTTCATCAAAACCTTTTTTAGCTTGCAATTTTGCATAGTTTGCCGAATTCTGTCTCATAATCTCATCTATCTTTGAAGACATATCTTTTAAACTTAATTTATAAAGTACAAATGCTTCATAGTATTCTTCTCCAGATGCATTTGATCCTTTTTTAAGACTTCTTTCAACCTCTTTACATCCTGACATTGCATTATCAGAAACCATTTTTGTTACCGTAGATGTGTATTCAGTTGCAACGGATTGATCAGAAGTACCTGCTTCTTCAAGAAAATCTTTTGTCATTGTAGCAACTTTGTTACCAATAACTCTTGAAATCTGAGCCTGTGCTCTTGCACCTGCAGAATCTAATGCTTGAGGTAAAAGCTTTCTCTTGGAATAAGCCGCAGCATAAATTGCATCATCTTCAACAGGAACTTTTAAAAACCATACAGGGAAATCCAAATCCTGACTATTTGATTTTTTTTCAGCTGTAGAACCACAACCAATCAAACCAAATAAAAAAACACCAACAACAACAATAGCAAAAAACCTTTTCATAATTCCATCTCCTTAAAAAATTTAATTACTCACCTATTAAAAAACCAACGATTTTTCCCTCAATTACTTGAGAATATTCATCGGTAATTTTTTTTACTGCATTCTGTACTGATCTTGGTTTATCCTTAACAGCACCTCCCCCCTTAATTGGAGACTCCATACTGTATGTAAATATCTCTTTATTGCTCATATTTTCAACCACTCTAACTGATATTAAAAGTCTGGTGAAATATACATCTCCGCTTAGGTTAATATTTCCATCAATAGTATATATAATTCTATAATCGGCCGTTCCACTTTCAACAACGGTACAGCCGGCCAGTGAAATTAATTTATTTTTTAAAAGTGTCGGTAAAATATCAAGTCTTCCCTTAAGTGAAGATTCATTAGATATATCATTTAAATATTCAGTTCTAAATCCGATAACCGGAGAATCTATATCGATAACAACATCTTTCACTGGTTTAGTAAAACCTGATAAAATTAAATTGTATAAATTTTTTAAGTCATCATCATCCGTTTTAATATCAGCCATTTTAATAAGATCAGGCTCTGCCGATAAAATAATAGAATTAGTAACACCGATTACTTTAGAAATACTACACAATGCAACTCCATTTTGATCAGTTACCCCATCATGGTTTATAACCGCTTCCCCTTTCTTAGAGCTAAATTTAACAGGCAAATTACTTAGAGGTTTTCCGTCAATCTTAAATATAAATGAAATTACAAGTGCTTCAGTAACAATCTTTTTCATTCTGTAAGAATCTGCCAAGGAATTTACGGTTATTACAGAGAGCTTTTTTTGAATCCTTTCATTAAGCTCATTCGTTAGTATCTTTTCTTCACCTTTGTAATTTACTTTTTCTGCATTTAATAAGTATTTACCAATATTTGAAAAACCACTCAGTGAATGCTTAAGTGAAAGTAAACTATCTTTCTCTTCATCTGCTTTTTTTAAGAAATCAAATGAGATGTCAACTGCTTGTTTCTCTCGCTGTTTTAGTTTTTGTTGATAATATGCAATATTTAACCTGTAATATGCCCAATACCCTCTCTTTTCAGAATACCACATGTCAACAAGCTCTATATCCTCGACACTATCTTTTAGAGTAACCTTAATCTTAGTTGACACTTCCTCATTAACTACACCATTTTTTTCAGTTGTATAATCAGTTATTTCTGACTCTACTTTCACTTTAATCTGAGATAAAATTGAGTTAACAGCATTATTTTGAGCCTGAACAAGATTAGAGCCATTTCCAATCCCTGTATAATACAATTTATCTGCAGGAAATTTCCTTACCCATGATGGTTCCATCCCTTGCTTAATTGTAATATTATTGTTATTATTTGAAAACACACTCACACTAAATAATACCAATAAAACTAGTGTGTTGATTATTTTTTTCATTATACTCCCTACTTTAGATAAAAACTTAAAATTATTTTATCACTTTATTTTAAAAAAACAACGAAAAAATTAAAAAACTTCACCTTTTTTTAGTGAAGTTTTTACTCGTAATACAGACCCTATACTTGCATAAGGGATTTTAAATATTTGATATTATGATTTAATCTCCTGTCTTCAGGATTTAAAGACAATGCTATTTCCCAATATTCCATAGCAGTTGTGAACTTATTAGACTTATAACAACAATGCCCAAGCAGATTTAATACATTAAAGTTATCTATCTTCCTATTATACATATTAACCAGCGGCTTTAAAAGTTCAATACTTTGTTCGTAGTTATTCTTCTTAAAACTTGATGCTGCCTCAAAGTAACTTTTATTCATCTCCCTAAACTTATCTGATATCTCATCCTGACCTATTACCTCCGATAATTGCATATCTGCAGCTGCGATACCAAGATCAATGTGAATTCGCCCCACATCTGATAGAATATCTATTAACAAGATAGTCCTATCATCGGCAGCAGGTCTTCCACCGGTAAACTCATCAATTTTTTCTATTACTTTATGAACAAGTTCCTTAATTGGAGTATTTTCAACATATTCTGTTAATACCTCAATAAATCGCTCATCTCCAAAAAGATTTCCATCCTTGTCCATCGCCTCAGTTATTCCATCAGTATACATAATAAGTTTATCACCTAATACAAGGTTAATTTCATTTGCCTTAAACTTCATATCTTTCAAACCAATATAAAATGAATTCGATTTCAATGAAATAAATTCCTTATTATTCCTAATTAGAAAAATATCAGGGTGACCTGCACTTGTATACTCCATCTTGCCGTTTATAGTATCAATAATACAATAGAAAGCTGTTAGATAATACCCGGTCCCCTTAATTACACTCAATAACTCTTTATTTACAGCGGTTACAACTTCATCAGGAGTTGCATGAGCATTTGAGTTGTTTCTGAATGACATCTTAGCCATCGTAGTTACAAGTGCAGAAGGAACCCCATGACCACACACATCCGCAATTACAAATGCCATCTTCTCTTCATTGATCTCTATTATATCGTAATAGTCACCGCCAAGATCCTCCATGGGCATATAGTACCCGGAAATATTCATTATATCTGTTTCAGGAAAAATCTTTGGAATTATCGATTGTTGAACAACCTTAGCCATCTCAAGCTCTTCCCTCATAAGAATATTTGCTTTATTTAACTCATCCATCGATCTTCTTAGTTCTTCGGTTCTTTCAGCAACTAACTGCTCCATATTCTCACTATACTCCTGTATAGTTTTAGCCATAAAATTAAAACTCTCGCCAAGATGCCCCAGCTCATCCTCTGTTTTAATTCTCGCTCTAGATGTAAAGTCTTTTTTTGCAAATTTTTCAACAACTTGATTTAGACTAAGAATGTTATCTAATATAATTATTTTAATACTAAAGAATACTACAATCATTATTATTATAGTTAAAAGAATTGTCTGAAAAAGATACCCTATTGCGATACCGGTTAACTGTTTATTTAAAAAATATTTTGTAAAATATATCTTAACAGAACCAATCGTATTATTGTCTTTAGTAATAGTACTCTTTTCATCGAAAAATGATATTGATTTTATTTCGGCTTCCTTCTTGATTTTTAAATCCAACGGGCCGGCTTTCCAAGTCGCATCCTTTATACTTCCATCAACAAAAGTTCCAGTGTCGGAAAATAAAATAATAGCAAGAACATTCTCATTCTGCATCTCAAGTTCAATTACCGTTGATATTTGAAAATCATCATAGTTCCATACCGGATCTCTAAGCGAGTTCGATAATCTGTTTTTTATATTATTTGATTCCTTTCTAATTGCCGATAAATCAGAACTTGCCCTTAGTAAATAAGATACAATACCCGTTCCAGCCATAATAATTACAATTGCAATAAGTAGAATAATTGCAACTTTATATGTTATCGATTTTTTCACTCTAATTCTCCCAAACTATTTAAATTATAATTATTATAAATAAATAGATGAAATAATTCAAGGAAAATTTGCAATATTTTAAATCCACCTAATTATCCAAATTTATAAGATAGATGACAATAAGATCACAATGGTTATTCAACCTAATAAAAGTGAAAATCTTTCTAAGATAATGCAATGGATTCTTGGTGTATTTGCAATATACTACAATAGATCTAGGAATAGTCATGGACATATATAGTTTGACCGCTTCAAGAGATAAATAAAACTTCATCTCAAATAATAAAAAAAGGAGTTTTTGTTTGGTAAAAAAACTTCATAAAACCTACTCGTTAGAATAAGTTTAAAAAAAAATAAATTGTCTATTGACTAATCTCAAATTTTTAAATAAAAGTCTTTTTAAATTATTATGAAAAACAAACAAACAATAAATAACATTAAGTATGCCCCGCTAAATTTAAATAATTAAATGCCTATTATTTTATAGGCATTTTTTTTTAAAATAAAACACAAGGTGAAAATATGAATTTTAAAGGAAAAGACATTATTTCAATCAAAGATCTTTCAAAGGATGATATTGAGTACATTCTAGACAGATCATTTGATGTAAAAAACGGTAAGTATCCGGGAGTTTTAAAGGATCTCGTAATTGCGAGTCTGTTTTTTGAGCCATCAACAAGAACTAGACTATCATTTGAAGCAGCAGTCTCATTACTTGGCGGTAGTTATTTTGGATTTGCAAATCCCGGTTCTTCAAGTGTACAGAAAGGTGAAACACTCAAAGACACAATTAAAACTGTTACAGGATATTGTCATGCAATAGTTATGAGACATACAGTCGAAGGTGCTGCACGAGCTGCCGCAGAAGTTTCCACTGTACCGGTTATTAATGCGGGAGATGGATCGAACCAACATCCGACTCAAACACTCCTTGACCTCTTTACTATCAAAGAGAAATTCGGTAAGATTGACACATTAAATATCGGTCTTCTAGGCGACCTTAAATACGGTAGAACGGTTCACTCATTATCAATGGCACTATGTTACTATAATGTAAATATCTATCTTATTTCCCCCGATCTTCTAAAAATGCCAGAGCACTACACGGATCACATGAAAAAATCAGGAATAAAATTCCACGAAACAGATAATCTTCTTGATGTTGGTAAAGATCTTGATGTTCTCTATGTAACTCGAATTCAGAGGGAAAGATTTGGAGATGCTCAGGAATATGAAAGTGTTGCCGGTTCCTATGTCTTGAATAAAGAGATAATTAGTAATATTAATCCCAATGTATCAATTATGCACCCACTTCCAAGGGTAGATGAAATCTCAGTTGAAATTGACGATATGGATAATAATCTCTATTTTAAACAGGCACACAATGGAATTCCGGTAAGACAGGCATTACTAGGTTTAGTAACAGGAGCAATAAAATGAGCGATGAAAGATCATTTAGAGTTTTTAAAATAAACAATGGAACAGTTATTGATCATATCCTTTCACCTATGGCAATTAAAATTATTGATATACTCGGTATTAAAAACCATGGCGGAATAGTGTCTATAGGAATGAATTTCCCAAGTAAATTAATTGGTAAGAAAGATATAATTAAAATCGAAAATGTCTATCTTGATAAAAAACACACTGATATTATTGCACTTCTTGCCCCAAATGCAACTATTAATATTATTAAAGACGGTAAAGTAGTTGAAAAGAGAAGAATGTCCCCACCGGATCTTATAGAATCAATTATTAAATGCCCTAATCCAAAATGTGTTACAAATAACTATCATGATTGTCCGACAAAATTTACAATGCAGGAAATGAAGGGAAAAACAACCAATGTAAAATGTTTCTACTGTGAAAGAGAGACAACTGTTTTCCCTGAAATGTTCAGTTAAACAGGCTGGAAAAAAAATGGATAACTCAATTAAATTCGGTCAACTAGTATTTAAAAGAAATGGAGTTTTGGCATCAGGAATTCTTGGAGTTACAGGACATTCTATGATAAAGGTTTCTGAGAATGGAGCTGGCGGGATCACCTGTAAGTCTATTTCTAAAAATGAAAGAAAGGGGCATCCGACTCCGGTGATTCAAGGTTATCAATGTGGCATAATTAATGCAGTAGGTCTCTCATCAACGGGAGTAAAAAACACAAACAATGAATTATCAATTGTAAGAAAAAAATCTGATGCGTTAATTATCGCCTCAGTTTTTGGCGGAACCGATGTTGAATTTGTTGAAACTATTCAAGAATTAGACCTAGAACTTATTGATGCGATAGAACTTAATATCTCATGTCCAAATGTTCACGATGAATTTGGACTCCCATTTGCATCATCTCCCGAGTCCGCATATAAATTAGTTAAACTGGTTAGGCCTTCAACAAAACTGCCACTAATTGTAAAACTTTCACCAAATTTCCCTAACATAGGTAAGATTGCAAAGGCCTGTGAAGATGCTGGAGCTGATGGAATAACCGCAATAAATACAGTTGGTCCTGGAATGTTAATTGACATCAATACCTTTGAGCCAAAATTAAGTAACAAAACCGGCGGGGTAAGTGGCCCTGCAATTCTACCTATAGCAATAAGAATTGTTTACGACATATACAAATCTGTAAAAATTCCCATTATTGGAATGGGTGGTATAACTACCTTAGATGATGCACTTCAAATGATTATTGCAGGTGCAACCCTCTATGGAGTGGGGACAGGGATTCTATACAATGGAATTGATATATTTAATAAAATCAACTCAGGAATAGATGATTATCTAGCAGAAAAAAAACTTAGCTATAATGAAATAATCGGGATGGCTCATAGAATATGATAAAATCTACAAAAGACAATAATCCTTCATTTTACAATCCATCCTTTATTGAAAAAAGTGTAAAATTACTGCGAATTTCTGGAAATGAGAGCATTAAGACATTAGAATTTGAATTTTATGATTGCAACATATTTCCCGGCCAATTCTTTATGTTAAGATATAAAAAATTCCAAAAACCAATATCCGTTTCAGGATATAAAGATGGCGTTATCTCCTTTACAATTCAAGATCGCGGCTGTGGTTCTAAAGAGATGATAAATTCAATAGAAAATGACTACTTTGGGCTTACTGGCCCTCTGGGTAATTCATTTGACCTGACAAATCAAGAATCTATTCTAATTTTAGGTGGCGGGATTGGAATTGCACCTATGTTATTTCTATTAGAATATCTAAAAAATCATCATCCAAAAGTAAACTATAGAGCTGTCTTTGGTTCACGAAACCGCACTCTAATCGACTACGCTATACATGACGATAATAAAATTGATTATTTTACTGATGACGGTTCATATGGAGTCAAGGGATTTATAACAGAATCCTCATTATTGAAAGAATCATACTCAAAAGTCTATATGTGTGGCCCTGAGAAGATGATGATTGCAGCTTACAGTATTATAAGAGAAAAAAACGAAAATATTGATATATCTATGGAACGATATATGAAATGCGGAATTGGAATATGCGGTTCCTGTGTCATCGATGATCTTGGAGAAAGAGTATGCACTGAGGGGCCGGTATTTGATATAAAAAAGCTACTCAGTACTGAAGAATTTGGTAAATACCATAGAAATAGCGGAGGGGTAATTGAGCGAAATTGATAAAAATGACTGTAAATATAAAGCATTAGTCAACGGAGATATTTTTACAGGTAAATCCTTCAAAAAAGGTACTGTATTTATAAAAAACAACAAAATATCTAAGGTCGTTTTCAAAAAAATAGCAGTTCCAAAAAAATACCAAATTATTGACTGCACTGATAAAACTATTTCATATGGATTCTGCGATCCGCATGTACATTTTAGATCTCCCGGTATGGAGTACAAAGAAGACTGGCAAAGTGGTTCTAAAAGTGCAATTAAAGGTGGTTTTACATATGTAATCGATATGCCAAATACTAAGCCGCCAAGTATTGATTTTAATAGTATTCTAGAAAAACATAAACTTGCAAAGAATAATTCAGTAGTAAATTACGGATTTCATATAGGATTAACCTCAAAAAATTATCATGAAATAAAAAACATATATAGAAAATGTTTAAAACATAAAATCCCTGTTCATGGAGTAAAAGTTTTTTTTGGTTCATCCACAGGTGATCTATTTGTTAATAATGCTGATATGATAGAAAGATCTATGAATTCAGGTGTTATACACCTTTTTCATGCCGAAGATGAGGAGGTTATTCGCAACTTCTCTTCAATAGAATATAAATCTGTTCAGGATCACAACATTAGAAGACCACCAGAAGCAGAACTATCAGCAATTAAAAAAATATACTCCATTACCAAAAAAGTAAAAAAAACAAGATCCTATTTTTGTCACATTAGTACAAAAAATGGATTAAAATTCCTATTAAGTAAAAAAAATAAAAAAATAATTACAGAGGTTACCCCACACCACCTTTATTTTTTTACAGATAATATTTCTGAATCAAATATCTTTAAAGTTAATCCACCTATAAGAGAGTATCAAGATGTTCTTTTTTTGCGAAAACTATTTAATAAAAATAAAATTTCTGTAATTGGTACTGATCATGCCCCGCATCTGCTTTCAGAAAAACTATCCGACTCACCGCCATCCGGATTACCCGGATTAGAAACTGCACTGGTTTCCCTTCTGTCCCTAGCGGAATCAGGAATACTAAAAAAGGAAATTATATTTAAAATGTTGACAAACGGCTATAATATTTTTAATATAAAAAATAGAGGAAGTATTAAGAAGAACTTTTATGCTGATATATCAATTATCAGTAAAAAAGAGAACACCTACTCTGTAAAAAATTCAATGTCTAAATGTGACTTTAGCCCATTTGATAATGTTAAATTTAACAATATTATTGATATGGTTATAATTGGTGGTAAAATATTATTAAAGGATGGTATAATAAATGAATGAAAACTTTCTGGCAATTTGCAAAAGAAGATTTGATAAATATAAAACGGTACTTTGTCTTGGAATGGACCCAATGATTGAAAAGATACCTTATGAAGATAAAACAGACATAGAAAAATTAATAACAGATTTCTACTCTGAAATTATATCAAATTTTCATCATAAAACACTCGCAATTAAACCAAATATTGCATTCTATGAGCAATACGGCATAGCAGGTTTTAAAGCTCTAAAAAACATCATTAACTATGCACACAAATTCGACATGCCTGTTATTCTTGATGCAAAACGGGGTGATATTGGAAACACCTCATCTGCCTACGCTGTAGCAGCCTTTGACGAGCTTGAAGCAGATGCCATTACTTTATCGCCCTATCTTGGCGAGGACTCGCTTTTACCATTCTTTCAATATAAAGACAAAGGATTTTTTATACTTACAAGAACAAGTAATGCCGGTTCATCAGACTTTCAGATGCTTAAGATGGATACCGGTAACTTTGTTTTCTTTGAAGTCGGTTCTAGAATCTCAATTTGGAATCAAAAACACACAAATACTATAGGTGCTGTAATTGGTGCAACAC
>CAYYKD010000009.1:44114-47847 GCA_964471825.1 uncultured Spirochaetales bacterium
ACAAAGTGAATTCTTTGACATAGCAGATTTTTTTCTTCATAACGGACAAATACCATTATTAATCCCCGGCGTTGGTACTCAAGGGGGAGATTTTAAAACTATTGTTGAAAAATTAGTAGAAATAAAATACCCCATGGAAAAGATATTTATCAACTCTTCTTCAAAAATTAGTTATGCACACCTTGAACACAAAGACATGAAGTATATTGATGCAATCTCACTAGAAATCGAAAAAATGCAGTATCCATTTAAATAACAGAGGCCTATATGAACCGAGACTTTGAACATCTTTTAAATTTTGATCTTACTGTTAAGTCACTTGGCAAACCGACCTACGACTCTCCACTTAAACTCTCAGAAATGCACGGAGATAGTGTTGTAAACTATGTCAGCGAGAATGAAAGAATACTTACCATTAACACACCTGTACAATTAGAATACTGTATAAACAATAAGATAAATATTCCATCCTTTGAAAAAGCTGGACCTAGATCTAAGCTTTTTTTCAAGCCGGGTGATACAGTATCAGCAATAGTCACATGCGGAGGTCTCTGTCCGGGTTTAAATGATGTGATTAGAGCTCTTGTTATTATGAACTATCATCGATATGGCAATAGAATTATATATGGAATTCGATACGGATATGAGGGTTTTATTGATGAATATAAGCATGAAATAGTAAATCTAACCCCTAGAACCGTCAGAGATATCAATAAAATTGGTGGAACAATACTTGGATCATCAAGAGGCCCTCAAGATGTAGGAAGAATAGTAGATAAACTTGTAGAGTTAAATGTAAATGTACTATACACAATTGGTGGAGACGGTACACTGAGAGGTGCACTTGACATTACTAATGAAATAAAAAAGCGAAATCTCAAAATATCAATTATAGGTATACCTAAAACAATAGACAACGATATATCATATATAAATAAATCATTTGGCACAGAAACAGCTTTCAGTAAGGCCTGCGATTCGATATTCTCAGCTCACACAGAGGCACGGGGATCATATAACGGAATCGGACTGGTAAAAGTCATGGGGCGTCATTCTGGATTTATAGCAGCTAATGCAACACTTGCTACAAATGATGTTAACTTTGTACTTATTCCGGAAGTATCATTTGATCTTCATGGTGAGCTTGGATTCTTAAATTGCCTTAAAAAAAGGTTAGAAGCAAACAAACATGCAGTCATCCTTGTTGCTGAAGGGGCCGGTCAGGATTTAGTTGAGAATCAAGATGTAAAATACGATGCATCGGGCAACAAGAAGCTATTTGATATCGGACTATTTTTACAAGAGCAAATTAAAAAATACTTTAATGAAGAGAATGTCCCTGTAACAATAAAATATATTGACCCAAGTTATATTATCAGATCAACAAGTACGACTCCTAATGATTCGATTTTCTGTTTTCAACTAGCACAGAGAGCTGTTCATGCAGGAATGTCCGGTAAAACAGGAATAGTAGTCGGATATTTTAGAAATGAATTCGTACATATCCCGATTGAGATTGCGACTTCAAAACGACAAACAATTGATCCTGAGAGTGAACTATGGCTATCAGTACTTGAAACTACAGGTCAGTCAATAAAGTTTAAAAACTAGTATGGCTAAAAAACTACCATTTCAAGTTGATATTATACTATTCTACATATCAGACTCTACCATAGAGTATCTCTTATTAAAAAGACAAAAAGAACGGGGCGGTTTTTGGCAACCAATAACCGGTGGACTTGAAGAGGGAGAATCTCTTCTTTATGCAGCAAGAAGAGAAGTATGGGAAGAAACCGGAATACTAAAGGTGAAAAACTCCTATGATATGAAATATTCATTCTCATTTATGGCTAAAGATAAGGTCATAACTGAACATGTCTTTGCCTTTGAAGTCTATGATAAAAAAATTGTTATTGAGGAAAGAGAACACTCAAATTTTGGATGGTTTGAATTTGATGATGCAGTTAAACTGTTAAAATGGGATACAAATATCTCTTCACTAACAAAACTAAACAAATATTTAATCAAATCTCATAGCAAAATGTAATTGTTTTTATTAGGTGAGACCTAATAACACCTTCCAATTTTATTTACTGTCATCTCGATTAATGCATTTTGAATAGTTAATGCATTTTTTACAATATTCGCCATCTCTTTCAAAATCAATCGGATCACACATATTCATATTCTGTGGTTGAACATTGATAATCTTGAGATTATCATCATCCCGCAAGATCATTTTTTGATCTAAATTCTTCTCAGGATTTTTATTAGTTAAATTTAAAATAATTCTTGTGTTTTTATCAAACTGTCTTTTAAAAATTTGTTTAACTGATAAATCTCCGGTTGCAAATACAAGTTTAAAAAATAACAATATCGGTAAATATCCGGATAAAATAGAAAGAAACTGTGATACCCCATATATAAGTGAAAAGAATGTAGTAATTAAAACTAATCCCAATGTAAAATACCCTATATATTTTATCTTTACAGGTATAAAAAAGAACAAATAAATAACCCTATCCGGAAAATTAAAACCAATTGCAATCAAAATACACTGAATAATATGATAACCATCTTCAAGAGGAAGAATACCAAGGAAAAAAGATGCTATACTTTTAAAAACAATCATCAAAAATATAAATAAAAATAATTTAAACGATCCCCAAATCCCTTCAATTGAGGATGAAACCCAATAAAAAAACAGAACATTTATAAATGCAAAAAAGATATTAGTAGATTGAATAAAACCTACATATGTAATAAACTGCCATATCTGATATGCCCCGGGTATATTAGATTTTAAGACAAACAAACTGTAGAATAATTTACTATCAATATAATTAAATGAATATGACAAAACCAATAATGCTGTAAAATAAATTGTTAAATTGAAGTTTTTATTGTTCATAGGATCCTTATTTGTTTAAATTAATCTCAAGATTCTTTAAAAAAGCAGATTCATTAAATTGAAGATTATTATATTGCTCTAGGGTTTTCTTATATGCATTTATGATTTTATTATGTTTTGTTTCCTCTTCATAATTTAATGAGCTTAAAGATAAC
This sequence comes from uncultured Spirochaetales bacterium, assembly GCA_964471825.1. GTDB lineage: Bacteria > Spirochaetota > GWE2-31-10 > GWE2-31-10 > CAYYKD01 > CAYYKD01. Next base: position 47,181 of record CAYYKD010000009.1, read on the forward strand.
AATTTTTCTTTTAACCTATTATCTTCAATGAGATCATATGATTGTTTAGTAACCGGAAAATGAATTTCTCGATATATTTTTTTTGACATTGAACTTTTTGTATATAAAGACTGTGTTTGCAAACTTAATAAATTTTTAATATACTGAGTTATCAAGAGATTATTTTTTAATGCTGAGGCCATCTTAACTTTCTGTCCGATAAATGTGTGACTATCGATAAAAATCGTTTTCTTTAGTACATTCTGAGTCTTTATGGCAGTACTTAGTGATGACAGATTAAATTTTATAACAGTACCTGCAAAGTCATCGGTAGATGAAGATTTATAGTTTCTTGTTAAAGCTTCATAAGATATTATTGCACCTTCCTCATATTTATACGGATTAAAATAGTACGACGGTATATTTTGTGCTTGAAAAAAATCTAATTTATATTGATTGTCGATTTCAAGCTGCCTTATACCAAAAAAATTTAAAAACTCCATAAATGAGATATCTGTTGCAGATGTATAGAAAATATATTCTTTATTTAGTATGAAATTATTCTTAGAACTATCAATGACCTGATTAATAAAATCATTCATATGCATACTATTTGTTGCTAAGACATCTGGAGTATTCTTAATATATTCCATACCAACACCGGTATCAATGCCATATAAAACTGAGA
>CAYYKD010000009.1:47857-48943 GCA_964471825.1 uncultured Spirochaetales bacterium
TGATTTTTGATACTCATTAAAAGATTTAATATATTCAGTTCCTGATTCTATTAGATCTAAATTCTTCAACCGAACAAGATCCTTACTGAATTTAGATTCAAATAGTTTATATCCGGCTATTATGTCATAACTAAAAAAATTATTTTTATAATAATAATCATATATACATGGAGTATTTACATAATCTATTATTGGATTGATTGACAAATCTCTAATGATATTGAACCTATTTTCTAATAATAATGGGTCATTAGTTAAAATCTTAACAGACTTAGATTTACCACACGATATAACTCCGAGTATTATTAATATAAAATACAATTTCCTCATAAACACCCTATAAATTTAATTGTTAAATACTTTTTTATTGAGAATATCTTATATATCAACATATTAAAATTGTCAAAATAATTATTTTAATAATTAATTTTTCTTATTATTTTTTTTATTATTTTACTAAAAATTTAGATTAAATTTTTAATTATATTTTTTATTATATTTTTAATTATTCATAGACTTATTTTTTAATTTTTTTTATAATCAATATTAATGAAAAAAAAAATTATATATCTTATACCTGTTATTATATTTTTCTTAAATTGTGGCAATGAACCACCAATGATAAATTTCCCCATGTATAACATACTAATTTATCAAAAAGGGGCATTTGCATCTGTTCAAACAGAGCCAATTTTTCTTTCTGTATACTTTAACCTACATGATGACGATGGTGTTGATGACATAGATAGTGTACTCTTGCATCATATAGAAACAGATTATCAATGGACTTTCCCGATATCAGTTTTAAACACCGAAATTTATCAAAACAAGAAATATTATGGTTATTCATTTATAGAATATAATAATGCACAGTCTATATTAACCGGCGATTATAGCATACAGGCAATTGATCGCTCAGGTAACCAATCCATCCAAAGCTATTTCACAGTTTCTATATCAGGAGTTGCACACAATTCAGAATACTCATTTTCCCCACCTGATTTTAAATCTTCATACAATAAAACTTTTCAAGAATTACGACTCGGCATACAGGACTATTATTCAATCGAGCTAAAAATAATTGAA
>CAYYKD010000009.1:48953-70007 GCA_964471825.1 uncultured Spirochaetales bacterium
ACGCAGTTTCTTACCTTGTCGGCCAGGCAGGCACATTTATGATGAAATTTCTTGAAGGTCATGGAGTATTCCCTTTAGCAGCCGTTAAGAAATAACGTTCCCCTTTATTATCTTTTCTTTCCGGCTTCTTGTGCCGCTCTCTAGTTGTCTCGTTCAAGAGAATTCAATGCGCAGGCGTTTCATGTATGAAGACTTATAGAAAGAAAGTTATGTTTAGGTACAACAAACATTAAGTCCTGTCAATAATTTTTCAAGAAAAAAATTTGATAGTAAACTCGTATATCCCTTAAAGGAGTATGATATCAAAGAAAATGAATCAGTTTCAATCAAAGTGAACCTCGATCCACTTGAAACTATTGTTTGTTTTTTACCTTTGATAACAATTAACTAATATGAACAAACCACAACATAATAACCAAAACCAGAGTCTTTCCGCTATAAATAAAAAATACACGATAGCTTTATCTGCTTTAAAAAAGAATAAAGTTGCTTTCAAAAGACTTCTAATGAACTATGTACTATTAAAAAAAAAATATAACTTTTTAATAAAGAACAGTACAAATCAAGTTAAAAGAGTAATTGAAAAATTAAATCTTGAAAAGTTTGATCTATTTATTGATCACAACAAAAGAATTTTGAAAATTTCTGATGATTTCTTAAAAGAAATCGAAATGACAAAAGAGGAGTTTGAAAGTTCATTCTATGTAGATATTCTCTTTGAAAAATATCTACCTATCATAAATGAAAAAAATCGCGAATTTATCTTAGAAGAGGTTATTTTCCCTATAATGATAAAAAATTTTCAGATTGAAGACGAACACATACATCCATACCTTTATTTTAAAATAACCGGATCTGTAAGATATAATGAAAAATCACAAAGCTACATCTATAGACTTATTTTTGAAAACTGTTCAGCAAGTATTGAACTTGCATATTTTCAAAAAACAGATTCATTAATTACGAATCTCTCGGTTACAAATGTAAATCTGTTAAGGGCTAAAAAAACAATTGAGATGCACAAATTAATGCTGATATCACTAACCTGCTCCCTTATTGAAGAGTATAATCATGAAACCTCGATCCATCTTCAAAGAATTCGAGAGATCACAACATATCTTACAACTGAGTGCAAAAGACTTAACATTATTAAAATAGATAACTATGATCTTGAAGAATACATCAAGGATATAAATTATACCTCTGTCTTACATGATATTGGTAAAATGGCAATATCTAAAGATATTTTAACTAAAAAAGAGAAGTTAAATGACGAAGAAAAAAAAATAATCATGAACCATACAGTGATAGGAAGTGAATATATTCGTAAAATAATGAATTTCTTCTCAAAAATGCATGGTTTTATGTCATATATTGATTTCCTTAATATTCCATATCAGATATGCCTTTATCATCATGAAAAATGGGATGGTACCGGTTATCCCAAAAAATTAGCAGGAGATAAGATCCCAATTGCAGCAAGAATCGTATCAGTCGCTGACACATACGATGCTATAAGAGCCTCAAGATCATATGATAAACATAGACCTCATGAAGAGGCTGTAAAAATTATCTCAAAGGAAGCCGGAAAACAATTTGACCCGCAAGTTGTAGAGGCTTTTTTAAATATTGAGTCTTTTTTAGAAAGTATAAATTATAATGATTAATTATTAAAAATATGTTATGTTAGAGTTACCAGTTTTAGGGGGTATTAAATGGGTTTTAAATTGAAAAAAGGCGTATTTAGGGCAGTATGCACACATCCCGGTTGTACATTTAATGTAGATATGACAGTTACACAAAACATTATGGGGATGACCGAAGCTGATGTAGAGAGTGAAGCTATAAAATTAGTAAAAGATATGGCTAATATTAAGCATGATGCTTTACATGGTAGAAATCATGAACTAACCAAACCAACAATAAAAAAAGTATCCGGGATTTTTGAACCAATTGGTGCAACAAAATCATCACTTGTAAATCAAAATGAAGCTGTTAAATATGTTGAATATAAAAAAGGTGACATTGTAATCAAAAAAGGCGATATAGCCAGTACCATTTGCGAGGTTGTAAAAGGATCAGTCTATGTTGATATAAACAAAAATCATATATACAATGTTGGTGATAGTTTTGGTGCTGCTGCACTTCTCTCAAATCAATCTCGGACAGCAGATGTTATTGCAAATGAGGACGGCACTAGAATTGCTTTCTATAATCTTAAAGAATTAAACAAGAAAGATCCAAAAAAGGCTAAAGAACTATACAACGAAGCTATGGAGGATATTTTTAAGATTGTCTCAGATCTTGAGACTCTTGTTTCTGAACTTGAAGAAAAGTATGAAAAAGAAAAGATGATTAGCGAAAACAGGAAAGAACGGATAAAAGAAATTGAAAATCAACTTATAGATGCAAATAGAAGGATAACAGAACTAAGTTAATAACTAAAGCTTGTTCAATAATCGCAATAATCACCTGAGGGGTTCTCGAAAAATTTTTGATTATCTATCGTTTTTTTTGACACTTTAGAGGTTCTTGCAAAAATCTTGATTTTTCTAAGAACCTTTTTTATTTTCTTTTAACGGCCTCGTGAAGTTTTTAATAACTTTTTCTGAAGATCAGACAATAGATTAAATGCCTGAATTGGTGTCATGTTGTTAATATCACTTTTTAAAATCTTAGATATGACTGTGTTTTCAATAGAATTTACATCTTTAGTACAATCACCTTTAGTATAATCATTTTTTGCACAATCATCTTTAGTATTTGCTGTTTTTTCAAGATCCGGTAAATCAAAAAGATAACCTGATATACTTACCTCTTTACCACTGGCATTACTTTGAACTAAGTTTTCGGGCGTGTGGGATATTTGTTGAATCGACTCCCCCTTGTTTGACTCAAGAAACGAAAGGATTAACTGCGATTTATCAATTACCTGTTGAGGAATATCAGCAATTTTAGCAACATATATACCATAACTTCTTTCTGCAGGCTTATCAACTATTTTATGAAGAAAAACGACCCGGCCATTATCCTCGATAACACTTACAGATTTGTTAGTTATACCATTTTCAGGCTTTTCCATAGAGGTAAGTTCATGATAGTGTGTCGCAAAGAGAGTCTTTGCACCTATTACTTTTTTATCTGCAATATATTCAATAATTGATTGTGCAATAGCCATTCCATCATAAGTACTAGTCCCCCGACCTATTTCATCCATTATAATAAAACTTCGATCTGTTGCATTCTTAAGAATATAAGCAGTTTCCGCCATTTCAACAAAAAAGGTTGACTCACCCTTAGTTAGATTATCCCCTGTGCCAATTCTAGAAAATATACGATCTACAATCCCTACTCTTGCCTCATCAGCAGGAACAAATGAACCAATCTGTGACATAAGAATAATTAAAGCATTTTGTCTTAAAAAAGTTGACTTTCCGGACATATTAGGCCCGGTAATGATATTGATATATTTTCCATCATGTGATAAACTGAGATTATTTGGGATAAACTGTTCATTTACCATGTTTTTTTCAACTACAGGGTGACGACCATTTTTTATTGTAATAGCTGTTGATTGTTCAATAATTGGTCTGACAAAACCATATTCAGCAGCTGATAAAGCAAAGGCACAAAGAACATCAATAAATGCAATGAACTTTGACCAATTTTGGATTATAAGGCAATCTAGTTTTAAATGATCTGCTATTAAATAAAACACAGTTTTTTCAATTTCATTTATCCTATCCCGTGCCACCAAAATTTTTGAGTCTATCTCAGACAACTCTTTAGTTGTATATCTGCTAACATTTACAAGTGATTGCTTTAGAATGTACTGGTCACCAATATTTACAGACTGTAGCCTCGATACTTCAAAAAAATAGCCAAGAATCTTATTATACTTTATCTTTAATGTTGGTAATTTTAATTTATCTTTTTCTGTTTGCTCCAGTTGATTTATATACCCCTTTATATCACGAGTCATACTTCTTAACTCATCCAGCTCATTGTTTACCCCATGCTTTAAGACATCACTATCACCAAAGTTTACAGGGGCTTCATCCAGAAGCTTTTCATCAATAATGTCAATTAGCCTATCAAGAGGCTCTAATGAATCTACATATTCTTTAAATATCTCTTTTTCATTAAGCAGTGCCATCAATTCACGACCTGCAATAAAAGAATTCTTTATATTTACAACATCCCTTGGATTTGCCCTGTTCATTACTACTCTTGTAATGAGCCTTTCAATATCACTTACTCGATTCAACAATGTTGTAACTGCTCTTATTAATGCCGGACTCTTAAAAAAACAATCAACTATTGATGCTCTCTTATTTATTTTTTCAATATTCACTAATGGATTAATGACCCAATTACGAAGAAGTCTTTTTCCCATATTAGTTCTTGTTTTATTTAACATCTCAAATAGAGTATTCTCTTCAGTATTTGAATAACTATTTTTTAGAATCTCCAGACTCTTTACAGTATTACTATCTAACATCATTTCATCAAGATAGTTTTTGATTCTTATACTTGATATATGCTTAATATCGGATTGGTTATATTCAATGAGATATTTTAAGACAACTGATGGAGTTGAAAAAGTAGTATTTATTGGAACATTCACTATCTCGCTAATATCTGAAATATTAAAATGTGCTTTAAGAGTATTAATTGTTGTACTGTCACTAAATATCCAATCAGGAATATGACTGATCAGTATCGTTCTATTAGAGTCTATGAAATCTCTCAACACTTTATCGTCAGTCCATATAGAATCAGGCAAAATTATCTCACGAGGACCAACCTTTTGTATTTCTGAAAATAGAGTTACAATATCATCAGAGTGAAATTCTTGATAAAACAACTCACCGGTAGAAACATCGGCATAGGACATCTCATAGAATAAACCGGTTCTATTGAGCGACAGAAGAAAATTATTCTGAAATGAGCTGATTAACTTTTCATCAACAAGATTACCGGGTGTTACTATCTGAGTAATAGCTCTTTTAACTATCCCCTTACTTGTTTTAGGGTCCTCTACTTGCTCACAAATAGCAACCTTTTTACCGGCTTTAACCATTTTGTTTAGATAAAAATCTAATGCATGATATGGAACCCCGCACATTTGAGTTTCCTGTCTTTTTGTTAGTGTAATATCCATGATTGGAGCTGCTTTAACAGCATCAGCCCCAAATAACTCATAAAAATCACCGCATCTAAAAAAAAGAAATGCATCAGGATAATTTTTTTTAAATTCATTAAACTGCTGCATCATAGGTGTAACTTTTATATTTTCCATATTCAATCCGATTCAATTATCATTGACTCAACGGTCTTCTCTTTGAGTTCAATAAGCTTAATATTTGCCTCTGATCTATTTTTATAAGGTCCAACCATCACCCTATAAAATATTTTCCCGTTATTATCAACGACTCTAATTTCAGGCTTTGTTCCGATTTTATCTGTAATCTGTGTAGAAAATTTAATAGAGTTCTCTTTTGCTGAAAAATACCCTAGTTGCAAATAATAGGTTGACTGTTTTAAAGCCCCCCCTTCAAGATGGATAAATGACAAATCTAAATCTTCCTTCAATCTTGCCATAGATTTTAATCTTATATCTTTATAATTGGTAATATTTATCAATTCAACAGATTTAGTCTCTGCGGATTGATTTGGATTAGATTTTACTGATTTTAATAAAATATTAGCTTCCCTTATTTCAGGTGCACCAGGATATATCTGATTAAGTATTTTGTATATTTTTTCAAAGCTAGGCAACCGATTCTGTCTTTCGTAGATATTCAATAAGAACAATAATGACGCTGAGCTTTTAGAACTTTGTGGGAATGACCCGGAACAAATTAAAAAAAAATGCTCTGCATCATCATATAGTTCTTGTTCAAAAAAAATATAACCGAGATAAAAATATGTTTTACCAATATCCTCATAATCGTCTACACTTTCAATTATTCTATAAAGAATTGATATAGCATTCTTGTACAACGCTTTTGAGACCTCAATTTTAGCAAGATTTATTAATGCCTTATGCCAATATGGAGTCCCCCGTGAAAGCTGCGAAAGTGTATTAAATTCCTTTTGTGCTTCTTCCAATTTATCATTTAATATAAAAAACATACCAAGCTCATATCTGGCTAGGAATCTGTATCGAGATTTAGTATATGTATTTAAAAAAGTTCTATATTCGTTAACTTTTAAACTATGATCAGAGGTTAATCTTGCGATCTTCAACTGTACTTTATCAAGTATGATATTGTCAGGGTACCGTTTTAGAACTCCCTGCAATGTCTTTATTGCAGCTTTGACATTTCCAAGATTGACAAAATTTTCAGCAGTTTTAAGATCATTATTTATATTTGAAAAGATTGATGGTATAACTGCAATATATAACATTAAAATAAATGTAATTTTTTTCATACCAATTCACCAATCATAGTTACCCCTTTCAAGCCGGTAGCTCTAACACTCAGTACCCTTGATAAATGACTGGTGTCACCCCTAAAGACGATTGGGATATTTTCAAATGTAGTTGAATGAATCTGTAAACTATTTCGTCTGCTTATCTTATCCGGAATAGTTTTAAATATAGAGCCAATCCGTCCTTGTTTATTTTCAATGTTTATTATATTCTGCATATCAATTATTTTCTTTAATCGTTCAACCTTAACTTCATCCGGAACATCATCCACAAATCTCTTATGAGCATCAGTACCCTCTCGAACACTATACTTATACATATAGGCATCATCGAATCTAATCTCTTTCATCAAATCATATGTGTAAAGAAACTCATCTTCAGTTTCGGTTGAGAAGCCTGTGATTATATCAGTTGTTAAAAACAACCCACTCACCTTCTGCTTTAACATCTTAACAATATTCAGATAGAGTTCTGCTGTGTATTTTCTATTCATCAGTTCTAATATTCGATTTGATCCGGACTGTAAAGCCAGATGAACCCACCGAGATATCCGTCTATTGGATGATATCTCATCAATTAACTCATCGCTAAAGTCTTTTGGATGACTTGATAAAAATTTTATATTTTCAACATCTGTTTCAGCAATGATTTTCCTAAGAAGTAAATAAAATGGAATATCACCGGAATCATTGCCATATGAATTTACATTTTGACCTAATAAAGTGATCTCTTTTACACCCTGCAGGGTCAACTTATTAATATCATCAATTATCTCATGCGTTGTGCGTGATTTTTCCCTGCCTCTTAAATATGGCACTATACAATACGAACAAAAGTTATTACAACCATGACTTATATTTACAAATGCTCTTAATGAGTTTTCTGAATCAGGTGAAGAATACTTAAAAAAATCACCATATTCATCAAAACCTGTAAGAACAATTTTAGTGTTTTTTTTATAATTACTGATTATTTCGGCTAATTTTTTTTTGTTATTGGTTCCGACAACTATGTCAACAGGGAACTTAGAATTAATAAGGTCATCTTTTAATCTTTCAGCCATACAACCCATAACTATTAATGTGAAATTGTGAGTTTGTGCAAGATTTTTATAAAAACCTAACCTCCCCCATATTCTTGTTTCTGCAGTTTTACGCACACTACATGTGTTAATAACTACAAAATCAGCTTCATTTGGGGAGAAAACTACTTTAAAATTATTTTTCTGTGTTAGTTCTAAAGAAAGATTGTCCGAGTCAGCCTTATTCATCTGACAACCGTAGGTTTCAAAAAATACATTTTTCATATTTTCTTGTTTAATAAGCTCACTGCATCTATACTGCTGATTATTTTAAATTTTGTGCTATTTCCCGCTTTAATATCCTCAATGACACCAAATTGATTATTTCCAAGATAAGTAACACGCTGCCCCTGTTTTAATTGATATCTTTTTTTTAAATCTTCCATAATACAATCAAAATGAGCACTTACAACCTTCTCAGAATCAAATATTGCCTGAGACATCTGTGTTATTTGTTTAGAACATATGACACAATTTTCCTTTGGTATATTTGCTAATATATACGGAACGATAGTTCTAACAACCCTATCCTTCTTCTTCTTTATGTTAACTTTTTTTGAGGTACCAAACAATCCTAATAACGCCTTTTTTTCATCTATTGATTGTTTGCCAAAACGGTTTTTTGAGGGTTCTTTATTTACCGGTGTTGTTTTTTCCAGGAAACTCTTTGTAAATATTTTTTTTGTATTTGAAGAATTTTGGTCATTAGACTGATTATTCTCTTTGTGCTTAGAGGATGTCTCAATTTTTTTTAGAATCTTACTGTGTAAAAAACCTGACCGTTTTTTTTCTGTGTTTCCGGATTTACTGTTTAAATCTGTTTCATTGATCTGAGACACTACTTTTGTAGACAATACTTTGAATGAAGAATTTTCTCTTGTTTCATGTTTTGCTTTTTTAAAATTAGTCTTAGGTGATTTAGTATGTTTATTGTGGTTCTTATTACTCAATTAGTTATAAACTCCTTTGTTAATAATGAAGCAATCCTTGCTATAGCTAATTGTAAATATGCCTGTGTATTAATTCTTATACGAAGCTCTCTAATCCTTTTTGGATTCCTGACTTTAGCTTTTTTAACCATCGCAATATACCCTCTTTTTAAAAATAAATCAACTAAAAATATATGTTTTTTATCCACTCAACCCGAAAAAGTTTCTCAATCTTATCATACTCTAATGATATAATATCAAATCTAATTTTAGACCCCTGCAGTTTAAATTTTATTAAATAATTTAAAGCTGCATATATAATCCTATTTAGCTTTTCCTTTGTAACTGATTCATATGGTCTTCCATATTTTCTAGAAAACCGCAACTTGACTTCTATAAAAATTATCGTCTCATTTTCAATTCCTATTAGGTCAATTTCAGCATTTTTGTAAAAAAAATTTTTAGATGCAATTACAATCCCCTGACTTATTAAATATTTTAGGGCTATCATTTCACCAAGTACACCTTTCTCTTTATTATTCATTATTCCCCCCCACCGTATTTCTTTATATTTTAGCATATCATAAATATCTATTCACTATTGAGTTTCTTGCAAATAAGTTTCTTGTAAATAAGTCTCTTGCAAAAATTCAATATTTAATTTTGCCAGAGACTCTGTTATTTGTAAAAAAACAGATATAATGATATCTATATCTATTAATCTAATAATTATTTTTTCTATTTACACTTTTTTAAATTATTTACATCTATAGATAATTTTTATTTTATTTTAAACCGATAAATTAACCAGTATGAAAACAATATCAAACCTGTCTGCAATAAATAAAATTTTAGTTACAACTTATGAATTAATAGAGTCAGATATAGATGAATATCTATTTAGTGACAAAATTAACAACGACATTAAATTTTTCCAGCTTTTTATTACTGACATCTATTTTGATAAATCACTTTTTAAAGAATTCAAAGAATACACTAATTTAAAAAATTATTATATGAGCGTAAAAAATTATAATCGACTTCTCGAAAAAATAATTGCCAATGACAGGATAGTCAACTCATTCAATATAGATCTACAAGACTTATTAAAGAAAAAAAGTATTATTGAGAGTATATTGCATGGTATTAAATCAATCGAAAAAAGAAAAACGCCGGAAAAATCAATTAACTACATAGATGAAGAAGAGTACAACCTTCTACTAGAAAACCTTTCTGATGAACTTCCAAAGAAAAAATAAAAATAATATTGACAAAGATAACGAATTATAGTAAAAAACGCCACCGGGTTCTTAGCTCAGTTGGTTAGAGCAGCGGACTCATAACCCGCTGGTCCTCGGTTCAAGTCCGAGAGGACCCAAAAAACTAAAAGCTGCATTTTTGCAGCTTTTTTTATTACAACCGAAGCTCTTGCAAAAATCCCTTCGTTTTTTTTCCTCATTTTTCCTAGTTTTCCAAGAAAATATATTTCGTAAAAAATTCAATGTGTATTTTTGCAAGAGCCCCATAAAACATAAATTTTAATCTGAGCTTAAACAAAAATCATAAAACTATAATATCTGACCATTTATAGTTTTATCATAAGAAGTAATCACACCTCTATAAATATCTCTTCTCAAAATAGGCTTATTTGTTTTTAAAACAACACTCAAATAGTTTTCGCTTCTTCCTATTACAGTTTGATCATCTATTATTTTCTCGATCAAGAAGTCATGCTCTGTTTGAATATTCTGCCGGATATAATTCTGATTATTAACTAAAGCCACCTTCTTGACTTCAGTCAATCTTTTCTCTTTGATATGAGATGGTACTTTATCAGGAAAGCTATATGCAGGTGTGTTTTTGCGTGGTGAATAACCAAAACAATGAATAGATGAAAAACCTATACGATCAATGAACTCTATTGTCTCACTAAAAGCACTGTCTGTTTCCCCTGGAAATCCTACAATAAGATCAGTAGAGATAAATGGATTGTTTTTAATCGATCTAATCTTTGAAATAATTTCTGAATATTGATCTCTATCATATTTTCGATTCATTAATTTTAAAACAGTATCAGAACCGCTCTGTAGACTTAAGTGAAAATGGGGACATACCTGATTATTTCTAATAAGATCAAGGAATTCATCATCAATAGATTGTGGCTCAAGAGAACTAAATCTAATTCTTAATCCCGGAAATTCTTGAATTATTTTTTTTACTAATTCAACCAATGAAAGCCCTTCATATAAATAGGTAAAGACATTGATACCTGAAAATACAATCTCTTTAAAACCTATAGATATTAAATTGCTGCACTCTGTGATAATATCATCTGATGGTTTACTTCTAACACTTCCCCTTGCATATGGAACCTTACAATAGGAACAAAAATTATTGCATCCATCCTGAATCTTTAGGGTTGCTCTTGCATATTTTGAATAGTCTGTAAAATTAAAGTTAAACGATCCGTCATTCTCACCATTATAAACAATACCGGTTATATCATTATTCAGATTGTTTAAAATATTAGCAATTTTATCCTTATCACGATTGAAAACAAAATAATCGATACTACTAAATTCATTTTTAATTACATCCAAATCAGTATCTATAAGACACCCTGTTAGTATAATAAAACTATTTTGTGATTTTCTGATTAAATTTCTAATAGTATATCGGGATTTAGAATCTGCCTTCTGAGTAACAGTACATGTGTTAATTATTATGACCTCTGATCGGCTCGGGTCTTCTACCTGCAAATGACCATCTCTTATAAGTGAATCTGCTATTGCCTCAGACTCATAAGAGTTCATTTTACAACCAAGGGTTTCTATATAGAAAAACATATCAATTTATATTTTTGACCCGATTAAGTCCCTCAAGTGCATCTTTGTCATTTGGCTTTACTCTTAATGCCTCGGTAAAAAAAACAATTGAGTCTTTAATCTCGTTTATCTTTTCCTTAACTAAGGCCATAGTAATAATTGCCGGAAAATAATTGTTTCTATGATATAATGAAGTCGCAAGTGCAATATCGGCTTTCATATAGTTTTTCAATTCCATATGTGACTTACCGATATAATAAAAAATTAAATGATTATAATTATCATTAGAAGTAGTTCTCAATGTTAGATACCTTGAAAATTCATCAAGAGCTAATCCGTATTTAGCTTGAAAAAAATATGATTCTGCAAGATTTCTAATCATTCTTATATCAGTTGGGGATAACTTAAGCCCCTCTTTTGAAATTTCTTCCATATCAGCAAATTTACCAAGTTCACGATAATCCCAAGCCATTATTACATATATATTTGATCTTTCCGGAAAGCTTCTCTTCTCAATAATTAGAGCGTCTATTGACTTCTGATATTCTCCCCTAACATAATACTCCCAACCATTTAGTGGCTTGTTTTTTTGAACAGAGTTATCCGAAGTTAAATCCTGAGAAAACAATAACCCGATAACTGATAAGAAGAAAATATTAACAAATGCAAGCCTCATTGTATCACTCCATCCTATTTATTCTGACTGACTACCATCAACACCTGTCCATTTAATACACAGCCTTTTTCGATTTCAAGAAAAGGAGCAGTAACATTTCCATGAATAATTGAATTACCATGAAAAAAAACCTCATTTAAGACATTAATATTACCTGTAATTCTACCAAAGCATTGAAGATTTTTCGATGAAATATCAGCCTCAACCACTGCATTAGGACCAATAATCAGATCACCCTGAGTTTCTATTTTACCTTTAATAACCCCTTTAATTACAAGAGATTCCTCATGTTTAATCGAACCCTCAAAATTAAAATCCTCATCTAAAACGGTATTAAAATATTCTTCATCAATTTTACTAAAATCATCTCTAGGCATCGCTATCCCTTTCTATTAATTTACATTTCGAAAAACTATAACTATTATTATATTAAAATGGAATATTTGTCAAGTTATTCTTAATTCAACATGGAAGGATGGAAGGCTAATGCCCTCTTATCTTTTCAACAAGAACCAATAAATAAAACAAAAAATACTCAAACACTCTAAGAAAACCAAATGGATTTCTTAGAATCTTCGACAGGCTATACCATCCCCTCTCTATAGACTCGTCACTCGGAGGAGTTTTTTTCCCGGCTACAATCTCGATAAAATCTTCAACTCCTATAAAAACACCTGTCTTAAAATTCTGAATTCTCGAGTTGATCCACTTTTCCATCCTTGGCCTTTTCATACTTACAATTACGATATGAGGTCCTGCTTTTTGCATTGCTGTAATAAGTTTTTTTTCAAAATCCTTTTTATACCTTGTGTGATAAACACCCACAGTTCTTACACCCGGAAATGAATCTTTAATATTTTTCTCAATCCTCTTCATCTGATTTTTCTTTCCACCTAAAAAATACAGAAATTTGTGAAAATCACAACTTTTATTAATCAATCTTATCGTAAATGAGAAAAAATTATAGGTCTTCTCTATCTCTGTTTTTAAAAACCTTAAGGCTTTTTTGATATTTTTAGAGATTGGGATGACAAGATCTGCACTGTTTATAATCGCTTTTAATTCTTTATTAAAAACAGCACGCATTAGAAGATGTGTATCCAATAATATAACCTTTGATGTTTTTTCAACCTCTGTCAGTTTCATTATTCTATCATAAACTTCATCCTCACTAATAGAATCTATATTTATTCCTAGAAGACTTCTTCTAACCATTATCTACTCCTCATAATTTATATTGAACTTGTCAAGAAATTGATAATTGACAAAAAGTACACAGCCGCGGTATCACTTTTTAAAATTCCTGTCGGGAAATTTACTCCAATCCAACCACTTTCCTTGAGAGATATAAACTCCCTGTTTGAGAAATCCCCCTCAGGGCCTATGAAAACTGCAATTGATTTATAATTCCCTGATAAAACTCCACTCAAACCTCGACTACTGTTAATCTCTCCAAACAGTTTATATTCTGATTGACACAGTTTAACCGCGTCATCAAATTTCAAGACCGTATTTATCTTTGGTATCGTTAAAGCTCCGGACTGCATTGAAGCCTCTTTTACAATCTTTAACCACCGTTCACCTCTGGATTTAATTTTTTCAGCAGTTAGCTCAACAATTGTATTATCAGTAATGACAGGAACAAAATTATCAACCCCAATCTCTGTACACTTCTGAAGAAGATATTCATTTCGATCCCCCTTCAAAACAGAAAAAAGAACTGTAATCTCTGCTCTCTTAATATGGTCAACTCTAATCTCAAGTGTCTTAAAAACCACCCTATTACTCTCAATCTTTTCGACTACAGATATATACTCATTTGCATTTTGATCACTTATTAAAAAAATATCACCTTTTTTTACCCTAAAGACCTTTAAATGATGAAAGTCGCTTCCTGTAATTTCTACATTTTGATTGATACTATTTAAATCAGTATTAGTAAATATCTTCTTCAACGAATTTTACCCTTATAGGCTCTTTCAAATTTATAATAGCCTGTTTTAATTTACATCTATTTCAAAAATGATTGGATTGTTGTAACTACCAAATTTTCAGCCTTATCAATTGTCATTGGAACAGCGGCACCTGCAGCAAGTTTGTGCCCACCGCCCCCCATCTTTGCTGCTACAGCAGCTACATTTACCTTACCGGTAGATCTCAAACTAATCTTTGATAACTCATTAGACGCATCATATTTTATAAAAATCGCAACCTCAAGCCCGTTTATCAGCAATAATTCCTCAAAAACCTTACTGGTATCTAAGTTTGCATTGTAAGTCTTAATGTCATCATCTGTCAGATAGGCAAATAACACCCTATCATCCATATACCCCCTAACCCTACCAATAACCACTGACAAAAGCCGTAAACTATTTAGAGTTCTATTTCCATACAACTTATCATAACCAAGCTTGATATCCGCACCATTTTCAATCAGGTGATGTATTATTCCAAGTGAAAAATATTTATCATTTCTTATATGTCTGAAGTAACCATTATCTGCAAGAATTCCATTAAGCAAATGTTGGGCAGTCTTTTTATCAATTGACAACTTAAGCCTTTTAATTAAGAGATAGATCATCTCACAAGTCGAGATATAATAATCCTCAATCCAATTAACAAATCCAAATTTATCATTTGTTAAATGGTGATCTACGACAACTATCTTTTCTACGCTTAAATTATTGTTACAAATAGCCAATCTATCAATATTCGGCGTATCAACTGCAACTAGAAGATCAAAATTTCCGGTATAATCGGTCTTGAAGTATTTTTTAAGATTTTTAATCAACATATTATCAAATGGGCCGGTGTTAACAGTGATAACTTCTTTACCCATAAGATTTAGGGCATACGACAAACCTAGTTGTGCACCCAGACAATCAAGATCGGGATCCTTATGTCCTACAACTACTATTTTATCAGAACTCAAAACAGCATCTATCATCTGTTGAGGAATATCCATTATTCGTTTTTCAATACTTAAATTAATATCTTTCATTAATATTATTAATACCACATTTTTCTAATTAGTAAATACTAAACTTACAGTTGTAATAATAAAATATTTATCAGGTACTTGCATTCTTTTATATGGCTTTAATTTTAGTATCTATAAACCTTCAAAAATATGGTTCCTAGAGGCACCTTAAGGAATATGTCAATCGAGGTTCTTGCAAAAATCCCTTCAGTGTTTCTGCAAGAACCTCTGGATATAATTACTGTCCAAAACTATAGAAATTAAACTATAGAAATTAATAAATTGCCAAAAAATAATAAATGTGTTATAAAACACTTTCAATAATTATGTTGGATGATTTACCGTGGAGGAATCAATGAAAAAAAGAGCATTTATTACCGGCGGATCAAGGGGTATAGGTAGAGGTATCTCACTTATGCTAGCCGAAAATGGATATGAAGTTCTTGTTAACTATAGATCTGATGATGAATCTGCATTATCTCTTCAAAGTGAGATTACCGCTATGGGCGGCAGTATAAAATTATTTAAATTCGATATTGCTGACTTTGATAATGCACAAAAGACCATACAAAAAGAACTTGATGATAACGGACCGATTGAGGTACTTGTCTTTAATGCAGGCACACGAAAAGATGCATTATTTCCAATAATGGACAGGTCAAGCTGGGATAACATAATTGATGTTAACCTAAAAAGCTTCTATTATATATGTAACCCTATCTCTAAAAGCATGTTCTCAAGTAAATATGGTAAGATTGTAATAATCAGCTCCCTATCAGGAATTACAGGTGTGCCAAGCCAGGTCAACTACTCTGCCAGTAAGGCAGGTATTATAGGGGCAGCAAAGTCTCTATCAATCGAACTTGCAAGAAGAAACATCAATGTAAATGTTATTACTCCGGGCTATATCTATACAGACCTGACAAAGGATGTCTTAGACAAATCACAGGATGAAATCATTAAAACAATCCCAATGAGGCGAATAGGAAAACCTGAGGATATTGCAAACCTTGTTGAATTTTTAATCAGTGATAAATCTTCATACATAACAGGACAGGTTATATCCTGCGACGGCGGTGTAATAGTCTAGTAGAGTTATAGCGTTGCTAAACCTTTGACATTAAAAAATCAAAAGTATCAAGAGGAAGAAAAATATGAATAATAGAGTTGTAGTAACAGGGATGGGTATAGTTTCATGTCTTGGAAATGATCTGGATACAGTTAGTGATTCTCTAAAAAATGGAAAACCTGGCTATGAGATAGACAATGAACGGAATGACTACAAATTCAGATGCCCCATAACAGGAACAATAAAAAACTTCGATAGTGCAAAGTACTTAGATAGAAAAAAAAGAAAAACTATGTCAGAGTCAACACTTTGGGCATACGCTTCAGCAGAGGACGCCATTAAAGATTCAGGCCTCACTGCTGAAATGATCAAATCAACAGAAACAGGTGTTATCTTTGGACATGATTCTGTTGCAAAGCCATCTATAGATATGTATAAAGAACTTATGGAATATAAAGAAACAAAGATGCTTGGTTCAGGCTATATTTTTAAGATGATGAACTCAACAGTATCTATGAATCTCAGTACACTTTTTCAAACACAGGGTGCAAACTGGTCTATAGCCGGAGCCTGTGCATCAGGTGCACATGCTATAGGTCACGCCTTTGATCTTATAAAAAATGGACATCAGGAAAGGGTGATTTGTGGAGGTGCACAGGAGATAAACTGGGAAATAATGGCCAGTTTTGATGCTCTCGGAGCGTTCTCAACCTACATCGACACTCCACAGACTGCCTCCAGACCATTTGACAAAAATAGAACAGGCCTTGTTCCATCAGGCGGAGCCGCTGCAATAATTCTTGAACGACTCGATCTTGCTCTTGCAAGAGGTGCTAAGATCTACGGAGAGGTTCTTGGTTATGCATTCTCGGCTGACGGTGAAGATATGTCTAGTCCTAACGGAATAGGTGCACAGGTTGCTATCAATAAACTTCTTAAAAATACCGGGGTAAAACCGGAACAAGTAGACTACATCAATGCCCACGCAACAAGCACACCGGCCGGTGATGAAAAAGAGGCAACTGCCATCTATTCTGTATTTGGTGATAAACCATTCGTTTCCTCTACAAAGTCAATGACCGGACATGAATGCTGGATGGCCGGAGCAAGCGAGATCATCTACTCACTACTTATGATGAGAGACAATTTCATTGCACCAAACATCAATTTTACTGAAGGTGAAGGTTTTGCGGCTAAGATAAAAATTGCAAAGACCAGAATTGACACTAAAATTAATACCTTTGTTTCAAACTCATTCGGTTTTGGCGGTACTAATGCAGCATTAATGATAAAGAGGTTTGAAAAAGCGTGAAATACGATTATCTTATTATCGGAAGCGGACTAGGCGGACTTGCACTAGGTATTATTCTAGCTAAGGAAAATAAAAAAGTACTTATACTTGAACAACACTACAAACCCGGCGGTTACCTGCATTCATTCTCAAGAAAGGGCAACCAATTTGAGACCGGTTTCCATTTTGCCCCCGAGCTTGATAGTGATCAAATTTTAAATATGTACTGGGGTTATCTGGGGATCCTAGATAAAATAGATCTGCTCAAATACAACCCGCAAAATTTTCATACCCTTATTTTTCCCGATTTCAAACTTGAGTTACCATCCGGTATTGATAACATCAGACAAGTGGTTAAAGGCAAATTTCCCTCTGAGTCGCAAAAGATAGACACCTATTTTGATAAACTAAAAGAGCTTAAGACCTATTTTACATTCTTTAATAGAGATCATAAAGGAGACATGGATAAGGAACACAAGTCCTTTGAATTGACCCTAACCGACTTTTTTAATCAATTAAATATCTCTGCAGAACTCAGAGCGGTACTTTCTGCACACTCATTTCTATACGGTGTACCACCGAAAAACGCTCCGCTTGGAACACATGCGATTTTTTCTAACGCAGTTTACTCTTCAGCCTACGACATTGAAGGTGGTGGAGATGCTCTGATTAACGCACTTGTTCAGAGTTTTAAGGAAAATGGCGGTGAAATACTCCTTCGAAAAGAGGTTAGAGAGATCACAATGAATGATAAAATTGCAACAGGTGTGATATGCAATGATGATACTCACTATGAAGCTGATAATCTTGTATCCGCTATAAATCCTCAAACTACAATAGACCTTTTTAAAGAGAATCCTTTTAGATCGGTCTATTCAAGTAGAATTAAAGAGATGCCTAACACCTCATCTCATTTTGGGCTTTACGCATTGATCGATGATCCTTCTCTTGATACAGTTAAACACGATACACTTTTTTTCCCTGACTATAACATTGATTCTATGTATGATAACCCGATATCCGGAAATGATAAGGGGCATTTTTTATACACAACCATCCCGACAGCACGACTTGGCAAGAAGGATAATTTTCATATCATTGAGACTCTTAGTATAGACAATTGGAACAACTACTCAAAGTGGAGTAACACTAGATTTGGAAAAAGGCCTGAGGATTATAAAGAGTTTAAAGAGAGTTCATGCCAAAAAGTAATTGACCAACTACAGTCAATCTTCAAATTAAAAAAAGAAAATATCTCTTTCTACGAAGGTTCAACCCCTCTTACAAACTACCATTTTACCAAAAGCCCATCTGGATCAATGTATGGTATTCAACACAATATTGATCAAATGCGTGCACCAATTAGAGCTAGAACCAAAGTTCCAAACCTATTTCTCACAGGACAGTCACTAATTTTCCCGGGTATTGTAGGTGTTACAATAACAAGTTTTGTAACCGCCTGCGAGATGTTTGGTATGGAATATGTCTTTAATAAAATAGACGGCCTATCTAATAATTAGCTTTAAATAGCTCAAAATACGCTTGCGGATGTTCACAAGCCGGACATTTCTCAGGAGCAGTTTCCCCTTCATGTATATGTCCGCACTCTATACAGACCCACTTCACTTTTGAATTCTTTTTGAATACAGTTTTATTTTTTACATTCTCATATAAAGCCCTGTATCTGGCTTCATGTTCAGCTTCAATTATTGCAATCAACCTATAAACTGCAGCAATAACAGGAAAACCCTCTTTTTCTGCTGTATCGGCAAATGCAGGATAGAGTTCTGTATGCTCCTCTTTTTCACCATCAGCAGCAGCTTTTAGATTTTCCAAAGTAGAACCTGTAATACCAGCCGGATATGATGCAGTTATTTCAACCATACCGCCCTCTAGAAAGTTAAAAAACCTCTTAGCATGTACCCTCTCATTCTCTGATGTCTCTAAAAACACCCTTGATATCTGTTCAAATCCCTCTTTTTTCGCCTGTTTTGCAAAAAAAGAATACCTATTTCTAGCCTGTGACTCGCCTGCAAATGATTTCAGAAGATTTTTTTCAGTTTCTGTTCCTTTTACACTTTTCATAAATACCCTCTTATATATAAATTTTAATCTCTTACACCTGAAAACACCAAACATCAATTTAAAACTTAAAATTAGTTATAAAAATTTTATAAAACAACTATTTTTTAGACTTAATAAAAAAAAAATATGAAGTATTTAAAGGTGCATAGAAACTAATATATATATTCTTACATAGTAAGTCAATTATAAGTCAATTAATAATTGTAAAATATAATATTTTATAGTATAAATATAAAAAATATTTTAGTGGCTTTTGTAATACTTGGTTTTTGTAAAAACCTAATCAGGAAAATTAATGAAAATGATAGAAATAATAGCCGGTGACAGAACTTTAGAATTTGAAAAGAGGACTTTTAATCTTATCTCATTATCAGCCTCATTTGCTTATATAATTTTCTTTATCACTGGTTTATTAAAAGCAGGCTTTAATTCTAGCACTTTAATCGTGTTATCAATTGCAGTTTTAATGATAACTTCATTTATAATATCAAGATTTTTTCTTAAAACAGAATTTGCTATCTTTTTATCTATTACCACCTATATGCTTATAGGGATCCCATTCTACTGGATATCTGGGGGGGGGATTAACGGTTATGCCCCATACGATATTTTTGTTTTTTTTGCTGCAATGATTATATTTTTAAAGAACAAAATCAGACTACTTTTTATTATATCTACTACATTTATACTGTTTGTATTATTCCTATTCTACGACATAAATTTCTTTACGATATTCTCCGATAATAATATGAGTTCAAATGCTTTTTTCATAATTGAGCGATTTATACATTTTATAGTGCCGGTTATTGTAATTACAATAATAATTACAATAGTAATCAACAGATACGAATATAAAAAACTTCTTACAGAAATCTATCTAAAGAAATCTGAATCTGCCAGAGATGAAGCATATAAAGCTCAATCTGTAAAAGAACGATTCCTTTCAAATATGTCCCACCAAATGCGGACACCACTTAACTCAATAATGGGATTCTGTGAACTAATAGGAATGACAACTCTAGATGAAGAGCAACAAAGCTATCAAAACATGATCAAAGCTTCATCTAACAAGCTCCTTGATATAATAAATGATCTACTAGATATCACTTCGATGGATGCAGGAGATTTTCATATTACTAACTCTGAATTCAAACTAGCAATGCTGATTAATAAAGTTAAAAAAGAGTGTGATGAAACAAATTTTAAAGGCGAACTATCAGTCAAAGTTATTATTGATGATGATATTCCTCAAATAATTATTTCAGATGAGATTAGACTACATAAAATTCTTAAAAATCTTTTAACTAATGCCATAAATTACTCAGAAAAAGGAAAGATACTTGTTCATTGCAAAAAAAAGTCAATTAATAATAAAAATTTCCTAGAAGTAAATGTGATTGACTCAGGACTAGGAATTCCAAATGATAGAATGGATGAAATATTTACTAAGTTTTGCAGACTTGATGATTCGAAAACAGCAAAGGTTGACGGAGTCGGGATAGGCTTAGCATTATCAAAAAAAATTGTAACTCTTCTGGGGGGTGAGATCGGTTGTGAGAATAACAAAGAAAAAGGAAGCAGATTTTTCTTTACAATTCCCTTAACTGATGGCTCACAAAGTTTCACCGAATATAACAAAGTAAAAAATATACTAAGCTCTACAAAAAAAGTATTAGTCG
>CAYYKD010000009.1:70017-91417 GCA_964471825.1 uncultured Spirochaetales bacterium
ATAATGAGATGAATAAAAAAATGCTTGGCGAAATATTAAATCGGCTAAATATTCCCGTAGATTTTGCTATTAACGGAGATGAAGCAATTAAAAAATTTATGATATCTCCTTATAGTTTAATTTTAATGGACCTTGATCTTCCAATTAAAAACGGTTTTGAAGTAACAGAGGAAATAAGGCTTAAAGAATTAAACGCAGGATTATTAAGAACTCCGATTATCGCTGTTACCGCCGGTGCAATGCCTGAAAACAGAGAAAAATGCTTCAAAGCAGGGATGGATGATTTTGTTACTAAACCGCTTAAAATGGATAAAATAAAAGAACTCATATCCAAGTATACTATAAATAAATGAGTATCTATCCATTATCCTGTGCACCTCTTCAGGGATTTACAGAATGCTATTTCAGAAATATATTTTTAAGACACTTTTCCGGTGTAGACAAATACTACTCGCCATTTATTGTAACTGTGAAGTCTGATATTCTAAACAAAACATTATTTAACGATATACAGCCTATCCGAAATAAAAATGTTTCATTAGTACCCCAGATTCTTACAAACAATCCAGATGACATGATAAAAACTACCAACTATATTAAACAGCTAGGTTATAATTTAATAAACTTTAATTTTGGGTGCCCATTTAGAATGGTAGTTACCAAAAAACGGGGTGCAGGAATATTAGTATTTCCTGAATATATTAACGATCTTCTTAAAACCGCAGAAAACAGTTTTGATGTTTCAGTCAAACTAAGACTTGGGCTTAATAACTACGATGATATTGATGCAATAATTCCAATTCTAAACAGCTACAGAATTAAGGAGGTTATAATCCACCCTAGAAGTGCAAAAGATATGTATGAAAAACCTGTCAACCTTTATAAATTTGGAGAAATACTACACAAAATCAATTCGCCGGTCATCTACAATGGTGATATTTTCTCTCTAAGCTCATACAACAAAATAATCAAATTATTTCCGGATATCAAAGGTGTTATGCTTGGTAGAGGATTGTTGATCAATCCGTTTCTGCCGGAGGAGATTAAAACCGGTTCAGAAGTTAACTTAATAGAAAAAAAAGAAAGGTTTTTACTTTTTTTTAAAGAACTATCAGATTATTTTATGTCAAAGTATAAAGGTGAGAAGCAAACGCTTGGAAAATTAAAAAGTTACTGGGAATATTGGGGATGGAATATTGAAAAAGAAAACTCCATTCAAAACACAACGATAAATCAGACACTACTAAAGAACATTTTTAGAGCTAAGGATATTAAGGATTATTTTTATTATTCATATCAAATCATTGAGGCAGGTATTTTTTAACAAGTCTAAAGGATAAGCATACTATCACCATAACTAAAAAATCTATACTTTTTATCTACAGCATAGCTATAGAGTTCTTTTAGTTTATCTAATCCAATCAAGGATGACACCAATACAGCCAGAGAAGACTTTGGAGTATGAAAATTTGTAAATAATCCGGAAGCAATCTTAAACTTATAACCCGGATAAATGTAAATGCTACTCTCACCTTTACCTGGATGAACTATTCCATCAAATACAGTCTCAAGAGTACGAAGACTGGTAGTTCCGACTGGGATAATTTTTTTACCGGATAAAACTGCTTTATTAATAGACTCAGCCTCATGAGGTTCAATGTAATATTCCTCAGTATGGATCTGATGATTCTCAATATCTTCAGAATAAATTGGTTGAAATGTACCTAATCCTACATGAAGTGAAACAAAGTTATATCCGATTTTATGTTCATTTAAGGATTGAAAAATCTTCTCATCAAAATGAAGCCCCGCTGTAGGTGCGGCTGATGATCCCGGCGTTTTACCAAAGAGAGTTTGATATCTCACTTTATCGATCTGATCCGGCACTTTTTTTATATAAGGCGGTAGGGGGATCTCACCCCACTTGTCAAAATATGCTAAATCCAATTCGTTATCTATTGGTTCAACCACTTTAACACCATTATTAAGTGATTCAATAACCCTGCATATCAGCCCACCATTAATAACTATTTCTGTTCCCTGCTTATATTTCTTTGAACTATCTGTAATTATTTCAAATCTATTCTTAGAAATAATTCGAGTTACTAAAATCTCACCCTTAGTTCCGGTGCTCTTCTTTTCTACCATAAACCTTGCAGGGATAACCTTAGAATTATTAAATACAAGATGATAATTATCATCTATAAAATTCGTTAGGTCAACAGTCATTGCGTCTACTATTTTTCCTGACTGCCTATAATAAACAAGCATTTTAGAATCAGACCTTTTATCTGTTGGATTCTGTGCTATCAGCTCTTCCGGCACATAGAAATCAAATTCATCCGTTTTCATTTGATATGAACAACCTCCGTACCGGGATAATAAAACTGAAGAATCCTTTTATAATCATACCCTTTTAATGCCATACCTTGAGCTCCCCACTGGCTTAAACCTACACCGTGACCAAAACCTCTGCCATCAAATTGAATTGTTCTCTTCTCTTGATCAAATGTAATTGTAAATTTATTACTTTTAAACTTAATCAGACCTATCTTCCATCTTATATCTTTTGGAGTAAACACCTTATCTTCAATCAAAAATCGTGAAACCAGCCCTTTTTCAGAGTATTCTATGATTGCTACATCGGGTTCTTCAAAAATATCAAATATTTTTTTAAAGTCTTCATAACTCATAGTATATGTCCATCTATAGCCGGGAAAATCTTTTGAATAAGGATCTTCTTTGCCAACGAGATATGGTTTATCTGCACTAGCACCAAAATATTCTCTACCTGAAACAATTTCTCCACCTGAGTTCGCATGAAAAAAAGTTACAACGGGTTGACCGGAATATGTTAAAATCTTATTCTTTGTAAAACCAACAGCATTTTTTATTTTAAAAAACAAGCCATATTTCATTGCTTTATTTAAACCATGATAGACCTGATAATTAGTGGTGTTATCCAGATCAAAGTTTTTTTCATTATAGTTTCTGTTTACACTATACAGGGCGTAGGTCCTAGAGATTATTGCCTGTGATTTTAACGCCTCATCCATAAAATAAATCGGCATTTCTGATGGCACAACCGATATTAGATATGTTTCAATTGGAACTATATTAATTACTTCAATTTCATTATTTAGAGCAGTTATTATAAAATAACCGGGATATAAACGATCATTCATCTTAATCAATTTCTTGTCAGGCTGCAACACTCTCAGCTGACTATTAAATGGATACCCATTCAATAAAACAGAACCATCCGTGTTTACTTCAAATATTATACTATCAGATTTTTTTATGAAATTATAAATTTCACCGGTTATATAATCATCTGAAATCAATTCTCTAGTGTTTTCTATCACAACCTTTTTGTTATTAATTATTTTTACTCTTATTTCTCGAGAGTCATAGGTATCCTTTATCAAATTTTCAACTGTCCCTTTACATGAAAAAACACAAACAATTATTAAGAATATAAACAAGATTTTAAATGATTTAAACTTCAAATTCAAAATCATCGCAGTCTTCTCTTATTATCAATTGCCATAGTATAAAGCTTCTCATATTCTCTTGCAGCGTCATCCCAGCAAAACTTCTGAGTCATTGCCTGTTTGATCATATTGATAATATGTGGTTTGCGATCATAATAAGTACTTACAGCCCAACCGACAGTATAATACACGGCGTGTTTTGAGTATTCCCAGAATTTAAACCCTGTCCCAGTTCCTTCCTGCTCATTATAATTAACAACAGTGTCATCAAGACCACCAACTGCTCTAACTATTGGTAAAGTTCCATACCTTAACGAATAAATCTGATTGAGTCCGCAAGGTTCATATCTTGAAGGCATCAAAAAGAAATCAGCCCCTGCTTCGACAAGATGAGCCAACCTGTTATCATAACCAATATAAGAACCAATTTTTCCTGGATAGACTGAAGGTAACCATCTAAAATAATCCTCTAGAAACTTATCCCCTGATCCAACTATAACAAATTGAACTCGCATTGATTTTACAATATCCTCAATTGTTCTATGTAAAAGCTCTAGCCCCTTCTGATCTGAAAACCTGCTGACAATACCAATAATTGGAATATCCTCATCTACCTCTAAAAGAAAATCAGATTGCAACTTTTTTTTACATAGTCTCTTAGGTACAATATCGTTTACGCTATAATTACATGGAATAAGGTTATCAGTTTCAGGATTCCACTCATCATAATTTACACCATTGATAATACCTGTAAAAAATTCTTTTTTATCATTAAGATAAGGTGAAAGTCCACACCCCTCACTTGAGTATCTAACCTCATCAGCGTATTTTTTACTTACAGTATTTACAGCATCTGCATAGACTATTCCACCTTTCATAAAGTTGATCGCCCCATATGCTTCAAATTTATCAGAAGTAAAATTACCTTTACCTATCCCGATGTACCCCAGATGTTCTGAAGGGTATACCCCTTGATAACCAATATTATGAATCGTAAAGACACTTGCAGCTTTTCCAAGTATAGGGTCATTCCAATGCCATATTTTTAGGTATGCTGCAGATAGTGCAGTCTGCCAGTCATTAGAATGAACAATATCAGGTGAGAAACCTGTATCCTTACAAATTTGTAAAGCAGCCCTTGTTAAAAAAGCAAATCTTCTTGGATTATCTGAATAATCATTATAATACTCATCATGATACAGACCGGATCTATCAAAATACAGTTTATAATCTACAAGATATACAACTATTTCATCGAGAATCAATTTATATACTGAGCACCACTCTTCACGGTCCCCCATCCAAACGCAACATGAATCAAATAACTTATCAATACGAAATCCATTGAGATTAGCAAAAGAGTAAAATGGTATTACAACTCTAACATCATGCCCTCTCTTTTTTAGAGCTTTTGGTAACGCGTGTGCAACATCTGCTAACCCACCGGACTTTGCTATTGGTGTCATCTCACTTGATATAAAAAGGATGTTGTTTTTTATCATTATTCTGCCTATTATTTAATTTAATCAATTTCCGGGATCGCTAACACTTGACCGGGAAAAATTAAGTCAGGATTAAATATCTCTTTTTTATTTGTTCTCCAAATAACCGGCCATAAAAATGGGTCTCCATATATATCATTATATGAGGCTATCCTCCATAGACAATCTCTTCTGTCCGGTATTAACCTTACTTTATAAACTGTCTTCACGCCTGAACTCTTATAGGCCTTAGCCAGTCTTACAGCTATATTTGAATATTCGATAGCCATATCATAATCACCCTCAAGATAAGATTCTCGTGCCTTTTTTAAATAATCGACGGCTTTGTTAAACACATCTCTATATGACATTCCTGAATCTTGTGAATATTTGAGTTCCGGTTCACTATCCATTTTAAACTCAAATTTTTTACCTTTATACTTCTCTCCCTTCTCATCAATAATAATAGTATCCGAAGCACCCTCTAAAATTTTTGCTGCTTCCATTATAGCTTTAAGTGCATCCTGTCGCTTCTTCTCATTAATCTTTGCCAATGATCTCTTTATTGCATCATTTGCAAAATTCTCTGCCATATCAAATTGTTTTTCGGCATTATCAAAATCATTAGCAGTAAAAGTTATAATTCCCTCTTCAAGTGATGACTCTGCCTTTTCAAGTTCTTCTTTTGCAAACTCCCGACCGCCCAGCTCGACAGCTTTATCGATTAACTGTTTAATAAAGTCTATTCTTAATACAGCCTCTTCCCTTTTTTTATCAACTACTTGAATTAACTTTTTTAAAGACTCTGCTGATTCTGAATAAGCATTATATGATCCATAGTATTTTTTTTCGTTAAATCTTTTATCACCCTCATCATAATCAGTTAGAGCTTTGTTCAGTAAGTTATTGCTTTCATGATACTTGTCTGCAATTTTATATTTTTCGATTAGTTTATCACACTCATTTTTTTTATCTATCGCTCTTTTCATAAAGGCATTAGTAAATGACTGTTCTGCAAAATCCATCGACTTTTTTAAATCTTCTCTTGCCTTCTTATAATCGGCTACTTCTTTATCTTTTTGATTTTCATTTACTGCATCTTCGAAATGTTTAATAGATAGATTAAAGTTTACTTCATCCTCTTTATCGCACTGATAAAATCTAATCCTATCAACTAACTCTTTTGCACTAGACATTTCATCGTCTGTTAACTTAAAGTAAAAAACTTCCTCTTTTTTAATAGATGACTCAGAAGAAGATGATGACTCTAGGGATGAAGAAGATGAAACAGAGGAAGAAGATGATGAGGAGGAGGAACTTTCTATTTCCGGAGGAATCTTTTTTTCCGGTGCGGACTTACATCCTGCAAAAAAAGTCAAAACTAATAAAATAATAAAAAAACTTAAATTTATAATATTTTTCATATAACACCCCTCATATAATATTAAATAAATAAACCTGTTAATGTCAAGAAATATGAATAATTTTACAATGAAGTGATAGATTATTGATATTAAAAACTATCAATAGCTTCTTGAACCGAGTCAAAAATTGCAAATATGCTTGTTAGCTTTGTTAACTCAAAAACTTTCTTTACAGAATCTTTAATACAGGCTATTCTTAATTGACAATTATTCTGTATAATATGCGTTCTAGCATAAATCAGAGCCCCTATTCCAGATGAGTCAATATATATTACTTCTGAGAAATCAAGAACAATTTTTTTAATGCCACTTGTTACATCATTTAATACACCTTCTTTAATTACAGCAGCATTGTATAGGTTTATCTCTGTAGGTAAAACAATAACATCATACTCTTTTTTGCTATTCATAAACACTCTTTTAAATAAAATATATTCAAAATTTCAAACAATAACGGGCACCTTTAAGTCATTCGCAAAATCTCATATTTAATCAAAATTTCTTAAATAAATAATAATCAAATTATAGTTTAATTATTATTTACTTATAATTAAATTTTACAAAATAATATTAAAAAAATCAACAAATAAATCAACCTTTTCTTTTAGAAAGCACAAGACGATAAAAGTCGTTAATATTTGTTACGGTAATAGAATCATTTTTTATAATTAATCTGTTTTGTTTTACAAACTGAGTAAGTATCTGCTTGCAAACACCCCTCTCGACTCCTGACCAACTAGATACATCATCAGGTTGAATATTAAATGTTACCTCTTTTAAAGTCGACAAATTCAAGTTCTTATTCTCAGCCAGCATTAAAAAAACATCAGCTATTTTGGCCTCATTCCCCGGTAAGGTTAGGATCATAAGTCTTCTTTTTTGATCATAAATCCTTTTCGCAAATACTTTTAATAGTTTTATTGCAAGTTCAGGTTTTCCTGACATAAGTGCTTGAAAATTTTCTTTATTGAATTCAAGTGCTTTGACCGGAGTCTCTGCAATCATAGTTGCACTTCTAGGTGCCTCTTCCAGTATTGCCATCTCTCCAAATATCTCTCCACTTTCTAACACATCAAGTATTTTCTCTCTATCACCATTTATTTTAACTACTTTTATTCTCCCTTCTACGAGGAAAAAAAATGTGTTTCCAGGTTCAAATTCACAGAAAATTATATCACCCTTATTAAAACTAACTCCAAATTTTTCTATAAACTGTGGTCCGAAATCTAAAACAGCACTCATCTACCCTAACTCCTTTAAAGCCTTAGTAGCTTTTCTGTTAACCGGATCGGTTGGCCCTGTAGTTGTTACAACATCTGTTAATATTTTTTTTGCATTAGAAATATCACCAGACTTAGCATAAGACACGCCAATCATATACTTGATATCATTTACTTCTTCATAGGAAGGGTTTAGATTTAAAAATTGATTGTAGTGCTTAATACATTCTAAATATTTTCCAACAGAAAACAAACATTTACCCATCTCGTAGGTTGAGGCTAGAGAAAGTTTCTGATTACTGTTAGTCTGTATCTGCTTAAACAGGCCATATGCATCGACAAACTTTTGCTGCCCCATCAAATTTACTGCCTTAGCATAAACTTTCTCACCTTCAGTAGTTTCATTTCCTAATCCGGCTCCTATCGAAGGCTCACTCTTGTCCTCTTTAACAGTCATATTTGAAGGTGTACTTGATAGTGCCTGATCCAGCATTGGGACAGGCCCACCCCCATCACCATAAGCATCGAGTGCACTTTGAGCCATCTTGATCCTTTCATTAGCCTTCTTTGCAAGACTTTGATTAGAATAATGTTTTAAATATCTGTTATACACAGTAAGTGCGTGTGAATAATTTCTATTTTTTAAATAATACTCACCAATTACAAAAAGATCCTCAGATGGATTAATGGAATTTGTCGTTTCCGAAACCATACTCTGAACCTGACGGTGAATCTTTCTAAGTTGATTTGAAAAAACTTTCAACATTTTAATAATAATTTGAGTGTTTTTTGATATTAAATTTTCAAAATCACTTACTGGAAACTCAAGGATAACTGAGTTAGAAACAACCTTAGCTGTCTCCTCTCTAGGAAATGAAATCATGCCGGATTTAACCCCAAAAAACTCACCAGGATTCAATGACACAACATCTTCGTCACCACTCTGAATATTACCTATTGCAAGATTTACCTTCCCATCTTTGAGCAAAAAAACTGAATTAGCCTTATCACCCTCAAAATACACTATGGATCCGGCCTTAAAATTAACTGCTCGCGGTGGCATAATAATCTCCCGTTGTAACCTTTAAAATAACAATCAATAAATTAATTTCAATACAGTATACTACTATATACTATACTACTTATAATCGGAAAGATAACTAATAAAAACAACAATAAATCAATACTTAATAAAATTTTTTACTGCATCATATATTTTAATTATCTGTTCACTCTTGTTCATTGAGTAAAGATGAACACCTTCAACACCTCTTGTAATCAGATCTTCTGTTTGTGCAATGGCATACTCTATTCCGTATTTCTCAACCTCTTCATTGTTGTCTTGTACTTTCTCAAGTCTATCGTTAAGAGACTCCGGTATAACCGCTCCACAAAGTGTTGCAATCTTCTTAACAGTTTTATAGCTTAAAACAGGTAAAACTCCCGGAATAACCGGTATTTTTACACCCTTTTTGATAAGCAAATCACGAAATCTAAAAAAATCATCATTATTAAAAAAAAGTTGACTCACTATAAAATCAGCACCCTTATTAACTTTATTGATTAGATACTTAATGTCATCGTCAAAAGTTATAGCCTCCGGATGCTTCTCGGGATAACCCGCAACTCCAATTGACATATCATTGTCTGGTAGAGTTTTTCAATATCATCAGTTGATTTTGGAGGAAAAACCTCACATGAGATAACAAATTTCTTTTTCTTATATATATCTTTAATAAGCATACACTACTCCATATAAATAATAAAATTTCTAAAACAATATTTTTTTACAAAACATATAATTTATGGTAAACTACCATTCTATCAAGGCCCCACCCCAACTTAATCCACCGCCAAAACCAAGCATAAGCACCTTATCTTTTGGTTTAATCCTGCCCTCTCTATAAGCCTGATCTGCTGCTATCGGTATTGAGGCACTTGAAGTATTGCCGACATTTCGAATATTAACAATAAACTTCTCCATGGGAACCTTTAACAGATCAGAAATCGATTCAATAATCCTTAGATTTGCCTGGTGTAAAAGATACACATCCACCTCATCAGGAGTAACACCTGCTTTTTTAAGTAAATTGTCTATTACCTGCGGTAAAACCTTAATAGTAAACTCATAAACCTTACGGCCATCCATGTAAAAAAACATATCCTCATAGTTATATGAAGCAAAATCTTTAGCCGGATTTTTTGAACCACCTACAGAAAGTTTAATCAGTTCAGCCCCGGAGCCGTCAACACCATAGACGCCTGACAGGAGTCCCTTTGATTGAACATTCTTCTCCAGAACCATAGCACCAGCCCCATCGCCAAAAATTATGCAGGCACCTCTATCTTTCCAATTCATTATTCTAGAGTATAGATCTGCACCAATAAGCAAACAGTATTTATAATCCATTGTTGATAGTATACCATTTCCGGCCATTATGCTGTATGTAAAACTGGAGCATACCGAATTCAAATCAAACGCAGGAATCCCTCTTCTACATCCAAGTTTATCCTGCACAATAGGAGCTGTTGCAGGGATCGGGTAATCAGGCGTTGAAGTTCCTACTATTATTAAATCTATATCCTCCGGCCTAAGTCCGGCAGATTCAATCGCTCTGATAGAGGCTTTAACTGCCATATCACTAGTAGACTCATCATCTGCTGCAATTCTTCTTTCTTTAATACCAGTTCTTTTAGTTATCCATTCATCTGTTGTATCAATAATTTTCTCTAGATCAAAATTTGTTAGAACCTTATCCGGAAGATAACTGCCGGTTCCTACTACTCTAAACATTATAACTCCCCACATTTTTCTGACATTTTAAAAAAATAAATATATATAATTTTATCTATTTTTACAAGGATTTTTTTTTCAGATTACTAAATTATGTAAATTATACTTTGCCTTAGAATTTTAAGTAATATATAAATATATTGTAAAATCATTTTTTTTGAAACAAACATAAAATAGAATTATTTAATTTATTTGAATATTGGTACTCATTATAAAACGCACTGATATCAATCTGCTTAATACAGACTGATATCTTTTATAATAGTACGAATAATGGAGATGGCGGGAGTCGAACCCGCGTCTTGAATGAAGCCTAAAGCCTTCTACATGCTTAGTTTTTGATTATTTCTTATGAGTTGCAGCAGGTACAAAAACAAAACCAACTCAACTCAGCATCCTCTTTATTTTGCTAATCAACCGAGGAAATTGATAAGCTATCCCTGTTTTTCTTACGGAACACCTTCGTCGTACAAGGAGGACTACTTAGGGTCCGCGCTGCACTAGGCAGCTAAAGCAAAATTATCGTTTGCGTTTGTTTGTTTTACCGCTTTTTAAGTGCTACGGTCCACTGCATGCAGGTCATTTAAGTCAATGCACCCAATCGAACCCGGGGCATCCCCGAATTAATAAATATAATATCATACATTTCAACATAATTCAAGCAAAACAACATTTATTTTTATAGAAAAATTTAAATGCGTTTGACCTGTGCTCAATTTGTGCTCAATTCCATATAACATTTGACATTATAATAATTTTTTGTATAATTAATAGATGATTAATTTAGTTAGAACATTTCTTATTTTAACCTTTTTTCTCAGCTCACTTCTAGTGGTGTCAACGAATAACATTAATATTGAGAACACCACATTTAACAGAGTATCAGATGATGAAGTTGTTAAACATATTGCACACTCTATAAAAGAAGATTATAAAAACATGAAGGACAAAACTTTTCAGGAAAAAATGATTATTCAGGCCGGACAGAAATCATTTTTCAGCTCACTGGATATATGGATAGATAATTATAAAGAGATCGAAAAAATTGACACTTCACCAAAGGGACATCTGTTAAATATGAGTTCAGCAGGATGGAAATACCTTGATAACGACGAAGCATTGAGATTTGAGGGAAATCTGATGGAACTGACTTTTTTAGGCTATCAAAATCTTGACCTTTTTTATCGAGCAGTAAAATCCCACCTGACAGAAAAATCAATACTAAACATCAATTATATTTCAGTAACACTGATTGACGAAGCTATCACAAAAGAAGTATACTATAACGAAAAACTAGACCTATATAGAAAAGAACGGATAGTAAAAAAAGAAATCGAAGATACCCTAAATAGTAAAGAATTAAGATACAGGCTTGGATTTTACCTCTTTGCTTTTAGATTTCTCAATAATATTAGAGAAAAAATAATAGAGAAAGATATAAAAAAAATGAATCAAATAATCCAAAACCAATTTAGTACAAATTAATCATTGACTAACCACTAACTAATGTTATATATTACAAAAATGAAATTAAAAACTGTCTTATCTCTTTCAATTTTATTACTGTCATACTTAATAATTACATCATGCGGTGTATTATTAGACCCGTTAAAAATATATGGCGACTGGACCCTTGATAAAGTGCACTTCTATGAATACAATTCTCAGATGGACTCATATAGAATAATTCAGAGTGTAAATGCAAGAACCCCAACTGAAACTGCACCTGTTATAGGCGAGTTTTTTGGTGGTACTAATTTAAACTACAATCTAAGACTAAGAAATGAATATTTTGAATTATTTGACTCATCTACAGATGCCGTCTCCATTATTAACCCGACAAACACTAAATGGACAATAGATTCATTCAGTAATAATATTGTATTTACAACAAAAGGTAGTGGAAATTCAAGTAACTTCTGGATTAATGGTTTTAGTTTCACAAGCTCATGGCCTATGTCAACAAATACAACCATGGAACTAACCATAAAAGCAGAGGATATACAACCAAACCAACCACTCTATGAAGTCACACTATTAAACGGAACCTTAAAAATTAACA
This sequence comes from uncultured Spirochaetales bacterium, assembly GCA_964471825.1. GTDB lineage: Bacteria > Spirochaetota > GWE2-31-10 > GWE2-31-10 > CAYYKD01 > CAYYKD01. The sequence goes on from CAYYKD010000009.1 coordinate 82,493, forward strand.
GAATGGTAGGCTTCTTCACTAAGAAAACAACAAACTAACAATACAGGATAGACTAATGAAAACATTTAAAATGCCGGATAATTTTCTATATGGAGCCGCAACTGCCTCATTACAAATTGAAGGGGGAGATAAAAATAACAGCTGGTACAGATTCTGTCAGACGGGCAAAATTAAAGATAAATCATCAAGTGAGACAGCCTGTGATCACTGGAATAGAATTGATGAAGATATCTCATTAATGAAAGACATAAAATTACAAATATATAGAATGAGCATTGAATGGTCAAGGATTGAACCTCAAAAAGGTGTCTTTTCAAAAGAGGCGATGAATAAATATAGATACGAACTAGAGGAGTTACAGAAAGCTGGTATTAAACCAATGGTAACACTTCATCACTTTTCAAATCCGCTCTGGTTTGAGGATATGGGAGGATGGGCAAATGAGTCCTCCGTAGATATTTTTAATAGATTTACAGAGTTTGTTGTCCGCTCTATCGGGGATATTGTTTCCAATTGGGTAACCATTAATGAACCCAATATCTATCTAATAATGGGCTACATAGCCGGATACTGGCCTCCTGAACAGAAATTCAACTTCAAACTTTATAAAAAAGCTGCAATTAACATGATTAGGGCACATATTAAGTCCTACAAGACGATTCATAGGGAAAGAACAAATTGCGGATTTGATGATACTATGGCCGGAGCGGCATTTCATCTAAGACAACTTGACCCCGGATCCAATTCATTTCTGGATAGACTCGCAACAAAAACCTATGATAACTTTTTTCATAATATATATCTAAAAGGATTTATTAATGGTGAATTGGTATCACCGCTTGGGAAAGGGGCAATATATGGAAAGGGAATTTATTCTGATTTTATTGGTGTGAATTACTATTCAAGAGACATTATCAGATTTACGCCTAACCCATTTACAAAGTTTGTTAAAATTGAAAAGCAAATCAACTCAGAGTATAATGACCTTGGATGGGAGATCTACCCACAAGGATTATACAACATTATTAGTGATTGTTATAACAGATTTAAACTTCCTATTCATATTACGGAAAATGGAATTAGTGATAGTACTGATATTCAAAGAAGTGATTTTATTTATAGCCATCTTCAAAAAGTATCTGAGGCCTGTCATTCAGGAGTGCCAGTTCTATCTTACTGCCACTGGACACTTATGGATAACTTTGAATGGCGTGAAGGTTACACAGCGAGATTTGGACTAATTGAAGTAAATTTCGAAAATCAAGCTAGAAAAATTCGAAAAAGTGGTATGTTTTATAGTGAAATAATAAAAAACAATGGTGTTACAGAGGATTTAATAAAAAAATACCTTAAGGAGACAGTTGATGTTAAAAATAGTTAGTATAAAGAGATTCTTGCAAAAATCAATAATTTTGGCAATAGTGCTTTTTTATGCCGGGTGCACTGTAAATGAGCAAACCGGAGTCATAATGATAAACAATATGACTGGAGATACAATAAACAATATCAGTATAGGAGAGACAGTGCTTTCCTATTCTATTCCTGCCGGATCAAAATATGATTACTACTATACCGGTAATCTGTCAGGAAGTTTAAAAGCAGAAGACTGTACAACAGGCTTCTATGATGGAAGCTCAATAATTGAATATAAAGGTACATTTTCATTAGTTACCGGCTTTTGGATCACAATTGAAATAACTAAAGAAGATAATAATTTTATGATCATGATAACTAATGCTAAAAAAGATGGTTATGATCAATACCAGAATGTAAACATGTTTATGGATGACTTCTATGCTGAATAGAAGTTTATATAATGAGGCTTGCAAAAATTAAAAATTTATTTTTGCATTAGCTTCTAATGAAGAAAAATTATTATTATTGAAATGTCAATATGAAATTTTTGTTTTTTTTTAATTGTTAATAACTTGTTAATAAAATATAAATAATTTGGTTAGAAGTATAGCACTGTTGTAACAGTGCTATCTCTAAAAACCAACAATATGAATATCAACAAGTTAAATAAGACGAACATTTGAATTTTTGTGAATTTATTTGAATTTCAATATGTTTTATAATTATTGAATTGTCAATAACTTGTTAACTGTTTTGTAATAGATTTGTTTTTTTGTCGATTGAGGAGTACTAAATGAAAATTCAGGATATGTCAAAGCTAAAATTTTATTTCTATATTTCAATTTTAAATTTATTTATATTTACAAATTGCCCAAGCAATAATTTAACTGAAGTATTCTTGCCACAGTACAGATCTATAATTCATGATTCCACCTCAGATGGGGTCTATACAATCGACAACAATAAAACAGTCGATCTTACATTGAATATTGAGTCATCACACGAAAAAGAACTCTATTTTGTCGTAACTAACACATCGCAATACACATCTGATTATTACTATAACATTAGTTCAATTAGATCTTCCGATAAAAAAAGTGAATTTGATAAAATATCTGACTATAACAATGATCCTTTTAACCATATCATACCGGGTGATCGTTCAACAATATATCACAACACTAGAGCAGCCGAACAAGATGAAATCGGTGATAAATTAACATTTCAAGCTATTACAAGCTTTGAAGAAATTGAAGGGGTTAGTGCGACATGTAGAGCTGTATATAAATCCCCAAACAAGGACCAGCTTAATATCTGGGTTGCGGACTCTGTTTGGAAAACAGGATCTGCTCAATATCAAATTAATGAAACTGATATCTTTAATCTGCAAGAAAAATTCCTAAAAGATAACGGTGAAGATATATACACACTCGGTACAAATATCCTCGGCAAACCATGGGGCGAACATCAATTCTCAAACCTTATCCCACCATCAGATGTTGTTACAATTTTACTATACAATGAATTACCGGCTAATGTCATGGGATATTTCTATGCCAAAGACAACATAAAAAAATCATATGAGACTAGATCAAATGAACGAGTTATGTTCTACATAAACTCTAACTATCTCAAGTCTCGTCCTGATGATATCTATTCGACACTTGCACATGAACTACAACACGCTATCCATTTCTATAGAAAATTTGTCCTTCAAACTCAGACTCAAACAGAGACCTGGCTTAATGAACTCTGTTCACTTGCAATAGAAGATCTAACAGCAACCCGTATGGAATACCCAAACCCTTCAGAGATGAGGATACCAAGTTATAATTACTTACCTTACCTGGGACTAAACTATTGGGATGATCAAGGCTATAGTTATGGAACAGCATTTTCCTATGGAGCATATCTAATGCGTAACTACAACGGACCAGATATTCTAAATCGAATTGTGAATAGCAAATATAATGGAACCCAGGCAATTACTAATGCATTACGGGATTCCGGATATAATTACGGTTTTGGAGAAACCCTTGCTCGATGGGGCAACTCAGTAATAATGTCTGATAAAATTGAAACGCTGGATGGTTACTCACTCAAGGGGACTACAAGTGAATACAAAGGTACTGAGTATGTTACAGAACCTATCAATATCTTTAATTACGAATATAGCGATAATCTTGTTACAAATCTCCCATCTAATAGCTTAAGTGAATTCTTTAACTTTGGAACCTCTAACCATTTCTATTATGCAGGCACTATAAACGGTTCGAAAAGTTATAAATTTAGATTAGAAAGTGACATAAAACTCTCAATAATATTAAAATAGTGAGCTGTTTTTGTTTCTTACAACAATCAAACTTGCTTCATAATGATTTAACAATGATTATTTAAGCTGATTTTTTAATAATTTAAAAATTTATTTTATTCTACCTTAAATTTTTGTATAATGAGACTCTTGTAAAAATCAAAGAGGTTCTTGCAAAAATCAAGATTTGTGCAAGAGCCTCTAAAGTAAATATTTTAAAATTATTAAATAATTTTGTTAAGTTAATATATTTTTAACAAATCAATGATAAAAAAGTAAGAGGTTCTACTATGATGAGAGAAATTGCATTAAAAAAAGGTGCCCTGGTTATTAAACAGGGGGATGGCTCTGACAGGTTTTTATACATAGTAAAAAAAGGGAAACTGTCCGTTCAAAGAACAGTAAATGGTTCAATAATAAAATGCGGACAACTCCGTGAAGGGGATATTTTTGGAGAGGTTTCAATGATAACCGGTGCAGTTAGAGCAGCAACTGTTATGGCGGCTGAAGACGGTGTTGAAGTTCTTCAAGTTGATAAATCAGCATTCTTTGCAATGATCAAACAGGATCCTGAAATAGCCTGGAAGGTACTGACAAATCTGGCAATAAAAACACAGATGCTTGATGAAATGCAGGATCAAGTCTCAGACCCCAAGATTCTTAGAAGAATGATACTTGGACAATAATATTTTTAATATCAAGGAGGTTCTTGCAAGAGCCTCTAAGCTCAGTAGGATAATAAATGGAACTATATGCAGGAATTGATGTCGGCGGAACTAAAATACTCTCTATAATTGCAGATGAAAAAGGTAAAATCTACGGACAGAACAAACTCAAGACTAAAAGTGGAAATAATATATTTGAGACTATAAAAAGCTCCTACCTTAATGCTATAAATGAGGCCGGGATAGAAGAAAAAGAGATCAAATCTATAGGGTTGGCAATGCCCTCCTCAATAAATCAAGATACAAAAAAGCTGCTTAATGCACCAAATCTTGGCTTAAAAGATCTTGAAATATATAATATTGCACTAGAGTTGTTTAACAAGCCCATTTTCATTGATAATGATGTAAATATGGGACTCTATGGAGAGTATATCTATGGAGATCTGCACAACTATAGATCTGTGTATGGAATATTTTTAGGTACAGGGGTTGGTGGAGGATTTATATATAATGGAGAAATCGTTAGGGGACATGGATTTACAGCAGGAGAAGTTGGACATATGATCATCGACATCCATGGTCGAAAATGTAACTGCGGTAACAAGGGGTGCCTAGAAACAATTGCCGGGAAAATAGGGATAGTAAACTACATAAAAAGGCAGAAAAACAAACCAATAATCCTGGAAAAAATCGCACCTGATTGGAAGGAGAGTGTTGGTTATAAAGATCTATATAAGGCATATCATAAAAAAGATAGACCGGTTATAAAAGCTGTTGGTGCCATGTCTAAGGCAGTCGGAATTACCTGTGCCAATCTTATAAACACTATCGGAGTCGATGCTGTTGTTATAGGTGGAGGTGCGATAGACGAATTTGGAGATGAGATAATGAATGAAATAAAACGAATCGCCTTGAAAAACTCAATCGGCGGCGGCGGGGATACAGTGTTGATAACAAATGCAAAATTAAAGGAACACTCGGTAGCACTCGGTTGCATAGCATTTACCTCCAACCCTCTTCATGAATCAATTCTATCAAGGGCAATATTATGAAATTGGATAAAAAAGCAATAATTGATATAGGTTCAAGTGCAATAAGAATGAGCATCTACGAAATAAAGGCTGATAAACTAAAACTCCTTGACGAACTTTGGCAAACAGTTAAACTCGGTATTGATACATTTAACACCGGAAAAATATCACGAAAACTCATCGATGAGTCAATAGCCGTTCTGAAAAGATACAAAAAAATTTGCAATGATCTTGGTGTCTCAGAAATATTTACAGTTGGAACTACCGCTGTTCGTGAATCCTCAAATGCAGACATATTTATAGATAATATTCGTACATTTACCGGACTTGAAGTTTCAATTTTATCACCAAATGAAGAAATTCAACTAATATTTAAAACAATCACTGAAAATGACCCGACGATAGATGTAAGATCTAAAAATTGTATAATTGAAGTTAGTGCCGGAACTATTAATGTTTCAATATTTTCTGATGAGTGTATTATTTATTCCAGGACACTCCCACTTGGCTCTCTTAAAATGATAGAGATCTACCATGACTCATTCTCAAATGAAAAATCATATCCGGAGTTTCTAAAATCAACCCTAGATCATGAGGTTAGATATTTAAAGAAAGAGATGCCCAAAGTCAGGCTGACAAAAATATTTGGTATATGCTCTGAACTTGAAGAGATAGCCCATATTGTAAAAGGTGATAGCGAAATACTAAAAGTAACAATAGAAGATCTAAAAAAATACTCTGATTTATCACAGAATAAAACTTCAGAAGAGCTTACTAATGAGCTAAATATTCCGCATGATATTACAGATACATTTTACACAACCTGTGCTACTTACTACAAGCTGATGAGCGAGTTTAAAGTAGGTGAAATTTATCTACCCGATATTTCTCTTAGAGATGCTATAATTAAAAATAAAACCGCATCACTTTCTGATACACTATATTTCGAAAACATGTTTAGACAGATTAAGATTCATGCTATAAAGATCGGTAAAAAGCTAAATTTTGACGAAAAACACGCTCTCCGTGTAGCTAAACTTGCTCTAGAGATTTTTAATGGAACAGAGCGGCTACATCAAATGGGAAATGAGGAAAGATCATACCTGCTTGTAGCATCTATACTTCATGATATTGGCCTGAGTATTTCATCAAGATCCCATCACAAACATTCACTTTATGTCATTCAATCTCAAGACTTCTTTTTCTTTGATAATCATCAAAAAAATATTATTGCAAATATTGCAAGGTATCATAGAAGATCTGAACCTAGATCCTCACACCTTGAGTATGAAATTATGCCACATAAAGATAAAATGACTATAACAAAACTTGCTGCCATACTTAGGATAGCAGATTCACTTGATGCTTCACACCTACAGTTGATTCAAAATCTTACATGTGTGTTAAAAGACGATAAACTTATATTAAAGGTAATGTGTAAATCAAGGATTTTTAACGAAGAGTACTCTTTCAAAAGTAAGAAAGTTATGTTTGAAAATTTTTTTGGTAGAAAAGTAGTCTTAAATATTCAAGAAAATAAGGAAATCTAAATGAAATATTCAAAGGAACACTTTATAAATAGAGAGCTGAGTTGGCTCGAGTTCAATAGAAGAGTACTTGAAGAGGCTTTGGACTTAAAAAAACCGGTAATGGAGAGGCTGAAATTTCTTGCAATCTTTTCAAATAACCTGGATGAATTTTTTATGGTAAGAGTTTCGGGTATAATCTCTCAGATAAGACTTAACTACAATGAACCTGATTACTCCGGTTATACACCGACTCAATTAATTAAAGAGATCAGAAATAAAACGGATGAAATGGTTAAAATTCAATCAGAATGTTACACAAATGAAATATTGCCTGAATTGAATAAGAATGGAATAATATTCTACAATGCCAAGAATCTACCTACAGAAAAAACAAAACTAATAAATGACCTCTTTGATTCTAAATTCTACCCAATACTGTCACCTATGGCAATAGATCAATCCCGCCCTTTTCCGTTTATCTCGGGTAAAACACTAAATATACTAGTTCAGCTTGAATCTAAGGAGACCCCTGAAGAACCAATCTTCGCAGTTATCCCGATCCCCACTCAGAGCAGATTTATCCCAATAAATGAGTCCCACAAAAATACAGAGTTTATTATGATAGGAGAATTTATCAAACTAAATGCTCATAAACTATTTAATGGATACAAGATTATCGATATGACAACATTTAGAATAACTCGTGATGCTGAGCTTAATTTAGAAGAGGAGGAGTCAAAAGATCTGCTTTCAACTATTGAAACTGAACTTAGAAACCGAGAGAAAGGGGTTCCAATTAGAATTGAAGTTGAATCAGATGTTTCAGATAAAAACCTTGAGTTTATCAAAGAAAGATTAAACCTTACTGAGAATATGTATTTTTTAATTGACTCACCTCTTGATTATTCATCATTTTTTTATATTGTAGGGCTCTCAGGTTTTACACAACTTCATATAGAGCCACTTCCGCCGGTTCTTCCTAAAGAATTTTCTGACCCAAAAGGGTCGGTTTTTCACATAATTTCAGAAAAAGATAGAATTCTGCACCATCCATTTGAATCATTTGACCCTGTAGTAAAATTCCTTGAGGAAGCCGCAAATGATCCCAAAGTGCTTGCCATTAAACAGACACTTTATCGAACATCAGGGGATTCTCCAATTATAGCTGCACTAAAAAAAGCGGCATTAAAAGGCAAACAGGTTACTGTAATTGTAGAATTAAAGGCAAGATTTGATGAAGCACAAAACATCAACTGGGCAAAACAACTTGAAAAGGCCGGATGCCATGTCGTCTACGGTCTTGTAGGACTAAAGATTCATTGTAAAATTCTGCTTGTAGTAAGAGAAGAGGATGATGGAATTAAACGGTATATCCACCTATCCACAGGAAATTACAATGATAAAACAGCAAAAATTTATACGGACATCAGTCTATTCACATGTAATGAACTTTTTGGTATTGATGCCTCTGCGATCTTTAATCTTCTTACAGGGTATTCACAACCGCCGAGATGGAAAAAAATAATCACTGCACCGCTTGACCTTAGAAATGAGTTTCTTGTTAAAATAAAGACAGAAATTACAAACATAAAAAATGGCGGTAAGGGTAAAATTATTGCAAAAATGAACTCACTCATTGATAAGAAAATAATTGAATCACTCTATGATGCATCCTGTGAAGGTGTTGAAATTATTCTTATCATTAGAGGGATGTGCTGTCTCAGACCGGGTGTAAAAAATGTAAGTGAGAATATTCAAGTATTTAGTGTCGTTGATAGATTTCTTGAGCATACGAGAATTTACTATTTTTACAATGGTGGAGATGAGGATATCTTTCTATCAAGTGCTGATTGGATGGAACGAAACTTTGATAGAAGAGTGGAAACCCTATTTCCAATAGATAATTTAGAATGTAAACAGGAAATTCTTGAATATCTTAAGATAATATTAAAAGGTAATCAAAAAACAAGATACCTTCAATCAAGTGGAAATTACATCCTAAAGAAATTATCTGATAATGAAAAACCATTCAC